>NZ_JBOBHR010000003.1:0-661857 GCF_050587465.1 Kosakonia sp. N21 | reverse complement strand
TCGACTCACCGTCGCTGCGAGCTGTTGTTCGCTTAGCGCCGTGTCGATGGAGGCGCATTATAGGGAGCCAGAAAGGAATGACAAGCGGAAAAATGCATTTTTATTTCAACCGCTCATCTTTTCATCATAACGACTACTTTTGATGCTTTTTAATGGTTGCGGGCAGCTCCGCCAGGCTATTAATCACCCAATCCGCACTGTTTTCCGCTTCCGGCGTCACAGGCTTGCCGGTCCGCACCAGAACTTTCGTCCCGACCTGAGCCACAGTCGCCGCCTGCATATCTTCAATTTTGTCACCCACCATATAAGACGCGGCCATATCAATGTGCAGGAAATCGCGCGCCGAGATAAACATCCCCGGATGCGGCTTACGGCAATCACACACCTGACGGAACTCTTCTACACTACCCTGAGGATGATGCGGACAATAATAGATACCATCCAAATCAACGCCCCGGTCGGCCAACGACCAGTCCATCCATTCGGTCAGTGTTTCGAATTGTGCTTCGGTGAATTTACCGCGCGCAATGCCAGACTGGTTCGTCACCAACACCAGGGCAAAGCCCATTTCTTTTAATTCGCGCATGGCATCAATGACACCATCAATAAATTCAAAGTTATCGATCTCATGGACATAGCCGTGATCGACATTAATCGTGCCGTCACGATCGAGAAAAATAGCGGGTACTGACTTTGCCACGGGTTTACTCCTGAAAAAGGCCTATGCGCCTAGTATCTCATGTTTCGCTACGCAGGAAAGTGCTCATCGCGCAGAGCGACATTGATTTAGACGTCTGGATGCCTTACCATCCGCTGTGTTTACGGGCATCCCCCGTAACCGGCAGAAGAAAATGCCACGGCTCACTCCTATACGATAAAAATAATCTGATGATTAAACTTTCGAATATCACCAAAGTGTTCCAGCAGGGGAACCGCACAATTCAGGCGCTGAAAGACGTCAGCCTGCATGTTCCTGCTGGTCAAATTTATGGCGTTATTGGCGCGTCAGGCGCCGGTAAAAGTACGCTGATCCGCTGCGTCAATCTGCTTGAGCGCCCAACGCAGGGCAACGTGCTGGTTGACGGTCAGGAACTGACGCAACTTTCCGAAGCGGAATTAACCAAAGCCCGTCGCCAGATTGGCATGATCTTCCAGCACTTTAACCTGCTCGCCTCCCGCACCGTGTTCGGCAATGTGGCCTTACCGCTGGAGCTGGATAATACCCCGCGTGAAGAGATCAATCGCCGGGTGAAAGAGCTGCTTGAGCTGGTTGGTTTAGGTGATAAGCATGATAGCTATCCGGCAAACCTGTCCGGTGGGCAAAAACAACGCGTCGCCATCGCACGTGCGCTGGCCAGCAACCCTAAGGTTCTGCTGTGCGACGAAGCCACCAGCGCGCTGGATCCGGCAACCACCCGCTCTATTCTTGAGTTACTGAAAGACATTAACCGCCGTCTGGGTCTGACTATCCTGCTTATCACGCATGAAATGGACGTGGTGAAACGCATCTGTGACTGCGTCGCGGTGATCAGCAATGGCGAGTTGATTGAGCAAGATACGGTAAGCGAAGTGTTTTCCCATCCGAAAACACCGCTGGCGCAACAGTTTATTCAGTCCACATTGCATCTGGATATCCCGGAAGATTACCTGCAGCGCTTACAGGCCGAACCGCATAAAGATAGCGTGCCAATGCTGCGTATGGAGTTTACCGGTCAATCGGTGGATGCGCCGCTGCTGTCGGAAACTGCGCGCCGCTTCAATGTGAACAACAATATCATCAGCGCGCAGATGGATTACGCAGGCGGCGTGAAGTTCGGCATTATGCTGACAGAGATGCACGGCGCTCAACAAGATACGCAAGCAGCCATCGCCTGGTTGCAGGAACACCATGTAAAAGTAGAGGTACTCGGTTATGTCTGAGGCAATGATGTGGCTCTTTGCCCGCAGCATCTGGGAAACGTTGTTTATGACCTTTGCTTCAGGCTTTTTGGGGTTTGTCGTCGGTCTGCCGTTTGGTGTGCTGCTGTACATCACCCGTCCGGGTCAGATTATGCAAAACCCGGGGCTCTATCGGGTGATTTCAGCGCTGGTTAACGTGTTTCGCTCCATTCCGTTTATCATTTTACTGGTATGGATGATCCCCTTTACCCGCATTATTGTCGGCACCTCTATTGGTTTGTATGCGGTCATTGTTCCGCTAACAGTAGGCGCCGCGCCGTTTATTGCCCGTATGGTGGAAAACACCCTGCTTGAGCTGCCGGCAGGTTTAATTGAGGCTTCCCGTGCGATGGGCGCTACGCCTATGCAGATTATTCGTAAGGTACTGCTGCCTGAAGCGCTGCCAGGCCTGATCAACGCCGCGACCATTACGCTTATCACGCTGGTAGGTTACTCCGCAATGGGCGGTGCCGTGGGCGCAGGCGGCCTGGGTCAATTGGGTATCCAATATGGCTATGTGACCTACAATCCATTAGTGATGAATACCGTACTGATATTGCTCGTGGTTTTGGTTTACCTCATTCAGTTCGCTGGCGATCGCATCGTCCGGGCTGTAACGCACAAATAACGTTACACACAACATAACGACTCTGACAGTAAGGAAAATAACATGGCTTTTAAATTCAAGACCTTTGCGGCAGTCGGCGCACTGCTTGGATCTCTGGCGCTGGTCGGCTGCGGCCAGGATGAAAAGGATCCGAATCACATCAAAGTCGGTGTGATTGTGGGCGCTGAGCAGCAGGTTGCAGAAGTGGCGCAGAAAGTTGCCAAAGAGAAATACGGTCTCGATGTTGAACTGGTGACCTTTAATGACTACGTTCTGCCGAACGAAGCGCTCAGCAAAGGTGACATTGATGCCAACGCATTCCAGCACAAACCGTACCTGGATCAGCAGATCAAAGATCGCGGTTTCAAACTGGTTCCGGTCGGCAACACCTTCGTTTACCCGATTGCAGGCTACTCAAAAAAAATCAAAGCGCTGTCTGAACTGCAGGACGGTTCTCAGGTAGCAGTGCCGAACGATCCGACTAACCTGGGCCGTTCTCTGCTGCTGCTGCAGAAACAGGGTCTGCTCAAACTGAAAGACGGTATTGGTCTGCTGCCAACCGTGCTGGACATCACCGAAAACCCGAAAAACCTGAAGATTGTTGAACTGGAAGCACCACAGCTGCCACGTTCACTGGATGATGCGCAAATCGCACTGGCAGTGATTAACACCACCTACGCCAGCCAGATCGGCCTGACCCCGGCCAAAGACGGCATCTTTGTTGAAGACAAAGACTCCCCGTACGTGAACCTGATCGTCGCTCGCGAAGATAACAAAGACGCAGAAAACGTGAAGAAATTCGTCCAGGCATACCAGTCTGACGAAGTTAACGAAGCGGCAAACAAAGTCTTCAACGGCGGCGCAGTGAAAGGCTGGTAATCTCCTCAGTCTGTAATATCATTCAAGGCGGGCGAAAGCCCGTCTTGTCATTTGTGCACGCGCCTGATTCAATAAGCCGCGTTTAGAACATTTCATTGAGGATATATTATGCGTGCTTTACCGATCTGTTTATTAGCACTCATGCTAAGCGGCTGTTCCTTGCTAAGCAGATCTCCCGCCGAACCTGTAAAAAGCACCGCAGCCGCACCGAAAGCCGAGCCGGAAAAACCGAAAGTCGTACGTCCCGCGCCAGTACGGATTATCACCAACGCAGAAGAGTTAGTCGGTAAGCCGTTCCGCGATCTGGGTGAAGTCTCCGGTGACTCCTGCCAGGCAAGCAACCAGGACTCTCCGCCGAACATCCCGACTGCGCGCAAACGCATGCAAATCAATGCGTCAAAGATGAAAGCCAACGCCGTTCTGTTGCATAGCTGTGAAGTTACCAGCGGCACGCCGGGTTGCTACCGTCAGGCCATTTGCGTTGGTTCCGCCCTCAACATCTCGGCGAAATGAGCACCTTTGCTTTCGAACAGATAGGCGTTATTCGTTCGCCGTACAAAGAGAAGTTTGCCGTGCCACGCCAGCCAGGTCTGGTGAAACATGGCGGCGGCGAACTTCACTTACTTCCTCCCTATAATCAGGCCGAAGCCGTACGCGGCCTGGAAGCATTCAGCCATCTGTGGGTCCTTTTCGTTTTCCATCAAACGATGGAAGGCGGCTGGCGCCCGACCGTGCGTCCTCCGCGCCTCGGCGGCAATGCCCGGATGGGCGTGTTTGCCACCCGATCCACGTTCCGCCCTAACCCGATTGGCATGTCACTGGTTGAACTCAACGGTATTCGTTGCCAGAAAGATCAGGTTATCTTGCAACTGGGCAGTCTGGATCTGGTCGATGGCACGCCGGTCGTGGATATCAAACCGTACCTGCCTTTTGCCGAAGCGCTGCCCGATGCGCAAGCCAGCTACGCGCAACAGGCTCCCACCGCAGACATTCCGGTCTTTTTTACGCCGGAAATCGAGTTGCAACTGGCTGCGCTGGCAACGCGTTACCCGCAGTTAAAAGCCTTTCTGGTTGACGTTCTGGCGCAGGATCCGCGACCGGCCTACCGTAAAGATGAAGAACAGGGAAAAACCTATGCCGTCTGGCTGCTGGATTTTAACGTGCGCTGGCGCGTGACCGATGCGGGATTCGAAGTGTTTGCGCTCGAAGCACGCTAATTTTATTCCCCTCTCTTTTGGCATCTCTGCCAGGCTGATAAACTAAACCACTTTTTTTGTGTCAGGCCCGCCCCGGGCCTGCTCCAATTGTCCAAATGGAACCGTAACAACATGCGTACTAGCCAATATCTGCTCTCCACCCTGAAGGAGACGCCTGCCGACGCCGAAGTCATCAGCCACCAGCTGATGCTGCGCGCCGGGATGATCCGCAAACTGGCCTCCGGGTTGTATACCTGGCTGCCGACCGGTGTGCGTGTTCTGAAAAAAGTCGAAAACATCGTGCGTGAAGAGATGAATAACGCCGGTGCGATTGAGGTGTCGATGCCAGTCGTGCAGCCAGCGGATCTGTGGCAGGAAAGCGGTCGCTGGGAGCAATATGGCCCGGAATTGCTGCGTTTTGTCGATCGCGGCGAACGTCCGTTTGTACTCGGCCCGACCCACGAAGAAGTGATCACAGACCTGATCCGCAATGAGCTGAACTCTTACAAACAGCTCCCGCTGAACTTCTTCCAGATCCAGACCAAGTTCCGTGACGAAGTGCGCCCGCGCTTTGGCGTGATGCGCTCCCGCGAATTCCTGATGAAAGATGCTTACTCTTTCCATACTTCTCAGGAATCCCTGCAGGAAACGTACGATGCCATGTACGCCGCTTACAGCAAAATCTTCAGCCGTATGGACCTGGATTTCCGCGCAGTACAAGCGGACACCGGTTCAATTGGTGGTAGTGCATCGCACGAATTCCAGGTGCTGGCGCAGAGTGGTGAAGACGATGTGATCTTCTCTGACTCGTCTGATTTTGCCGCTAACATTGAGTTTGCCGAAGCGCTGGCACCGAAAGAGCCGCGTGCTGCCGCGACGCAGGAAATGACGCTGGTTGATACGCCGAATGCAAAAACCATCGCCGAGTTGGTTGAACAGTTCAATCTGCCGATTGAGAAAACCGTTAAAACGCTGCTGGTGAAGGCCACAGAAGAGAGCGGTTCTGCGCTGGTTGCGCTGTTGGTACGCGGCGATCACGAACTGAACGAAGTCAAAGCCGAGAAGTTACCGCAGGTTGCTGCGCCGTTGACCTTCGCTACCGAAGCGGAAATCCGCGCGGTTGTGAATGCAGGCCCGGGCTCCCTCGGCCCGGTCAATATGCCGATTCCGGTGATCATTGACCGTACCGTTGCGGCGATGAGCGATTTCTCCGCTGGCGCGAATATCGACGGTAAACACTACTTCGGCATTAACTGGGATCGCGATGTGGCCACCCCGGTTGTTGCGGATATCCGCAATGTGGTTGCCGGCGATCCAAGCCCGGATGGCAAAGGGACGCTGCTGATCAAACGCGGTATCGAAGTCGGCCATATCTTCCAACTGGGCACCAAATACTCCCAGGCGCTGAACGCTGCAGTGCAAGGTGAAGATGGTCGTAACCAGATCCTGACCATGGGTTGCTATGGTATCGGTGTTACCCGCGTGGTTGCCGCCGCGATTGAGCAGAACCATGACGAGCGCGGCATTGTCTGGCCGGATGCGATTGCACCGTTCCAGGTCGCTATTCTGCCGATGAATATGCACAAATCCTACCGTGTGCAGGAACTGGCGGAAAAACTGTACGCAGAGCTGCGCGCGCAGGGTATTGAAGTGCTGATGGATGACCGTAAAGAGCGTCCGGGCGTTATGTTTGCCGATATGGAACTGATTGGTATTCCGCACACCATCGTGATTGGCGACCGCAACCTCGACAACGACGATATTGAATACAAATATCGTCGCAACGGCGAGAAGCAACTGATCAAAACCGGTGATATCCTGGATTACCTGGTTAACGCCATCAAAGGCTAAGCGCCACACAAACAAAAGCCCCGTACGGGGCTTTTGTTTGCGGCTAACACAACGCCGGATTAGTCGTCACAGTTCTTTTTGGCGTCAAACTTGCCCTTGTTGTTCGTCACCAGCATCTTCTGCGGTGCGCCGGTATCCGGATTCGGCTCCACGGCAAAATGCCCGTCAACCACCAGCAAAATAGGTTTGGTCTCTGTGCCGCGCGCCGCCGCATAGTCGCGTTCAAGCTGCGCATTGCTGGCAACCGCGACTTTCATGCCCGTGGCGCAGTCGGTAAAGACGGCGGCATCGGCCATGTACATATACATACCACGCATCGCCATTGGCGTGGCAGGCAGTGCGGCTTTCACCGGTTGGAGTGTGTAGTTAAGCTCTGAGGTTATAGGGTTGCCTTCCCTGTCCAGCATCTCCAGCGCTTCGCCTTTAGCACGGAAATAGATTTTCTCACCGTGCGTATCGGTCAGGATAAGCTTATCCGCCGTGCGCGCCCACTTGCCGTACGAACCAAAAACGGATGGCGCTTTTCCGCCCTGATAGCGCTGGTTCATTACCCAGCTACCGTCTTTGGCCAGAAACAGGGAGGTTTCAATCCCTTCGCAATCCGCGCAGGGCAACACGCCGCGCCAGCTCTGCTGCATCGGTTTCAGTTCTTCAACCTGCGTGGGCTGCACCATTTCAACATCGCCGCGGTTATTGCATCCGATGAGGGCGAAAAGCAATCCACCCACCACCGCCGACAAAATCGCCTTATTCACTCGTTATTCCTTATGAATCGTTCTGTTGAAGTCCGTCAGCCATCATGACGACGAACCTTTCCACGTAGCGCTTTCACAGAAGACTTTTGCGCTTTCGTCGTTAGCCGACGCTCTTTCGAGGCGCGCGTCGGGCGCGTTGCCCGGCGGCTCTTCTGCACCACCGTCAATTCTTTTATCAACGCCACCAGGCGGGCGATCGCCGCTTCGCGATTCATCTCCTGGCTGCGGTACTCCTGCGCTTTTATCACTATCCAGCCTTCGCTGCTAATCAGATGGTGCGAAGCGTCAAGTAAACGTGCTTTGTAATACTCTGGCAGGCTGGACGCCCGAATGTCAAAACGCAGGTGAATGGCCGTTGAACTCTTATTCACATGCTGGCCACCCGCCCCCTGCGAGCGAACTGCGGTGATCTCCAGTTCGTCGTCGGCAATGGCAACTGCGCGGGAAATTTCAATCATTACGGCTGTTGCCAGGATTCAAGGTGGATCTCAAGATTCTGACTGTCGTCCGAAAGCCAGATCGCGCCATCCTGCAATGTTGCCTGTAAATTCATGGTGCGATCGTCGGCAAAGCCACTCAGCCCGGCCAGTTGCGCATCATCCAGATACCAGATGCTCAGATTGCTGAACGCCGCGCAGCGCGTCTGATTTTGCTGCCACCAAATTTGCGCCGCGCGTGAATTATAGGTAAATAACGCCACCTCTTTTGCCTGGGTACAGGCTTTCTTCAGCCGCTTTTCGTCCGGCAGCCCCAACTCGATCCACAGATCAATGCCCAGATAATCATTGCGCAACCAGGCTTCCGGCTCATCGTCTGCGCTTAACCCGCGAGTAAATTGCAGACGTTCATCGGCATATTTTATCCAGGCCAGCAGGCGCAGCATCATGCGCTCTTGTGTCTCGGAAGGATGGCGTGCCAGCGTCAATGAGGCATCTAAAAACTGATTACGATCGAGATCGGCAACGTTGACCATTGCTTTATAAATTGTCGCTTTTAGCGCCATAACACCACTCCTTCATAAAATGGCCGCTATTGTAACGAATCCCGGCATAAAGCGCTGTTATCTCTTACGCGTGCAGGTATTCATCACTCTGATAATGATTAACAAGCTGTGGTATAGTCACCTTGCTAAACAGAGTGTATGTTCGTAGGCTTAGTGTTATCTCACAGTAAAGTCAGGTTGCTGACAGGAGGTGATGTGAACAATTATTGTGAGTTAGTGCGTAAACGCTATGCAGAAATTGCCAGCGGAGATCTCGGGTATATCCCGGACGCGCTGGGGTGCGTATTGAAAGTGTTAAATGAAATGGCGTCGGATGACACCCTTTCAGAGTCGGTCAGGGAAAAGGCGGCGTACGCTGCCGCGAACTTACTGGTGAGCGATTATGTCAATGAATGATGCCTATCAACCCATCAACTGTGATGACTATGACAACCTTGAGCTCGCCTGCCAGCATCATCTTTTACTGGCGCTGGAACTGAAAGACGGCGAGAAACTCAGTGCCAAAGCCAACGATTTAGTCTCACGTAAAAATGTGGAGTATCTGGTGGTCGACGTGGCGGGCACCGCGCGTGAACTGCGTCTCGACAAAATTGCCAGCTTCAGCCATCCCGAAATCGGCACCGTTGTGGTGAGCGAGTCCTGATTGTTTTGCGGGCAGCGCATGTTGCCCGTTATTCTTGCTTCCACACCAGTCGCACGCCGTTCTGACCCGCTTCTTTAGTGCCCTCTTGTGTCACAAACACCCCGGCCGCCGCTATTAATGTTTCGCCATAGAACAGCAGTGGCGTGGTATCGCGACGCCAGGGGGCAACGCCAAGCTCCTGCCAAATCTTCTTCAGTTTGCGCCCACCGTTACGCCCGACAATATGCAGTAACCCCGGAGCCTGGAAACGTACCGACACCGCTTCATGCGCCTGCGGTGCGCGTAATTCACCACCAGCCAGCAATGACAGCATCCCCAGTTCCGCCGGTAAGATCAGCGGTTCAGAAACATATGCCCACGCAAGCTGCGTCCCCCGCTGGCTCATACGCCGTTTGTTCCACCATAATCTGCCCTGATAACGGCGAACGTCATATTCTCCCAGCCGCAGCACAGGCTCGGCATCATCGCGAGCCAGCGCCACTTCCTGCCATAAACGGTTAAGCATCGCCCGTGAGGGCATCGCAGCCCCCTGCTGTGCCAACCAGCGACGCAGCAACGCATTGCGCCGTACCTCACTGATATCGAGCAGTGAGGCAATATTCAGTGCGCCATCGGCAGTGGTCGCCGCCGCCAGTTCACTGGCCAGCAGTTCGTCCAGCAGTTGCTCCTGTTCTCCGCACAGCGCAGCGCTACGCGCCGTGGCCGATGCGAAATGTGGCCAACGAGCGGTCAGTAAGGGCAGGATCTGTAAGCGTAAAAAATTGCGATCGAAGCTGGCATCGGCATTACTTTCATCTTCGATCCAGCATAAATCATGCGTCAGCGCCCACTGATGCAGCGCATGTCGCGTGTGATGAAGGAGCGGGCGAATAAGCTGTGTTCCGGCAAACGGCAGACTTTCCGGCATCGCGGCAAGCCCGGCGGGCCCACTACCGCGTTTTAGCGCCAGTAAAAATGTTTCACACTGATCATCTAAATGCTGGGCAGTTAGCAGGACTTCTCCGGCCTGCAACGTCTGGCTAAATGCCTGATAACGCGCATTACGCGCCTGCGCCTCAATACCTTCGCCATTATCCACCAGCGTCACGCGCACGACCGTTAACGGGATCTGCCAGCGTGCGCACACCTGCTCACAGTGCTGCGCCCAGTTGTCGGCATAGGGACTCAAACCGTGATGCACATGGACAGCGCGCAGGCAGATATCCGGCTGTTGCTCACGCAAGCACCACAGCGTGTGCAGCAATACGGTCGAATCCAGCCCACCGCTAAACGCCACCAGAAACTGGCGCGATGTGGTTGGCAGCGAATCGAAAAGGGGTGTGGTCATTGCAGTTATCAAAACGGAAACATTGCCCGGCACGTTACCGGGCAATGCCTTGTGTGGCAAGCATTACTGCTGGTAAAGCTCCAGCGGCAGGCCATCAGGATCGTTAAAGAAGGTAAACCGTTTATCGGTGTAAGGGTCAATACGGATCGCTTCACACGCTACGCCATGCGCCTGAAGATGCGCCACTGCCTGATCAATATCCTCGACGCTAAACGCCAGATGGCGCAGGCCGCAGGCTTCAGGGCGGCTGGGGCGATGGGGTGGAAAGGGAAACGAAAACAGCTCAATCACATAGTGCCCGTTCAGCGCCAGGTCGCCTTTCCAGGAATCGCGGGCTTCCCGGTAGACTTCGCTTTGCAGCGTAAAACCGAGAATATCGCAGTAGAAGGCTTTGCTTTTGGCATAGTCCGTGGCAATGATAGCAATGTGATGAACCTGTTTTAAACCCAGCATGATCGCTCCTTTTTATTCCTCCCAGCACGTTAACTCCGCCTGCATTTGACCGCAACAGATCAGTGGACTTTTAGGACTCGTACCCGGTAGACGCCCTCCTCATCACGCTTCGCACCATGAATGTCGGTTTCAAAGCCGGGATAGTGGCGGCCAATAGCACACAGCATCAGTAAAAAATCGAGCACCGGCCGGCTTGCTTCGGTGATCATCTCGCCGGGCATCACCAGCGGGACACCTGGTGGATAGGGCAGGATCATATTGGCGGAGATGCGACCACTCAATTTTTCCAGCTCGATGGTTTCCACTTCGCTCTGGATCTGCCGCTGCCAGGCCTCATGTGGCGTCATTTTCATTTCTGGCAGAACATCGAATGCCTGCAGCATCAATCGAGGGAGATCGTGCTGACGAATAAGCCGATGGATCCCCTGCGCCAGATCCTGAATCCGCATCGTACGGTAGAAATCCGGATCTTCAGCATAGAGATCCGGCAGCATATTTTTCACTCGCAGGTTCAGATCGTAGGCGCGCTTAAACTCCATCAAGCCGCGTAACAACCCCATAGCACGGGTTTTATCAATACCAATACTGAACAGAAACAGCAGGTTATACGGACCTGTTTTTTCGACCACCACACCGCGCTCATCAAGAAACTTTGCCACCAGCGCCGCCGGGATCCCCTCGTCACCCATGTTTCCCAGCTCATCCATTCCCGGCGTTAAGATAGTGACCTTCACCGGATCGAGGAACATATGGTCGGCGTCCGCGTCCCGAAAACCGTGCCAGCTCTCGCCCGGCGCAACCGGCCAGCAGTCGGCTTCATCAATCTCTTCAGGTTGCCAGATATCGAAGAACCAGCCATCCGCTTCCTCTTTCAGGCGCTGTACTTCTTTGCGGAAATGCAGCGCACGCTCCACCGAACGGTTAATCAGCCGCTTGCCAGGGTTACCGCGCAGCATCGCAGCGGCCGTCTCAATCGAGGCCACCAGCGGATAGCTCGGTGAGGTCGTGGTATGCATCATAAAAGCTTCGTTGAACGTCTCTTCGTCATAGTCGCCTTTAATGTGGATCAGCGACGCCTGCGAAAAAGCCGCCAGCATTTTGTGCGTCGACTGGGTTTCAAAGAAGACTTTGCCCGGCATCCGTTCACCACTCATGCCGCTTTTACCGGCGTAGATTGGGTGAAAATTGGTATACGGTACCCAGGCGGAATCGAAGTGGATCGACGGGACATCCAGCGTCTGTTTGATCCAGTTGGTGTTATACAGCAACCCGTCATACGTGGAGTTGGTGATCACCGCATGCACCGGCCAGTGGGCGCCGCGGGTATTCGCCACCTTTAGCTCAATACTGGCATGGGTGAACTCACGGCGCGGGATCCCACCGAGGATCCCCAGTGCGTTGCGACCCGGTTTTAGCCAGATCGGCACAACGTCGCTCATCATCAGTAAATGGGCCAGCGATTTATGGCAGTTACGATCGATAAGCAAGGTGCTACCGGCAGGTGCAGCATACATCCCCACAATTTTGTTCGACGTCGAGGTACCGTTGGTCACCATGTAGCTCTGCTCTGCACCGAAAGTGCGGGCAATATACTCTTCCGCTTCGAGATGCGGCCCGGTGTGATCCAACAACGATCCCAGCTCCGTCACCGAGATCGACACGTCCGCCTTTAGCGTGTTGCCACCAAAGAAGTCGTAAAACAGGCATCCCACCGGGCTTTTCTGGTACGCAGTACCCGCCATATGCCCCGGCGTACAGAAGGTGTATTTTCCCTCTTTAACATAGGTGAACAGCGCGCGGGTAAACGGCGGCGTAATGTTTTCCAGGTACTCTTGCGTGTACTGGCCGATGCGCGTCGCAATATCGTCAGCAACGCTTAGCGCGTACTCAAAAAACCACAACGCCATACGCATATCCTGAGCGCTGACATCCATGGTCGAGTGCGTATTAATAAAAGCGTAGAGCGGCAAGAACTCATTAAGCTGATTGATTTCACTGCACAAATCGAGGGAATACTCATCCCAGTCAAAGATCACCCCGCAGATGCGCGGATTGTGCTCGATAAACTTCAGTAAGTCGTTGCTATTTTGCGGCCTGATAATCTGAAACCCTTGCGCCTGTAACGCCTGCTCCAGCTCCTTGATGGGTTCATCTTTGTAGAACGCGCCATGCGGTCCCATGATGGCAATAATATTCACGGCTACCTCCTTAAAAACATTCGCTAATCATAGCTGAGGTAAACCGCAAATATAAAAAAAGCCGCACACAAGGTGCAGCTCGTTGTTTCTGCCGGATGGCGCTTTGCGTACCCGGCTTGCAGCAATATCAGGCGTAGCCGTAGCTCATCAGACGCTGGTAACGGCGGTTACGCAGATCGTCTTTGCTCAGCACATCCAGATCGGCCAGGTCCGCCAGTAGTTGCGCTTTCAGCGACGCTGCCATTGTTTCCGGGTTGCGGTGCGCGCCGCCCAGCGGTTCCGGAATAATGGAGTCGATCAGCTTCAGCTCTTTCAGACGCGTGGCGATAATGCCCATTGCATCTGCGGCCAGCGGGGCTTTGTCTGCGCTTTTCCACAGGATAGACGCACATCCTTCCGGCGAGATAACGGAATAGGTGCTGTACTGCAGCATATTCACTTTATCGCCGACGCCAATCGCCAGCGCGCCGCCGGAACCGCCTTCACCAATCACGGTGCAGATAACCGGCACGTTCAGGCGAGACATCTCACGCAGGTTGCGGGCAATCGCTTCGGACTGACCACGCTCTTCAGCACCGACGCCAGGGTATGCGCCCGGGGTGTCGATAAAGGTGATGATCGGCATGTTAAAGCGTTCTGCCATTTCCATCAGGCGCAACGCTTTACGATAACCTTCCGGCGCCGGCATACCGAAGTTGCGGCGAATTTTTTCTTTGGTTTCGCGACCTTTCTGGTGGCCGATAATCATGACCGGGCGACCATCCAGACGCGCGATACCGCCAACAATGGCTTTATCATCCGCATAGGCACGATCGCCTGCCAGTTCGTCGAACTCATCGAAAGCCAGACGGACATAATCCAGGGTGTATGGACGCAGCGGATGGCGAGCCAACTGGGCAACCTGCCATGCACCAAGATCGGCGAAAATTTTGCGCGTCAACTCTACGCTTTTTTCGCGCAGACGATGCACTTCTTCGTCGATGTTAATATCCAGTTTTTCATCCTGACGGCCAACAGCGGTCAGAGAATCGATTTTCGCTTCCAGCTCAGCAATCGGCTGTTCGAAATCAAGGAAATTCAGACTCATAGTATTCCTGTATTAGTCAAACTCCAGTTCCACCTGCTCCGAACCTATGAGGCCACGCAAATCGTTAAGTAAACGATCGCTCGGAGAGACGCGCCACGTTGCGCCGAAGCGTAATCGCGCACGCGCATCCGTCCTCTGATAGTAGAGATGTACTGGAATGGTTCCCGAACGGTGCGGTTCCAGAGACTGACGGAGTCGGTTTAAAAGCTGGTCATCAATTTGCCTGTCCGTCAGCGAGATAGCAAGCCCACGGGCATATTTTTCCCGGGCTTCGTCAATGTCCATCACTTCGCGGGCGGTCATTTTAAGCCCGCCGCTGAAGTCATCAAAGCTGACCTGTCCGCTGACGATAAGTATGCGGTCTTTTTCCAGCAATTGCTGGTATTTATCCAGTGCGTCGGTGAACAACATCACCTCCAGACGCCCGGAACGGTCATCCAGCGTACAGATGCCGATACGATTGCCGCGCTTGGTGACCATAACCCGCGCAGCAATGACGAGCCCCGCCGCCGTGGTCACTTTGCCACGTTCGGTCGGATGCATGTCTTTCAGCCGATAGCCTCCGACATAGCGCTCAATTTCTTTCAAATACTGGTTGATCGGGTGCCCGGTCAGGTACAAACCTAACGTTTCCCGCTCGCCATCCAGTTGGACTTGTTCCGGCCATGGCTGGCAACTGGCGTACGACTGCTCAATTTGTTCCGGCTCTTCCGCCAGCACACCGAACATATCCGCCTGACCGATCGCTTCCGCTTTGGCATGCTGATCGGCCGCCTTCAACGCATCACCCAGCGAGTTCATCAGCGCTGCGCGATGCGGGCCAAGGCGATCAAACGCACCGGACATAATCAGTTTTTCCAGCACCCGGCGATTAAGCTTTTTAGTGTCCGTACGGGCACACAGATCAAACAACTCACGGAAATAGCCGCCGTTATTACGCGCGTCAATGATCGCTTCGATTGGGCCTTCACCCACACCTTTAATGGCACCGATGCCGTAAACAATTTCGCCGTCATCGTTGACGTGGAAATGGTACAAGCCGGAGTTGATATCTGGCGGCAGGATTTTCAGCCCCATGCGCCAGCACTCATCCACCAGACCGACCACTTTCTCGGTATTATCCATATCCGCCGTCATTACCGCCGCCATAAACTCAGCCGGGTAATGGGCTTTTAACCACAGCGTCTGGTATGACACCAAAGCATAGGCGGCAGAGTGCGATTTGTTAAATCCGTAACCGGCGAATTTCTCCACCAGGTCAAAGATTTTCATCGCCAGTTCACCGTCAACGCCGTTTTTCTTCGCCCCTTCTTCGAACGTACCGCGCTGCTTCGCCATCTCTTCCGGCTTTTTCTTACCCATCGCACGACGCAGCATATCTGCGCCGCCAAGGGTATAACCAGACAAGACCTGGGCAATCTGCATAACCTGTTCCTGATACAGGATAATGCCGTAGGTCGGCTCCAGTACCGGTTTCAGACTTTCATGCTGCCACTGCACATCCGGGTAGGAGATCTCCTCACGCCCGTGTTTACGGTCGATAAAGTTATCTACCATGCCCGACTGCAACGGCCCCGGACGGAACAGGGCCACCAGTGCGATCATATCTTCGAAGCAGTCCGGCTGCAGACGCTTAATCAGGTCTTTCATGCCGCGGGATTCAAGCTGGAATACCGCTGTGGTTTCCGAGCGTTGCAGCATGTCGAAACTTTTCTTGTCATCCAGCGGGATGGCGGCGATATCCAGTGGCGGCTGCCCCTGTTTTTCGCGGCGGGCGTTGATCATCTCCAGCGCCCAGTTGATGATGGTCAGCGTGCGCAACCCGAGGAAGTCAAACTTCACCAGCCCTGCGTATTCCACATCGTTTTTATCAAACTGGGTAACCGGGTGCTGACCGGCTTCGTCGCAGTATAGCGGCGCAAAATCGGTGATTTTGGTGGGCGCGATCACCACGCCACCGGCGTGTTTACCGGCGTTTCGCGTCACCCCTTCCAGTTTGCGCGCCATATCAATCAGCGCCTTAACTTCTTCGTCTGCTTCGTAGATCTCTGGCAGTTGCGGTTCTGCCTCAAATGCCTTCGCCAGCGTCATGCCCGGATCGGGCGGCACCAGCTTGGAAATCCTGTCGACAAAGCCGTACGGATGCCCCAGCACACGGCCCACATCGCGGATAACCGCTTTTGCCGCCATGGTACCAAAGGTGATGATCTGCGATACTGCGTCGCGCCCGTACATATCCGCCACGTGTTCAATCACCTGGTCGCGTTTCTCCATACAGAAGTCAACGTCGAAATCGGGCATCGAAACACGTTCCGGGTTCAGGAAACGTTCGAACAGCAGGTCAAATTCCAGCGGATCGAGGTCGGTAATTTTTAGCGCATACGCCACCAGCGAACCCGCACCGGATCCTCGCCCCGGTCCTACCGGTACGCCGTTATCTTTCGACCACTGGATAAACTCCATCACGATCAGGAAGTAGCCGGGGAACCCCATCTGGTTGATCACCTGGAGTTCAATGTCCAGACGCTCATCATATTCCGGACGGCGTTTAAGGCGCTCTTCTGCATCCGGGAAGAGGAATTCAAGACGCTCTTCCAGCCCCTCTTTCGACTTAGTGACCAGGAAGTCTTCGGTGGTCATTTCACCGGTCGGGAATTGCGGCAGAAAATACTCGCCCAAACGCACGGTGACATTACAGCGTTTGGCGATTTCTACCGAGTTCTCCAGCGCTTCCGGGATATCGGAAAACAGCTCGCACATCTCCTCTTCGCTGCGCATATATTGCTGAGCAGAGTAGTTGCGCGGGCGTTTAGGATCGTCGAGGGTAAAACCGTCATGGATGGCCACACGAATTTCATGCGCGTCGAAATCGCCCGCCTCAAGAAAACGCACATCGTTGGTGGCAACAACCGGTAAACCCTGTTCTTCCGCCAGTTGCACCGCGGCATGCAGCCAGGTTTCTTCGTCTGCGCGCCCGGTGCGGATCAATTCCAGGTAGTAACGATCGGGGAAATGCTCAATATAGAAAGCCAGGCACTGCTCAACCAGCGCGCTGTTGCCACGCAGCATACATTTCCCGACGTCGCCCATACGACCGCCGGAAAGCAGGATCAGACCTTCATTAAGCTCAAGCAACCAGTCGCGATCGATCCACGGCCCTTGCGCACCGTAGCCGCGCTGGTAGGCGCGTGAAATCAGCAGCGTCAGATTCTGATAGCCAACATTATTGGCGGCAAGGACCGTCAGTTGCGTCAACTCGTCGCCAAGCAGATCGCACTGCACATGAAAGTCAGCGCCAACGATGGGCTTTATGCCTGCCCCGTGCCCCGTTCCGTAGAACTTCACCAGACCACACAGGTTGGTAAAATCGGTGATCGCCAGCGCAGGCATACCCAACGAGGCCGCCTTTTTCACCAACGGCCCGGTTTTCGCCAGCCCATCGATCATGGAATAGTCGCTGTGCACCCGCAGGTGTACGAAACGTGGTTCAGCCATTTTCAGATTCCTTTAATGTCACCAGAATCAGGACACAAGACCCAACGCGCGTTTAACCGGCGCAAAGCTGCGTCGGTGATGCTCGGTTGCGCCATGCTCCGCCAGCTTCTCCAGATGGAAAGCGGTGGGATACCCTTTATGCTGCGCAAAACCATATTGAGGAAATATCAGATCCAGCGCGGCCATTTCGGCATCACGCGTGACTTTCGCGAGGATTGATGCCGCGCTAATCTCCGCCACCCGGCTGTCTCCTTTTACCACCGCCAGCGATGGCATCGGCAATTTCGGGCAACGATTGCCGTCAATCAGTACGAATTCCGGGCTAATCGCCAACCCGGCAACGGCACGCTGCATGGCCAGCATGGTGGCATGCAGAATATTGAGCTCGTCAATTTCATGCGGCTCCGCGCGACCCAGACTCCAGGCCAGCGCCTTTTCTTTTATCTCATGGTAGAGCGTCACACGGCGTTTTTCGGATAATTTTTTCGAATCGTTAAGGCCGAAAATAGGGCGTTCAGGATCGAGGATCACCGCCGCCGTCACCACCGCGCCCACTAAAGGGCCGCGCCCGACTTCATCCACACCGGCAACCAGATGCGTGTGTGGATAAACAAACTCCATCATTTTGCTAGCTCCAGCACGGCATCAGCCGCCTGCTCATCGGCATTACAGCGAATCTGCTGGTGCAGTTCGCGGAAAATTTCATGCATTTCGTTACTGGTTTTGCCGTTAGCCAGCAACGGTTCCAGCGCCTCAGCCAATGCTTGCGGCTGGCACTCATCCTGCAACAGCTCTTTTACCAGCTCACGCCCGGCAAGCAGGTTGGGCAGCGAGACATACGGCGTCTTGACCAGCCGTTTCGCCAGCCAGAACGTAAACGGCTTCATGCGATAGCCAACGACCATCGGGCACTTCGCCAGCATGCACTCCAGCGCCGCCGTGCCGGAGGCTAATAATGCGGCATCGGCGGCGATCATTGCCTCACGCGCCATACCGTCGAGCAGATGCACAGGTAACTCCGGTGCGACGTCCGCTTTGATGCGTTCAAACTGCTCGCGACGTTTGGCGTTAACCAGCGGTACAACCACTTCAAGATCGGGATAACGCTCACGGAGCAGCTGCGCTGTACGCAGAAAGTCGGCGCTCAGCATCTCAACTTCTGCACCACGGCTACCAGGTAACAGCGCCAGGCAGTGCACGTCATGGGCAATGCCTAAGTGCTCCCGTGCGGCGTTCTTATCCGGATCCAGCGGCATGGCATCCGCCATGGTATGACCGATAAACCGACACGGTACGTTGAATTTGTCGTAAAACGCTTTTTCGAAAGGCAGAAACGCGAGCACCAGGTCGGTGGCTCTGCCAATTTTGAAAACGCGTTTTTGCCGCCATGCCCAGACAGACGGGCTGACGTAATGAATCGTTTTGATACCCTGCTTTTTCAGATTGCCTTCGAGGGTAATGTTGAAATCCGGTGCGTCGATACCGACAAACACATCCGGTTTCAGTGTGCTAAAGCGTCGGGTCAGATCGGCGCGGATGTGCAGTAACCGGCGCAAGCGCCCCAGCACCTCAACGATGCCCATGACCGCCAGCTCTTCCATCTCATACCAGGCTTCACACCCTTCCGCCTGCATACGCGGCCCCGCTACGCCGACAAAGCGGGCATTGGGTACACGGGCTTTCAGTGCGCGAATAAGACCGGCACCAAGAATATCGCCGGAGGTTTCTCCGGCGACCAGGGCTATCGTAAGAGGACGATTGTCGACCATTAACGAATCAGACCGCGCGTTGAACGTTCGAAGAACTGCAGGAACGCATCAACTTCCGGATGCTTCGCCGCAAGCTCAGCAATCTCCGGTTTCGCCTCTTCCAGCGTTTTACCGCTGCGGTACAGCAATTTATACGCGTTACGGATAGCCACTAACGCTTCTTTGCTAAAGCCGCGACGTTTCAGGCCTTCAATGTTCACGCCAAACGGCGTGGCATGGTTGCCCTGAGCGATCACATATGGCGGAACGTCCTGTGCGACACCGGAACAGCCGCCGACCATCACATGCGCACCGATGATGCAGAACTGGTGCACTGCGGTCATGCCGCCGATAATCGCAAAGTCGTCAACGGAGACGTGCCCCGCCAGCGTAGCGTTATTCGCGAGGATGCAGCGACTACCCACGGTGCAGTCATGCGCAACGTGCGCATTAACCATCAGCAGGTTATCGCTCCCCACCTTCGTCAACCCACCGCCCTGTACTGTGCCGCGGTGAATGGTGACGCTTTCGCGAATGCGGTTGCGATCGCCAATTTCCACGCGAGTCGGTTCACCAGCATATTTCAGATCCTGGTTAACTTCGCCGATGGAGGCGAACTGATAAATCTCATTGTCGCGACCAATTTTAGTATGGCCATTCACGACAACGTGAGACTTCAGTACGGTACCCTCACCAATTTCAACGTGGGGTCCCACAATACAGAATGGGCCGATATGAGCGTTAGCGCCGATAATGGCGCCTTCTTCAATAACGGCTGTTGGATGAATAAAGGCGGTTTTATCAATCACGTATCAGGCCTCCCGGCTACGTGCACACATCATAGTCGCTTCACAAACAACTTTACCGTCTACCAGCGCAACACCTTTAAAACGGGTCAGGCCGCGGCGGGTTTTTTCGAAAGTGACTTCCATGATCATCTGATCGCCAGGCACAACCGGGCGCTTAAAGCGCGCTTCGTCGATGCCAGCAAAGTAGTACAGCTCACCCGGCTCCAGTTTTCCAACGCTTTTGAACGCCAGAATACCGGTTGCCTGCGCCATTGCTTCGAGGATCAGCACGCCCGGGAAAATCGGTTTGCCAGGGAAATGCCCCTGGAAAAACGGTTCGTTGACCGAAACATTTTTTACTGCGCGCAGAAAACGACCTTCTTCAAAATCCAGCACACGGTCTACCAGCAAGAACGGGTAGCGGTGCGGCAGAAGTTCCAGAATCTCTTCAATGTGCAGAGTATGAGTGTCAGTAGTCAAAATACTCTTCCTGTCCAAATATACTAAAAGGCAATAATAACACGGCCCGCGGCAATCTTGAGAATGCCCACAGGCCGGGATTTAAACGCGTTAAACGGCGAATGATTATTCTTGTTGATTAACCTTGCGCTCGACTGCTTTCAGGCGCTTGCTCATATCATCAATGTTCATCACCAGGGCTGCGGTTTTACGCCACACTTTGTTAGGCTGCAGCGGGATACCCGAAGAGTAAACGCCAGGCTCAGTGATAGGACGCATGACCATCCCCATCCCCGTTACGGTAACTTTGTCGCAAATTTCCATATGCCCGTTGATTACGCTGGCGCCGCCAATCATGCAGTAACGGCCAATTTTCAGGCTGCCTGCCATAATGACGCCCCCCGCAACCGCGGTATTGTCGCCAATCACGACGTTATGTGCAATCTGGCACTGATTATCAATGATGACGCCATTGCCAATGCAGGTATCGTCCAGCGCGCCGCGATCGATCGTGGTGCAGGCGCCAATCTCAACGTTGTTGCCGATAATCACGCGGCCAAGTTGTGGAATTTTAACCCAATTACCGCGATCGTTGGCGTAACCAAAACCGTCAGAACCAATCACCGTCCCGGATTGAACAAGGCAATTTTCGCCGATCTCAATCTCGTGGTAAATGGTGACATTGGCCCACAGGCGCGAGCCTGAGCCAATTTTCGTATTTTTCCCGACAAAACAGCCGGCGCCGATAACCACGTTATCACCCAGCGTCACGCCGGATTCGATCACCGCATTCGGGCCAATCGAGACGTTATTACCCAGCCTGGCCGTTGCATCAATCACCGCACCAGGGGCAATGTCTTGTGCCGGCTGCGGCGTGGTATCCAGAATTTGGGCCATACGCGCATAAGTCAGGTACGGATTTTTAACGACCAGCGCTGCGCTCCTGGCAAAAGGAAGATCGTCCTGCGTCATAACAACGGCGGACGCCTGGCATGCAGCCAGATGCTCACGGTATTTTGGATTTACCATGAAAGTGATGTGACCTGCTTGAGCAGATTGCATGGACGCAACGCCGGTGATGACGATATCGCCATCACCGTGTAGTTCTGCATCCAACTGCTGAGCTAAATCAGCCAGTCGAATTGAAGGCATTACTTATTTAACCTGTTTCAGTACATCAGCGGTGATGTCTTTTACATCATTGCTGTTGTAAATAACGGCGTTGGAAGGAACAACCAGATCGATACCCTGGTCCGCAGCAACTTTTTTCACTGCAGTCTGAATACGGGTAACCAGTTTACCGCGTTCTTCGTTAGAACGACGAGCCTGATCCTGTTCGAAAGCCTGTGCTTTCTGAGCAAATGCCTGGCCACCGGTAGTCAGTTCTTTTTCCAGCTTAGCGCGATCGGCTGGTTTCATCGTAGAACCATCACGCTGCAGACGCTGTTTTTTGGCTTGCAGGTCGGATTCCATGCTCTGCAGTTCGCTTGCGCGACCGCCGAATTCGTTTTTCATGGTCTGAGAAACGCCGGAAGTCTGCGCGACCTGCTGTAACAGGTTACCCATATCAACAATCGCAATCTTGTCTGCTGCCTGAGCGGACGCTGCCATTGCCAAACCGAAACCTGCAGCTAATAACAACTTTTTCACAATTAACTCCTTACCATCCCGTTTGTACCCGGAGGTACAGCTCTTTGCGTGGCCGGGCCTTCTATCCAGGGCCTCGGCCATCACTACACTGCTGATACATTCCCTTGCAGCGATACGTTACCAGGTTTTACCAATGTTAAACTGGAACTGTTCCGCTTTGTCTCCATCGTACTTTTTAAACGGCTGGGCGTAGGAGAAGACCAACGGCCCCAATGGGGACATCCATTGTAAAGCAATACCTGCAGACATACGGATATTGCTCGGATCACTATAATCCGGAACGCCCAGTGCTTTCATCTCTGCGGTATTCTGCCAGTTTGTATCCCAAACCGTACCCGCATCCCAGAAGAAGGAAGTACGGACAGAGTTCGCATACTTATCGCTGATAAACGGCGTAGGCGTAATCAGCTCGACGCTGGCGACGCCCATTGCGTTACCACCAACCGCATCGCTAGACTTACACAGCTTGCTGGTATCTGTAGTATCGCAGTTATCCAGGCCACTGCCACCGTAATACACCGCTTTCGGACCAATGTTATTGGACTGGAAGCCACGAACAGTGCTCGAACCACCGGCATAGAAGTTCTCATAGAATGGCATTTCCTTGCCACCCAGGCCGTCACCATATCCCCAGCGAGTACGACCCAGAACGACCCAATTGTGATCGTCATCAATAGGGAAGTAGGAAGCCGTATCGACAGTGACTTTGTAGAACTCGTTATCAGACCCCGGAATGGTCACTTTACCGTTCAGGTTAATACGCGACCCTTTCGTCGGGAAATAACCACGGTCGAGGTTGTTATAGGTCCACCCATAGTTAAAGGTGAAGTCGTCCGCCGAGTAGCCGTTATTGTCATCCGTCCTGCTGGCGTTCTGCCCGACGGAATCAAGATAACGCCACATCGCCACCTGCGGTTCCATTTTGGACAGGGAGTTATGCACGTAACCTAAACCTGTGCGCAGGGTGTTGTACTCGTTGATCGGGAACCCAAGGGTGCCATCCAGACCATAGCTCTTGTTGGTATACGAAGAGAGGTCCGCATTGTCAGCTTTAAAGTCGTTATAGAAGATACGACCGCCGAGGCTGACGCCATCAACCGTAAAGTACGGGTTAGTGACCGAGAACTCGGAGTACGTCTGGTAATCGTTTTTGGTACCGCTGATGCCGACGGAGTAGCCCGTTCCCAGCCAGTTATCTTGCTGTACGCCGACCTGGAAGCTAACACCACTCTCAGTACCGTAACCGACGCCAAAGTTGAAGCTACCGGTATTGCGCTCTTTAACCTTGTAGACGACGTCAACCTGATCCGGACTGCCGGGAACACGTTGCGTTTCGGTGTCTACGGTTTCGAAGTAGCCCAGACGGTTGAGGCGCTCTTTGCCCTGGTCAACCAAATCGCTGCCCAGCCATGCCCCTTCCATCTGGCGCATTTCGCGACGCAGTACGGCATCTTTGGAGGTGTCATTACCTTCAAAGCGGATTTTACGCACGTAGAAGCGGTTGCCGGCATCGACATTGATGCGCAGCTTAACCGTTTTGTCGGTATCGTTGATTTCCGGCTGCGTCTGAACGCGCGGATAGGCGTAACCATAGCGGCCGAGCAGTTTTTTAATGCTGTCTTCCATTTTGGTCACTTTGGCGCCGCTATACAGCTCGCCGGGTTCGACCTTCGTCAGACCTTCGATCTCTGCAGAGTGACCAGCCAGATTACCGCTAACCTGCACGCCAGAAAGCTTGTATTGATCGCCTTCGGTGACGTTAACGGTAATGTAGATCCCTTTTTTGTCCGGCGTCAGGCTGACCTGCGTCGAATCAATGTTGAAGCGGGCATAGCCGCGATCCAGATAGTAGCTGCGCAGTGTTTCTAAGTCGCCAGCCAGTTTCTGTTTCTGATATTTGCGATCGCCGACGACGTTCCACCACGGAACTTCATCACGCAACTGGAAGTTGGAGATCAACTGTTCGGTGCTGAATGCGTGGTTACCTACAATGTTGATCTGCTGGATCTGCGCAGACACGCCTTCCTGGAAGACCAGCTTCAGGTCAACACGGTTGCGCGGCAGCGGCGTCACAACAGCTTTAACGCTGGCGCTGTATTTACCTACGCTGTAGTAGAAATCTTCCAACCCTTTTTCAATATCGGACAGGGTCGTACGGTCCAGTGACTCGCCCACACGCACGCCAGAAGCCTCAAGGTTCTGTTTCAGCATGTCATCTTTCACCGACTTGTTGCCGGAGAAGGTGATGCTGGCGATTGTCGGGCGTTCTTTCACCTGGACAAGAAGCGTATCACCATCGCGCAGGACACGAACATCCTCAAAGTTGCCAGTGGCAAACAGTGCGCGAATGGTGTTACTGATATCTTCATCATTCACCGTATCACCAGGGCGTACTGGCATACTGAGGAGGGCCGCACCAACGGCGACACGCTGCAGGCCTTCGAAATGAATGTCCTTCACTACGAACCCGTCAGCACCGTATACGGTGGCGCTGCTAAACAGCAGCGACGCTATGAGCAACTTTTTCATCGCCATCGTTATTATGCGTTCTTCCTAACAAACTCTCTTACAAGCGAGAGAAATCATTGAAAAGTGCAAGCCCCATTAACAGCACCAGCAAAATAGAGCCAATGCGATAACTAAAGTCTTGAACTCGCTCGGATACCGGTCCGCCCTTCAGCTTCTCGATCGCTAAAAACAGCAGATGCCCGCCATCAAGAACGGGTAATGGGAACAGGTTAATGATACCCAGGTTCACGCTTATCAAAGCGAGGAACATCAGGTAGTAAATCAACCCGAACTCCGCTGACATCCCAGCCCCTTGAGCTATCGAAATCGGCCCACTGAGGTTGTTCAGTTTTACATCACCGGTGATCAATTTCCCCAACATACTGACCGTCAGCTTCATCAACTGCCACGTTTTATCCGTAGCTTCGGCGATGGCGCTAAATGGCCCGTACTGGCGTACTGTCTTGTATTCATCTGGCAGCGGGATAACTTTGGGCACAACGCCCGCAAAACCCTCTGCCTTGTTACCCGGCTTTGTATCCGGTATTAACGTTAAAGACAAGGGACTCCCCTGCCTTTCTACTTCCAGGGCTAACGATGTGCCGGGGTTATCACGAACCAGCGCCACAAACGTCATCCATTGCGTTAACTGCTGACCATCGACTTTAACGATCCTGTCGCCAGCTTGCAAACCTGCTTTGCTGGCCGCAGAGTTAGCCTGAACCTCTGCAAGCACCGGTTCGAGCTGCGCTGAACGCGGCTGAATCCCCAGTGACGCAACCGGATCTTCCTTATCAGGTTCAAAGGCCCAATGACGTAAATCCAGCAGTTTGTCCTGACGATTGTTACTGCCGAAAGGCGCTACGCTGATAGTCGTCTGGCTGTCGCCGATTTTAGACACCAACTGTAAGCGCACAGCATCCCAATCAGGCGTTTCGATACCATCAATCGCTTTTAGTTCCGTGCCGGGTGCAATTTGCGCAGCGGCCGCAATAGAGTTGGGCGTTATTTCGCCAACGACCGGGCGAACGCCAGGAACACCGATGATAAAGACCAGCCAGTAGGCGAAGATAGCAAAGAGGAAATTGGCGATGGGGCCAGCAGCGATAACGGCGGCACGCTGACCGACCGTTTTATTGTTAAATGCATAATGACGCATCTCCGGCGCAACCGGCTCAACACGCTCATCCAACATTTTGACATAGCCACCCAGCGGAATAAGGGCGATGACAAATTCTGTGCCGTGCTTATCCGTACGGCGCCAGAGCGCTTTACCAAAACCAATGGAAAAGCGCTCAACCCGCACTCCGCAGCGGCGAGCAACCCAGAAATGGCCAAATTCATGCACGGTGATCAACACACCAAGTGCAACGATGAACGCCGCCAGATTCCAGAGAATGCTCAGCATAAAACCTTCCGTTAAATCGTCCTGAAAACCAGCAGTAACAGGCAGGCAAATACAGGTACTGCCGCTGTCAGGCTGTCAATGCGATCCAGTATACCGCCATGACCCGGAATAAGATGACCACTATCTTTTATTCCGGCTTCACGCTTGAACATACTTTCCGTTAAATCACCCAGCACTGACGCCAGTGCCGCGACCACTGAACAAATTAAAAGTGTTGAAGGCGCAACATTGAGATCCGCCCAGGCGCTATATCCCCATGAAATAACGCCAGCGGTCAGCAGTCCGCCCAGAAAACCTTGCCAGGTTTTGCCAGGCGAAACTTTCGGCGCCAGCTTATGTTTGCCAAACAGTTTGCCAAACATATACGCACCTGAATCCGCGCCCCACACCAGGATCATCACATACAGCAGCCACAGCGCACCGCCATAGTGGTTCTGATCGTAGTGCCAGACACGGAGCGCCAGCATACCCCAGAAAAAAGGAATAATCGTCAGTACGCCAAAGATCAGACGCAGAACTTTCGACTTACGCCACAACGCAGCGGATGCCGGATAACCCAACACCAGCACCAGCGCAATCAGCCACCAGACCAGCGAAGCCCACAATGAGACCGCGACCATTGGCTGGTGAACATTGTGATGATATTCCGGCAACATGATCAGCATAAACGCCAACAGAAGCCCGCATAATACCGCCAGCCAGATCCGCTGAGTACGTGATGTGAAGCCGCTTAATTGCCCCCATTCCCACGCTGCGAGCATACAAACGGCGAGCGTAACGATCGCGAACCCCACCGGAGGCAACAAAAAAAGTGCTGCGATAACAATTGGTATTAATACAAAAGCAGAAATCAGGCGATACTTCAGCAAAAGCAACCCCCATCAGGCTTTGTCGCCACCAGGCTCGGTGCCGCCGAAACGACGCTCTCGATTGGCAAAGGCATGTAGCGCACCTTCAAAGTCTTGTTCATCAAAATCGGGCCAAAGAACATCAGTAAAGTAAAGTTCGGCATAGGCAATTTGCCAAAGTAAAAAATTACTTATGCGATGTTCCCCACCAGTCCTAATCACTAAATCAACGGGAGCCAGTTCATGCATGCAGATTTGCTTATTCAGCGTTTCTTCATCAATTTGATCCGGGCGTAATAGCCCTTCCTGCACTTGCACAGCTAACTGACGGACTCCCTGAACAATATCCCAGCGACCACCATAGTTCGCCGCGACATTCAGCGTCAGCCCGGTGTTCTGGGCGGTTAACGCTTCCGCTTTACGGATTCGATCCTGCAAACGCGTATTAAAACGACTGGTATCGCCAATGATGCGTAAACGCACATTATGACGATGCAGGCTTTTCACTTCGCTATCCAGCGCCCACACAAACAGCTCCATCAGCGCACTGACTTCCTGCGCCGGGCGGTTCCAGTTCTCGCTACTAAAAGCATAAAGCGTCAGCGCATCAATACCATTATTGGCGGCATAAGATACCGCACGGCGAACAGACTTTGCTCCAGCCCGATGACCAAAGGCCCGGAGCTTCCCTTGTCTTTTCGCCCAGCGACCATTGCCATCCATAATTATCGCTACATGGCGGCAGCCATGCGTTGGCAAACTTTCGCTTATCGGTTGGTTAGCAGACAACATAACGCGTTTTAGTCCCTGAAAAGGATTGAGCGGTACTCAGGAATACACAAGCCTTTACGCAAAAAAGCCGTGTAAACCACGGCTAACCCAACAGCCCATATAACAAACTGGCTATTGGGTGGCGCAGACTATATCACCGAAGCCGAACGCTAACAAATAGCACCGTAACTCATGGCTGTAATATCACCAGCTTGCGAAGCGCGTCACTTCTCTTTGCGCGACATCACGAGCCAGGGCGTCAACAGACAATACATCATCGATACTTTGCGGTTCACGTAAATCCATCTGCTCCAGCACAGACAGATTCAGGGCAGCGATATCCGTGAAACGAATCGCGGACGCCAGGAATGCCGAAACAGTGACCTCATTTGCTGCATTTAACGCGGTTGTCGCTGCCTGTCCGTCGCGTGAAGCATCAATGGCCAGCTTCAGGCAGGGATAACGATCATAATCAGGCGCAGCGAAACTTAACGAATTCAGTTTGCAGAAATCGAGGGCATTAACACCCGAAGGCACACGATCAGGCCAGGCCATTGTATGTGCAATAGGCGTACGCATATCCGGCTCACCCAGTTGCGCTAAAACACTGCCATCCTGGTAACGCACCATGGAATGGATCACCGATTGCGGATGGATCAGCACTTCCATTTGGCGGGCAGAGGCATTAAACAACCAGCGTGCTTCAATGTATTCCAGACCTTTATTCATCATAGTGGCTGAATCAACGGAAATCTTACGCCCCATTGACCAGTTAGGATGGCGACATGCCTGATCCGGCGTCATCGCCGCCAGATCCGCTAATGGCGTCTCCCGAAATGGACCACCAGACCCGGTAAGCAGAATAGACGAAACGCCATTCTGCTCCAGATCAGCGTACCCCAGGTTTTGCTGAATTGTTTCCGGTAAACTCTGAAAAATAGCGTTATGCTCGCTATCCACCGGCAAAAGCCGCGCGCCGCTCTCTTTCACCGCCTCCATAAACAAGCGGCCACAGGTCACCAGCGACTCTTTATTCGCCAGCAACACCGTCTTGCCTGCGCGAATCGCAGCAAGCGTTGGCACCAAACCGGCGGCACCGACAATGGCGGCCATGACCTGATCGACATCACCCAACGCGGCCATTTCGCAAGCCCCCTGCTGACCACTCAGCACCTCAGTACGGCAACCCGTTTCTTGCAAAGCGATTTTTAACTGCTGCGCGCTCTGCTCATCGTCCATGACAGCGAAACGTGGGGTGAATTCCAGACACTGTTCAACCATACGGGCAACATTTTTGCCTGCCACCAGCGCAGTAACGGAAAAACGATCGGGATTGTGGCGAACCACATCAAGCGTGCTGCAACCAATAGAACCCGTTGAGCCCAGAAGAGTTAAATGCTTCATGAAACGCTCACAACGTTGCGAGAATAAAAAGCAAAACGCCGCCAGCAAAGCCACTGTAATGGCTCTCTGTACGGCGTTTTAGTCGGTTTTTATAGAATCAGAACTGCATCAGTTCCGCTTCTTTATCCGCCAGCGCCGCATCCACTTTCTTGATGGCAGCATCGGTCAGTTTCTGCACGTCATCCTGTGAACGGCGATCGTCGTCTTCGCTGATTTCTTTGTCTTTCAGCAGAGCTTTCACTTTATCGTTCGCATCACGGCGGACGTTACGTACAGCAACGCGTGCTTGTTCAGCTTCGCCTCGAACAACTTTGATCAGATCTTTACGACGTTCTTCGGTCAGCGCCGGCAGCGGAACGCGGATATCGCTCCCTGCGGAGTTCGGGTTCAGACCCAAGTCAGATGTCATGATGGCTTTTTCAACGGCCGGGCTCATTGAGCGATCGAATACGTTGATTTTCAGCGTACGGGAATCTTCCACTGTTACGCTTGCCAACTGGCGCAACGGCGTCGGCGTACCGTAATATTCCACCACGATGCCATCCAGCAGGCTCGGGGAAGCGCGACCAGTGCGCACTTTGCTGATTTGAGTTTTGAACGATTCTACGCATTTTTCCATGCGCACTTCAGCATCTTTTCTGATATCGCTAATCACGTTACGGATCCTTGAAATCTTGTCGCAGGCAGACCATACGCAGGCACGCCTGGTTGCGGGTGTGCTAAGTATAGCGCTGTTCAACATTCTGGCATCGTGAGATGCCAGAAAGAACGGCTCAATAAATTAAAGCGGAATCTTACCTTTATTTATTGCTTACGGGAATTATTCCGTAATCAATGTGCCTTCTTTTTCGCCCATTACCACGCGACGCAGCGCGCCGGGTTTGTTCATATTGAACACGCGAATCGGCAGTTTATGATCGCGGGCCAGCGTAAAGGCCGCCAGATCCATCACTTTCAGTTCTTTATCCAACACTTCGGTGTAGCTCAGTTGCTCACACAGCGTTGCAGTCGGATCGGTCACCGGATCGGCAGTAAACACGCCGTCTACTTTGGTTGCTTTCAGCACGACATCGGCTTCGATTTCGATACCGCGCAGGCAAGCAGCGGAATCGGTCGTGAAGAACGGGTTACCGGTACCGGCACTGAAAATAACGACACGGTTATTGCGCAGCAGGCTGATAGCCTCCGCCCAGCTGTAGTTGTCGCACACGCCATTCAGCGGAAACGCGGACATCAGACGCGCGTTCACATAGGCACGATGCAGCGCATCACGCATCGCCAGGCCGTTCATCACCGTTGCCAGCATACCCATGTGATCGCCCACAACGCGGTTCATGCCCGCTTTTGCCAGCCCCGCGCCGCGGAACAGGTTACCGCCACCAATCACCACGCCAACCTGAACTCCCAGTTCAACCAGCTCTTTAATTTCCTGCGCCATACGGTCAAGAATGCTTGCGTCAATACCGAAGCCTTCGGATCCCTGGAGCGCTTCGCCGCTCAGCTTAAGCAGAATGCGTTTGTAGACGGGTTTTGCATTGGTAGCCATGTTTCTTTCCTGAGACTGTCAACAATTGGACGGATTTAATACTGGCGCTATGATACGTCGCCTGTCAGCGCAAACACTAGCGTGTTGGCTGATTTTCAGATGAAGGGCATAAAAAGAAGCCGCCCTAAGGCGGCTCCTTTTTAGTGATTAAGACTGCTTGGACATTGCAGCAACTTCTGCTGCGAAGTCAGTCTCAACTTTCTCGATGCCTTCGCCCACTTCGAAGCGGATGAAGCCAGTTACGTCAGCGTTGTGCTCTTTCAGCAGCTGACCAACAGTTTTGCTCGGATCCATAACGAAAGGCTGGCCGGTCAGAGAAACTTCGCCGGTGAATTTCTTCATGCGGCCTTCAACCATTTTCTCTGCGATTTCTTTCGGTTTGCCAGACTGCATGGCGATGTCCAGCTGAACCTGGTACTCTTTTTCTACCACTTCAGCAGACACGTCTTCCGGTTTAACGAATTCCGGTTTGCTTGCAGCAACGTGCATAGCCAGCTGTTTAACCAGTTCCTGATCCGCGCCTTTAGCCGCAATCAGAACACCGATACGCGCACCGTGCTGGTAAGAACCCAGAACTTCGCCTTCCAGGGAAGCAACGCGACGGATGTTGATGTTCTCACCAATTTTAGCAACCAGCGCAACACGCTCTTCTTCGAACTGTGCTTTCAGAACTTCAACGTCGGTGATTTTGCCAGCAACAGCGGCATCCAGCACTTTGTTTGCAAATGCCTGGAAACCACCATCTTTCGCCACGAAGTCAGTCTGGCAGTTTACTTCCAGAATGATGCCGTAGGTGCCGTCGATCTTAGTGATGATCACGCCGTCAGCAGCAACGTTGCCTGCTTTTTTCGCTGCTTTGATAGCACCGGATTTACGCATATTTTCGATTGCCAGCTCGATGTCGCCGTTCGCTTCAGTCAGTGCTTTTTTGCAATCCATCATGCCTGCGCCAGTACGTTCACGCAGCTCTTTTACCAGGGATGCGGTAATTTCAGCCATTCTTTAATCCTCGGGAGAGATATGACCTGCCTGGTTCAGGGAACCAAACAGGCTTAAAAGTGAAAAAGGGGGCCATAAACAGGCCCCCTAACCAAACTCGGTACTACCTGCTCAATAAGGGGCTCAGAGAGCGTGCCTTATTACTCAGCTTCTACGAAGCTTTCTTCCGCCTGAGTAGCCAGATCCGAAGAACGGCCTTCACGAACGGTAGCAGCAACGGCATTCAGGTACAGGCTAACAGCACGGATTGCGTCATCGTTACCCGGGATAACGAAGTCAACGCCGTCCGGATCGGAGTTGGTATCAACGATAGCAAATACCGGGATACCCAGGTTGTTTGCTTCTTTGATTGCGATGTGCTCGTGGTCAGCGTCGATAACGAACAGAGCGTCCGGCAGACCGCCCATGTCTTTGATACCGCCCAGGCTGTTTTCCAGCTTGTCCAGTTCACGAGTGCGCATCAGCGCTTCTTTCTTGGTCAGCTTGTCGAAGGTACCGTCCTGAGACTGAGTTTCCAGGTCTTTCAGACGTTTGATGGACTGACGAACGGTTTTCCAGTTAGTCAGCATACCGCCCAACCAGCGATGGTTCACGAAGAACTGGTCGCAGTTCAGAGCAGCTTCTTTCACCGCTTCGCTTGCAGCGCGTTTAGTACCAACGATCAGGATTTTGCCTTTGCGAGAAGCAATTTTGTTCAGCTCAGCCAGGGCTTCGTTGAACATCGGTACAGTTTTCTCAAGGTTGATGATGTGAACTTTGTTACGCGCACCGAAGATGAACGGCTTCATTTTCGGGTTCCAGTAACGGGTCTGGTGACCAAAGTGAACACCAGCCTTGAGCATATCGCGCATGGAAACAGTTGCCATGTTTAAAACCTCTATATAAAAGTTGGGGTTATGCCTCCACGTATCCCATATTACCGACCCCGAAGGGCACCCCGGAATATGTGCCGATACGTGTGTGTTATTACACAAAGTGAGATTTGTGGCTCCCATCCCAAAACAGGAACGGAAGTCCGGCGCGCTTTATATCACAAAACACTGCCGGACACCAATAGTTGTTGACGCGGTGTGCTGTTAATGATTCTCAATTTGGCACAAAGCTTGCCCGACTGTTACCATGAACAACACTTATCCTGGTATAGTCGAAAAATTCGACACTGATGGACGCACTCCATGGCTATCTCAATTAAAACTCCTGAAGAAATCGAAAAAATGCGCATTGCCGGTCGTCTGGCCGCCGAAGTGCTGGAAATGATCGAACCGTACGTTAAACCGGGCGTCAGCACCGGCGAGCTGGACCGCATCTGCAATGACTACATCGTCAATGAGCAACACGCGATCTCCGCTTGCCTCGGTTACCACGGCTTCCCGAAATCCGTCTGTATCTCTATTAATGAAGTGGTATGTCACGGTATCCCGGATGACGAAAAACTGCTGAAAGATGGCGATGTGGTCAACATCGACGTGACCGTTATCAAAGACGACTATCACGGCGACACCTCCAAAATGTTTATCGTCGGCAAACCGACCATCCTTGGCGAACGCCTGTGCCACGTCACCCAGGAGAGCCTCTATCTGGCCCTGCGCATGGTGAAACCGGGCATTCGTCTGCGTACCCTTGGCGCAGCTATCCAGAAATTTGTAGAAGCGCAGGGCTTCTCCGTGGTGCGCGAATACTGCGGGCACGGCATTGGTCGCGGCTTCCACGAAGAGCCGCAGGTTCTGCACTATGATGCAGATGACGGCGGCGTTGTGTTGCAGGCCGGTATGACCTTCACCGTAGAGCCGATGGTCAACGCCGGTGATTACCGCATTCGCACCATGAAAGATGGCTGGACGGTGAAAACCAAAGATCGCAGCCTGTCGGCGCAATACGAGCACACGATCGTGGTGACGGAAACGGGTTGTGAGATCCTGACCCTGCGCAAAGACGACGCAATCGACGCAGTACTGACGGCCGCCTAATCTCCGCCGTTACGCCCCTCTCTACGGCCCGCTCTGCGGGTCGTTTTTTTTGCCCCGCCAACCTCTTCGTCATACGTATAAACGACTTTTCATTTCTGACTATCTCTTTTACTTTGTTTTGTTAGTGATCCTCACTCCACACGGGTGGTTAATAATGAGCAATACCTTGTCAGAACAATTCGTCAACACCGTCAAACCCACCCTTCCCGGCCAGCCTGAGTACCCTGGCGTCTGGCCCCAGGACGCGCTGCAGTGTGCGGGGATCAAAGCCCATATCGACGCCTTCCAGCAGTGGCTGGGGCATGTATTTGATGCCGGTATTTCCGCCGAACAACTGATTGAAGCACGTACCGAATTTATCGATCAGCTGCTGCAACGCCTGTGGCTGGAGTACGGTTTTGGCGATATCAGCGACGTCGCGCTGGTGGCGGTTGGCGGCTATGGCCGCGGTGAGCTGCACCCCTTGTCGGATATCGACCTGCTGATCCTCAGTCGCCACAAACTGCCCGATGAGCAGGCGCAAAAGATTGGCGAGTTGCTGACACTCCTCTGGGACGTAAAACTGGAAGTGGGTCACAGCGTGCGCACGCTGGATGAATGCCTGCAGGAGGGGCTGTCGGATTTAACCGTCGCCACTAACCTCATTGAATCACGCCTGCTAATTGGCGACGTGGCGCTGTTTCTTGAGCTGCAAAAGCATATTTTCAGCGACGATTTCTGGCCTTCGGAAACGTTTTTCCCGGCGAAAGTGGCCGAGCAAAATGAGCGTCATCAGCGCTACCACGGCACCAGCTACAACCTTGAGCCGGACATTAAAAGCAGCCCCGGCGGCCTGCGCGATATTCACACCCTGCAATGGGTGGCGCGTCGCCACTTTGGCGCAACATCGCTGGATGAAATGGTCGGCTTCGGCTTCCTCACCGAAGCGGAGCGTAATGAACTGAATGAGTGTCTGCATCTGCTGTGGCGCATCCGTTTCGCCCTGCATCTGGAACTGAACCGCTACGATAATCGCCTGCTCTTTGATCGCCAGTTAAGCGTCGCCCAGCGCCTGAACTATATTGGCGAAGGCAACCAGCCGGTTGAGCACATGATGAAAGATTTCTTCCGGGTCACACGCCGTGTCACAGAACTGAATCAGATGCTGCTCCAGCTCTTCGATGAAGCGATACTGGCGCTCACGGCTGATGAAAAACCGCGCCCGATCGATGATGAGTTCCAGCTACGCGGCACGCTGATTGACCTGCGCGATGAGACGTTATTTATTCGCGAGCCGCAGGCGATTTTGCGGATGTTCTATATCATGGTGCGCAACAGCACGATTACTGGCATCTACTCCACGACCCTGCGTCACCTGCGACACGCCCGTCGCCATCTGACACAGCCGTTATGCTACATCGCTGAAGCGCGCTCCATTTTCCTCAGTATGCTGCGTCATCCGGGTGCCGTCAGCCGCGGCCTGCTACCGATGCACCGCCACAGCGTATTGTGGGCCTATATGCCGCAGTGGTCACATATCGTCGGTCAGATGCAATTTGACCTGTTCCATGCCTACACGGTCGATGAGCACACCATTCGCGTGTTACTGAAGCTGGAAAGTTTCGCCAAAGAAGAGACGCGTAATAAGCATCCCTTATGCGTAGAGTTGTGGCCGCGTTTGACGCATCCGGAACTGATTTTGATTGCCGCGCTGTTCCACGACATCGCGAAAGGGCGCGGCGGTGACCACTCCGTACTGGGGGCGCAGGATGTGCTGAAATTTGCCGAGTTGCACGGGCTGAACTCCCGCGAAACGCAACTCGTTGCCTGGCTGGTCCGTCATCACTTGCTGATGTCGGTGACCGCCCAGCGCCGTGATATTCAGGATCCGGAAGTCATCAAGCAGTTCGCCGAAGAGGTGCAAACGGAGAACCGGTTACGCTTCCTCGTCTGCCTGACGGTTGCGGATATTTGCGCCACTAACGAAACCCTGTGGAACAGCTGGAAGCAGAGCCTGTTGCGCGAACTCTATTTCGCCACCGAAAAACAGCTGCGCCGTGGCATGCAAAACACGCCGGATATGCGTGAACGGGTGCGTCATCATCAATTACAAGCGCTGGCGTTGCTGCGCATGGACAATATTGATGAAGAGCAGTTGCATCAGATTTGGGCGCGTTGCCGCGCCAACTATTTCGTGCGTCACAGCCCAAACCAGCTGGCGTGGCATGCCCGCCACCTGCTCGGGCATGATTTAAGCAAACCGCTGATCCTGCTCAGTCCTCAGGCAACCCGCGGCGGCACGGAGATTTTTATCTGGAGTCCCGACAGACCTTACCTTTTTGCCGCCGTATGTGCCGAACTCGACAGACGTAATCTCAGCGTCCATGACGCGCAGATCTTCACCACCCGCGACGGCATGGCGATGGATACCTTTATTGTGCTGGAACCGGATGGCAGTCCACTCTCCGCCGATCGCCACGATGCCATCTGCTTCGGTTTAGAGCAGGCTATCACGCAACACACCTGGCAACCGCCGCAGCCACGACGTCAACCGGCCAAATTGCGTCACTTTACCGTCGACACGGAAGTGAATTTCCTGCCGACCCATACCGACAGAAAATCCTTCCTTGAGTTGATTGCGCTCGATCAACCCGGCTTGCTCGCACGCGTTGGCCAGGTGTTTGCCGACCTTGGAATTTCGTTGCACGGGGCGAGAATTACAACAATTGGTGAACGAGTAGAAGATTTATTTATAATCGCAACCGCCGACCGGCGTGGCCTTAATAATGCGCTGCAAAAGGAGGTGCAACAACGGTTGACAGAGGCCCTCAATCCAAACGATAAAGGGTGATGAATTTTTTACACAGATGGAAAGAGCTTAACAATGCAGCAGTTACAGAACGTTATTGAAACCGCTTTCGAGCGTCGCGCAGAGATCACACCGGCCAATGTGGATACCGTTACCCGTGAAGCGGTCAACCAGGTTATTGCTCTGCTCGATTCCGGCGCCCTGCGCGTCGCAGAAAAAATCGATGGTCAATGGGTCACTCACCAGTGGCTGAAGAAAGCGGTTCTGCTCTCTTTCCGCATTAACGATAACCAGGTTATCGACGGTGCAGAAAGCCGCTACTTCGATAAAGTGCCGATGAAATTCGCCGACTACGATGCAGCGCGTTTCCAGAAAGAAGGTTTCCGTGTGGTGCCGCCAGCTGCGGTTCGTCAGGGTGCGTTTATCGCCCGTAACACTGTACTGATGCCGTCTTACGTTAATATCGGCGCCTACGTTGATGAAGGCACCATGGTCGATACCTGGGCAACCGTAGGGTCCTGCGCGCAGATTGGTAAAAACGTTCACCTCTCCGGCGGTGTGGGAATCGGCGGCGTACTGGAGCCATTACAGGCAAACCCGACTATCATTGAAGATAACTGCTTTATCGGCGCGCGTTCCGAAGTGGTGGAAGGTGTTATCGTTGAAGAGGGTTCGGTTATCTCCATGGGCGTGTATATCGGCCAGAGCACCCGTATTTATGACCGCGAAACCGGCGAAATTCACTACGGTCGCGTACCGGCGGGCTCCGTTGTGGTTTCCGGCAACCTGCCGTCCAAAGATGGCAAATACAGCCTGTACTGTGCCGTTATCGTGAAAAAAGTCGATGCGAAAACGCGTGGCAAAGTGGGTATCAACGAACTCCTGCGCACCATCGATTAAGTCTTTCCCCTCTCCCCTTTCGGGAGAGGGTGACCTGTCCCGCCTTTTTAATACGCGCAGGTGGAAAAAATAGATTTTTTCGTTAATTATTCATAGGTTATGTTGAGCTTAAGGGTACCGCTATGTACGATAATCTGAAAAGTTTAGGCATTACCAATCCCGATGAAATTGATCGTTACAGCCTCCGTCAGGAAGCGAACAACGATATCCTGAAAATCTATTTTCATAAGGACAAAGGCGAGTTTTTTGCCAAAAGCGTGAAGTTTAAATACCCGCGTCAGCGTAAAACCGTGGTCGCCGACGGCGTCGGTCAGGGGTATAAAGAGGTTCAGGAGATCAGCCCTAACCTGCGCTATGTGATTGATGAATTAGATCAAATCTGTCAGCGCGATCGTACCGAAGTGGATCTGAAACGTAAGATCCTTGACGATCTGCGTCACCTTGAAAGCGTGGTCACCAACAAGATCAACGAAATAGAGTCAGATCTTGAGAAGTTAACGCGCGGGAAATAACCGTGTTGCGCTTACCCGGTCTGCGGATGCGTTCCACGGGCCGGGTAAGAAATATCAAATCAACGCTGTTCGTCTAATTGCAGCGCCACATACAGCAGCAGCCTGTCATCGAAATTCCCTAAATCCAGCCCGGTCAGTTCAGAGATACGATTGAGACGGTATTCCAGCGTATTGCGGTGGATAAACAGCGCTTTGGATGTTGCCAGCGGTTGCACGTTATGGCGAAACCAAGCCGATAAAGTGCGCCTGAGCAGGCCATTGTTGTCCATCGCTTTTAAACGCGACAACGGGCGCGCCAGCTCATTCGCCTGCCAGCCGCCACGTAAACTGTCCAGCAGCACCGGCAACATCAGATCCTGATAGAAATAGCTGCGGCTTTCCGGCATACGCTGTTTACCCACCATCATGGTGGTGCGCGCCGTACGGTATGAACGGGCAATGCTGCCGGGCCCCGTAAAATAGTTGCCAAGTGCAACGCGAAAACGCAGTTGACCGTTCTCTTTCATGCGGGTAATCAGCTGCTCAACGCGCTTGCGATGATCTTCTGCGTCCCAGCGACCAAACTGATTGAGCGCCGGTTTGAGCACCACCATCTCCGTCAACGAGACAATCGCGATAAGATTGTTGCGTTCCGGCGTGGTCAACGCATTCTGCAACTGCTGCAATTCGGCCATCGCGCTATCAACGCCCAGTTGGCCGCTGTCGACTTCCACCACCGCCACCACACGCGGCTGATTTAAATCGATACCCAGTCGCTGCGCCCATTCCGTTAATGCGGGCGTATGCTCTTCCGCCTGGATCAGGTTCATCACCAGCTCTTCACGTAGGCGGCTATCCTGGGCCAGCAGATGCATCAAACGGGATTGTTCCAGCATCATCTCAGCGGTCATGCAGACCAGCTCGCCATATTTGCGCAACGTTTCCGGTTCGCCGGTCAAACCGATAACGCCGACAATTTCCCCTTCCAGTCGTAGCGGCAGGTTGATCCCCTGACGTACGCCATGCAAGTGACGCGCGACGGCATCGTCAATATCCACCACGCGGCCCTGGGAGAGAACTAACAGCGCGCCTTCGTGCAATTCCCCAATTCGTTCGCGATCGCCGCTACCGATGATGCGACCACGTGCATCCATGACGTTAATGTTTGTATCAATGATGCGCATCGTGCGCGCCACGATATCCTGTGCCATTTTGGTATCAAGATGCCAGCCAGCCATGTAACCCTCCCGTGAGCAGAGCCCAAGCATATGGGAGAAAATCATAGCGTGCACTGTGCATATGCACAAAGCAGCATTCAGAAGTATGGAGTTGTGGAAGGCCTCACAAAACAGAAGGGGAGCCCCCCTTCCCCGTATGGAGAAAGAGGGGTTTTGCAGATTACTGCATCAGCAGATAGATGGAGGTATCGCCACGCTGAATATTCAGCGCCAGTACAGAAGGTTTGCCGTCGAGAATTTTGCGCAACTCAGCGATGTTTTTAACCGGCTGCTGGTTGGCGCCGATAATCACATCACCTTTTTTCAGGCCAATCTGCGCTGCCGGGGTATTCGCTTTCACTGCGTTAACCACCACGCCGGCATCTTTGCCTTTGTTGCTCATTTCCGCACCTTCAATACCGCTGAAGATGGTGCTGGAATCCACCTGGTTCTGGCTGCTCTGCTGCAATTCCAGCGTGATATTCACCGGTTTACCGTCACGCAACAGGCCAAGAGCAACTTTGCTACCAATTGGCATCGAACCCACTTCCGCTCGCAGCGCTGCGAAGCTGCTAATCGGTTTGCCATTCAGCGAGGTGATCACATCACCCGCTTTAACACCGGCTTTCGCGGCGGCAGAATTCGGCATCACCTGGCTGACAAACGCCCCGCGCTGGGCATCGACTTTCATCGCTTTCGCCAGTTCGGAATTCAGTTCGGTACCCATAATCCCCAGCTCGCCACGGCGCACCTGACCAAACTCAACCATCTGGCCGGTCAGGTTTTTCACCATATTACTCGGGATGGCAAAACCGATACCGATGTTGCCGCCGTCCGGTGCGAGGATCGCGGTGTTAATCCCGATCAGCTCGCCATTCAGGTTAACCAGCGCGCCACCGGAGTTACCCCGGTTAATCGCCGCATCTGTCTGAATAAAGTTTTCGTAGTTTTCGGCATTCAAGCCGCTGCGGCCAAGCGCGGAAACAATCCCGGAGGTCACCGTTTCACCCAAACCGAACGGGTTACCAATCGCCACCGTATAGTCGCCCACGCGCAGGGCGTCAGAATCCGCCAGCTTGATAGCGGTCAGGTTTTTCGGATCCTGAATCTGGATCAGCGCGATATCGGAGCGTGGATCTTTACCCACCACTTTGGCGTCAAATTTACGCCCGTCGCTCAACTGAACCTTGATGGTGTTGGCGTTATCCACGACGTGGTTGTTGGTCACAACGTAGCCTTTCGCAGCATCAATAATGACCCCGGAGCCCAGCGCCATAAATTTCTGCTGCTGACCGCCGCCGGAGCCATCTTGCCCGCCCTGGCCTCCCTGGCAGAATGGCGAACCCTGGAACGGAGAACCGTCCTGGCAGAACGGCGAATTATCACCAAAGAACTGCTGGAAGTTACGCGGCATACGCGGGGTATTCACCGTCGTGCTGCCTTCTACGTTAATACTCACCACCGAAGGCATCACTTTTTCCAGCATCGGCGCAAGACTCGGCATTTGTTGCGACGAAGTAGCTGAAGATGCTGTTTCCGCCGCCGTAGCCGACAGAGGAGACAGCGCTAAACTTAAACTCAGGGCCAGTGCACTCATTGCTAACGTGGTTTTTTTCATGTGTCTCTATCTCATTACCGATTAACGCAAACAAACTGCTGTGTATGTACCACTCAGAGTCGATTTATAGCCTGAAGTTCCGGGGTGCCGTTTCGGCAAAAAGTAAAAATTTATTGTCGTTCTTTACAAAACAACGGGGTTATTCCACCGCCATCAAACGACGATATTCATCCCAAGAATATAAATCAGTCATACCGCTGATATAATCCTGAATCAATCGACAACGATGATAATACTCCAGCACCGGATACTCCGCCGAATCGGGCGATAATTTACTGACCGCCTCTACATACGCTAATCGATGACGCGTCGACAGTTTATGAAACAGGCGCGATGCGATCGGAAAGCGGCGCAGACGCTCTTTTTCCACCAACTCAGTAAAATCCGCCAACGATAATTGCAACAACGGGCGGTAAATATCCAGCAACCCACTGATGACGCGATAACCCTGTAATTCAAGCTGCTCGACATCCGGGTGGCTGAATACATGTTTAATGGCGACATTTTTATATAATTCAAGTAGCTGACTGAAACCGCTATCATCTTCCAGCAACGCATGGTTGAATTCGCCGCTGAAGATTTGGGGCAGGTTATCAATAAAACGCTGTGCCGCGTAAGGCACCAGCTTATTAAGGGTATTGACCCGCAGATACATAAAAAATTGGTCTTCTGCACTACGACGCATGGAATTCACGCGGGATTTATCCCAGGCATTTTCGACCACCTGAGCAAACAGCGAACCTTTTTCATGCGCTCCCCAGGCATCATAAAGATGCTGGTAAAGTTGTTCCGCCGTGAAAATACGTTTTTCCACCGCATCTTCCAAATCGGCGACACAATAAGAAATATCGTCGGCGGCTTCCATTATCCACGTCAAAGGGAAGCGGCTGTAAGTATCCAGGTTTAATTCTTTACGTAAGCGCGCAACATAGGCTTCTTCGCTGAAATAATAACCCGGCTTTTTCATTAAATAGCTGTGCGACGCCGGAGGAGAACCCACCCACCACGCAGGGCGCGTATATTTTAAAATGCAGCCAACCTGCGCCCAGGTCAGGTTCATTCGCATCAGCGTGTGCACAAGGCGGATCCCCTGCGCGTTTCCTTCAAAATGGCTTAAATCCTGGCGAACTTTCCTGCGCAGCGCGTTTAACCCATCTTCGCCCTCATGCAGGCGCAACACCGCCACCTCACAGCGATCGTCCGACAACGGTTGACCAAGCGCATCTTCCGGCGCCAGTCGCTGGTGGAACCAATCATTAATTGCCGCCTCGCCAAAATGCCCGAAAGGCGGGTTGCCAATGTCATGCATCAGGCACGCCATTTCAACAATGCTTTCAAACGGTCCGGTCAGTTCATCCAACCCGTAGGTTTCCAGCAACGTCAGTTCTTTCAGGCGGCTAAGGATTTCTTTGGCGATATAGCGTCCCACCTGCTGTACTTCCAGTGAGTGGGTCAGACGCGTACGTACCGCTGCATTGCGCTCCAGAGGAAAAACCTGCGTTTTTTGCTGCAACCGCCGAATGGCCGGGGAGTTGATGATGCGCCCGCGATCGCTTTCAAAAATACGCAGGATTTCACGCTCGGTTTTCACGCCCTGCGGCGAACGATAACGGCGGCGCCAGTTTATTTTGTTGCGAAAGTCGATCTCTGCCATTTTCTCTCCTGTGCGAAGCGTCACGGGATATCATGCAATTGTGTATGCCATGATAGACTATGCCCTGAAAACGTAATTCTGTCTTATCACATTAGCGAGTATCTCCATGAAAATTGGCATTATTGGTGCAATGGAAGAAGAAGTGACGCTGCTGCGTGACAAAATCGAGAACCGTCAGACCCTGAATATTGGCGGGAGCGAAATCTACACCGGTACGCTGAATGGCACTGACGTCGCACTGCTGAAGTCGGGCATTGGCAAAGTCGCGGCTGCGATGGGCGCAACGTTGCTGCTGGAGCGCTGCCAGCCGGATGTGATTATCAATACAGGCTCTGCGGGCGGTCTGGCGCCAACGCTGAAGGTAGGCGATATCGTGGTGTCTGATGAAGCGCGTTATCACGATGCCGACGTGACCGCTTTCGGTTATGAGTACGGTCAGTTACCGGGCTGCCCGGCGGGCTTTAAAGCCGATGATAAACTGATTGCCGCCGCTGAAGCCTGTATCGCACAACTGGATCTGCACGCCGTGCGTGGTTTGATTGTCAGCGGCGATGCCTTTATCAACGGTTCAGTGGGTCTGGCGAAAATCCGCCACAACTTCCCGCAAGCTATCGCCGTTGAAATGGAAGCCACCGCCATTGCGCATGTTTGCTATAACTTTGGCGTGCCGTTTGTTGTGGTTCGCGCCATCTCCGACGTGGCGGATCAACAGTCGCACCTGAGCTTTGATGAGTTCCTGGCCGTCGCGGCGAAACAATCCAGCCTGATGGTGGAAACCCTGGTGCAGAACCTGGCGCGTGGTTAATCGTTCACTCGGGGCGCTTGCCGCCCTGCTTATTCTGCTGCCGGCGTGGCTGTTCGCCGCGCCGCGCGTGATTTCGCTCTCACCGGCTAATACAGAACTGCTGTTTGCCGCGGGGATTACGCCTGTCGGCGTGAGCAGCTATTCCGATTACCCTCCCGAAGCCGCACATATTGAGCAAGTCGCCAGCTGGCAGGGCATCAATCTCGAACGCATCGTCGCATTGAAACCCGACATGGTGCTGGCGTGGCGCGGCGGCAACACCGAGCGGCAGGTCAATCAACTGAAGCAGTTTGGCGTTACCGTGATGTGGGTGGATGCCATCACCATCGAACAAGTTGCACAGACGCTGCGCGCGCTTGAGCCCTACAGCCCGCATCCAGAGCAGGCCCGGCGAGCGGCGCAACAGCTTATGGCGCGTTATGACGAACTGAAAGCGCGCTATGCAAACCAACCGAAAAAACGCGTGTTCCTGCAATTTGGCGCACAGCCGCTGTTCACCAGCGGGCAAGGTTCGATTCAGAACGAGGTGCTGGAACTGTGCGGCGGTGAAAACATCTTTGCCGCCAGTCGCGTGCCCTGGCCGCAGGTCAGTCGCGAGCAAGTGTTAGCCCGCCAGCCGCAGGCGATTGTGGTTGCCGGAGAGACGCGTGAAATCCCCAACATCGAACAGTTCTGGCATAGCCAGCTCGATATACCGATTATTTCTCTCCACAGCGACTGGTTTGAACGCGCAAGCCCGCGTATTATCCTCGCCGCTCAACAACTCTGTACTGCCCTTGCGCAGGTGAAATAACCGGGGAATTCACATGCTCGTCTACTGGCTGGATATTATCGGCACTGCCGTGTTTGCCATCTCAGGCGTCCTGCTTGCCGGGAAATTGCGGATGGATCCGTTTGGCGTGCTGGTGCTCGGCGTGGTTACCGCCGTCGGCGGCGGGACGATCCGCGATATGGCGCTGGCGCACGGGCCGGTATTCTGGGTAAAAGATCCCACCGATCTGGTGGTCGCCATGGTGACCTGCATGCTGACCATTGTGCTGGTGCGTCAGCCGCGCCGCCTGCCGAAGTGGATACTCCCCGTACTGGACGCCGTAGGTCTGGCCGTGTTTGTCGGGATTGGCGTGAATAAGGCCTTTCTGGCCGAAACCGGGCCGCTGGTCGCCATCTGTATGGGCGTGGTCACCGGGGTGGGCGGCGGGATAATCCGCGATGTTCTGGCGCGGGAAGTGCCAATGATCCTGCGTACTGAAATTTACGCCACTGCCTGTATTGCTGGCGGCATCGTGCATGCGACTGCGTTTTACTTTTTTACCGTTCCACTGGAAACGGCCAGTATGCTGGGTATGGTGGTCACGCTGGTGATTCGCCTGGCGGCTATTCGCTGGCATCTGAAGCTACCAACGTTCGCACTGGATGAATCGGGCCGATAACAAAAAAGCCGTGTCAATGACACGGCTTTTTTATACCTGCCGGGTTCGTTAAATACTGAACGAAGAACCGCAGCCGCAGGTGCTGGTCGCGTTCGGGTTGGTGACCACAAAGCGGGAACCTTCCAGGCCTTCGGTATAATCGACCGAACCACCCACCAGGTATTGCAGGCTCATGGGATCAACCACCAAGCCAACGCCCTGTTTCTCAATGGTCATATCGCCATCGTTGATTTGATCATCAAAGGTAAAACCATACTGGAAGCCGCTGCAACCACCACCGGTGATGTAGACACGCAGTTTCAGGTTTGGATTTTCCTCGTCTGCGATCAGGCTTTTTACTTTGTTGGCTGCTGCATCGGTAAACTGCAGCGGCAACGCTACGTCATCACTCATGTCTTGCTCCCATTGCTACTGCGATCTGGGCAAATAGTAACCCGATCATTTTTGGCTATTATCCAATACGCTATTAAATCGTTCAAGTATTCTCCCGCCGCGACGCATCAATAGCGGCCGCTTCCTGCCTGGCAAGTGTACGTGCCAGGATGGCGGAGTAGAGCGGTTTACCGCCAAGGAACTGTGCTAACAGTGTCGCACCGAGACAGGTGATGATCATTGGCAGAATAAGCTGGTAATTGTCTGTCATTTCCAGAACCAGCACGATCCCGGTCAACGGCGCACGCAACGAAGCCGCCAGTAACGCGCCCATACCAGCGACGGCAAATGTTGCCGCATCAAGTTGATAGTGTGGAAAAAGGTCCGCGCTCGCACTGCCGAAGGCCATCCCAAATACCGTGCCCAGCGACAGCATCGGGGCAAATATTCCCCCCGGCGCGCCCGAGCAGAAACAAAGCAGCGTCATGGCAACACGGATCAAAAAGAGTAATAGCAACGCCCCGACAGTATAGTTCCCGGCTGCCGCTATCGGGATCAAGGCAAAACCCCCACCGGAAAACGCCGGAGCAATCAAACCCAGCACGCCACAAGCGCCACCGATAAGCCCACCGACCAGCACCCAGCGAGTCGTCTGGCCGCCGTGAATACGTTGAAAAAGATCCTGAGTACGCAGCACCAGCGTATTAAACAAAGGCCCTACGCAGCCAAAAATCATCCCCAGCACCAGATAGAGCCAGAGCGTGTTGACCGGCGCATTACTGAGTTTGCCTACATCAATGACCGCGGCTTCGCCATTAAACAGGCGAAACACAATGCTCGACATGATCACACCGGTGAACACGGCTTTAATGGAGATCAGGTTGTAGTGAAACTGGGAGCGCATCTCTTCAATAATGAAAAGGATCCCAGCCAATGGCGCATTGAACGCGGCAGACAGACCTGCCGCTGCGCCGGTCGCCAGTAACGTATGGCGCGCCTCTGCGCTGCGCATTCGGAACAGATCCGCCACCATGCGGCCAATATTCCCGCCAATCTGCACCGTCGGACCTTCCCGACCAAGCACCATTCCTGCGCCGAGCGTCCCCATACCGCCGATGAATTTGACCGGCAGCACGCGCCACCAGCGTACCGGACGTAGCTCTTCCAGCGCGCCTTCAATCTCCGGAATGCCGGAACCTCCGGCCTCCGGCGCAAAGCGGCGAACCAAAAAATACCCCACCATCGCCAATAGCGCGGAGCCAATGAATGCCAGCGACCAGACCCGCCACGCGCTATCCGCCACCTGGGCCAGTGCACCTGTGCGGGTGTTGATGACGAAATTGACCGCTTTTTCAAAAGCAACGCCCACTAACCCGGTCAGCGTTCCCGCGACGGCAGCCATAACCAATATCGCCAGCGGCGTTTTATCGCGTTGCAACAAGTGACGCAAAATATCTCTGCGACGCCGACGTTCCACTTGCTGCTGTTCAAATGAGGAGGTTTCAGGAGTCATAGATAAGAAAAGATAATACAAATACAGCGGGCATTGTAACGAACCGGGGTGCCCGCGTCGCGGCTAAAATCCCTGCAAAATATGTCATTCCACTGGCCAGGGCGTGCATAACCTTCCTGTAATCACATAGAATGGCGGGCATTGATTTTTCCACCAACCAGGAATTGAAAGCATGAGTAAGTCTGAAAAACTCTATAACGCAGCGCGTGAGCTGATCCCGGGCGGAGTCAACTCGCCGGTGCGCGCCTTTACTGGCGTGGGTGGTACGCCGCTGTTTATCGAGCGTGCTGACGGCGCTTATTTGTACGATGTCGATGGTAAAGCCTATATCGATTATGTCGGCTCCTGGGGGCCAATGGTGCTGGGGCACAACCATCCGGCCATTCGCAATGCGGTAATTGAAGCCGCCAGCCGTGGACTGAGCTTTGGCGCACCGACCGAAATGGAAGTCAAAATGGCTGAACTGGTGACGGAGCTGGTGCCGACGATGGATATGGTGCGGATGGTGAACTCCGGTACGGAAGCGACCATGAGCGCGATTCGCCTGGCGCGTGGCTTTACCGGTCGCGATAAAATCATCAAATTCGAAGGCTGCTACCACGGGCATGCGGATTGCCTGCTGGTAAAAGCCGGATCCGGCGCGCTGACGCTGGGCCAGCCGAACTCACCTGGCGTACCGGCGGATTTCGCCAAACATACCCTCACCTGCACCTATAACGATCTCGCCTCCGTGCGCGCCGCCTTCGAACAATATCCGCAGGATATCGCCTGCATTATTGTTGAGCCGGTAGCAGGCAATATGAACTGCATTCCGCCGCAGCCGGAATTCCTGCCAGGCCTGCGTGCGCTGTGCGATGAGTTTGGCGCGCTGCTGATTATCGATGAAGTGATGACCGGCTTCCGTGTGGCGTTGGCCGGGGCGCAAGCGTACTACGATGTGACGCCGGACCTGACCTGCCTTGGCAAAATCATCGGCGGCGGCATGCCGGTCGGCGCATTTGGCGGTCGCCGCGAGGTGATGGATGCGCTGGCACCCACCGGCCCGGTTTATCAGGCGGGAACGCTGTCCGGCAACCCGATTGCGATGGCGGCGGGCTACGCCTGTTTAACCGAAGTGGCTCAGCCTGGCATCCACAGCACTCTGACCGAACTGACCACCCAACTGGCCAATGGTCTGCTCGACGCCGCTCAGCAGGCAGGCATCCCACTGGTTGTGAACCATGTTGGCGGTATGTTCGGCCTGTTCTTTACCGATGCGCAAAGCGTGACCTGCTATCAGGATGTGGTGAAGTGCGATGTTGAACGTTTCAAACGATTCTTCCATTTGATGCTGGAAGAAGGCGTTTACCTTGCGCCGTCTGCGTTTGAAGCGGGCTTCATGTCCGTCGCACACAGCGAAGAAGATATCGACAAGACTATCGATGCGGCTCGCCGCGCATTCGCGAAGCTCTGATGTTCTTTTTCCCTCTCCCCACCCGGGAGAGGGAGAATATTAACGGCTCTGCTTTCTCAGCAAATAGATAAAGTACGGCGCGCCAATAAAGGTCGACAGCAGCCCCGCCGGGATCTGATACGGAAACAACATCATCCGCCCGCACCAGTCGGCAAAGACCAGCAACACGCCCCCTACCAGTGCTGAAATCAGCATATGCGGCATCGTGCGGCGAAAACCCATCATCCGTGCAATATGCGGCGCCATCAGCCCGACAAAGCTCAGCGGCCCAATGGTCATCGTCGCCGTGGCCGTTAAAGCCGCAGCCAGCAGCAGTAGCGCAACACGCGATGATGTCAGCGCCATGCCCACTGCCCGCGCGGTATCGCCGCCCAGCGGTAAAATCATCAGCCAACGACGGCACAGCGGCGTCAACGCCAGCAACACTACCATCATCGCACTGGTGCGCCATACCTGCTCACCGGAGGCGTTATAGGTTGAACCGGAAATCCACGTCAGGATCGCCGTCATACGCGGGTCACCACTGGCCTGCATCATCATCAGCAGCATAGTAAACGCCGTGCTTAACGCCATACCGGCCAGCAGCATGCGGTGCGGTGAAAACCCGCCGCGCCCGGCAGAAACCATGATAATCAGTAGCGTCGCCGCTGCCCCAAGACTCCCGGCGGGCATCAGCCAGCCAAAGGCGTTCCCCGGTACGAAAAAGAGCATCAGCACCACGCCAAACGCCGCACCGGAGCTGATCCCCAGTACTTCCGGGCTGGCCATCGGGTTACCGGTCAGGCGCTGAATAATGCAGCCCGCAACCGCCAGCATGATACCGGCGGTCAGTGCCGCGATGATGCGCGGCCAGCGCCATTCCAGAAGGTCATTCAGTAACGTGCCGCTGGCCCAGTGCCAGCTCTGCGCATCCCGACCGAATGCCAGCGCCACCCACATCGCCAGCAACAGCAACACCAGGCCCCCGAAGGCAAACCACGGCACATGCTGACGCTCAGCGGGAATATTATCCCCGGCGTTCATCGCGGGGGCGCTCATGCTGCGCAGGCGCGGCAACAGCCACAGCAGCAACGGTGCGCCAATCAACGCGGTAACAGAGCCGGTGGAGATCTCCATCCATACGCGGGTCAGCAACCAGACCAGTTGATCGGAAAGCCACAAAATCAGCGCACCAATAAGCGGCGACAACACCAGTCGCGCCAGTAAACGGCGCGCGCCGAGCATTTTTGCCAACAGCGGGGCAAACAGGCCGATAAAACCAATAATGCCCACCGCATTCACCAGCAATGCACTGAGTGCAATCGCCAGCGTCAGCGCCGCCAGACGGGCCAGCGACAAGGCCAGCCCGAGATTGCGCGCAACACCATCATCCAACCCCATCAGGGTCAGCGGGCGCAGCAGCAACAGTGTTAATACACCGCAGCCCACCAGTTGCGGCCACAGACGCTGCACCACGCTCCAGTCGGTCTGGGTCAGCGTACCGGTGCTCCATAAGAACATGCTTTGCAACTGATCGTGATGAAACAGCGCCAGCAACTGGTTGATTGCCCCGCAATAAAGACTCACCACCAGCCCGGCAAGGATCAGCGTCACCGGCGATAACCGTTTGCCCCAGGCCACACCAAACACCAGCGCACCCACAGCGCACGCGCCCGCCAGTGCGGCAAACTGCGAAGCCAGCGCGCCCGGTATCGCCCACAATGTGGTGACAGTGATCCCCAGTTGAGCGCCGGTCGCCACGCCAAGCGTGGTCGGTTCCGCCAGCGGGTTGCGCAACACCTGCTGGAACAACACCCCCACCAGCCCAAGACCTGCCCCCACCAGCAGGGAAATCACCAACCTTGGCAGCAAGCTGTAGTGGAATAGCATCTGATCGATACGGTCAATGTCTGGCGCGCGCAGCGCCTCACCCCACTGCGCTCGCGGCAGCGCAATGTTTAAATTGAACCAGCTCAGCCCTGCGGCGATAGCAAACAACAGCGCCAGTAACAGCGCCGGGAAAAGGGAGAGACGACGACTCATGCCTTGCCTCCCAGCGCATTGTCCAGCACCCGGGTAAAGTGCATCGCTGACAGCGTCGCGCCATAAAACCAGACAGCCGGAACGCGCTGGAAACGACCGGCGCGCACAAAGGGCATCGCCTGCCACAGCGGTGTCGCCATCAGCTTGTTCATATCCTGGTCATTACTGTGATCGAAACAGAGCACATCCACGTCTTTGTATTCCGCCAGCCTGTCGATACCAACCGCCACACTGCCCCAGAAGCTGGTTTCACCGTGCCAGGCATTACGAATGCCAAGGCTATCAAGCACTTCCTGAAACAGGCAGTTCGGACCAAACGCCAGCACATGGCGGGGATCCAGCAGCGTGATCATCAGCAACGGGCGGTTGCCACGGCGGGCAAAATGCGGTTTTGTCCCGTCTATCAACGCATCAAACGCATCCAGATGCGTTTTCGCAGCCGCTTCCCTGTTCAGCAACTGCGCCATCTCGTTAAGGGAGTGACGCGCCATAGTGAGCGGTTTTTTGCCATCGCTGAAGGTGAAACCGCGCCCCGGCGCAATGCGCGCCAGTTTGGTTTCTGACGGGCCATAGCCTGCGGACCAGACAAGATAAGAGGGCTTCATCTGCGTCAGCAGTTCAAGATTCGGCTCTGTACGCAGCCCGATATCGATCACCGAGTCAGGCAGTGCGGGTTCGTTAACCCACACGTTGTAGTCATGCACATCCGCCACGCCATAGGGCGCAACGCCGAGCGCCAGCAGTAGCTCAACGGGTAGCCATTCGAGGGCAACGATACGGTGCGGGTCGACAGATGCCGCCTGCGCGTTGCGCATGTTCCACAGTAAGGGAGAGAACGCCATCGCCGTCAGCAGGCGGCGACGGCTAATCTGAGGTAATTGGGCCATTAGTAAACAAAACTCACCGGTGCGGCGCCGGAAGGATGCGGCAGGATCCCCATCGGGATGCCATAAATGTGTTCAAGCGTGTCGGCACGCATTAAGGCATCCGGTACGCCTTCCGCGATCATTTCACCGCCGCGCAGCGCCACCAGATAATCGCAATATCGCGCCGCCATATTAATGTCGTGCAGGACGGCAACTACCGTGAGCCCACGTTGCTGGCTGAGACGATGCACCAGCGCCAGCACATCAACCTGGTGCGCGATGTCCAGCGCGGATGTCGGCTCATCAAGCAGCAGGCAACGGCTATCCTGCGCCACCAGCATGGCGATCCACGCCCGCTGGCGTTCACCGCCAGAAAGGCTGTCGACCAGGCGATGCGCCAACGGTTTCAGCCCAACCAGCGCTATCGCTTCTTCCACTTTTTCCCGGTCAGCAATGCCAAAACGCCCTAACGCGCCGTGCCACGGATAACGACCAATCGCCACCAGCTCACGTACGGTCATCCCTTCCGCCTGCGGCAGTTGCTGAGGAAGATACGCCACCTTGCGGGCAAAGGCTTTGCTGTTCCAGCTCGCCAACGGCTGCTGATCCAGCAAAATGTCGCCGCCGGAAGGTGGCTGATGACGGCCCAACATTTTGAGCAGTGTGGATTTACCCGAACCGTTATGACCAATCAGGCCCGTCACTTTCCCGGCAGGAAAAGTCAGGGATAACGGATGCAATAGTGTGCGTCCGGGCACGCTAAAGCTCACATCATTCAGTTGAAAGGTGGTATCGGGAAGCGTTTTGTTATCCTGCATGGTAGCCAACTTATCAGAGGGCACGGCGAACCGTGCCCGAAGAGAGATTAGAAGCGGAAGGTTGCGGTCGCCACCACCTGACGCTCTGCGCCCCAGTAGCATGCATATTCGCGATAGCAGCTGGAGACGTATTCGCGGTCGAAGAGGTTGTTAACATTCACGCCGACCGAGGAACCCGGTAACCCGATACGCGCCAGATCATATTTCACTGCCGCATCCGCTACGGTATAACCCGCAACACTGAAGAGTTCATTCTCCTGGTTAGTACGGTTGGAATAGATGCTGGAGGTAGAGCCAACATAACGGGCGCCAGCGCCGATAGTGAGCCCGCTGAGCGCTGTCTCATGGAAGGTATAGTCAGCCCAGAGCGAGGCAAGATTACGCGGAACTTCTGCCGGACGTTTTCCTTCGAATACCGTATCGTGCGTATATTTGCTATCGGTATAGCTGTAGGCAGCAGTCACATCGATATTCGCGGTAACAGCCGCTTTCGCTTCCAGCTCAATCCCACGAGCACGGATCTCGCCACCCTGCGTACTGAAGAGGGTATTATTCGGATCCGCCGTCAGATTTTTATCTTTGGTCAACTGGAAGACAGCAGCGGTGACCACCACAGGCATATCTTTCGGCACATATTTCACACCCGCTTCATATTGCTTACCGCGGGAAGGATCGAATGGCTGACCGCTGGCGCTGGAACCTGAAACCGGTTCGAAGGACTCGCTGTAGCTGAAATATGGCGCAATACCGTTATCAAACAGATAATTCAGACCACCACGCCAGGTGAACTGCTGATCATTAATCTCAGCAAGACTTGATGTAGAACGAGTAAAGGTAGACGTTTTTGCAAAATCGTAGCGACCACCAAGGGTCAGCACCCATTTTTTCCACTCAGCCTGATCCTGAACATACAGGCCCGTTTGCTCCTGACGGTTAATCACTGCGTACGGGAAGGTAATCTTGACGTTTGCATTACCATATTGCGGATCAAGCGCATTAATCGGATTGGCGCTACCGTAGTCAGCGCCAATGTCATTACGCATACGCATATAATCGACGCCCGTCAGCAACGTATGGTCAACGCTCCCGGTAGCAAATTTAGATTCCAGCTGGTTATCAACCGTGAAAGTATTCAGGTCTTCATCAGACCGAACGAAGGCGCGATTAATTTGCCCTGGAACAGTTGAACTGTAGCCATCACCGTAAACGGAGCGATAAAGGGTGTGAACACGCGCATAGCGGAGGTTCTGGCGGACAGTGAAAGTATCGTCAAACGCATGAGAGAAGCTATAGCCAACCATCTGCTGACGACGGGACATCTTATTGTCTCGTTCACCTTCATTGAAATCTGTCGACAGCTTGTGAGCGTTACCGTTGGCATCATAGAACGGAACGATGGTACCTTCACGCGGCAGCCAGCCATAGTAGCCGGCATCCGGATCGTTCTGGAAATTACTCAGGAAAGTAAAGTCGGTTTTATCATCCGGACGCCAGCTAAAGGAAGGCGCAACAGCATAGCGCGTCGATTTTGCCATTTGTTGCTGGGCATCCTGACTGCGCCCAAGGCCAGTCAAACGATAAGACCAGACGCCGTTATCATCAATGGCATCGCTAAAATCAAACCCGGTTTGCCACAGATTATCTGTCCCCATTTTGAACTGCACTTCACGCAGTGGGGTCGTTTGCGGGCGCTTAGTCACCATACTGACGACACCGCCCGGATTACTCTGTCCATAGAGAACCGACACCGGACCACGCATCAACTCGACACGCTCCAGGAAATAGGGGTCCATTGAAATTTCAGAGTAGTTATTCCCCTGCAACTTCATCCCATCCAGATACTGATTGGTATTCACGGTTGTGGACGTTGTGAAACCTCGAATAGTGACGACATCATAGGTCGTCGAACTGCCGCGAGTAGAGAAAACGCTGGGGGTGTAACTTAATGCCTCTTTCACCGTACCGGGTTGCTTGATATCCATTTCATCGCGGGTCACCACAGAAACAGACTGCGGGGTTTTCTCCAGCGGCGTATCCGTTTTGGTGGCGGTCGCAGAGTGCTTCGCTGCGATCGTCGCTGCCGGTCCCCATGCGCTCTCTTGCGGAGCGGCGGTGGTGACGGTGATGGTTTCTTCTTTTTGGGTCGTTGCTGCCTGTGCATAAACAGACATGCCGCTAACCGCTGTGGCTACCACCACTGCGATTTTACGCAGCGTGGTGTTGACTGGCTGAGCAGTATTGGGACGCGCCATTGTTTTATCTCTGAATCAATGAGTGAATGATAACGTAAACGATAATTATTATTATGACCGCAGCATAATAGGCGAAGGGTTGCCTGTATAGCAAGCAACGCGCCGTCTGAACGGGCTTAAAGGATGAAGAAATAACCAGATAGAAATGGGGGGTTAAATGGCTATTAATAGGAATTTACTATCGCGTTATCCGGATGTTTTAGATAACGGAAAAGAAAAACCCCCGGCCTTTCGGCCAGGGGTTTGATGGCAATGTCATGGCTTAGTTGCCGCCGAACATCTCTTTGATCCACCCCGCTACGCCATCGCTTTTCTGCTCCTGCTGCGGCGGTTGTTGCGTTGGTTGTTGTGGCTGCTGTTGTGGCTGCGTCGACGAGTCAAACGGGTTACTCGTCTGCGGCTGCATCTGGTTCTGCTGGCACAACGTTTCCGGGCTGGTGGTCCAGACCGGTAGCTGACGTGAACCGCCGCCACCGCAGACAAAGTTGCCCATATCGTCGACGCCCATCGTGGTGATGTCTTCCGGCGGCGTCAGATCTAACGGGATCGGCGACTGGTTTTCCAGGTAGCGCTGATAAATCGCCATTGCGCCGCTGGCGCCATACAGTTTGGTCGGCTGGTTATTGTCGCGGCCTACCCAGGTAATGGTCACTTCACGCCCATCGATACCGGCAAACCAGGTGTCCACGTTATTGTTGGTGGTCCCGGTTTTGCCCGCCAGGTGCAGCCCCGGATACTTCGCGCCAAGCTGACGACCCGTACCACGTTGCACCACCTGCTGCATGGTCCACAGCGTCATATATGCCGCCTGCGCCGGTACTGCACGCTCGGCCTGCGGGAAGCTCTGATAGAGTACCGTGCCATCTTCAGCGATCACCGAGCGCAACGCGGAAAGCGGCGCACGGTTACCCCCGCTGGCGATCGTCTGGAATGCCTGCGCCACTTCAATCGGCGTCAGGTTCAGCGCACCAAGCAGCATCGACGGCATACCCGTCAGCTGATCTTTCGGCGCACCGAGTTTTTCCCAGGTATCCGTCACCGCCGGCAGACCAATCGCCATCCCGAGGTTAACGGTCGGCACGTTCATAGAACGGGTCAGCGCATCCACCAGCATGACCTGACCACTGAAACGGTGGTCATCGTTCTGCGGCGCCCACACCTGGCCATTGGACAGGCGCAGTGAAATCGGCGCATCCGCGATCCACGTATTCAGGCGGTACTGATTCGGCTGGCTTAACGCGGTCAGATAAGTCGCCGGTTTCGCCAGTGAACCAATCGAACGGCGTGCCTGCATCGCACGGTTATAACCGGCAAACTGCGGTGTAGCGCCACCGACCATCGCCCGCACCTCACCGGTAAAGCGGTCTACCACCACCATCGCGGTTTCAAGGTCGGTCAATTTGCGCTGTTTGATCAGCGCCGGAATGCCATCAACTGCCGCTTTTTCGGCAGCATCCTGCGCCACGGAATCAAAGGTCGTAAAGATCTTCACGCCGGAGAGATCTTTCACTTTGTCGCCCAGTTTCGCCTGCAGCTCCTGACGCACCATCTGCATAAACGCCGGCTGCGGTGAAATCACCCCGCCGCGCGGCTGCACGCCCAGCGGACGGGCGCTCAGCATGTCATACAGCTCCTGGTCGATCACATTCTGCTGTTGCAGCAAGCGCAACACCAGATTGCGGCGTTCCAGCGCCAGTTTCGGGTTGCGCCACGGGTTGTAGACCGACGCCCCTTTAACCATCCCAACCAGCAGCGCCTGCTGATCAAGACTCAACTCTTCCACCGGACGACCAAAATAGTACAGGCTTGCCAGCGGGAAACCGCGGATCTCGTTATCACCGCTCTGACCCAGGTAAACCTCGTTCATATACAGCTCAAGGATGCGATCCTTGCTGTAACGGGCATCCATGATCAGCGCCATATAGGCTTCGTTAGCTTTACGCCAGTAAGAACGCTCGCTGCTGAGGAACAGGTTTTTCACCAGTTGCTGGGTCAGCGTACTCGCCCCCTGCACGGTGCGGCCTGCCGTCAGGTTGGCCAGTACCGCACGGCCAATGGAGTAGAAGCTAATGCCATCGTGTTCGTAAAAATGGCGGTCTTCCGTTGCCAGCAGTGTATCCACCAGCAGATCCGGGAAGCCATTACGCGGCACAAACAGACGCTGCTCACCGTTTGGCGACGAGAGCATGGTGATCAGACGCGGATCGAGGCGGAAGAAACCGAACTGGCGGTTGCTGTCCATGTTTTCGATGGTTTCCAGACGATCACCATCAAACGTCAGACGCGCGCGCACCTGCCCTTCTTTACTGTCCGGGAAATCAAACGGACGGCGGATCATCTCAATGCTTTTCGCCTGCACCGTAAACTCGCCGGGACGCGTCATCTTCGTCACCTGGCGGTACTGCGTGGCTTCCAGCAGTTTCACCATCTCGTTTTTACTGACCGCCATATCCGGTTCAAGGTTGACCATGCGACCATAGACCGCTGCTGGCAACTGCCAGACTTTGCCGTCGATACGGGCGCGGATCTTTTGATCCAAATAGACGCCATAAATGGCGCACAGCACGGCAAGGACAATGAAGATTTTAAACAGCAGCCAGAACCAACCGCGTTTTCCCCGGGGCTTCCGGCCTTTGCCTCTTCCTTTTTTCGGCATCGGTTCTTCATCCTCATCGTCATCATCTTCGTACTCGTCATACTCCTCTTCCCGGAGTCGACGACGACTGATCTTCTCTTTTGCCGGACGCGCTGGTTTCCCTTTGCGTCCAATTGGCTCGCGGTCATTCCCCGCCATGCTTTACTCTCCGCAACTTTCAGGCGCAAGGGCCTGATTCTCAGCTCTTCTGCACAAAGGCAGAAGAAGAAATCTCTCAATTTTCACCCGCGCCGGGCGGTAAACGTTGACCGGCTCAGGAGTACTTTTTCGTCCGCCGCGTGGGGGCGGTATTGGCCGGATCGTCCGGCCAGAGATGTTTCGGGTAGCGCCCCTTCATCTCTTTTTGCACATCGCGCCAGGAACCGGCCCAAAATGCCGCTAAATCACGGGTAATTTGCAGCGGTCGCTGCGCAGGAGAAAGCAGCTCCAGCACCAGCGCCACGCGCCCCTGCGCAATGGTGGGTGTGGTGGCTTCGCCAAACATTTCCTGAATGCGAACCGCCAGCACCGGCGGATTATCCTCATGATAGCGAATGGCTATCCGGCTTCCGGTCGGCACAGTGTAATGCCCAGGCAGCTCACTATCCAGCCGTTGACGTAATGACCACTGCAACAGGGTTTGTAATGCTTGCGTAACATCCAGCGCTTTCAGATCGCGCAACGAACGGATACCGCCCATGTGCGGCAGCAGCCACTGCTCCAGCGAGTCCAGTAACGAAGCGTCATCCACTGCGGGCCACGCCTGCTCCGGCAGCCACTTCGCCGCACAGTGTAATCGTAAACGCAACTGTTCAGCTTCCGGCGTCCAGTTCAGCACCTGCAGCCCTTTATCACGGATGCCATTGAGCATCGCCAGATGCAATTCTTCTTCCGACGGTTTTGCCAGCGGCTGCACTTTTACCGTCAGTTGCCCTATCTGGCTCCGGCGGAACGCTTTTAACGTGCCTTGCGCATCGTCCCACTCAATGGTGTCTGACTGCTGCAATAAGTGCGGGCAACGGGCAATCAGCGCGTCGATATCCAGCGGCAGCGCCAGCAGAATACGGGCATCCGGCGACTGACTCCCCTGCAACAGCAGCGGCGCAATCAGCCATTCATGGCGGCCCAGCGCATCGTCGGCGTCCAGCGTGGCGCCCATACCGTTCGCCAGTTGATAACGCCCCTGCTGGCCTCGCCTGTGCGCAATACGATCGGCAAAGGCGCTGGCCAGCAGCGGTGCCAGCGCATCGCTGTCCGGTTCACCAGCATGGCTTTTCAACCGCCGGGCAAGCTGCCGTGCGCGCTGCTGCCAGTTCGTCTGTTGGCGCGCGAACGCGATGCTGAGATCGCTATTTCCTGCGCGCGGCGGCTCTTCAAGAATGGCTGCCAGCTTCGCCGCAGTGGCAATCTCATCATCACCGTTCGCCGAAGCCAGCATTGCCGCCAGGCGCGGATCGTTACCGAGCGCAGCCATCTTCCGGCCTGATGCCGTTAAACGCCCTTCCTCCAGCGCCTGCAGCTGTTTCAGCAGCTTACGAGCCGCAGCGAGATTTACCTCAGGCGGCATATCCAGCCAGTTGAGCCGGGCGGGATCCTGGCATCCCCACAGTAATAATTCCATCAACAAGCCGGACAAATCGCTGTTGAGTATTTCCGGACTGCTTTGCGCCGCGGCGCGTTCCGCCTGCTCTTTGCCCAGCAAGTGCAAACAAATTCCAGGTTCAAGACGGCCTGCGCGTCCGGCGCGCTGCGTCATCGAGGCGACGCTGATACGCTGCGTGATCAGCCGGGTTAACCCGCTACGGGCGTCAAAACGGGCGACGCGCTCCTGCGCGCTATCTACCACCAGCCGTATGCCTTCAATGGTCAGACTGGTTTCGGCAATATTGGTCGCCAGCACCACTTTTCGCTGCCCGGTCGGGGGCGGCAAAATCGCTTTACGCTGTTCGCTTAACGGCAGCGCGCCATACAGCGGGCAGAGCACGACATCGCTGCCCACGCGGGAAGCGAGCTGCTCCTGAACGCGCAGGATCTCACCTACGCCCGGTAAAAACAGCAGCAGAGAACCCGGCTCGCTGCGCAACAGCTCGGCGGTCGCCTGCGCCACCGCTTCGTCAAAACGCTGATGCGCCGGCAAGGCCAGGAAGCGCTGTTCAACCGGCCAGGCGCGCCCCTGCGAAACAACGACCGGCGCATCCGGCAACAGCGCCTGCAAGCGCTCGTTATCCAGCGTCGCGGACATCACCAGCAACTTGAGGTCATCACGTAGCCCCTGCTGAACATCCAGCAGCAACGCCAGAGCCAAATCGGCCTGTAAACTGCGCTCGTGAAATTCATCCAGTATCACCAGCCCCACGCCGCTCAGCTCCGGATCGTGCTGGATCAGGCGCGTCAGGATCCCTTCGGTGACCACTTCCAGCCGCGTGTCTGGCCCCACGCAGGTTTCCGCCCGCATGCGATAGCCAACCGTTTCTCCGGGTTTCTCATCAAGAAGTTCCGCCAGCCGCTGCGCAACATTGCGGGCAGCGAGACGACGCGGCTCCAGCAGCAAAATACGCCCCTCAATAGCGCCCTGTTGCAGCAATTGCAGCGGCAGCCATGTGGATTTCCCTGCCCCGGTCGGCGCGCTCAATAGCACCTGGGGCGCGCGTTGCAGCGCAGAAAGGATATCGGGAAGAACAGCGGCGACCGGCAATAAGGACACAAAAGCTCCTGAGGGTTAACATAGAACAGCGCAGTAGTATACCATCGCCGCAAACCATTACCGAGCCATTACCGGGGAGCGCATGTCCGAATCCAAAAGGCTGTTTTTTGCCATTGAGTTACCCACCGGGATCCAGACGCAGGTGGTGCACTGGCGCGCGCAACACTTTCCGGCTGATGCAGGGCGACCCATCGCCGCCGCCAACCTGCATCTGACGCTGGCGTTTCTCGGTGACATCAGCGCGGAGAAACAGCGGGCGCTGGAAACGCTTGCCGGGCGCATACATCAGCCTGGTTTTACGCTGACGCTGGATGATGCAGGACAGTGGCTGCGATCGCGCGTGGTCTGGCTTGGTGCGCGTCAGCCGCCGCGCGGGTTGCTACAGCTGGCAGATATGCTTCGCGCGCAGGCTTCCCGCAGCGGTTGTTACCAAAGCCCGCAGCCTTTCCACCCGCATATCACGCTATTGCGCGACGCCGGTCAGGCGGTGACCATTCCGCCGCCGGGTTTTCGCTGGACCTTTCCGGTCGAAGCGTTTGCGTTGTATGAATCGCAGTTTATCAACGGGCGCACCCGTTATACGGCGCTCAATCGCTGGGCATTAAAAACATAACAATAAGGATTTGCTATGCAGTTTTCCCCGCCGCTAAAACCCGCCACGCTGATTCAGCGCTATAAACGATTCCTTGCCGATGTGATTACGCCAGAGGGTGAAACGCTGACGCTGCATTGCCCGAATACCGGCGCAATGACCGGCTGCGCCACACCTGGCGACACGGTCTGGTATTCCACATCAGAAAATCCTAAACGCAAATATGCGCACACCTGGGAATTAACGCAAACTCGGCAAGGGGTGTTTATTTGCGTCAACACGCTGCGCGCAAATACGCTGACCAAAGAGGCGATCCTCACCGGAAACCTGCCAGAACTGACCGGCTATAGCGCGCTGAAAAGCGAAGTAAAATATGGTGCGGAACGTAGCAGAATTGATTTTCTGCTACAGGCGGATGATCGCCGCAACTGCTATATTGAAGTGAAATCGGTCACGCTCGCCGAGCAGCAGTCAGGTTTTTTCCCGGATGCGGTCACCCTCCGGGGTCAGAAGCATCTGCGGGAGTTAATGAGCGTGGCGGCCAATGGCGATCGCGCTGTCATCCTGTTTGCCGTCTTGCACTCAGCCGTTGAACATTTTTCTCCAGCGCGCCATATTGATGAGGAATACGCACGTTTGTTGAATGACGCACAACGTCAGGGGGTGGAAATTCTCGCTTATAAAGCGGAACTTTCTGCCGATAACATCACTCTGAGTTTGCCGGTGCCTTTCACCGTTTAGAGGCAGGCGTTTGACTAATAAGTGTTCTGGTCGCGTGCGCAAATACGCTTTTCTTCACAGGGTTGTCAAGTGTTACGTTTAGATATTTGCCATCCGGAAAAGCATCTGTTATTTATAGCGGCCTGATTTTTCCCCCAACCGGGGATCGATAGTGCGTGTTAAGGAGAAGCAACATGCAAGAAGGGCAAAACCGTAAAACATCGTCCCTGAGTATTCTCGCCATCGCTGGGGTGGAGCCGTATCAAGAGAAGCCGGGCGAAGAGTATATGAACGAAGCCCAGCTGGCTCACTTCAAGCGCATTCTTGAAGCATGGCGTAATCAACTTAGGGATGAAGTCGATCGCACCGTCACACATATGCAGGACGAAGCTGCAAACTTCCCTGATCCGGTTGATCGTGCCGCACAGGAAGAAGAGTTCAGCCTCGAACTGCGTAACCGTGATCGCGAGCGCAAGCTGATTAAAAAGATCGAGAAGACGCTGAAAAAAGTGGAAGACGAAGATTTCGGCTTCTGTGAATCCTGCGGTGTGGAAATTGGCATCCGCCGTCTGGAAGCGCGTCCGACCGCCGATCTGTGCATCGACTGCAAAACGCTGGCGGAAATCCGCGAAAAACAGATGGCGGGTTAATCACCCGTTATCACTGATGGCGTACCACAACGCTGTGGTTGCGCCCTATACGGCGGGATTTATTCCCGCCCTATATTTTTTTGCCTGTTGATATGCCTGAATCACACTATATTGGGCGCTTTGCGCCATCTCCCTCTGGTGAACTGCATTTTGGTTCGCTGATCGCTGCGCTTGGCAGCTACCTGCAAGCCCGCGCCAGTCAAGGCCTTTGGCTTGTTCGCATCGAAGATATTGACCCTCCACGCGAAGTCCCCGGTGCAGCAAACACCATCCTGCGTCAGCTTGAACATTACGGCCTGCAGTGGGACGGCAATGTACTCTGGCAGTCACAGCGCCATGAGGCCTACCGCGACGCGCTCGCCACTTTGCAACGTGAAGGATTAAGCTATTACTGCACCTGCTCGCGCGCGCGGATTCAACGCGTGGGCGGCATCTATGATGGCTATTGCCGTACCCGCCATAACGGCCCGGAAAACGCGGCCGTACGCCTGATGCAGCAGCATCCGGTGCTGGCGTTTGATGACAAACTGCGCGGTCATATCATTGCCGATGAAAAACTGGCGCGGGAAGATTTTATTATTCATCGCCGCGATGGGCTGTTTGCTTACAACCTGGCGGTGGTGGTTGATGACCATTTTCAGGGTGTTACCGAGATTGTGCGTGGTGCGGATTTGATCGAACCCACGGTGCGGCAAATTTCCCTGTATCAACACCTTGGCTGGCCGACGCCAGAGTACATTCATTTGCCGCTGGCGCTGAATGAGCAGGGAAATAAGCTCTCCAAGCAGAACCATGCGCCCGCCTTGCCTGCTGGCGATCCGCGCCCCATAATAATCAGGGCTTTACAATTCCTGAACCAGGATGTAACACAAGAATGGCAGGATCTCAGCATTGAGGCATTGCTGAAAAGGGCGGTGGCGAACTGGGCGCTTTCCCGCGTGCCGGGAGCAGCGTGTGCGAATACGGCATTCTCAAATGCCTCGCGCTGAGCTATGATTAGCCGCTATTTTTTTGTCCTGACGTTTGACACTTACCGAGGTGTACTATTTTTACCCGAGTCGCTAATTTTTGCCGCAAGGTGCTGAGCCGCGAAGAGAGCATGGTCGTTGAGGCTATGGCCCAACCACAGATGACGGTTATTCCGCGTGAGCAGCACGCTATTTCCCGCAAAGATATCAGTGAAAACGCGCTCAAGGTGCTCTATCGTCTGAATAAAGCGGGCTACGACGCTTACCTGGTGGGCGGCGGCGTGCGTGACTTATTGCTGGGCAAAAAACCAAAAGATTTTGACGTTACCACCAGCGCGACCCCGGACCAGGTACGTAAACTGTTCCGCAACTGCCGCCTGGTCGGTCGCCGTTTCCGCCTCGCGCATGTGATGTTCGGGCCGGAAATCATCGAAGTCGCCACCTTTCGCGGGCACCATGACGATCAACAAACCGATCGTACCATCTCCCAGCGCGGGCAAAACGGTATGCTGCTGCGCGACAATATCTTCGGCTCCATCGAAGAAGATGCCCAGCGCCGCGACTTCACCATTAACAGTCTCTATTACAGCGTAGCCGATTTTACCGTTCGCGATTACGTGGGCGGTATGCGCGACCTGGAAGAAGGCGTGATCCGCCTGATTGGCAACCCGGAGACGCGTTACCGCGAAGATCCGGTACGCATGCTGCGCGCCGTGCGTTTCGCCGCCAAGCTGAACATGCGCATCAGCGAAGAAACCGCCGAACCTATTCCACGTCTCGCCACCCTGATCAACGATGTACCGCCAGCGCGCCTGTTTGAGGAGTCGCTCAAACTGTTGCAGGCGGGCTACGGCTACGACACCTGCCAGTTGCTGCGCGAATACGGCCTGTTTCAGCCGCTGTTCCCGACCATCACGCGCTATTTCACCGAAAACGGCGATAGCCCGATGGAGCGCATTATCGAGCAGGTACTGAAGAACACGGATAACCGCATCCGCAATGATATGCGTGTTAACCCGGCGTTTCTGTTTGCCGCCATGTTCTGGTATCCGCTGCTGGAGAATGCCCAGCGCATCGCACAAGAAGGCGGGCTGGCCTATTACGACGCTTTCGCGCTGGCGATGAATGATGTGCTGGACGAAGCCTGTCGTTCACTGGCAATTCCGAAGCGCATTACCACGCTGATTCGCGATATCTGGCAGTTGCAGTTGCGTATGTCCCGTCGTCAGGGGAAACGCGCCTGGAAACTGATGGAGCATCCGAAATTCCGCGCCGCCTACGACCTGATGGCACTGCGCGCCGATGCCGAAAACAACGGTGAGCTGCAACGTCTGGTGAAATGGTGGGGTGAATTCCAGGTTTCTGCGCCGCCAGCGCAAAAAGATATGCTGGATGATTTAGGTGATGAACCGGCTGAACGCCGTCGTCATCGTCGACCACGCAAACGCACACCGCGTCGCGAGGGCAATGCGTGACCCTCGCGTATATTGCGCTGGGTAGCAATCTGGCGTCACCGCTCGACCAGGTTAATGCCGCCATAACGGCCATTGGGGAGATCCCACAAAGCCGGATTGTGGCGGTTTCTTCACTGTACCGCACTCCTCCGCTTGGCCCGCAGGATCAACCGGACTATCTCAACGCCGCCGTGGCGCTGGAAACGGAACTCGCGCCCGAAGCGCTGCTCGATCACACCCAGCGTATTGAGTTGCAACAAGGTCGCGTGCGTAAAGCGGAGCGCTGGGGACCACGTACGCTTGACCTGGACATTATGCTGTTCGGTGAATTAACGTTGAATATCCCCCGTCTGACTGTCCCTCATTACGATATGAAAAACCGCGGCTTTATGCTGTGGCCGCTGTTTGAAATCGCACCTGAATGCGTGTTCCCGGATGGCACCTCCCTGCGGTCAGTACTGGCGCAACTTAACGCGCCGAAACCTGACGCCTGGTAATATTTCCTTTCTGCCCACCCGCGTCCCACGGGTTGTCTAAAATCATTGCCCACCTGAGTGTTGCTGTTAGAATGCGCCAAGATTCGTTTTGGACTATCAGGAAACGCTATGAAACCGACCACCATCTCCTGGCTGCACAAGTGCAAGCAGGAAAAGAAACGCTTCGCAACCATCACCGCTTACGACTACAGCTTCGCGAAACTGTTCGCCGAAGAGGGGATTAACGTGATGCTGGTGGGCGACTCGCTTGGGATGACGGTACAAGGTCATGACTCCACCCTGCCGGTAACGGTGGCGGATATCGCCTATCACACGCAGGCCGTACGCCGTGGCGCACCGGCCTGTCTGCTGCTTGCCGACCTGCCGTTTATGGCGTATGCCACGCCGGAGCAGGCATTTGAGAACTCCGCGGTGGTGATGCGCGCAGGCGCCAATATGGTCAAAATCGAAGGCGGCGCCTGGCTTGCGCCTACCGTCAAAATGCTCACAGAACGCGCCGTGCCGGTGTGCGGGCATCTGGGGTTAACCCCGCAATCGGTGAATATTTTCGGCGGCTATAAGGTCCAGGGACGCGGTGAGGCCGCACAGGGACTGTTTGATGATGCGCTGGCGCTGGAAGCCGCAGGCGCGCAATTGCTGGTGCTGGAGTGCGTACCGGTTGAGCTGGCGCAGCGTATTACCGATGCGTTGAGTATCCCGGTGATTGGCATTGGCGCAGGTAACGTCACCGATGGTCAGATTCTGGTCATGCACGATGCCTTCGGCATTACCGGCGGCCACATTCCTAAATTCGCTAAAAATTTCCTGAATGAAGCAGGCGACATGCGCGCCGCCGTTAGGCAGTATGTTGCTGACGTTGAGTCCGGCGTCTACCCGGGCGAAGAACACAGTTTCCATTAAGGAGTCCTGTTGTGTTGATTATTGAAACCCTCCCGCTGCTGCGTCAGCATATCCGCCGACTACGCCTGGAAGGTAAACGCATTGCGCTGGTGCCCACCATGGGCAACCTGCATGATGGTCATATGAAGCTGGTTGAGGAAGCCAAAGCCCGCGCCGATGTGGTGGTAGTGAGTATTTTCGTTAACCCGATGCAGTTCGATCGGCCGGATGATTTAGCGCGTTACCCGCGCACCCTGCAGGAAGACTGTGAAAAGCTGAACAAACGCAAAGCGGATATCGTCTTTGCCCCGGCCCCTGCGGATATTTACCCACAGGGCACCGATACCCAGACTTATGTCGACGTACCCGGCATCTCCACCATGCTGGAAGGTGCAAGCCGCCCGGGTCATTTCCGGGGCGTGTCGACCATCGTTAGCAAGCTGTTTAACATGGTGCAGCCGGATATCGCCTGTTTTGGCGAGAAGGATTACCAGCAGTTACAGCTTATTCGCAAAATGGTGGCCGATATGGGCTACGACATTGAGATTGTCGGCGTTCCCACCGTGCGGGCAAAAGATGGCCTGGCACTGAGCTCACGTAATGGTTACCTCACCGCCGATCAGCGCAAAATCGCCCCGGCGCTCAGCAAAGTCATGAACGCACTCGCAGATAAACTGCTGGCAGGCGAGCGCAACTGCGACGAGCTGATTACGATTGCTGAGCAGGAGATCAATGACGCCGGTTTACGCGCCGATGATATCCAGATCCGCGATGCAGACACACTACAGGCGTTATCCGACGGCAGCCAACGGGCAGTGGTGTTGATGGCGGCATGGCTTGGTCAGGCGCGGCTTATCGACAATAAAGTGGTTGAACTCGCCCATCAGGCGGGGTAAAAAAATGGGCAATACGCCACCTGTGATCATGCAGACGTGGCACGCCGTACGGGGGGATACGCATGGAGCCGCCCCCTCTTTCAGGTTACTTATCAGTAGGGTTTAACTTATGATTCGCACAATGCTGCAAGGCAAGCTCCACCGCGTCAAAGTGACACAGGCCGACCTGCATTACGAAGGTTCCTGCGCCATTGACCAGGATTTCCTTGAGGCGGCTGGTATTCTGGAATACGAAGCCATTGATATTTACAACGTGACCAACGGGAAACGCTTTTCCACCTATGCGATTGCCGGTGAGCGCGGCTCAAAAATTATTTCGGTTAACGGCGCGGCAGCGCACTGCGCAGATGTGGGCGATATCCTGATCATCGCCAGCTACGTCACCGTACCGGACGAGGTTGCCCGTAGCTGGCAGCCGAAAGTGGCCTATTTTGATGGCGACAATGAGATGAAACGCACGGCCAAAGCCGTGCCGGTTCAGGTTGCCTGATGCCCTAGCCCTGCGGCTGATTACTGATCAGCCGCGACATCGCTTCCAGCGAATCCGTTCTTAGCACATACAGTCGTTTCAGCAAGAACGGATTATCCCCCGGTTTTACCTTCCCGCGCACCGTGGTGACCGCCAGATGGAAACCGGCGTCATTCGCCGCCTTGACCGCTTTATCGTCATACACGCCAAACGGATACGCCAGGTAGAGCACGTGCGGGTTGAACTGCGCCAGCGCGCGGCGCGAACGTTTAAAATCAAACAGAATGTTGTGATAGTTGCGGCTCAGTAGAATCGGATGCATGGCATCGTCGACCCGGTGCAGAAAATGGGTATGCGACTGCACATCAAACACATCGCTGATATCGTATAGCTCTGACACGCTCATAAACTGCAGCGTCTTCGGATCCCACGGCTGCGGTTTCAGCTTGATACGCGACGAGATAATAAACGCCGTGGCTTTGAAATTATATTCACGCAGGATAGGCCAGGCATAACGACGGACCGACTTCAGCCCATCATCAAAGGTGATCACCACCGAACGCGCCGGCAGATTCATACGGTTACGGACGTAGCCTTCCAGTTGATACATTGACAGGGTGGTATAGCCCTGATCGCGCAGCCAGGTCATCTGGTTCGTAAAAGCACGCACCGACGTGGTGGTCGAGGTGTGACGAAAACGGGTGTTCTCTTCATCACGCAGAATATGGTGGTACGTCAGCACGGGAATGCCATTATCTTCCTGCGCATCCAGGCTGCTCACCCACGCCAGCCGGTTGCCAATGCGGATCTGGAACCAGGTCTGGTTCAGACGATCTTTGAGCTTATCAATAATCGGGTAACGCAGGTTTTCCGCCAGCGTGCCAAACGGCTCACTGGTCACATCCGGTGCGTTATAGAGCGGCGTGTCCTGCCAGGTAATGAGATTCTGGTTACTGAGCGGTTTGTTCAGATCGCCAAGGCTATCTTCCACGCGCTGGTTGCCGGAAACCAGCCCCAAATGCCCTTTGTCGATAAACCCGCTGCCGAAGCCGAAGCGAAACGCATAGTAATCTTCCGCCCCCGGGACAACGGCAAGGATTTGCCCGGCGCGAATATTGCCAACGGTAACCACTTTGTCGCCGACTTGCGCCCAGATATCGGCATCTTCGGTGGTTTGCATATAGCGAGCAGGAACGCGTTGTTCACTCACAATGCTGGCAGAAGCGCTGCAGGTTATCAGCAGCAACAGAATGGTAATCAAACGAGACATGAGACGAACCGGCTTGAGAAAGTGAGCCCAGTGTAACAAAGCAGAAACAGATACCAACGGCTCTTTTTAGTACAAAAAATACGCTAATCCAGGGGATTGGCTCTCTCCCGCAGAAGAGAGCCAGGCCTGGTTTTAGCTGCGCAGCCCGCGTCCGCGCTGGATCAGATACCAGCAGAACAGATAAAAGGCGACGATAAACACCACCAGCACCCCGACTGTGGTAAACAGCGGTACATCGGTAATGCCAAGGAAACCAAAACGGAACCCGCTGATCATATAGACAATCGGGTTCAGATGAGACAACGCCTGCCAGAACGGCGGCAGCAGCGTCAGTGAATAGAACACCCCGCCAAGATAGGTCAGCGGCGTCAGCACAAATGTCGGGATCAGGCTGATATCATCAAACGTTTTGGCAAAAACCGCGTTCAATAAACCGGCGAGAGAAAACAGCACGGCGGTGAGCAACAGCGTCAGGGCGACAAACAGCCACGAATGCACCTGAAACGGCACGAAAAACAGCGATACGGCGGTCACCAGTATGCCAACGCACAGCCCGCGCGCCACACCGCCGCCGACGTAACCGGCGATAATGACATGCGTCGGCACCGGGGCAACCAGCAACTCTTCAATATTGCGCTGAAATTTCGCGCTAAAGAAGGACGAGGCCACATTGGCGTAAGCGTTGGTGATCACCGCCATCATGATCAACCCCGGCACGATAAACTGCATGTAGGTAAAACCGTGCATTTCACCGATGCGTGAACCGATCAGGTTGCCGAAAATAATAAAATAGAGCGTCATGGTGATCACTGGCGGCACCAGTGTTTGCACCCAAATGCGCATAAAACGCTGGATCTCTTTGTACCAGATACTCTTCAGCGCCACCCAAAAAAGCTGCATCATGCGCTTTCTCCTTTTCTCTCATGCACCAGCGTGACGAACAGCTCTTCGAGACGGTTGGCCTTATTACGCATACTCAATACCTGCACGCCCTGCGCGCTAAGCTGGCTGAACACGCTATTTACCCCCTGCTCACGCAAGACTTCCACTTCCAGCGTGGAGGTGTCCACCAGCCGGTATTGGTACCCTTCCAGCTTCGGAAGCGGGCTTTTCGGCGCTAAATCGAGAATAAACGTCTCTGACTTCAGCTTCGAGAGCAGCGCTTTCATTGAGGTGTTTTCAATCAGGTCGCCGCGCTGAATAATGCCAATATTGCGGCACAACATTTCGGCTTCTTCCAGATAGTGGGTGGTCAGAATAATGGTGGTGCCTTTATCGTTCAGATCTTTCAGGAACCCCCACATTGAGCGGCGTAACTCAATATCCACGCCTGCGGTTGGCTCATCGAGGATCAGCAGTTTCGGCTCGTGCATCAGCGCACGGGCAATCATCAAACGGCGTTTCATGCCGCCGGAAAGCATCCGCGCACGTTCGTTACGTTTTTCCCACAGATCGAGTTGATTCAGGTACTTTTCGCTGCGAACCAACGCCTCTTTACGATCCACGCCGTAGTAACCGGCCTGGTTCACCACAATCTGCTGCACGGTTTCAAACGGGTTAAAGTTAAACTCCTGCGGCACCAGCCCTAGCTGGCGCTTGGCGTTAACGACGTCTTTGTCCAGATCGTAACCAAAGACGCTGACACGCCCGGAGGTTTTATTTACCAGCGAACTGATAATGCCAATGGTGGTGGATTTTCCCGCGCCATTCGGCCCAAGAAGCGCATAGAAATCGCCCGCTTCGACTTTTAAATCAATGCCGCGCAGCGCCTGAACGCCGCCCGGATAGGTTTTTTTAAGCTGCTCAAGCTCCAGTGCAATGGTCATGAATTATCACTTACCTGTTTTCTTACACTCGATGTGTGGTTTAAAAAGAGTTGGAGTTAACCTATATTAGCGCAACGCACTTATCTGGTTACAGGTTGTTAACTTCCATGAAAGACATAGATACACTCATCAGCAATAATGCACTATGGTCAAAAATGCTGGTGGAAGAAGATCCCGGATTTTTCGAAACACTGGCGCAAGCACAGAAGCCGCGCTTTCTCTGGATTGGATGCTCTGACTCCCGCGTTCCCGCCGAACGCCTTACCGGCCTCGAACCCGGCGAACTGTTTGTTCACCGAAATGTTGCCAACCTGGTTATCCACACCGATTTGAACTGCCTCTCCGTGGTTCAGTACGCCGTGGATGTGCTGGAAGTTGAACACATCATCATTTGCGGCCACTACGGCTGCGGCGGTGTACAGGCCGCGGTTGAAAACCCGGAACTGGGTCTTATCAACAACTGGCTGCTGCATATTCGCGATATCTGGTTTAAACATAGCTCGCTGCTTGGCGAAATGCCGCCGGAACGTCGTCTCGATACGCTGTGCGAACTGAACGTCATGGAGCAGGTGTATAACCTTGGTCACTCGACGATCATGCAGTCCGCATGGAAACGTGGGCAGAAAGTGACGATTCATGGCTGGGCCTACGGCATTCATGATGGCCTGCTGCGTAATCTGGATGTCACCGCCACCAACCGCGAAACGCTGGAACAGCGTTACCGTCAGGGTGTTTCCAACCTCAGTCAGAAACACAGTAATCACAAATAACAATCGGGGCCGTCGGCCCCGATTTTTTTATTCTTCCAGCATGACCACTTTGCCGACATACGGCAGATGGCGATAGCGCTGCGCATAATCAATGCCGTAACCCACCACAAACTCATCCGGAATGGAAAAACCGACAAACTCAACGGGTACGTCCACTTCACGACGGGAAGGTTTATCCAGCAGGGTGCAAATCGCCAACGATTTCGGCTCGCGCAGGCTGAGGATTTCACGCACTTTCGACAGCGTATTACCCGAATCGATAATGTCTTCGACGATCAGCACGTCTTTGCCGCGAATGTCTTCATCCAGATCTTTCAGGATTTTCACATCGCGGGTGGTGGACATACCGCTGCCGTAGCTGGAGGCGGTCATAAAATCGACTTCGTGAGAAACCTGCACTTCACGGCACAGGTCAGCCATAAACATAAACGATCCACGCAGCAGCCCCACCAGCACCATTTCGCTGCCGCTATCTTTGTAACGTTCAGTGATTTGACGACCCAGCTCAACGATACGCGCTTTGATCTCCGCTTCCGGGATCATCACTTCAACAGTGTGTTTCATTTTAACTAACCATATGATTTAAATAGTAAATCATTCAACACCGGTTGAGAGCGCCGGTAATTGAAACGCAAGGTGCGCAGTATACCAGCAAAAAGATCATTAGGTGCCATTCCGCAACAAAGCTCATTTTGTGATGACGATCACACTTGTTAACTCCTATAATTAATTGCTATCAAAATATTAACAAACTGATGAGTGTCTTTTTATGGCAGAAACAAAAACGCAACAGCCGCGGCGTCTGGTGACGCTGACGGCGCTGTTCGCAGCCTTTTGCGGGCTGTATCTGTTAATCGGCGGTGCCTGGCTGGTCGCCATTGGCGGCTCCTGGTACTACCCTATCGCAGGCCTGGTGATGCTGGCGGTGACCTGGTTGCTGTGGAAAGGCCAGCGTGCGGCATTATGGCTGTATGCCGCCCTGTTGCTGGTCACCATGATCTGGGGCGTGTGGGAAGTCGGTTTCGATTTCTGGGCGCTCACGCCGCGTAGCGACATCCTGGTCTTCTTCGGTATCTGGCTGATTCTGCCGTTTGTCTGGCGGCGATTAGTCGTCCCCGCTCGCGGCGCGGTCGCTGCGCTGGTGGTGACGCTGCTGGTCAGCGGCGGCATTCTGACGTGGGCCGGTTTTCACGATCCGCAAGAGATCCGCGGCACGCTGAGTGCAGAGAGTACGCCTGCACAGGCTATCTCTGCGGTTGCTGACAGCGACTGGCCCGCTTACGGTCGTAATCAGGAAGGGCAGCGTTACTCGCCGTTGAAGCAGATCAACGCCGATAACGTGCATAATCTGAAAGAAGCGTGGGTGTTTCGCACCGGCGATCTGAAGCAGCCGAACGATCCGGGTGAAATCACCAACGAAGTGACGCCCATTAAAGTTGGCGACTCCCTATTCCTGTGTACTGCGCACCAGCGCCTGTTCGCCCTCGATGCCGCCACGGGTAAAGAGAAATGGCACTTCGATCCGCAACTGAATACCAATCCGACCTTCCAGCATGTCACCTGCCGTGGCGTTTCTTATCATGAAGCGACCGCTGACAATGCCAGCCCGGATGTGGTGGCGGATTGCCCGCGCCGCATTATCCTGCCGGTGAATGATGGTCGTCTGTTCGCCGTCAACGCGGATAACGGTAAGCTGTGTGACTCCTTTGCCAATAAAGGCATTCTCAACCTGCAAACCAATATGCCGGTGACCACACCGGGCATGTACGAACCCACCTCGCCGCCCATCGTCACCGATAAGGTGATTATTATTGCCGGTGCGGTAACGGATAACTTCTCCACCCGTGAGCCTTCGGGGGTGATCCGCGGTTTCGATATCAATACCGGTAAACTGCTGTGGGCCTTCGATCCGGGCGCGAAAGATCCAAATGCGATCCCGGCCGATGAACACCACTATACCGTCAACTCGCCGAACTCCTGGGCGCCTGCCGCCTATGACGCGAAGCTGGATTTGGTCTATCTGCCGATGGGCGTCACCACGCCGGATATCTGGGGCGGTAACCGCACACCCGAGCAGGAGCGTTACGCCAGTTCGATCGTCGCACTGAACGCCACCACCGGCAAACTGGCCTGGAGCTACCAGACCGTTCACCACGATTTGTGGGACATGGATATGCCGTCGCAGCCGACGCTGGCGGATATCAGCGTCAACGGCAAAACGGTTCCGGTGATTTATGCGCCGGCGAAAACCGGCAACATTTTCGTACTGGATCGTCGTAATGGCGAATTGGTGGTGCCCGCGCCGGAAAAACCAGTGCCGCAGGGGGCTGCCAAAGGCGACCATGTCACCCCTACCCAGCCGTTCTCCGATTTGAGCTTCCGTCCGAAGAAAGATCTCAGCGGGGCGGACATGTGGGGCGCCACCATGTTCGATCAGCTGGTGTGCCGCGTCATGTTCCACCAGATGCGCTATGAAGGCATTTTCACCCCGCCGTCGGAACAGGGCACGCTGGTGTTCCCGGGCAACCTCGGGATGTTTGAATGGGGCGGCATCTCTGTCGATCCGCATCGCCAGGTCGCCATTGCCAACCCGATGGCGCTGCCGTTTGTGTCGAAGCTGATCCCGCGCGGTCCGGGTAACCCGATGGAACCGCCGAAAGACGCGAAAGGCACCGGCTCAGAGTCGGGGATCCAGCCGCAGTACGGTGTACCGTACGGCGTAACGCTGAACCCGTTCCTGTCGCCGTTCGGTCTGCCGTGTAAACAACCGGCATGGGGTTATATTTCCGCTCTCGATTTGAAAACCAATCAGGTGGTGTGGAAAAAACGTATTGGTACGCCGCAGGACAGCATGCCGTTCCCGATGCCAGTTCCGGTGCCGTTCAATATGGGGATGCCGATGCTTGGCGGCCCGATCTCCACAGCGGGTAATGTGCTGTTTATCGCGGCCACCGCTGATAACTACCTGCGCGCTTACAATATGAGCAACGGTGAAAAACTGTGGCAGGGTCGATTGCCGGCAGGCGGTCAGGCCACACCGATGACCTATGAGGTCAATGGCAAACAGTATGTCGTCATTTCCGCTGGCGGTCACGGGTCGTTCGGCACCAAAATGGGCGACTATATTGTCGCTTATGCACTGCCGGATGATGCCAAATAAAGAGAACGCAGCCCGGTAGCGAGATTGCTTACCGGGCCGAACACTCTCGCAGCCGGAGGCGCGTTTTGACGCCCTCCGGCTTTTTTTTACACCGTAAACCCTAACATCATCCCGGTATCTTCATGCTCCAGCAGATGGCAGTGCGCCATATAAGCATGCTCTTTTGGCGCATCATGCTGGAAACGCACTAACACTTCACTGCGCGCCCCGTAAACATTCACGGTATCTTTCCAGCCCGCGCGATGCGCCGCAGGCGGTTTGCCGTTTTCTGACAGGATACGGAACTGGGTCCCGTGAATATGGAAGGGGTGCAGCATCATGTCGCCTTCGCCCGAGATCACCCAGCGTTCGTACTGCCCTTTTTGCGCCGCAAAAGCCGGAGTGGTCATGTCGAAGGCTTTGCCGTTGATCCGGTTGGCGGAGTGGAAATCAAACCCGCCGTTACCGTGGTTCATCGTACCCTGATCACTGTTCATCCCGCCATGGTTCATCTGGCCATGATTCATTTGCATCGTGCCCATCTGCCCGTGACTCATCGGCATATTCCCGCTCTGGGTATGACTCATTTGCCCATGGCCCATCATCATGCCGGCCATTGCCGCATCACCGTACTTCTGTTGCAACGCCTGCATCCCCATCATGTCGAGCATCGGGTCCATCGACAGTTGCAGCGTCCGTTGCGTTAACCCTTCGAGCGGAGGCAACGCAGGCAGCGATGCGAGCTTATCGGGCAATATGCCGGAAGCGGTGACCTGCAACGGCTGAATACGCAGCACCGGCTGCGGCTGGTCAAACGGCGCAACCGTCATCCCCATCTGCTGTACCGGTAGCGTAACAAGATCGAAGGGCTTACCGTCGCTGATATCCACCAATACTTCGAACCGCTCGCCCATCAACATCGGTAATTCACTGACCTTGACCGGTTCACTGAGCAAGCCGCCGTCGCTCGCGATCACATACAGCGGGCGTTTATCGCTGGCCGCAACATTAAGCGAACGCGCATTACAGCCATTGAGCAAGCGCAGACGTAACCAGCCGCGGGGTGCGGCGTGCTGAGGATACACCGCGCCATTAGTCAGTAAGGTATCGCCAAACCAGCCCACAGCCGCGGTCATCACATCAAGCTGGTAATCAACTTGCCCCTGCGCGGTAAACCTTTTGTCCTGCATAATTACTGGAACATCGTCAATGCCCCACTGTTGCGGCAGGCGCAGTTGGCGAAGCGTATCATCTTCAATCAGTACCAGCCCGGCGAGCCCCATTGCCACCTGGCGGCCAGTTTTACCGTGCTGATGCGGGTGGAACCAGCAGGTTGCCGCCTGTTGCGTGGGGGTAAAGGTTACCGTACGGCTGCCGCCGGGTTTGATGACGCCCTGCGGCCCGCCATCAACCTCACCTGCGACTTCAACGCCGTGCCAGTGCACAGTGGTCTCTTCGGCCAGCGTATTGCGGATATCAACAGTGACGGCGCGCCCCTGGCGGAGCTGAAGCGCAGGCCCAAGCAGTGAGCCGTTGTAACCCCAGGTGGTTGCAGATTTACCGCCGAACAGGGTTTCCCCCGCTTGTACCGTAAGCTGAATACGGCTTTGCGCATCGGGGCTGAGCAGTGGCGGGATGGGGAGTGTCGGGCGTTCAGCGGCAAACAGCGATCGGCTCCATAGCGGCAGCGCGCTCATTACGCCTAACGCGGCGGAATATTTCAAAAAATCACGGCGTTGCATGGGCATTTCCTTATCAATTGCAGGCGATATTTTGAGCATAAACCCTCCCCCTGCCGGAAGGTCAAGAAATCAGATAATAATAAATATCGTCGCCCTATCAGGACTGTGCTAACGTTTAAATTCCGTTACGCCGTGGTAGAAATAATGAAGACGTTTTTCAGAACAGTAGTCCTCGGCAGCCTGCTGGCTGTCTCCGCTAACAGTTATGCGCTAAGTGAATCCGAAGCTGAAGATATGGCCGATCTGACGGCCGTGTTTGTATTTCTGAAAAACGACTGCGGCTATAACAACTTGCCTAACGGGCAGATCCGTCGCGCACTGGTCTTTTTTGCCCAGCAAAACCAGTGGGATCTCAGCAACTATGACACCTGGGATATGAAATCGCTGGGTGAAGATAGCTACCGCGACCTGAGCGGCATTGGTATTCCTACCGCAAAAAAATGTAAAGCCCTCGCTCGCGACTCCCTTAGCCTTCTCGCCTACGTCAAATAATCGTTCCCTGTCCCGTCCTCTTTCTGATCGCACTGCGCCACGAAGCAAGACGGGATAACGGTGAAATTCTGACCGTGCAACCCCGGTCAGAGTTAGCTATGATGTTGCGCCCATTTTCGCGGTGTTAACAAAGGAGCAACCTATGGCCGACAACGCCGTGTGGCACGAGACCCTGCATGACCACTTTGGTCAATACTTTGCCGTTGATAAAGTGCTGTATCATGAGAAAACCGATCATCAGGATCTGGTCATCTTCGAGAATGCGGCGTTTGGTCGCGTAATGGCGCTGGATGGCGTTGTTCAGACCACCGAACGTGATGAGTTTATCTACCACGAAATGATGACCCATGTTCCGCTGCTGGCTCACGGCCACGCAAAAGATGTGTTAATCATCGGCGGTGGCGATGGGGCCATGTTGCGTGAAGTTTCGCGCCATAAAAATATTGCCACCATTACCATGGTGGAAATCGACGCAGGCGTCGTCTCTTTCTGCCGTCGGTACCTGCCGAATCACAGCGCAGGCGCGTATGACGATCCCCGTTTTCAGTTGGTGATCGACGATGGCGTCAATTTTGTTAACCACACCCGCCAGACATTCGACGTGATCATTTCTGACTGCACGGATCCTATCGGTCCGGGGGAGAGCCTGTTCACCTCCGCCTTTTATGAGGGCTGCAAACGCTGCCTGAACCCGGGCGGGATCTTCGTGGCGCAGAATGGCGTAAGCTTTCTGCAACAAGAGGAGGTCACCGGCAGTCATCGCAAGTTGAGTCACTATTTTAGCGACGTCAGTTTTTATCAGGCAGCGGTTCCGACCTATTACGGCGGCATCATGACGTTTGCCTGGGCGACGGATAACGAAGCATTGCGCCACCTCTCAACCGGGATCATCGCCGCCCGTTTCCATACTGCCGCAATAACCTGCCGTTACTATAATCCGGCGATTCATACGGCGGCTTTCGCCTTGCCGCAATATTTGCAAGACGCTCTGTCCTTCTAAGGAGGTGATGAAAATTGAAAAAGCTGAAGCTGCATGGCTTTAACAACCTGACAAAAAGCCTGAGTTTTTGTATCTACGACATCTGCTACGCCAAAACAGCGGAAGAGCGTGACGGCTACATTGCCTATATTGATGAACTCTATAACGCCAACCGTCTGACAGAGATCCTGAGCGAAACCTGCAATATTATCGGTGCCAATATCCTGAACATTGCCCGCCAGGATTACGAGCCGCAGGGCGCGAGCGTGACCATTCTGGTGAGCGAAGAACCCGTCGACCCGCAGCTTATTGATAAAACCGAGCACCCGGGCCCGCTGCCGGAAGCGGTGGTCGCGCATCTGGATAAGAGCCATATTTGCGTCCATACCTACCCGGAAAGCCATCCTGAGGGCGGGTTGTGCACGTTCCGCGCCGATATCGAGGTCTCCACCTGCGGCGTTATCTCTCCGCTCAAAGCGCTGAATTACCTGATCCACCAGCTTGAGTCAGATATTGTCACGGTCGATTACCGCGTGCGCGGCTTTACCCGCGACGTTAACGGCATGAAGCATTTTATCGATCATGAGATTAATTCGATTCAGAACTTTATGTCTGATGACATGAAATCACTGTACGACATGGTGGACGTGAACGTTTATCAGGAAAATATCTTCCATACCAAGATGTTGCTTAAAGAGTTCGATCTTAAGCACTACATGTTCCATACCAAACCGGAAGACCTGACCGCAGAAGAACGCAAAGAGATCACAGAAGCGTTGTGGAAAGAGATGCGCGAGATCTACTACGGCCGCAATATTCCAGCCGTATAACCCGCGACGGAGCACGGAGGCTCCTTTATCTATCGCTGTTTCAGGAATTCGCGATAGGCGGCCACCACCTGAAGAAAATCCTCCACGCCGCACAGCGACAGGCTCTCTTCATCGTAATAGCTCATCCCTTCTTCCATCTCATCACCGGAAAATTCCAGCTGGTTGGCGCGCACCATCACCTCTTCGCCATCCATCCACAGCGTGTATTCATGCCCGGCGCGTTGCCAGGAGCGCTCGCTGCCCTTCACCGTTTTCGCCGCCTGCTCCACTTCATCCAGTAAAGCCAGGTTCTCTTTCACTTCTTCATTAAACCAGTGTCCGACAGCTTCGTGGCCCATCGACATACGCACCTTCACCACGCCGGTGACATCACGCAGAAATTCGTAATCCATAATCGCTTCCTCCTGCCGGCCTGATGGCCCGCCTATGCTGTAATTATCGCAGCACACTGCCAGAAAAAAAGCGTAGTAACGGGAAGCAACGAAAAATATCCGCGTGAGGACGTTTCGCCTGCGCGGAAATCATCCGTCTGGTTGCTGTGGCGCATAAGACACAGGATGATTGCGGCGGTACCCGCGTTTTCGATATGTCAGTAATAGACATTTGATGCGCTTAAAAAGCGATTTTTTGCAGCGCGAGGGGAAAGAAAAAAGCCACCCCGAAGGGTGGCTCTGGCACTCAGACCGCAGTCTGGAAAATCACACCGTCTGCTTTATCAGTGTACTGATTAAGCTGGTCGAAGTTCAGGTAGCGGTATGTGTCTGCAGCGGTTTTATCCACCTGCGACATAAAGTTAAGGTACTCTTCCGGCGTCGGCAGTTTACCGGTCAGCGCAGCGACCGCCGCCAGCTCCGCAGATGCCAGGTAAACGTTCGCCCCGGTACCTAAGCGGTTCGGGAAGTTACGGGTGGACGTGGATACCACAGTCGAACCGTCCGCCACACGCGCCTGGTTACCCATGCACAGGGAGCAGCCCGGGATCTCAATGCGCGCGCCGCTCTTACCGAACACGCTGTAATACCCTTCTTCCGTCAACTGCGCGGCATCCATACGGGTCGGCGGCGCAACCCACAGGCGGGTCGGCAGCTGGCCTTTATGGCTGTCCAGCAGTTTACCGGCGGCACGGAAGTGACCGATGTTCGTCATACAGGAACCGATAAACACTTCATCGATGCTCGCACCCTGCACGTCAGACAACAGACGCGCGTCGTCCGGATCGTTCGGTGCACAGAGGATCGGCTCTTTGATTTCCGCCAGATCGATGTCGATGACCGCCGCGTACTCCGCGTCAGCATCGGCTTCCAGCAGTTGCGGATCCGCCAGCCATTTTTCCATGCCCTGCACGCGACGTTCCAGCGTACGACGATCGCCGTAGCCTTCAGAAATCATCCACTTCAGCAGCACGATGTTCGAGTTCAGATACTCGATAATCGGTTCTTTGTTCAGTTTGATGGTGCAACCGGCAGCCGAACGCTCAGCAGAGGCATCCGTCAGCTCAAACGCCTGCTCGACTTTCAGATCCGGCAGACCTTCGATTTCGAGGATGCGGCCAGAGAAGATGTTTTTCTTCCCTTTCTTCTCAACGGTCAGCAGGCCTTGTTTGATGGCATACAGCGGGATGGCATGCACCAGATCGCGCAGGGTAATACCCGGCTGCATTTTACCTTTGAAGCGCACCAGCACAGATTCCGGCATATCCAGCGGCATAACGCCGGTGGCGGCGGCAAACGCCACCAGGCCAGAACCCGCCGGGAAGGAGATGCCGATCGGGAAACGGGTATGCGAGTCACCACCGGTACCGACGGTATCCGGCAGCAGCATACGGTTCAGCCACGAGTGGATTACGCCGTCGCCCGGACGCAGGGAAACACCGCCACGGTTCATAATGAAGTCCGGCAGCGTATGGTGCGTGGTCACGTCTACAGGCTTCGGATAGGCCGCCGTGTGGCAGAAAGACTGCATCACCAGGTCGGAAGAGAAGCCCAGGCAGGCCAGGTCTTTCAGTTCATCACGGGTCATCGGACCGGTGGTGTCCTGAGAACCCACGGAGGTCATTTTCGGTTCGCAATAAGCGCCAGGACGGATACCGGCCACGCCGCAGGCGCGACCGACCATTTTCTGCGCCAGCGAGTAGCCGCGGCTGCTCTCCGCCACGTCTTTCGCCTGACGGAACACATCGCTGTGCGGCAGACCCAGCGCTTCGCGCGCTTTGGTCGTCAGCCCACGACCGATAATCAACGGAATACGGCCACCGGCGCGCACTTCGTCGATCAACACGTCGGTTTTCAGCTCAAAGCTGGCCAGCAGTTCGCCGGTTTCATGGTTGCGAACTTCACCTTTAAACGGGTAAACGTCGATCACGTCGCCCATATTGAGGCTGTTCACATCCACTTCGACAGGCAGCGCGCCCGCATCTTCCATGGTGTTGAAGAAGATGGGCGCAATTTTACCGCCGAGCACCAGACCGCCGCCGCGCTTGTTCGGCACGTTCGGAATGTCATCGCCCATAAACCACAGTACGGAGTTGGTGGCGGATTTACGGGAAGAACCGGTACCGACCACATCGCCGACATAGGCCAGCGGGAAACCTTTTTTCGCCAGCGCCTCGATCTGTTTGATCGGACCAACAACGCCCGGCTCATCCGGCTCAATGCCTTCACGGGCGTTTTTCAACATCGCCAGCGCGTGCAGCGGGATATCCGGGCGGGACCAGGCATCCGGCGCCGGAGAGAGATCATCGGTGTTGGTTTCGCCGGTGACTTTAAACACCGTCACGGTAATTTTGTCGGCCAGTGCCGGGCGGCTCAGGAACCATTCTGCGTCGGCCCAGGATTGCATCACCTGTTTCGCGTGGGCGTTGCCCGCTTTGGCTTTCTCTTCCACATCGTAGAAGTTGTCGAACATCAGCAGCGTGTGGGACAGCGCTTTAGCGGCGATCGGCGCCAGTTTGTCGCTATCCAGCGCATCAATCAGCGGATGAATGTTATAGCCGCCCTGCATGGTGCCCAGCAGTTCAATGGCTTTTTCAGGGGTAACCAGTGGGGAGGTGGCGTCGCCTTTGGCGATGGCAGCAAGGAAACCCGCTTTAACATAGGCGGCTTCATCAACGCCTGGCGGGACACGGTTAGTCAGCAGATCAATCAGGAATTCTTCTTCGCCAGCAGGCGGGCTTTTCAGCAGCTCGACAAGGCCTGCCATTTGGGTTGCATCTAATGGTTTTGGCGCAATCCCCTCAGCGGCACGTTCAGCTACGTGCTTACGGTATTCTTCTAGCACGACGGTTCTCCTCGCTCTCATTGTCATAATGCGGCAGGCGTTTCTCTTCACTCTCCTGTGAGACAGCAGTTTGTAGGGTAAATCCGCGAACCGCGTTCGGCAGCATAGCAGGATTTACGGGGGGTGTTAATCTGTTTACAAAAAAGCAACATAAAAAATTGGCTGAATCGTTAAAGGCGGAATAAAGCAGACGGCAGACGGTTTTTAGGGAACAGAATCGACGCCATAAAAAACAAAAAACGGCCCCAAAGGACCGTTTTTATGACGTTATTGTGACAACGTTCGTAGCAAGGAAACCACGTTGTTGCGCGTGTATTGTTCCGGGGTAACGGTTTGATCAACCAGTTCTCCCATCACATATTTTTTCACCGTTTCGCGGTTGTTCACCTGCTCGTGGTGTCCCACGCTCGCCAGTTGCCCGCGCGCCGTGTAATTGAGGGTCGTGCTGCTCTCTTCGTCATTTTCCAGCAAGTGGTAATAGTAGTTCTGCGACGACTTCATGCCGTTCAGCGACAGCGGGAAAGAGGGATCTAACGCTTGATGCCAGGCGGCGCTGGTATGGCTACGCGCGGTCTGCTTCAGGGTTTTTGAGCCATCACTGGCGACAGACTCTTCGGTCGTTTGCGAAGCCTGGTAGGAAAAACGATCTTTCTCTTCTTCATGCAGCGGGTTGATGGATTTTTCCGTTTGCGTCAGTGATAAAGAGAAGTCATTCAGCCCGCTTAGCTGCGATTTACCATTATCGCCGACGCGAATATCCGCCACGCCCACTTTTAATGACTCATCGTTTTCCGTCGTGGTATTTAACGCCCTGAATACCGATTTCAGCGCTTCCATCTGCGCGCGATCGCCGTGACCGGCAATGCGCGCTTTATCAAACTTGCTGTCGTAGGCATTCAGCGCACTTTGCTGCTGTGCATAGTTGCCAGACAGCCCGGATTGAGAAAGGTCGCTGCTCATCTTCAGCGAGAAATCCTTATCTTCATAGGCAATCCAGCGTTCTTTCGTGTCCGCATGGAAATTGAGCGATTGCAGCGACGTGTCGCCAGTGCGCATATCCGTTTTCAAATCCACCGATTTGAGCACACTGCTGTCAAACTGCGTTAACCCCTTCACGTCGACTTCAGGCGGGTTGCGGCCCAGTCCTGATAACGTTTTTTGCAACGACTCGCCCAGTTTGGCGACCGCCTCAGCTTCGTCATCGTTCAGACTGTCGCCTTCCGTTTTGACCTCCACCGCCATGCCATCATCCTGCTGGGTCATGATCAGATGAACAGTGGAGCCAGATTGCGTGACGATATCCAGCGTGATAGCGGACTCATTTCCGCCGCTCCCGTTCATCCCGACGCCGGTGAGTGCCTGGGTGAAATCGGCGCGATTTTCTTTCAGGTTACTGAGCAGCACGCTGCCCAGACTGCCAAATGCGGAAACAGAGTTGCTCCCCTTTGCAGACTGCATCAATGCCTGGATAGTCGCATTGTTTTGCAGGGATGTGCTGGCGCTGATTTTCTTCGGCGACAGGCTATACACCGCGGCGATTTCTGCGGTCTGGCTGCCAAACATCACTTTTGCCGATGCCGTTGCACCCGCAGAAGTGCTGTTACTGCTGGCGGTACGCGCCGAAGTGTTCACTGTTGACGATGGGGTAACACGCGCCGCGGAAGAGAGCGACGACAGGTTGAGGCCGTTGATCATGACGATAAAACTCCTTCTCTCGCCGGGAATGGTCGACAGAGGGTAATATCGGCAAAATCTGCGTAATATTTATACCCTGGCAGTGAAAGTCTCTACCCGCTCACGAAAATGGCGCAAAAAAAACGCCTCCGAAGAGGCGCTTTAGCGTGGCGAAAACTTATTTTTTCTTCGCTTTCGGGTTCGGCAGGTCAGTGATACTGCCTTCGAACACTTCCGCCGCCAGACCCACGGATTCGTGCAGGGTCGGGTGAGCGTGGATGGTCAGCGCGATATCTTCAGCGTCGCAACCCATTTCGATCGCCAGACCGATTTCGCCCAGCAGCTCACCGCCGTTGGTGCCGACAATCGCGCCACCGATAACACGGTGCGTCTCTTTGTCGAAAATCAGTTTGGTCATACCGTCTGCGCAATCGGAAGCGATAGCACGACCAGACGCTGCCCACGGGAAGGTGGCGGTTTCGTAGCTGATGCCTTTCTCTTTCGCTTCTTTCTCGGTCAGACCCACCCATGCAACTTCTGGCTCGGTGTAGGCGATAGACGGGATAACTTTCGGATCGAAGTAGTGTTTTTTACCGGCGATAACTTCTGCGGCCACGTGGCCTTCATGTACGCCTTTGTGCGCCAGCATCGGCTGACCGACGATATCGCCGATAGCGAAGATGTGCGGCACGTTGGTGCGCAGTTGTTTATCAACACGGATAAAGCCACGGTCGTCCACTTCCACGCCTGCCTGGCCTGCGTCGAGGTTTTTACCGTTCGGCACACGGCCGATGGCTACCAGCACGGCATCGTAACGCTGCGCTTCAGCCGGGGCTTTTTTGCCTTCCATGGAAACATAGATACCGTCTTCTTTTGCTTCAACGGCGGTCACTTTGGTTTCCAGCATCAGGTTGAATTTCTTGCTGATGCGTTTGGTGAAGACTTTCACGATGTCTTTGTCAGCCGCCGGGATAACCTGGTCGAACATTTCAACCACGTCAATCTCTGAACCCAGCGCATGGTACACGGTACCCATTTCCAGACCGATGATACCGCCACCCATAACCAGCATACGCTTCGGTACGGATTTCAGTTCCAGTGCGTCGGTGGAGTCCCATACGCGCGGATCTTCATGCGGGATAAACGGCAGTTGAATCGGACGGGAGCCCGCCGCGATGATTGCATTGTCAAAGTTGATCACGGTTTTACCGTTTTCGCCTTCAACTTCCAGGGTGTTCGCCCCGGTGAATTTACCCAGACCGTTAACCACTTTAACTTTACGGCCTTTCGCCATCCCCGCCAGACCGCCGGTCAGCTGAGTGATAACTTTCTCTTTCCAGGTACGAATTTTGTCGATATCGGTTTTCGGCTCGCCAAAAACGATGCCGTGTTCAGCCAGCGCTTTGGCTTCTTCGATAACTTTTGCTACGTGCAGCAGCGCTTTAGAAGGGATACAACCCACGTTCAGACAAACACCGCCAAGGGTGCTGTAACGTTCAACGATGACGGTTTCCAGACCTAAATCAGCGCAACGGAAGGCAGCAGAGTAACCTGCCGGGCCTGCCCCAAGTACCACGACCTGAGTTTTGATTTCAGTACTCATCATGACCTCTTATTGATTTCCGGCGGTCAGGGGTACTTCATGTCGCCCTTCATCCACCGGGACGTTCTATCCGCCCGCAGTTTACAAAAATGTTAACAATTTTGAAACAACAAACGGCAAACGATTTGTCCTTTGCCCCTGATAACCCCATAAGCAGTATGAGATTAGCAGAAAAAAGCCGGCCGTCAGGCCGGCTTTTTCGATTACATCACCAGACGGCGGATGTCAGACAGCATGTTGTTGATGATGGTGATAAAGCGCGCACCATCCGCACCGTCAATCACACGGTGGTCGAAGGAGAGCGAAATCGGCATCATCAGACGCGGTACGAACTCTTTACCGTTCCAGACCGGCTCCATGGCAGACTTGGAGACGCCCAGGATGGCCACTTCCGGCGCGTTAACAATCGGCGCGAAGTGGGTGGTGCCCAGGCCGCCGATGCTGGAGATGGTGAAGCAACCGCCCTGCATTTCGCCAGCAGTCAGCTTACCGTCACGCGCTTTTTTCGAGATCACCGTCAGTTCACGAGACAGTTCAGTAATGCTCTTCTTGTTCACGTCTTTGAAGACCGGAACAACCAGGCCGTTCGGGGTATCCACCGCCACACCGATGTTGATGTATTTTTTCAGCGTCAGGCGCTGTGCATCTTCAGACAGTGAGCTGTTGAAGCGCGGCATTTGTTCCAGTGCAGCAGCGACCGCTTTCATGATGAAGACAACCGGGGTGAATTTCACATCCAGTTTGCGCTTCTCAGCTTCGGCGTTCTGCTGTTTACGGAACGCTTCCAGATCGGTGATATCAGTTTTGTCGAAGTGCGTAACGTGCGGGATCATCACCCAGTTACGGCTCAGGTTAGCGCCAGAAATTTTCTGGATGCGACCCAGTTCGACTTCTTCGACTTCGCCAAACTTGCTGAAGTCCACTTTCGGCCACGGCAGCAGGCCCGGCAGAGAACCACCGGTTGCGCCAGCAGCAGGTGCAGACTCAGCGCGTTTAACCGCGTCTTTCACATAGTTCTGTACGTCTTCGCGCAGGATACGGCCTTTACGACCGGTGCCTTTCACTTTCGCCAGATTCACACCGAATTCGCGCGCCAGGCGACGGATCAGCGGAGTGGCATGGATGTAAGCATCGTTTTCTGCGAAGTCAGATTTACCTTCTGCTTTCGCCGGAGCAGCAGCCGGTTTCGCCGCCTGAGCAGCCGGGGCAGCAGCAGCAGGTGCAGCAGCCGGAGCCGCAGCAGGCGCAGCGCCTTCCACTTCGAATACCATGATCAGAGAGCCCGTGGAGACTTTGTCGCCCACGTTCACTTTCAGCTCTTTCACGGTGCCTGCGAACGGTGCCGGAACTTCCATCGAGGCTTTGTCGCCTTCGACAGTGATCAGAGACTGCTCAGCGGAGACTTTGTCGCCCACTTTCACCAGCACTTCGGTCACTTCAACTTCGTCGCCGCCGATATCCGGTACGTTGACTTCTTTCGGGCCAGACGCTGCTGCCGGTGCGCTCGCCGCAGCCGGAGCCACCGCTTGTGCCGGTGCCGCAGCCGGTGCTGCACCCGCAACTTCGAAGATCATGATCAGCGAGCCGGTGGAGACTTTATCGCCAGTGTTGATTTTGATCTCTTTTACGGTGCCCGCGAACGGCGCCGGAACTTCCATCGAGGCTTTGTCGCCTTCAACGGTGATCAGCGACTGTTCTGCAGCCACGGTATCGCCGACTTTTACCAGGATCTCAGTGACTTCAACTTCGTCGCCGCCGATATCCGGTACGTTAACGTCTTTGGCTGCCGCAGCGGCCGGGGCTGCTGCTGGCGCGGCGTCTTTCTTCGCTTCTGCCGGAGCAGGTGCAGCGGCTGCTGCACCTTCGGCGGAATCGAAAATCATGATCAGTTTGCCGGTCTCGGTTTTGTCGCCAACAGAGACTTTGATCTCTTTAACAACGCCAGCCTGCGGAGACGGGACTTCCATAGAGGCTTTGTCGCCTTCTACGGTGATCAGCGACTGTTCAGCTTCAACTTTGTCGCCCACTTTGACCAGGATCTCGGTGATTTCAACTTCATCAGCCCCGATGTCCGGTACATTGATTTCGATAGCCATTATCTCTTTACCTCTTACGCCAGACGCGGGTTAACTTTTTCTGCATCGATGTTGAATTTGGTGATGGCTTCCGCTACCACTTTCTTGTCGATTTCGCCACGTTTAGCCAGTTCGCCCAGTGCTGCAACAACCACGTAAGAAGCATCAACTTCGAAGTGGTGACGCAGGTTTTCACGGCTGTCGGAGCGACCGAAGCCATCCGTACCCAGTACGCGGTAATCATCAGCCGGTACATAAGTACGAACCTGCTCGGCGAACAGTTTCATATAGTCAGTAGAAGCTACAGCCGGTGCGTCGTTCATCACCTGAGCGATGTACGGTACACGCGGGGTTTCCAGCGGGTGCAGCATGTTCCAGCGTTCACAATCCTGGCCATCACGCGCCAGTTCAGTGAAGGAGGTCACGCTGTAGACGTCGGAACCCACGCCGTAATCTTTCGCCAGGATCTGTGCTGCTTCACGTACATGACGCAGGATAGAACCGGAGCCCAGCAGCTGAACTTTACCTTTGCTGCCTTCAACGGTTTCGAGTTTGTAGATACCTTTACGGATACCTTCCTCGGCACCTTCCGGCATTGCCGGCATGTGGTAGTTTTCGTTCAGCGTGGTGATGTAGTAGTAAACGTTCTCTTGTTTCTCACCGTACATACGCTCCAGGCCATCGTGCATGATGACAGCCACTTCGTACGCGTAAGACGGGTCGTAAGAGATACAGTTCGGGATAGTCAGCGACTGAATGTGGCTGTGACCATCTTCGTGCTGCAGACCTTCACCGTTCAGGGTGGTACGACCGGAGGTACCGCCAACCAGGAAGCCGCGAGCCTGCTGGTCGCCTGCCTGCCAGCACAGGTCGCCGATACGCTGGAACCCGAACATGGAGTAGTAGATGTAGAACGGGATCATCGGCAGGTTGTTGGTGCTGTAAGAGGTCGCAGCCGCCAGCCAGGATGCACCAGCACCCAGTTCGTTGATACCTTCCTGCAGAATCTGACCTTTTTCGTCTTCTTTGTAGTAAGCAACTTGCTCACGGTCCTGCGGGGTGTACTGCTGGCCGTTCGGGCTGTAGATACCAATCTGACGGAACAGACCTTCCATACCGAAAGTACGCGCTTCGTCAGCGATGATCGGAACCAGACGATCTTTGATCGATTTGTTCTTCAGCATCACGTTCAGGGCACGAACGAAAGCGATAGTGGTGGAGATCTCTTTGTTCTGCTCTTCCAGCAGCTGGGAGAAGTCTTCCAGAGCCGGCAGTTCAAGTTTCTCGGTGAAGTTCGGCTGACGTGACGGCAGGTAGCCTTTCAGCGCCTGGCGACGTTCGTGCAGGTATTTGTGCTCTTCAGAACCTTCCGGGAAGGTGAGGTAAGACAGGTTTTCAACCTGCTCGTCGGTGGCAGGTACATTGAAACGGTCGCGGATATAACGCACGCCGTCCATGTTCATTTTCTTCACCTGGTGAGCGATGTTTTTACCTTCTGCGGTATCACCCATGCCGTAACCTTTGATGGTATGGGCCAGGATAACGGTCGCTTTGCCTTTGGTTTCACGTGCTTTTTTCAATGCAGCGTAAATTTTCTTCGGATCGTGGCCGCCACGGTTAAGCGCCCAAATCTGATCGTCAGTCCAGTCAGCAACCAGCGCTGCCGTTTCCGGGTATTTGCCGAAGAAGTGCTCACGCACGTAAGCGCCGTCTTTGGATTTGAAGGTCTGGTAGTCGCCGTCAACGGTTTCGTTCATCAGTTGGATCAGTTTACCGCTGGTGTCTTTACGCAGCAGTTCGTCCCAACGGGAACCCCACATGACTTTGATTACGTTCCAGCCAGCACCGCTGAAGATGCCTTCCAGTTCGTTGATGATTTTGCCGTTGCCGGTAACCGGGCCATCAAGACGCTGTAAGTTACAGTTGATGATGAAGCACAGGTTGTCCAGTTTTTCACGGGTAGCGATGGTGATGGCGCCTTTAGATTCCGGCTCATCCATCTCACCGTCGCCCAGGAAAGCGTAAACGGTTTGTTCAGAGGTATCTTTCAGGCCACGGTGTTCCAGATATTTCAGGAATTTCGCCTGGTAGATAGCGCCAATCGGACCCAGACCCATGGATACGGTCGGGAACTGCCAGAATTCCGGCATCAGTTTCGGGTGCGGGTAAGAAGAGAGGCCTTTACCGTGAACTTCCTGACGGAAGTTATTCATCTGCTCTTCAGTCAGACGACCTTCCACGAACGCACGTGCGTAGATGCCTGGGGAGATGTGGCCCTGGAAGTACACCAGGTCGCCGCCGTCTTTCTCGTTGCGGGCACGGAAGAAGTGGTTGAAGCAGACTTCATAAACGGTCGCAGAAGACTGGAAGGAAGCCATGTGGCCGCCCAGCTCGAGGTCTTTTTTGGACGCGCGCAGAACGGTCATGATTGCGTTCCAGCGGATAGCTGAACGAATACGGCGTTCCAGTTCCAGATTGCCCGGGTATTCCGGTTCATCTTCAACGGCAATAGTGTTTACATAGTTGCTCGCCCCTGTGCCAGCTGCCACTTTCACACCGCCTTTGCGGGCTTCAGAAAGGAGCTGGTCAATCAGATACTGAGCACGCTCAACACCTTCTTCACGGATGACCGATTCGATCGCCTGTAGCCAGTCGCGAGTTTCGATCGGATCCACGTCATTTTGGAAACGTTCTGACATGGGGGGTATTCCTTATCTATCTAATACGTTGATTTGTCTGGAACCTGTCCCATTGCATTCTCATCATGACTGAACAACAAAAGTGCAATAAGACAGGTTCTGCGTTTAGTTGCCGCGCTCTAAAGTTTGGCGCTGGTGTTACAACTCTTCCGGTACAAACTGCACCAGAAAATATTAATTCTTTCTCTGCTCCAGCCGACGCAGCGAGCGTTCACGACGGCTCTGCTCGCGGCTGCGATCCAGCAAAATCTCTTCAATAAATGCCAGGTGACGATGCGACGCTTCGCGCGCTTCTTCCGGTTGCCCGGCCATGATCGCCGCGAAAATACTGGAACGATGACTGCTAACCAGCGGGAGCATCTCACGGCGCGCGTACAGCAATTCGAAGTTCTGACGAACGTTTTGCGCCAACATGGGCTCCATGCAGCGTAGCAGATGCAGCAGCACCACATTATGCGCCGCTTCGGTTACGGCAATTTGATACTGCACGACAGCGTCGGACTCAGCATCCAGATCGCCCGACTGCTGCGCCAGCTCAATCGCCTGATGCAGTTCGCCAATGCGTACCTTGTCTTCATCGGTGCTACGGAGCGCAGCGTAATAGGCGGCAATGCCTTCCAGCGCGTGGCGAGTTTCAAGCAGGTCAAACTGGGATTCGGGATGATCGGTCAGGAGCTCGACCAGCGGGTCGCTAAAGCTCTGCCACAGACTGCTCTGGACAAAGGTTCCACCACCCTGGCGACGAAGAAGCAAACCTTTCGCTTCGAGACGCTGGATGGCCTCACGCAATGAAGGACGAGAAACGTCGAACTGTTTAGCCAGCTCGCGCTCTGGAGGCAGTTTTTCACCGGGACGCAATGTCCCTTCAAGAATCAAAAACTCCAGCTGTTGCTCAATCACATCGGAGAGTTTTGGTTGGCGGATTTTGCTGTAGGCCATTGTTCCTTGTCTCTACCATTCGCCCAGAGTCAATTGGTCTTACCAATTTCATGTTCGTGACGCTAAAGTAACAAAGTATTCACCTTATGTCCATACAGGTTTTGATTGAAATCAGGAAACCATGCACATTTTAACAATGTTACAGAAATGACGTTTCAAAGATGTAACCTTGCACAAATGACCCGTTTACCACGAAAGAGGCAGTTTTAACTTTCCTGAAACGATAATTAAGGCATATGAACCGATTCAGTTAATTAATAAATGAATGTGTATTCACATTAATCGCATAAATAACCAATTTTACTTAAGAGGGGTTATGAGTGGGTTACTGACAAATGGTTTCTTTTTCACCAGGTCGTCATCTGACCTTCATAAAGCAGATGCATTCCCCTGCGCTTACCACTATTCTGAGCCATACGAAAGGGATGGACGAAAATTCGCTTCAACATTTCGTAAACTAAAAACTACAAAAAATGGAATTTATCGCTTACACGCAAACGACAGCGTATACATAACAACCACACACGAGGTTTCATAATGGAAGGTCAACAGCACGGCGATCAGCTAAAGCGCGGCCTTAAGAACCGCCATATTCAGCTTATCGCGCTGGGTGGTGCTATCGGGACTGGCCTGTTTCTGGGTAGCGCGTCAGTCATTCAGTCCGCGGGTCCGGGTATTATTCTGGGCTACGCCATTGCCGGTTTTATTGCATTTCTGATCATGCGTCAGCTCGGTGAAATGGTCGTGGAAGAGCCGGTTGCCGGTTCGTTCAGCCATTTTGCCTACAAATATTGGGGAAGCTTTGCCGGTTTTGCTTCCGGCTGGAACTACTGGGTGCTCTATGTGCTGGTGGCCATGGCGGAACTGACCGCCGTGGGTAAGTACATCCAGTTCTGGTGGCCAGAGATCCCAACGTGGGCTTCTGCTGCCGCCTTCTTCGTCATCATCAACGCCATTAACCTGACCAACGTAAAAGTGTTTGGGGAAATGGAGTTCTGGTTCGCCATCATTAAAGTCTTCGCCGTGGTCGCCATGATCGTTTTCGGCGGCTGGCTGCTGTTTAGCGGCAGCGCTGGCCCGCAGGCCACCGTGCGTAACCTGTGGGAACAGGGCGGATTCCTGCCGCACGGTTTTTCCGGGCTGGTGATGATGATGGCGATCATTATGTTCTCTTTTGGCGGTCTGGAGCTGGTGGGGATTACCGCCGCGGAAGCCGACAACCCGGAACAGAGCATTCCGAAGGCCACCAACCAGGTTATCTACCGCATCCTGATCTTCTATGTGGGCTCGCTGGCGGTACTGCTCTCTCTGTTGCCGTGGACGCGCGTAACGGCGGATACCAGTCCGTTTGTGCTGATCTTCCACGAACTGGGCGACACGTTTGTAGCCAATGCGTTGAACATTGTGGTGCTGACCGCCGCACTGTCTGTCTATAACAGCTGCGTTTACTGCAACAGCCGTATGCTGTTCGGTCTGGCGCAACAGGGTAACGCGCCAAAAGCGCTGCTCTCAGTCGACAAACGCGGCGTGCCGGTGAACACCATTCTGGTCTCTGCGATCGTGACGGCACTGTGCGTGCTGATCAACTACCTGGCGCCTGAGTCCGCATTCGGTCTGTTGATGGCGCTGGTAGTGTCTGCACTGGTGATCAACTGGGCGATGATCAGCCTCGCGCACATGCGTTTCCGCCGCGCGAAACAGCTGCAAGGCGTGATGCCGCGCTTCCCGGCGCTGTTCTACCCGTTAGGCAACTGGATCTGCCTGCTGTTTATGGCTGCGGTGCTGGTGATCATGCTGATGACCCCGGGTATGGCTATCTCGGTATGGCTGATCCCGGTATGGATTGTGGTCCTTGCCGTCGGTTACATGCTCAAACAGAAAAACGCCAAAGCCGTAAAAGCTCATTAATCCTTATCCGTTTACCCCTTTCCCGCCCGGGAGAGGGGTATTATCACTGTGTTACCTTCCTCACACTTTCTTTTACATAGCCATTTTGTCCATCACTGCGGCCTGATCCTGCTACGCAAAGTCAAATTTGCAGGCAAATAATTCTTCCACATCGCAATGGGAGAACCGGCAATGGACAACAATAAACTGTCTGTTAAAGAGAAGATTGGCTATGGCATGGGCGATGCCGGATGTAACATCATTTTTGGCGCCATCATGTTGTTTGTTAACTACTTCTATACCGATATCTTCGGCCTCGCCCCTGCGCTGGTCGGGGTATTACTGCTGTCGATTCGTGTAATTGATGCGGTGACTGACCCGTTAATGGGTGCCCTCGCCGACCGTACGCAAAGTAAATATGGGCGTTTTCGCCCGTGGCTGCTGTGGATAGCTCTGCCGTATGCCGTTTTCAGCGTATTAATGTTCACCACCCCTGACTGGACCTATCACAGTAAGGTGATCTACGCGTTTATTACCTACTTCCTGCTGTCGCTGACCTATACCGCTATCAACATTCCCTACTGCTCCCTGGGCGGTGTGATCACCAACGATCCGAAAGAGCGCGTTGCCTGCCAGTCGTACCGTTTTGTGATGGTCGGCATCGCCACCCTGCTGCTCTCTTTGACGCTGCTGCCAATGGCCGAATGGTTCGGCGGCGCAGACAAAGCCAAAGGCTACCAGATGGCGATGACCGTGCTGGCATTCATTGGTATGTGCATGTTTCTGTTCTGCTTTGCCACCGTGCGTGAACGTATTCACCCGGCAGTTCCCACCAATGACGACCTGAAGAAAGACTTCAAAGATGTGTGGAAAAATGACCAGTGGGTGCGCATTTTGCTGTTGACGCTGTGCAACGTCTGCCCCGGTTTTATCCGTATGGCGGCAACCATGTACTACGTCACCTGGGTGATGGGAGAAAGCACCCATTTCGCGACCTTATTTATCAGCCTTGGCGTGGTGGGCATGATGTTCGGCAGTATGCTGGCGAAAGTGCTGACTGACCGCTGGTGCAAACTGAAAGTCTTCTTCTGGACCAATATCGCACTGGCTATTTTCTCCTGCGCGTTCTACTTCTTTGACCCGCACGCCACGACGCTAATTGTGGTGCTCTACTTCCTGCTGAATATCCTGCACCAGATCCCCTCGCCGCTGCACTGGTCGCTAATGGCCGATGTGGACGATTACGGCGAGTGGAAAACCGGTAAACGCATTACCGGCATCAGCTTCTCCGGTAACCTGTTCTTCCTGAAAGTCGGGCTGGCGATAGCAGGTGCAATGGTAGGCTTCCTGCTCTCGTGGTATGGCTACGACGCGGGCGCCAAACAGCAAAGCGACACGGCAATTAACGGCATTATGCTGCTGTTTACCGTGATCCCTGGCGTCGGTTACCTGATCACCGCGGGCGTCGTACGTTTACTGAAAGTCGACCGCGACATGATGAGACGGATTCAGGACGATCTGGAAAAACGCCGTATTAACTATCATGAACTGACCGAACGTCAGCATGTGCCGTCAGGCGACAACGTAAGGAAAGCATAATGAACAGCTGGCCGAACCCGTTTATTGAACAACGCGCCGACCCTTATATTCTGCGCCATGGCACGGTTTACTACTTTGTCGCCTCGGTGCCGGAGTATGACCGGCTGGAAATCCGCCGCGCCAGTACGCTGGAAGGACTACGCCAGGCCGCCGGTGTGGTGGTATGGCGTAAACCGCAAACCGGGCCAATGAGTGAGCTTATCTGGGCGCCGGAGCTGCATCATATTGACAGGAAATGGTATCTCTATTTTGCCGCCACCTGGACGAAAGCGCTGGATGCGCTGAACATGTTCCGCCATCGCATGTTCGTCCTGGAGTGTACCGACGCCGATCCACTAACCGGTCAGTGGGTAGAAAAAGGCCAGGTGAAAACACCGTTTGATACCTTCGCGCTGGACGCCACAACCTTTGTCCACCAGGGAAAACGCTGGTATCTGTGGGCGCAAAAAGCACCGGATATTGCGGGTAACTCCAACCTTTATCTGGCGGAAATGGAAAACCCGTGGACACTCAAAGGCGAACCGGTGCTGTTAAGTAAGCCGGAGTTCGACTGGGAGTGCAGGGGTTTTCTGGTGAACGAAGGCCCGGCGGTGCTGTTCCACGGCGACAAGCTGTTTATCAGCTACTCCGCCAGCGCCACCGATGAAAATTATTGTATGGGGTTGTTATGGATTGATATCGCTGCCAATCCGCAGGATCCGGCCAACTGGCATAAAGCGCCACAGCCGGTATTCAAAACCAGCTATGAAAACCATCAGTATGGCCCCGGGCACAACAGCTTTACGCAAACACCGGAAGGGGAAGACGTGCTGGTGTACCACGCACGCAATTACACCGAAATAGAAGGCGACCCGCTCTACGATCCAAACCGCCATACCCGCCTGAAACGCGTCCGTTGGCAAGAAAACGGGATGCCTGACTTCGGCATCCCGCCTGCGGATCACCAGTAACAATGCGGCACGCGGATTAAATCAGCGTGCCGTAAATAGTCAGCAGCGCCACCACAACCACCAGCACCAGCGAGGTTTTCTTCGCCATCGACACGGCCGCTTTTGGCGTTTCGACTTTATCCAGATGCGGCTCGCGCGCCAGGGAGAACTGGGCAAGGCGGGTCAGCACCTGGTACTGCGATGTGTGGCGATCGCCAAGGGAGGCAAACCAGGCGGGCAAGGCTTTCTCGCCATGCCCCACCAGCGCGTACACCACCCCCGCCAGGCGCACCGGCACCCAGTCGAGCACATGCAGAATCGCATCAATCCCGGATTGTTGGCGCTCAGTTGGCGTCTGATAGCGCGCCAGCCATGATTGCCAGGCGCGTAAAAAGGCATACCCCGCCAGCAGCACCGGCCCACAGGAATCCCCAACAATCAGCCAGAACAGCGGCGCAAGATAAAAACGGAAGTTGATCCACACCAGCGCATTTTGCAGCTCACGTAAAAAATCACGCTCATCGCACCCCGGCGGCACACCGTGGATCAGCGTCAACTCATTGGCCATCGCGTTATGGGCATGGCTGTCGTTACGCGCCGCGGCTTTAAGATAGGCGTGATAGTGCAAACGGACTTTCCCCGCGCCAATGCACAACAGGCTAATAAGGATCCACACCACCAGCAGCGGAACATTGAAAAACAATCCCGACAGCGCACGCAGGATCAAAAAGGTGACCAGCATCACCAGCACCGCCATCAGCAGCGTTCTTAACATCGAGTAGTGTTTTACCCGCCGGAACAGCACTTCCAGACGGTGATCCAGCTGCCAGTGTTCTCCCAGTTTAAACAGCCGTTCTGCTGCCAGTACCAGCAGCATGGTGAATAACGTCATGGCATCTCCTTTTCTGACAAACCGGCGACCAGCGCACGGAATCTCACCCAATCAAAAGCCGGTCCGGGATCCGTCTTGCGCACAGGGGCAATATCACTGTGCCCGGTCATATTGTCGGCAATCGACGGGTAAAGCTCAATCACCGTTCGTGTTACCGCCGCCAGTTGCCGGTACTGCGCATCGGTATAGGGCAGCGTGTCCGTGCCTTCCAGCTCAATACCAATCGAGAAGTCGTTGCAGCGTTCCCGGCCATGATAAGAAGAGACACCCGCATGCCAGGCGCGTTTATCAAAAGGCACATATTGCACCACCTCACCATCACGGCGGATCAGGCAGTGTGCGGAAACACGCAGATGAACAATCTCAGCAAAAAAGGGATGGGCGTTGGCATCCAGAGTGCCGGTAAACAGCGCATCTATCCACGGGCCGCCAAACTCACCGGGAGGTAGGCTAATATTATGTACCACCAACAGTGAAGGTTGCTCATCGTCCGGGCGGCAATCAAAATGGGGAGACGGTACATGCCGCGCTTCCACCAGCCAGCCCTTGCGTAGCTGCATAAGGAACTCCTTTTAGAGGATGGTGCTGAAACACGCTTCAGAGTAGCATGTTTGCGCTGTGTACCGTAATGGCATCCCCGAACAAGACATAGCCTAACTTTGTGATTCGTTACCTTTTTTGGAGTTTATCATGCCGCCTCGCCGCTATAACCCCGACCTTCGACGTGACGCACTGCTCAAACGTATCGAACTGGATATCCCTGTCGCTGTCGCCCAGGCGTTGCGCGAAGATTTGGGCGGAGAAGTCGACGCGAATAATGACATTACCGCGCAATTGTTACCGCCAGAAAACCGCTCGCATGCGGTGATCATTACCCGCGAAGACGGCGTTTTTTGCGGAAAGCGTTGGGTGGAAGAAGTCTTTATTCAACTGGCAGGCGATGATGTGACGCTCACCTGGCACGTTGCCGATGGCGACACCCTTCATGCCAATCAGCCGTTATTCGAACTTGAGGGTCCTTCCCGCGTATTGCTAACGGGCGAACGCACCGCGCTTAATTTTGTGCAAACCCTGTCAGGTGTCGCCAGCGAAGTTCGCCGCTATGTGGAACTGCTGGACGGCACGAAAACACAGTTACTGGATACGCGTAAAACCCTGCCGGGCCTGCGCACAGCGCTAAAATACGCCGTCCTGTGCGGCGGCGGCGCGAATCACCGCCTTGGTCTTTCCGACGCCTTCCTGATCAAAGAGAACCACATTATTGCCGCAGGCTCTGTACGCCAGGCAGTGGAAAAAGCCTTCTGGCTGCATCCGGATGTGCCGGTAGAGGTTGAAGTAGAAACCCTCGAAGAGCTCGACGATGCGCTCAAAGCCGGTGCCGATATCATCATGCTGGATAACTTTAACACCGACCAAATGCGTGAGGCCGTGAAGCGCACCAACGGCGAAGCGCGGCTGGAAGTCTCCGGCAATGTGACGCAAGAAACCCTGCGTGAATTTGCTGAAACGGGCGTTGACTACATCTCTGTGGGCGCACTGACCAAACATGTGCGCGCCCTCGACCTGTCGATGCGGTTTCGCTAACCCCTTTGCATGACTGAACGGGCCACTGGCCCGTTTTTTTTGCGCCCTTCCTCGCAAACAATTTGTTGCACTCTGCAAGCCTGGCAAAAAAGCCGGAAGGCGCTTTCCCGAAGTCCTTTTTGCGTCTCGCCGCCCCCGTAACGTGCTGACAAAGTAGCGGCTCCACACAAGGAGCCAGAGATGAACAAACAACAAGGATTTACCTTAATCGAGCTGATGGTGGTGATTGGCATTATCGCCATCCTGAGCGCTATCGGCATTCCCGCTTATCAAAATTACCTGCGTAAAGCCGCACTGACCGACATGTTGCAAACCTTTGTTCCTTATCGCACCGCCATTGAACTGTGCGCGTTGGAACGCGGCGGCATCGACAGTTGCGATGCCAGCAGCAATGGCATACCGGCCCCGACCACCACGCGTTACGTCGCCGCCATGAGCGTCGCAAAAGGGGTGGTCTCACTGACCGGACAGGAAAGCCTCAACGGGCTCAGCGTCGTCATGACGCCGCAATGGAGCGATGCCGAGGGTATGAAGGGGTGGGCACGAAGCTGTAATACAAATGCAGACAGCGCCTTGCAACAAGCCTGCGAAGATGTTTTTCGCACCGGACGTCCGTAAGGAGCCGTGATGAAACACGATAAACTTATCGCGCTCTGTCAGCGACATAACGCCGTGTTGCTCAACAGTGAAGACGACGTTCTGACCATTGCCGTGGTGGATAACCCCAGCCCCATGTTAATGGAGTCACTCAGCTTTGCCGTCCAGCAACGGGTAGACATCCGTTGCTGGACGCAGGATCAAATGGACAAGCACCAGCAAATGGCGGTACAAACGCACTTCCCGGTCCCCGTTGAAGAAAGCAGCGCCGCGGCGGAAATTCTCGATCAGACCCTGAAACAAGCGCTGATCTTACGGGCATCGGATATCCATTTCGAGCCCGGAGAGACGTATTACGCCATACGGTTACGCGTCGATGGCGTTTTGCATGCACTCTCCCCCCTTCCCTGCGATTTAGCCGCCACGCTAACCGCAAGACTCAAAGTACTTGGCAATCTTGATATTGCCGAACGTCGCCTGCCACAGGATGGGCAGTTCAGTGTGGATCTCTCCGGGCAATCGGTCTCATTTCGTATCGCTACCTTGCCTTGCCGACACGGTGAAAAGGTGGTGCTGCGTCTGTTGCACCAGGTTAACCAGGCCCTGGATCTGGCTGCACTCGGTATGACCGACGCGCAATTGTCACTCTTTACCGCGGCGCTGGCGCAACCTCAGGGACTGTTGCTGGTGACAGGCCCGACCGGCAGCGGAAAAACCGTGACACTCTACAGCGCGCTGCAAAAACGCAACAGGCCGGAGGTCAACATTTGCAGCGTAGAAGATCCCATCGAGATCCCGCTGGATGGGCTGAATCAGACGCAAATTAATCCGCGCGCCGGGCTGACCTTCCAGAGCGTATTGCGCGCTCTGCTACGCCAGGACCCGGACATTATCATGGTTGGTGAGATCCGCGATGGCGAAACAGCGGAGATTGCTATCAAAGCATCGCAAACCGGGCATCTGGTTTTATCGACGCTGCACACAAACTCCACCAGCGAAACACTGGTGCGTATCCAGCAAATGGGGGTAGCACGCTGGATGATCTCCTCGGCGCTGTCGCTGGTCATCGCCCAGCGACTGGTGCGTAAACTTTGCCCCCATTGCCGGAAACTGACCACGGAAAATACCCGGCTCCCCGGCGACCTGTGGCCTCGCCCGTTACCTCGCTGGCGCGCGGAAGGCTGCGATCGGTGCTATCACGGCTTTTATGGGCGTGTCGCATTGTTCGAAGTGCTCCCTATTACCCGCGATGTCCGCCAGGCCATTGCCAGCGGCCAAAGTGCGGGAGAAATCGAACAGTGCGCCCGTGCGGAGGGAATGACAACACTGTTTCAGCATGGTTGCCTGGCGGTGGAACAAGGGTTGACGACACTGGAAGAGTTGGTGCGCATATTGGGTTTGCCGCATGACGACTAAACACCTCTGGCAGTGGTCCGGAATCGATAACGCGGGTGCATTACAACAGGGTGCGCACTGGAGCGAAAACCGCAACGCCGCGATGCAAACGCTCTATCACCGGCAGATCCATCCTCTGACGCTCAAGCGCAGGCCGGTAAGGCGTTCACTGTGGCGTGCGGAACATGGCTGTACGCTCCTGCGCCAGCTTGCAACATTGTTGCAGGCGGGGCTCACATTACCGGAAGGCTTGTTACTGCTGGCACAGCAACATCCAGCCAGGCAATGGCAGGCATTGTTACACCATCTGGCGCAAGCGCTGGAACAGGGTGAAACATTTTCGGCAGCGCTGCGCCAGTGGCCAGATGTTTTTCCTCCGCTCTGGGCGGCGATGGTCCATACCGGTGAGCTGACAGGAAAGCTGGATGAGTGCTGTTTTAAACTGGCCAGCCAGCAACAGGCACAGCGAGCACTGGCGTTGAAAGTAAAAAAGGCGCTGCGTTACCCGCTCATTATTCTTTCGCTGACCGCGGCGGTAGTCATCGCAATGGTGTATCTGGTGCTGCCGGAGTTCTCAGCTATCTACCAGACGTTCAATACCCCCTTGCCTGCGCTGACGCGGGGAGTCATTGCTGGCGCGACGCTGATGCAACAAGGCGCGCTGCCATTGGCAGCACTTGCGTTGCTGGCGGTATGCGCAATGACCTTACTGCGCCGTCAGGTGAGGTGGCTGCACTATCGGCAGCGTCTGCTACTACGCTGCCCCATCGTCGGAAAACTGGTGCGTGGGCAACGGCTGAGCCAGATATTTACCGTGCTGTCACTCACGCAACGTTCTGGAATCACCTTCTTGCAGGGGCTGGAAAATGTCAGGGATACCTTAACCTGTCCTTACTGGCGAGGCGTGCTGCAACAGGCGCATCAGGATATCACCCTCGGCGCGGCTATCTCTGCGGCGCTGGCAAAGAGTGGCAACTTCACGCCGCTGTGTATTCAGTTGATCCATACCGGGGAGATCTCCGGGGCGCTGGATACCATGCTGGAGAATCTGGCACGGCACCACAGTGAACAGACTCTGCATCAGGCAGACGAGCTGGCTTCCGTATTAGAGCCGCTGCTACTGGTGGTAACGGGGTTGATTATTGGCGTGCTGGTGGTTGCCATGTACCTGCCTATCTTTCACCTTGGCGATGCGATGGGGGGTACGGGCTAATGCAGGCGCAGCGCAGTGCGCCTGCAAACCCATTACAGGCTGTTGAAAACGCGGTTTTCCTGTTCCTGAACGCGGATAAAGGTCGTACGTTTGGTCAACTCTTTCAGGCGGGAGGCACCGACATACGTACAGGCTGAACGCAGGCCGCCAAGGACATCACGCGCGGTGTTCTCCACCGGGCCGCGTAACGCGAGCTTGACGGTTTTGCCTTCCGCTGCACGGTAACCGGCAACGCCGCCAACGTGGCGATTCATTGCGGATTCTGAACTCATGCCATAGAACAGCATAAATTTCTCGCCGTTTTCCTCCACGATGGTGCCGCCGCTCTCTTCATGACCCGCCAGCATACCGCCGAGCATCACAAAGTCTGCGCCGCCGCCAAACGCTTTCGCCACATCACCCGGCACCGTGCAGCCACCATCACTGACAATCTGCCCGCCAAGACCATGCGCGGCATCGGCGCATTCAATCACTGCGGATAATTGCGGATAGCCGACCCCGGTTTTGACACGTGTGGTGCAAACAGAACCCGGACCGATGCCAACTTTGACAATATCCGCACCGGAAAGGATCAGCTCTTCACACATTTCACCGGTCACAACGTTACCCGCGCAGATAGTTTTATCCGGCCAGGCCTCACGAGCTTTGGCAACGAATTGTACAAAGTGCTCAGAGTATCCGTTCGCCACGTCGATACAGACAAAATTCAGCGACGGATGCAGCGTAAGGATCTGTTTTGTCTTGTCAAAATCTGCGTCTGATGTCCCGGTTGAAACCATGACATGGCGCAGCACGTCAGCCGATTCACGCTGGATAAAGGCTTTCCAGTCTTCAACGGAATAGTGTTTATGTACAGCGGTAAGGATGTCGAACGAAGCCAGCGCTTTCGCCATTGCAAAGGTGCCAACGGTATCCATATTGGCGGCAATAACCGGTACGCCAGACCAGCGCATTCCTGAATGTTTGAAGGTAAATTCGCGCTCCAGCTCAACATCGGAACGGCTTTTAAGGGTGGAACGTTTAGGACGGATAAGAACGTCTTTGAAACCTAACTTCAGATCTTCTTCAATACGCATGTGCGGATTCCTGGGGTTAATGGCGAAAGTACAAACTCACAACTCCAGTGACGCTATCATACGCGCTAATAAGGGCCGCGCAAGACTGCGAAATTCTCTTTTTTTACGCTACAATCCTATAAATTTACCTGGTGAACAGGCAAGATTAGGCGAACGGGTTTTAATGTCGTTTGGTTAAATCACAACCTGTTGATTAAGCTCGTAAACATATTTAATCTTTTGCGTTTTTCCGTCTTCAGGACGGTCGCGAAAAATAGCATTGCGGGCAGAATAAAGATCGCAGATTGTGATATGCGACAGACTATTTTGGGATTAGGCGTAATGGGGTATACGGTTGCATTAACCGGCGGTATTGGCAGCGGTAAAAGCACCGTCGCGAATGCCTTCGCAGCGCTTGGCGTTAATGTTGTCGACGCGGATATTATTGCCCGTCAGGTGGTGGAACCAGGCTCTCACGCATTAAGCGCTATTGCGGAACATTTTGGCGCTGACATGATTCTCGCGGACGGCTCGCTCAATCGACGTTTATTACGCGAGCGTATTTTCGCTTCTCCGGCGGATAAACGCTGGCTTGATGGGTTACTCCACCCGCTTATTCACCAGCAAACACAGAGTAAGATTGCCCTGGCGACATCACCTTATGTGCTGTGGGTCGTGCCGTTGTTGGTGGAAAACCAGCTGCATCACAAAGCCGATCGGGTTTTGGTTATTGACGTCTTACCAGAGACACAGATTTCACGCACCATGCAGCGTGATGGCGTCAGCCGCGAACATGCTAAAAATATTCTCGCGGCCCAGGTCACTCGCGAAGCGCGACTTGCCGTCGCGGATGATGTTATTGACAATAATGGCGCACCGGATGCGATAGCATCGGATGTTGCCCGCCTGCACACCGCATATCTGGCGTATGCCCGGCAGGCCGTTTCACAGGAAAAACCGTAAATGCACACCCACATCCTTTTTGAACATCCGCTTAACGAAAAGATGCGTACCTGGTTGCGTGTCGAGTTTTTACTGCAACAGCTCTCTGTCCATTTACCGCTGAGCGACCATGCCGATGCGTTGCACTTTTTCCGTAACGTTGGTGATTTGCTGGATGTGTTTGAACGGGGTGATACTCGTACCGAGCTTCTGAAAGAACTGGAGCGCCAGCAGCGTAAACTGCAGGCATGGAGTGATGTTCCCGGTGTGGATCTGAGCCGGATTGAAGCTGTCCGCCAGCAATTAAAAGCGAGCGGAGCCGTGCTGATGAGTGCCCCACGTATTGGCCAACAACTGCGCGAAGACCGTCTGATAGGCCTGGTGCGCCAGCGTCTGAGCATTCCCGGTGGATGCTGCAGCTTTGATTTGCCGACGCTGCATATGTGGCTGCACCTGCCGCAGGAACAGCGGGATGCGCAAATTGCGGTCTGGCTGGACAGCCTGGCGCCGCTGACGCAGACCCTGACGTTGATCCTCGATTTGATCCGCAATGCCGCGCCGTTCCGCCGCCAGACCAGCCTGAACGGTTTTTACCAGGATAACGGCGATGACGCCGATTTGTTGCGTCTGCAATTGTCGCTGGAAGACCAGTTATACCCGCAAATCTCCGGCCATAAGAGCCGCTTCGCCATTCGCTTTATGCCGCTGGACAGCGAGCATGGCGTGGTTCCCGAGCGTCTCGATTTTGAACTGGCCTGCTGTTAAGGAGTGAAGATGTCTGAAGAAACTACCGTAAACTGCCCAACGTGCGGGAAACTTGTTGTCTGGGGAGAAAGCAGCCCGTTTCGCCCGTTCTGTTCGAAACGTTGCCAGCTGATTGATTTGGGCGAGTGGGCAGCAGAAGAGAAACGTATCCCCAGCGACGGCAATCTGTCGGACAGCGATGACTGGAGCGAAGAACAGCACTAAGCACTGTTGCCTGCAGGCGCTTCGCCTGGCAGGCAAATCAGGGTCAGTCAGCCAGTAACCTGGCTATCACCGGTTCGTTTGCCGGGGGAAATTTGTCAGCATCGAGTGCGTCTTGCGCAACCCAATGACCCGGCTGCCCCTCTTTACCCCATGGCTCCCCTTCCCAGCTTTCTACCAACCAGAACCACAGGGTGATGTGGCGATCGGGGAACTGATATTCCAGCTTATCAAACAGTTCTGCCTGAAGAGGCGTAATACCAACCTCCTCCTGAAGTTCGCGGATCATTGCCTGCTCCGGCGTTTCGCCCGCTTCAATTTTTCCGCCAGGAAATTCCCATTTATTCGCCATATGCGCATCAGCAGCGCGCTGAGTAATAAAAATTTCCCCTTGCGGGTTACGAATGATCCCAACGGCGATGTTCAGTATTTTCATGATGCAGACTCCATAAAAAAGGCGCAGAATTCTGCGCCTTTTTATTATTATCAATGCGTTATGCCAGACGGCCGTGGCACTGTTTGTATTTTTTACCGGAACCACAAGGGCAAGGATCATTACGACCCACTTTGCGCTCACCCGTCTGCGCAGCAAGCGCAGCAGCGGCTTCAGTTTCATCATCCTGATGGCTTAACTGTTGCATTTGCGCCAGACGCTCAGCTTCCTGACGGCGCTGCAGCTCCATGGCCTCGACTTCCTCCGGCATCCGCACCTGTACTTTGCTGAGCGTACTGATCACTTCATATTTCAGTGACTCCAGCATGGCGGCGAACATAGCGAAGGACTCGCGTTTATATTCCTGCTTCGGATCTTTTTGCGCGTAGCCACGCAGGTGGATCCCCTGACGCAGGTAATCCATTGCGGCCAGGTGCTCTTTCCACAGTGAATCCAGCGTTTGCAGCATCACGCCTTTCTCGAAGTGACGCATCATCTCAGCGCCAACCACCTCTTCTTTACGCTGATAGGTTTCAATGGCGCTTTGCAGGATACGCTCACGCAGCGTTTCTTCGTGCAGATCCGGTTCTTTATCCAGCCAGTCAGCGATAGGCAGGTCGAGATCGAAATCATTTTTCAGGCGTTCCTGCAGACCAGGAACATCCCACATTTCTTCCAGCGACTGCGGTGGAATATGACCATCGATGGTAGCTTTGAAAACATCTTCGCGAATGCTGGCGATGGTTTCACTCACATCGGTTACATCCAGCAGTTCGTTACGCTGGGTGTAAATTGCGCGACGCTGGTCGTTAGCAACATCGTCATATTCCAGCAGTTGCTTACGAATATCGAAGTTACGGCTTTCCACTTTGCGCTGCGCATTAGCAATAGCCTTGGTGACCCACGGGTGCTCAATCGCTTCGCCCGGTTTCATCCCCAGTTTACGCATCATGCCAGAGACGCGATCGGAAGCGAAAATACGCATCAGGGCATCTTCCATAGAGAGATAGAAACGGGAAGAACCCGCATCCCCCTGACGGCCAGAACGGCCGCGCAACTGGTTATCGATACGACGAGACTCATGACGCTCGGTACCAATAATGTGCAGACCACCCGCCGCCAGCACCGCATCATGGCGCACCTGCCAGTCGGCTTTCACTTTGGCGATTTGCTCTGCCGTCGGTTCTTCGAGCTCCGCCAGTTCCGCCTGCCAGCTACCACCCAGCACAATATCCGTACCACGCCCCGCCATGTTGGTGGCAATGGTCACCGCACCGGTATAGCCCGCTTGCGCCACAATGTCCGCCTCTTTGGCGTGGAATTTGGCGTTCAGTACGTTGTGCTTGATGCCCGCTTTGGTCAGTTCCTCAGACACCACTTCTGATTTCTCGATCGAGATGGTCCCAACCAGAACCGGCTGCCCTTTCGCAGTACGCTCTTTAATATCTTCGATAATCGCCTGGATTTTTTCCGCTTCGGTCATATAGACCAGATCCGCCATATCTTTACGGATCATCGGACGGTTGGTGGGAACCACCACGGTATCAAGTTTATAAATCGAGCTGAATTCAAACGCTTCGGTATCTGCCGTACCGGTCATACCTGCCAGTTTTTCATACAAACGGAAGTAGTTCTGGAAGGTAATGGACGCCAGCGTCTGGTTTTCGTTCTGGATATCCACACCTTCTTTGGCTTCCACCGCCTGATGCAGACCATCAGACCAGCGACGCCCTTGCATGGTACGGCCGGTGTGTTCGTCGACGATAATGACTTCGCCGTCTTTCACAATGTAATCCACATCACGGGTGAACAATGCGTGAGCACGCAGTGCCGCAGTCACGTGGTGCATCAGCATGATGTTGGCAGGAGAGTACAGTGACTCGCCTTCGTCCATGATGCCTTCTTTGACCAGCAGCTCTTCAATCAGCACCAGGCCGCGTTCAGTCAGCGTAACCTGACGCGCTTTTTCATCCACTGAGAAGTGGCCTTCACCCTGGAAAGTGTCGGAGTCTTCTTTCTCCTGACGAACCAGATGCGGGATGATTTTATTGACTTTTTTGTACAGCTCGGAGCTGTCTTCTGCCGGACCGGAAATGATCAGCGGGGTACGCGCTTCATCGATAAGGATGGAGTCCACCTCATCCACCAGCGCATAGTGCAGTTTACGTTGCACACGCTCTTCAGGGCTGAATGCCATGTTATCGCGCAGGTAGTCAAAACCGTATTCGTTGTTGGTACCGTAGGTGATATCGGCCGCATAGGCTTCACGTTTAGCAACAGCAGGCATGTTCGGCAGGTTGATACCCACGCTCATACCGAGGAATTCGAACAGAGGACGGTTGTTCTCGGCGTCACGCTGAGCCAGATAGTCGTTGACGGTAACAACGTGGACGCCTTTGCCGCTCAGGGCGTTGAGGTAAGCAGGCAGGGTTGCGGTCAGGGTTTTACCTTCACCGGTACGCATCTCTGCGATGCAACGCTCGTTGAGAACCATGCCGCCCAGCAGTTGCACATCGAAGTGACGCATGCCGAACACACGTTTACTTGCCTCGCGCACCACGGCGAAGGCTTCAGGGATCAGGCTCTCAACGCTTTCGCCTTTTTCCAGGCGCGCACGGAACTCTGCGGTTTTGGCTTTCAGCTCATCATCGCTGAGCTTTTCCATTTCCGGTTCCATGGCATTGATTTGGGCCACGACTTTACGCATACGGCGCAGTGTACGATCGTTACGACTACCGAAAACTTTAGTTAATAATTTGATAAGCATAATAAAAATCTCAAACGCCCCGCTCTGCGGAGCTAAAAAAATGAATAAAGGACTCTTTTTTTAGCTGAGGCGAAGAGGGCCGGCGCGAATGCCCTGCACCTGACCTAACCAGGTGGCAATACGGAACGCGGCGTCAGGTATAGCCGTTGTCTGGAGTGCCAGGCGAACAATCGCTGGCGGTTTCCCTTCCTGGTTCAGTAACGCGCTGAGCGTATCCAGTAAAGCGAGATGATGTGCCTGAATCGGCAGTGGCTCTTCCGTCGCAACAGGCAGCGCTTGAGGCGCCATGGCAAACGAAAGATGACGAATAACGGTGCGGATGGCATGTTGATGCCAGTAATCGACAGTAAAGTTAGGACGACGATTGGCTTCCAGTAAAGCAAGGCTGGTGAAATTAACCGTGCCGGTGCTGTCGTGATTACGGGTAGTTTCGCGCGGCGTTTGCGTGGGTTCGGCGCTACCAGCAAGTGCGGGCAAGCCAAGGCTCGCCGCGACCATCCCTAATAAGAGATGCGGCCAGAAATAGCGTCTACCAAATTGTCGCCAGCGCGTCAGTATTCCGCTCACTTGCTCCACCCAAAAATAACGCTTACCCGAATGTGCTTCTGTATGTGTCCTTTTGCGCACGGATTTTACCACTAAAGCCGCCTGCACCGCAGCAGTATTCCGGTGCCAGAGGGATAAAAGTGGTTACGAAAACAGCGATCGCGCCGCAAGAGGTCTGTTCAGAAGAGAAGGGAATGAAAAGAGGATTGTTGCAAACGTACAAATAAAAACGACTGGCCACCCTGACCGGAGAGAGTGCCAGGTTAACCAGTCGATTTTTGCAGTTATGGCGTTATGCCAGAACCGTAGACGGGGCTTTGAACGCCAGCGGCAATTCCGCTTCGTCTTCGAAGGTCACATATTCCCAGGCTTCCTGTTTTGCCAGAACAGCCTGCAACAGCTTGTTGTTCAGTGCGTGACCGGATTTATACGCCGTAAACGCACCAATGATGTTGTGACCACACATGAACAGGTCGCCAATCGCATCCAGCATTTTGTGGCGAACAAACTCATCTTCGAAACGCAGGCCGTCTTCGTTCAGTACGCGATAATCGTCAACTACGATGGCACAATCGAAGCTACCGCCCAGGCACAATCCACGGGACTGGAGGTATTCGATATCACGCATGAAACCGAAGGTACGCGCACGGCTAATCTGGCGCATAAATGCGTCGGCAGAGAAGTTCATCGCGTAGCGTTGCGTGCTTGCATCAATCGCCGGGTGATTGAAGTCGATGGTAAAATCGAGAGAAAAACCGTTGTGCGGTTTAAACTCAGCCCATTTATCGCCGTCTTCAACACGCACGGTGTTTTTGATGCGCACAAATTTTTTGGCGCTGTTCAGCTCTTCGATCCCTGCATCCAGCAGCAAGTAGACGAACGGTGCAGCACTGCCATCCATAATCGGGATTTCCGGCGCATCGACTTCAACAACGATGTTGTCGATACCCAGCCCCGCCAGAGCAGCATTCAGATGCTCGACGGTCGAAATCCGCACGTCATGCTCGTTGACCAGACAAGTACAGAGCATAGTATCACGCACAGATTTAGCATCAGCCGGAAAGTCTACCGGTGGATTTAAGTCAGTGCGACGATAGATGACCCCGGTATTTGCCGGCGCAGGGCGCAACGTCAGGGTGACTTTCTTGCCGGTATGCAAACCGACGCCAGTCGCCTGAACGATACGTTTAAGTGTCCTTTGTTTGATCATCGTATAATCTCGCCTAATTACCAATCCAACCAAATTGTATAACACAATCGGTGGGCCAGTTTAGCACAAAGAGCGAAGAAGCCCAACTTCCAGCAAATTCTTAGTCCGCTTGCTTACGCAGAAACGCTGGAATATCCAGATAATCCGGCTCTTTAGTGGTCTGCGGCGCATTGTCGTTAACCACTTTCGCCGGTTTCTGCTCCTGCTGCATCGGCTGCATGCCATGCTGCTGGTAACGATCCATCACAGGCTGTTGCGCTTGTTTGTTTGTCACCAGCGTGATTTCCGGACGTTTGTCCATACCGATACCGGTCGCCACCACAGTCACGCGCAGTTCGTCGTTCATATCCGGATCGAGAGAAGTACCGATAACCACGGTCGCATTATCCGAAGCAAACGCACGGATAGTATTACCTACAGTTTCGAACTCATCCAGGCGCAGGTCAAAGCCCGCCGTGATGTTAACCAACACGCCACGCGCACCAGACAGGTCGATATCTTCCAGCAGCGGGCTGGAGATCGCCATTTCGGCGGCTTCTTCCGCACGGTCTTCACCACTGGCAACGCCGGAGCCCATCATCGCATAGCCCATTTCGGACATCACCGTACGCACGTCTGCAAAGTCAACGTTCATCAGGCCCGGACGCGTAATCAGCTCTGCGATACCCTGCACCGCGCCTTTCAGCACGTCATTCGCTGCACCGAAAGCATCCAGCAGAGAGATGCCGCGACCCAGCACTTTCAGCAGCTTGTCGTTCGGGATAGTGATCAGTGAGTCAACATGCTTGGACAGTTCAGTAATACCCTGCTCCGCGAATGCCATGCGCTTCTTGCCTTCGAAGTTGAAAGGCTTAGTCACCACAGCAACGGTCAGGATACCCAGATCTTTTGCCACTTCGGCGACGACTGGTGCAGCGCCAGTACCGGTCCCGCCGCCCATGCCCGCAGCAATAAAGACCATATCAGCGCCTTCCAGCGCAGCGCGCAGCGCTTCACGGTCTTCTTCCGCGGCGTTACGGCCAACTTCAGGGTTTGCCCCAGCGCCCAGACCTTTAGTGATTCCACCACCGATCTGGATGGTTTGACCTACCGCCGTTTTACGCAACGCCTGCGCGTCGGTATTCACTGCGAAGAATTCAACACCCTCAATGCGCTCGCGCACCATATGTTCTACGGCATTACCGCCGCCGCCACCGACGCCGATGACTTTAATCACCGCGTCGTTGGTTAATTCCATTGGTTCAAACATAGTTTCTCTCCGTCTTGTGCCTGTCGCCTGAGACCGTTAATTTTCGGCGGTCTCTGAAAAAAATTAAAACTCTTTTCGCAGCCAGCTATTGATTCTTTTGAACCACGAGCCAACTGACACACGTTTTTCCACTTCCGCTTCACCACTCAAATGGGTCTCTTTCCCGTAGTGAAGCAGCCCAACCGCCGTTGAATAGTAAGGCTCCTGGGCATAATCGGTTAAGCCAGTAATATTGAGCGGCGCGCCAATACGCACCTGCGTATGGAACACGCGCTGCGCGCAGGCCGCCAGACCTTCAATTTGCGCCGCGCCGCCGGTCAATACAATCCCCGCCGCCAGGTGATGTTTCACCCCTTGCTGACGAAGTTGTTCCTGCAACTGCAAAATTTCGTCGTTCACCAGATTGAGCAGCTCGGTGTAGCGCGGTTCAATCACATCCGCTAACGTCTGACGCTGCAGACTACGCGGTGGACGCCCACCCACACTCGGCACCTCAACACTCTCATCTTTACCCACCAGCGAACCCAACGCGCAACCATGGCGAACCTTGATCGCTTCTGCATCGCTTGGCGGTGTACCGAAAGCGTAAGCGATGTCGCTGGTTACCACATTCCCTGCGTAAGGGATCACTTTGGTATGACGCAGCGCACCGCCAGTGTAGACCGCCATGTCCATTGTACCACCGCCGATATCGACAACGCAGACCCCCAATTCACGCTCATCTTCCGTTAATACGGAGTAGCTGGAAGCCAGCCCTGCGAAAATAAGTTGGTCAACTTTTAACCCACATCGTTCAACCGCTTTAACGATGTTTTTCGCCATATCGTTATGACAGGTGATCAAATGCACCTTTGCCTGCATACGCACGCCAGACAGACCTACCGGGTTTTTGATGCCTTCCTGGTAGTCAATGGCATACTCTTGCGGAATGACATGCAAAACGCGGTGTTCATCACGTACACGCACCGACTTGGCGGTATGCACCACGTTTTCAACATCTTCCTGCGTCACTTCTTCTTCTGAAATCGGCACCATGCCAATTTCATTCTGGCAACTAATATGTTTCCCCGACAGCGCAAGGTAGACCGAGGAGATCTGGCAATCGGCCATCAGTTCAGCCTGATCGATGGCGCGTTGCACGCACTTCACCACCGATTCCAAATCGTTTACACCACCTTTGTCCATCCCACGGGATGGGCAACTCCCCACGCCAATGATATTCACAATGCCATCGGGCAGAACTTCCCCTACTAAAGCGGCTACCTTCGCGGTGCCAATCTCCAGTCCAACTACCAGTTTTCTGTCCGTCGCCTTGATCATTGTTGCTCTGCCTGTGCCTGATTCTGTTGTGCCTGATTTTGCTGCTGATTCGGTTCCTGAACAGGGGCCGCTTTCCAGCCTACAGCCGCGCCTGAGTCATAGCGTAAATCCACGTAGCTTATCTCTTTGCCATCCGTTTGCGCCTGCTGCTGAAGAACCGGGTAGAGTTCAATAAAGCGCGCCAGGCGTTTCATGGTATCGCCACGGCCCAGATTAAGCTTGATGTCATTATTCAGCGTTAACTGCCATGAACGCCGTGCGGTCATCGCCGCTTCTTTCAACGTGAACTTATCCTTAGCCAGCACTTGTCCCATATCGCGGTAGCCCTGTAACACTTCGCTTTCGCTGCCTTCGGGACCGTACAACATCGGTAAAACTTGTTTACTGGTTCGTTCGGCCGGCACGCTGAAAGAATTGCCGTCCACATCAACCATATGCTGATCATTCCACCGTGCTATGGGCACATATTCAACCAGATGAATCTTCAATTCGTCCGGCCACTGCTTGCGAACGCTTGCCTGCTTTATCCAGGGCAGACGCTCTATCTGACTCTGAATAATGTTCACGTCTTGCGTCATAAAGGTGCCGGGTGCGCCCAACGCCAGAATCGTCTGGCGAATATCATCATTGCGCGTGTAGTGGCGATCGCCCGTCACCACCAGTTTCGACAACGGCAACCGCTGCGCATCATCCATCCACCCCAGCACCACCCAGCCGCTAACAAACACGGTGCACAGCACCGCCAGCAGGAACACAATGCCTGCAAGACGCGTTCCATTATTCCGCCGGGAAGCCGATACCGCTTCCTCGTCACGGTTTCGCGTGTTCAGCGCAGCCTGAGACATATCACTCCGCCAGATCCAGAATGCGAACCACAAGTTGCGAGAAGCTCAGCCCTGCCTGTCGCGCCGCCATCGGCACCAGGCTATGGCTTGTCATCCCCGGCGAGGTGTTCGCTTCCAGCAAGTAAAACTGACCGTCGCTATCCAGCATCGCATCAATTCGCCCCCACCCGCGACAACCTAAAACACGCCAGGCTTTAAGCACCAGGGACTGTAAAACCGCTTCACGCTCTTCTTCCAGACCTGATGGGCAGAAATATTTCGTCTCATCAGAGAGATACTTCGCCTCATAATCATAGAAGATTCCCGACGGTTGAATGCGGATCGACGGTAAAATTTCATTTCCGAGTATCGCCACGGTAAATTCGGGCCCACTCAGCCATTTTTCGATCAGAACGTCATCATCATATTGAAACGCAAGCGCTAATGCTGCGTGCAGATCATCACTGTTGTCGACTTTCGACATCCCAACGCTGGAGCCTTCACGGCTGGGCTTGACAATAACGGGTAACCCCAGTTGGTCAATGCGTTGAATATCATCACTTTTTAGGCCTATTTCGAACTCATCGCGCGTGATGCCAACAGAAGGCGCAACCGGCAGTCCCGCCCCTTGCCACAGCAGCTTACTGCGTAATTTATCCATCGAAATCGCCGATGCCATCACGCCGCTACCGGTATAGGCCATGCCGGTCAGTTCCAGTAACCCCTGCAACGTACCATCTTCACCGCCGCGACCATGCAACGCGATAAACGCTTTGCTATAGCCCATCTCTTTCAGGCGAGTGACATCAACATCGCGCGGATCAACGCCATGCGCATCCACACCGCCTTCACGTAAGCCGCTAATCACCGCAGCACCGGAATTGAGCGAAACCTCACGCTCTGCGGAGGTGCCACCGAGCAGAACAGCGACTTTCTCAGCCATTGCTCTCCTCCGGGGTCTGTGGCTTCAGCTTACTCTCCGCCAGACTGCGGGCGATTTTGCCGATGTTGCCAGCGCCCTGAATCAGGATCAGATCATTACCGGTCAGCACCGGTGCCAGCATAGCCGCAACCTGGCCTGGATCGGATGCCAGAATCGGATCGATCTTACCGCGACCACGAATGGTACGGCACAGCGAACGGCTATCCGCGCCCGGGATCGCCGCTTCGCCCGCCGGATACACTTCCAGCATCAGCAGCGCATCGACCTGCGTCAGCACATTGGCAAAGTCGTCATACAGATCGCGGGTACGGGTATAACGGTGAGGCTGGAATACCATCACCAGTTTTTTATCCGGCCAGCCCGCGCGTGCTGCTTTAATGGTGGCATCCACTTCGGTCGGGTGATGACCGTAGTCGTCAACCAGCATGGCAGTACCCGGTTTGCCATTCACCCCTTCCAGCGGGAATTCACCAAGGAAGTCGAAACGACGCCCGGTTCCCTGGAAACTTTCCAGCGCACGCAGAATGGCCGCATCTTCAATACCTTCCTCTGTCGCCACGGCAACGGCGGCAGCGGCATTCAGGGCGTTATGACGGCCCGGCGCATTCAGCGTCACACGCAGTTCCGGTTTATCCTGGCGCACCAGCGTAAAGTGCCCCTGCGGCCCAATCTGGCGATAATTCTCAACGCGAACGTCCGCATCGTCGCTAAAACCGTAGGTCGTTGTCTGCCGGCCCACACGCGGCAGCAGCTCACGGATCACCGGATCATCAACGCACATCACTGCACGGCCATAGAACGGCAGGTTATGCAGGAAGTTGATAAACGTCGTTTTCAAATTCTCAAAGTCGCCCTGGTAGGTATCCATATGGTCGGCTTCGATATTGGTGACAATCGCCACCATCGGTTGTAAATGCAGGAAAGAGGCATCGCTCTCGTCTGCTTCGGCAATCAAATAACGGCTGTGACCCAGGCGCGCATGCACCCCGGCGGCTTTCACCAGACCACCGTTAACGAACGTCGGATCCAGTCCGGCTTCCGCGTAAATACTTGCCACCATCGCCGTGGTGGTGGTTTTACCATGCGTTCCCGCAATCGCGATGCCATGACGAAAACGCATTAACTCCGCCAGCATCTCCGCACGGCGGATCACCGGAATACGCGCTTCATGTGCCGCGACAATCTCCGGGTTATCGGCAGAAATAGCGCTGGAGACCACAACAACGCTGGCATCACTCACGTTTTCCGGGCGGTGATTGAAATAAATAGTGGCGCCAAGCGACGTCAACTGTTGCGTTACCGGGTTCGGGGCCAGATCGGAACCGCTGATCTGATAGCCTTCGTTGGCCAGTACTTCGGCAATACCACCCATGCCGGCACCGCCAATGCCAACGAAGTGAATGTGCCGGACGCGACGCATCTCGGGCACGATTGAACGCAGTTTCGCCAGTTCTTGTGTATTCATTCTCTAAACGCCATCGACTACTTCAAATTCGCGCGGCGCAACAGGCGCCGCCAGTATTTAGGCCTGTGCTGCCAGGCTCACTTCATGCGCCACTCGTTCGGTGGCATCCGGAATGGCCGCCGCACGCGCGCGCTCCGCCATATCCAGTAATGCTTCGCGGTTCCAGCCCGCGAGGATCGCCGCCACCGCGTCAGCGGTGAATTGCGGTTGCTCCAGAATCTTCGCCGCACCGGCTTTTTCCAGCGGCAGCGCATTCCAGTATTGCTGCCGGTCCTTATGCTGGAACGGCACGAACAACGCCGGTAAACCAGCAGCGGCAATTTCACTGACCGTCAGCGCGCCGGAACGGCAAACCACCACATCCGCCCACGCGTAGGCTTGCGCCATATCGTCAATAAATTCCGTCACTTTATGCTGAGGCGCCCCCGCAGCGGCGTAAGCCTGCTCAACCTCCTGTTGTGCGCCTTTACCGCTCTGATGCCAGAGTGTCACCGACTCACCCAGTTTTGCCGCCACCTGCGGCATGGTCTGATTCAGTACGCGTGCGCCTTGCGAGCCGCCGACAACCAGCACACGCACCGGGCCATCGCGCCCCGGTAAACGCTGCTGCGGCAGCGGCAGCGCCAGCACATCAACGCGAACCGGGTTACCCACCACTTCCGCTTTCGGGAAAGCACCAGGAAATGCCTGCATCACTTTGGTGGCAATTTTCGCCAGCCATTTGTTGGTCAAACCGGCAATGCCGTTTTGCTCATGCAGCACCACCGGGATCCCCAGCGACCAGGCCGCCAGGCCACCAGGGCCAGAAACATAACCACCCATTCCCAGCACCACGTCGGGTTTAAAGCGCTGCATAATCGCGCGCGCCTGACGCCAGGCGTTGAAAATGCGCACCGGCGCCAACAACTGCGCCTTGATCCCTTTGCCACGCAGGCCAGAGATACGAATAAAGTCGATCTCGATCCCATGTTTAGGCACCAGATCGGCCTCCATGCGATCCGCGGTTCCAAGCCAGCGCACTTGCCAGCCCTGATCCATTAAATGGTGCGCGACCGCAAGCCCGGGGAATACATGCCCGCCGGTGCCGCCCGCCATCACCATTAACCGCTTCGGTTGACCACTCATCGCAAACCTCGTGTAAACGCCTGGGCTTTTTCCAGACGCGTTTCATAATCTATTCGCAGCAACAGCGTAATCGCCATCGACATAATTAATAAGCTGGAGCCACCGTAGCTGATCAGCGGCAACGTCAACCCCTTGGTCGGCAGCATACCTGCGGCCGCCCCTACGTTAACCAGAGCCTGGAAGCTAAACCAGATACCAATAGAGCACGCCAGAAAACCTGAGAAGCGGTGGTCAATATCCAGCGCTTTACGCCCGATGGACATGGCGCGGAAAGCGACGAAGAATACCATTAAAAGCGCCAGCACCACACCGATATAACCGAGCTCTTCCCCGATAATGGAGAAGATGAAGTCGGTATGCGCTTCCGGCAAGTACTCCAGTTTCTGTATGGAATTACCCAGCCCTTGTCCCCACAGTTCGCCGCGGCCAAACGCCATCAACGACTGGGTTAACTGATAACCACTGCCAAACGGATCTTCCCACGGGTTCCAGAACGACGTCACGCGGCGGATACGGTACGGTTCTGCGAGGATCAGCAGCACAACTGCCGAAATGCCCATACCGATAATGGCGATAAACTGCCACAACTTCGCCCCCGCCAGGAACAACATCGCCAGCGTCGTAATAAACAGCACCACCACGGTACCCAGGTCCGGCTGCGCCAGCAGTAATACCGCCAGCACCAGAATCACCCCCATCGGTTTGAGGAAGCCGCGCAGGTTATTACGCACTTCATCGACCTTACGCACGAGGTAGTTCGCCAGATAACAGAACAGCGACAGTTTGGTGAACTCCGCAGGCTGAAAACGCATCAGACCAAGGTCAATCCAGCGCGACGCCCCGTTAATGGAACTCCCCACAACCAGCACCACCAGCAGCATAATGATCGCAGCGATCAGCATGACAGAGCTGTACTTCTGCCAGAACTCCATCGGTAACCGCAACGTGATCGCCGCCGAGCAAAACGCAAGGAACAGATACAACGCATGGCGTTTAGCAAAGAAAAAGGGATCGTTAGTGAGACGTTGCCCCACCGGCATTGACGCCGAGGTCACCATCACAAAACCGATAGCCGCCAGGCCCAGCGTCAACCACAGTAGCGTGCGGTCATACATCACCAGGCTGTCGGTATCTTTCTCTCTGGAGCCCATCACCCAGCCTTTTAATGCCGCAAACAGCCACGCCAGGATCCCAAATCCTGGCAGGCGCGGCATTCTCGGGCGGGGGAGAGTTAAACGCATCAACCTAACTCCTGCGCCAGACGGGTAAAGACATCGCCCCGTTGTTCAAAATTCTTAAACTGATCCAGGCTGGCGCACGCCGGTGACAACAGCACCATATCGCCCGGTTGCACACGCGAAGCGATAAGGCGCATCGCCTGATCCATGGTATCGGTTTGATCGGCGATCTCCGGGCGCAACGCTGCCAACTCCGCACCATCGCGGCCAAAGCAGTACAAACGCACGCGATCGCCACCGAGATAACGCTTCAGCGGCGAAAAATCGGCGGACTTACCGTCACCACCCAGCAGCAAATGCAGCGTACCGTCAACATGCAGGCCATTTAGCGCCGCTTCGGTACTCCCGACATTGGTGGCTTTCGAATCGTTGATCCAGCGCACGCCGTTATGATCCAGCGCCAACTGGAAGCGATGCGCCAGACCGGTAAATGTCGTCAGCGCTTTCAGGCTGCTGGCGCGCGGTAAACCAGCGGCATCGGCCAGCGCCAGCGCAGCCAGCGCGTTGGTGTAGTTATGCTGTCCGCTCAGTTTCATCTCTTTTACGTTCAGCACTTTTTCACCTTTTACCCGCAGCCAGGTTTCACCCTGTTGGCGGTTCAGGTGATAATCGCCCACATCCACGCCAAAGCTGACACAGCGCTCGTCCGCGCCGCGAACCGGCATGGTGAGCGCATCATCAGCATTGACCACGCACACTTTCGCGTTTTCGTAGATACGCAGTTTCGCCGCACGATACTGTTGCAGACCAAACGGATAACGATCCATATGATCTTCCGTCACATTCAGAATGGTTGCCGCAACCGCCTGCAGACTCGACGTGGTTTCGAGCTGGAAGCTGGACAACTCAAGAACATACAGCTCGCGCGCTTCATCCAGCAGCATCAGCGCAGGCAGACCAATATTGCCGCCGACGCCGACATTGACGCCGCCCGCTTCGGCCATCTCGCCCACAAGCTTCGTTACGGTGCTTTTGCCGTTGGAACCGGTAATGGCCACCACCGGTGCCTGCGCTTCGCGGCAGAACAGTTCAATATCGCCAACGATCTCAATGCCGGCGTCCGCCGCCGCGCTCAGAGAAGGGTGAGCCAGCGCAATGCCCGGGCTTGCGACGATCAGATCCGCCGCCAGCAGCCAGTCATCGTTAAGACTACCAAGATGGCGCTCCACCTCTTCGGGCAGCTTATCCAGCCCCGGCGGTGAAACGCGCGTATCCATCACCCGCGGCGTCACGCCGCGCGCGAGGAAAAAGTCTACGCAGGAAAGACCTGTCAGGCCTAAACCGATAATGACGACCTTTTTACCCTGGTAATCTGCCATGATTAACGTACCTTCAGCGTTGCCAGGCCAATCAGCACCAGCATCAGCGAAATAATCCAGAAACGCACAATCACGCGCGGCTCCGGCCAGCCTTTCAGTTCATAGTGATGGTGAATCGGCGCCATACGGAAAATGCGCTGTCCGCGCAGCTTGAAGGAGCCGACCTGCAAAATGACCGACAGTGTTTCCACCACAAATACGCCACCCATGATCACCAGCAGGAACTCCTGGCGCAGCAGCACAGCGATAATGCCCAGCGCGCCGCCCAGCGCCAGCGATCCCACATCGCCCATAAAGACCTGAGCCGGGTAGGTGTTAAACCACAAGAAACCCAACCCTGCGCCAACAATCGCCGTACAGACGATAACCAGTTCCCCGGCATGGCGCAGATAAGGAATATGCAGGTAGTTCGCAAAGTTCATGTTCCCGGTCGCCCAGGCCACCAGCGCAAAACCGCCGGCAACAAATACCGTGGGCATAATCGCCAGGCCATCCAGACCATCTGTCAGGTTGACCGCGTTGCCGGTGCCGACAATCACAAAGTAGGCCAACGCAATGTAGAGCAAGCCCAGTTGCGGCATCACATCTTTAAAGAACGGCACCACCAGTTCGGTCGCCGGGGTATCTTTGCCCGCAAGGTACAAAGCAAAGGCCACACCCAGTGCGATGACTGACATCCAGAAATATTTCCAGCGCGCGATTAGCCCTTTCGTGTCTTTACGCACCACCTTGCGGTAGTCGTCGACAAAACCAATTACGCCGTAGCCCACCAACACAACCAGCACGCACCAAACGTACGGGTTGGACGGGTAAGCCCACAACAGCACGGAAACAACGATGGCGGTAAGGATCATGATGCCGCCCATCGTGGGGGTACCGCGTTTGCTGAAGTGTGATTCCGGGCCATCGTTACGTACGACCTGGCCAAAAGAGAGTTTTTGCAGGCGGGCAATCATGCGCGGCCCCATCCACAACGAGATGAAGAGCGCGGTCAGCAGGCTGACAATGGCGCGAAACGTCAGATAAGAAAAGACGTTAAAGCCTGAATAATATTTGACCAAATGTTCGGCCAGCCACACTAACATGTCCCGTTCTCCTGTAATTCGCGTACCACCTCTTCCATGGCGGAACTACGTGAACCTTTAACCAAAATGGTCAAAATTTGTTGTTCGGCAATCAGCGTTTTTAAACGCGCCACCACTGCCGCTTTATCGTTAAAATGCTCGCCAACACCGCTGGCAGAACTTAATGCCTGGCTCAATGTTCCCACGCTCAGTACCTTGTCGATGCCGACAGCTTTTGCCGCTTCACCGACCTGAATGTGACAGGCCTTGCTCTCATCGCCCAATTCAGCCATGTCGCCCACCACCATCACCCGGTAGCCAGGCATTTCGGCCAGCACATGCGCCGCAGCGGTCATTGATCCGACGTTGGCGTTGTAAGTGTCATCCAGCAACAGCTGATTTTCGCTCAACTGAACCGGGAACAGGCGGCCAGGTACGGCTTTCAGATTCGCCAGACCTTTCTTCACCGCATCCAGGCTTGCGCCAACCGCCATCGCCAGCGCGGTCGCCGCCAGCGCATTGGCAATATTGTGGCGGCCCGGCAACGGCAGCGTGACATCAATGCTGCCGCCCGGCGTTTGTAACGTGAACTCTGTACCGTGCGAGGTCACATGAATGTTGGTGGCGGTAAAATCACTGTTCGCCGCATTCGGCGAGAAGCGCCAGACGTTGCGATCGCCGATGATGCTCTGCCAGTTCAGCCAGTCATTGTTATCGGCATTCATAATGGCGATGCCGTTGTCCGGCAGACCGGTGTAGATTTCACCTTTGGCCTTTGCCACCCCCGCCAGCGAACCAAAACCTTCCAGGTGTGCCGCCGCCAGGTTATTCACCAGCGCGGCTTCCGGACGGGTCAGTCCCACGGTCCAGGCGATTTCGCCCTGGTGGTTAGCCCCCAGTTCAATCACCGCGTACTGATGCGCTTTGGTCAAACGCAACAGCGTCATCGGCACGCCGATATCGTTGTTGAGGTTACCTGCGGTATAGAGGGTATTCCCGCACTCGCTGAGGATGGCGGCGGTCATCTCTTTTACCGAGGTCTTGCCGGAAGATCCTGTCAGCGCGACGACGCGAGCCGGAACCTGCTGACGAACCCATGCAGCCAGTTCGCCAAACGCCAGTCGGGTATCCTTCACCACCAGTTGCGGCAGGTCGGTATCCAGTTTCCGGCTGACCAGCAGCGCGCCCGCACCGCCCTCTTTGGCTTTATCAGCAAAGTCATGAGCATCGAAACGTTCGCCTTTCAGCGCCACGAACAGGCAACCCGGCGTTAATTTGCGGGTATCGCTGGTCACCGCATCAACAGTGACATCCTGACCGTGTAATTCCCCCTGCAGAATGCCGGTGAGTTGGCCAAGCGTTACGCTAATCATGCCACCACCCCCAGCAAACGCGCGGCCGTCACGCGGTCGGAATAATCAAGACGGCGCGTACCGACAATCTGGTAATCTTCGTGGCCCTTACCGGCCAGCAACACCACGTCGTTCTCTTTGGCCTGCATGATGGTATTGGTCACCGCTTCTGCGCGGCCTTCCACCACATGGGCACGACCGGCGTCCAGCATCCCGGCAAGAATGTCATTGATAATCGCCCGCGGCTCTTCTGTGCGCGGGTTGTCATCGGTCACTACCGGCACATCCGCGAATTGTTCAGCAATGGCGCCCATCAGCGGACGTTTGCCTTTATCACGATCGCCGCCACAGCCAAACACGCACCACAGTTTGCCGGTACAGTGCAGACGCGCCGCCTGCAGCGCTTTTTCCAGCGCATCCGGCGTATGGGCATAGTCAACGACAACCGTCGGTTTCCCCGGTGCGCTGAACACTTCCATACGCCCGCAAACCGGCTGCAGTTGGGATGCGGTTTTCAGTAAGTCATGAAGCGGATAGCCCAACGCCAGCAGCGTTGCCAGCGCCAGTAGCAGATTGCTGACGTTAAATGCGCCCATCAGACGACTTTCCATTTCGCCTTCACCCCATGAGGAGTCAAAGCGGATCGTGGCGCCGCTGTCGTGATAATCCACCGCCACGGCTTTCAACCAGCGGCCATGGCAGTTCGGGTTGATATGATCTTCCATCGATACCGCGACCGCATCCGGCAGATTCGCCAGCCAGCGGCGCCCCACTTCGTCATCGGCGTTGACGATCGCCTGACCATAGTGGTGCGAGGAAAACAGCAGCCATTTCGCCGCTTCGTACTGCGTCATATCCCCGTGATAATCGAGGTGATCGCGGCTTAAATTGGTAAACACGGAGGCGACAAATTTCAGTGCGGCAACGCGATGCTGCACCAAACCGTGTGATGAGACTTCCATCGCAGCAAGCGTTGCCCCTTGCTTCGCGAGGCTGGCAATCACATGCTGCACATCCACCGCTGAACCGGTGGTGTTTTCCGTCGGGCTCACTTTGCCCAACAAACCGTTACCGACGGTCCCCATCACCGCGCTGGTTTCGCCCAGTAGCTGGCTCCATTGCGCCAGCAATTGCGTGGTGGTGGTTTTTCCGTTGGTGCCGGTTACGCCAATCAGGCGTAATTGTTCAGAAGGCTCACCGTAAAAACGGCCCGCCAGCGCAGAAAGGCGCTCATTTAACTGGCTGAGATAAATGACCGGAACGCCGTGCATTTCACGAATTTCACCGTCATTTGCTTCGTCTTTCGCTTCAGCAATAATGGCAGCAACACCTTGCGCAATCGCCTGCGGGATATAACGACGCCCGTCCGCCTGATGACCGACCACCGCCACAAAGAGATCGCCCGATGCAGCCACACGGCTGTCGAGCGTCATCTCCCGCAGTGCTCGCTCCGGCGCACCTGGCACCCACGGAGCGAGAAGGTCGCGCAAATTACGATCTGCCACCTGTTCCCTCGCCTTGATTAATTACAAACTCACTTTTCTCGCCCGTGGTCAGCGCATCCGGCTCAATGTTCATGGTGCGCAGAACGCCGCCCATGATGGCACCAAAGACCGGCGCGGACACGGCGCCACCGTAGTATTTACCCGCTTGCGGATCGTTAATGACCACCACCAGCGCAAAGCGCGGGCGGCTGGCAGGCGCGACGCCAGCGGTGTAAGCAATGTATTTATTGATATAGCGACCGTCCGGACCGACTTTTTTAGCTGTACCGGTCTTGATAGCGATGCGATACCCTTTGATGGCGGCCTTCACCCCGCCGCCGCCTGGCAGCGCAACGCTCTCCATCATGTGCACCACGGTGCGCACGATAGGCTCGGCAAAGACACGTTCGCCCGGCACGGGCGGGTCAACTTTGGTAATCGACAGCGGGCGATAGATGCCATAGCTGCCAATCGTTGCGTAGACACGCGCTAACTGTAACGGCGTTACCATTAGCCCGTAGCCGAAAGAGAAGGTGGCCCTCTCTATGTCAGACCACCGTTGTTTTTGAGGAAATAAGCCACTGCGTTCCCCGACCATCCCCAAATTGGTCGTTTTTCCCAGTCCAAAACGTGAGTAAGTATCTACTAACGCTGAGGAGGGCATCGCTAACGCCAGTTTTGACACACCAACGTTACTCGACTTCTGTAGCACCCCGGTGAGGGTTAACTCGCTGTAGCGCGCCACGTCTTTGATTTCATGGCCGTTAATACGATAAGGCACGGTATTTAACACCGTATTAGGGTTTACGACGCCGCGCTGCAACGCGGTCATCACCACCATAGGTTTAACGGTGGAGCCCGGTTCGAAGACGTCGGTGATAGCGCGGTTACGCATGGCATCCTGCGCCGTACCGGTGAAGTTATTCGGGTTGTACGAGGGGCTGTTCGCCATTGCCAGCACTTCGCCGGTGTTCACATCTACCAACACCGCGCTACCGGACTCTGCCTTGTTAAATGCCACCGCGTTATTCAGTTCACGGTAGACCAGCGCCTGCAGGCGCTCATCGATGCTCAGCGCAAGGTTATGCGCAGCCTGGCTGTCCGTTGAGGAAATATCTTCGATAACGCGACCATAGCGGTCTTTACGCACAACGCGCTCGCCGGGTTGCCCGGTGAGCCACTTATCAAAACTTTTCTCGACCCCTTCAATCCCCTGGCTGTCAACGTTGGTAAAGCCAATGAGGTGAGCGGTCACTTCCCCGGACGGATAGTAACGACGAGACTCTTCTCGCAGGTGGATGCCCGGAAGCTTGAGTTTTTTGATGTAGTCGCCCAGATCCGGGTTGACCTGGCGGGCCAGATAGATAAAACGCATTTTGGGGTTGGCGTTAATGCGCGCAGCGAGTTGATCGAGCGGCATGTTCAGCGCGTCGGAAAGTGCTTTCCAGCGGTTATCCAGCGTAACGCCGCCTGCATCATGCAATTCTTTCGGATCGGCCCAAATGGCTTTCACTGGCACACTTACCGCCAGCGGACGACCGGAACGATCGGTAATCATCCCGCGCGATGTCGCGACTTCCTGAACGCGCAGGGAACGCATGTCCCCTTCACGCACCAGCATATCCGGGTTGACGATTTGCAAATACGCGACCCGGCAAAGCAGGAATCCCAGCGCCAGTAAAATGCAACCGCAAAGCAACGCAAAACGCCAACTCACAAAGTTGGCCTGTTCTTCCTGGCGTTTCGGTTTAAGCGTCTTCGCCGCTGCTTTCATGCGTCGCGTGATTCCTTATTCGTCACTATTTCTGTACTACGATATTTTCCTGGGAAGGATCGACATGCTGCATTTGCAGCTTTTCCGTCGCGATCCGCTCAACCCGGCTATGATCGCCAAGCGCATTCTCTTCCAGGATCAGGTTGCGCCACTCGATATCCAGCGCATCGCGTTCGAGAACCATCTGCTCGCGCTGCGCGGTTAATAAGCGCGTGTGGTGAGAGGTGGTCACCACCGTCACCGCCGTCATGATGATGCAAATGAACAGACAGAGTGGCAGTTTCCCAAATCGCAAAAGATCGTCGCCGATCACGCCAGGCAAAGCATGGCGCTCGTTGCTTCCTAACGATCCCTTCATTTTGCTCAGGGTCTCTGTCACTCTGCCGATCATGCGTTCGTCCTCTCTGCAATACGCAGAACTGAACTACGGGCACGTGGGTTTTCAGCCACTTCTTCTTCACCCGGCATCAACTTTCCTAATGCTCGCAACTGACGGCCACCCAGTTTCCTGAGTTGCTCTTCGGTCATCGGCAACCCGGCAGGAACCTGCGGGCCCCGGCTTTGTTCACGCATAAAGCGTTTTACAATCCGGTCTTCCAGCGAATGGAAGCTGATAATCGAAAGCCGCCCTCCCGGGGCCAGCACGCCGAGCGAGTTTTTTAGCGCCTGCTCGATCTCCTCCAGTTCACTGTTCACCCAAATGCGCACCGCCTGGAAGGTACGGGTCGCGGGATGTTTGAACTTGTCTTTCACCGGTGTCGCCGCCGCAACCACTTCCGCCAGCGCTTTTGTGCGGGTCATCGGATCAACGCGGTTACGCTCAACAATGGCGCGGGCAATACGTTTGGCAAAACGCTCTTCGCCAAAGGTTTTCAGCACCCAGGCAATGTCGGCTTCTTCAGCGGTTTGCAGCCATTCGGCGGCGGACTGGCCACGCGTAGGATCCATACGCATATCCAGCGGCCCATCACGCATAAAGGAGAAACCGCGTTCAGGATCGTCGAGTTGCGGTGAAGAAACGCCAAGATCGAGAAGAATTCCGTCGATCTTGCCAACAAGTTCACGCTCGCTGACATAATCAGCAAGCGCAGAGAAAGGTCCATGAATGATGGAGAAGCGGGGATCATCAATGGTTTGAGCTACAGCAATCGCCTGCGGATCGCGATCGATCGCCAGCAAGCGTCCTGCCGCTCCCAAACGGGAGAGGATCAGGCGCGAGTGACCACCGCGACCAAAAGTGCCATCGATGTAAATGCCATCCGGACGAATATTCAGGCCATTAACGGCCTCATCCAGCAGCACCGTCGTGTGTTTAAAATTTTCCATCATCTTTACAGAGACAAATCCTGCAATCGATCCGAAAGCGCTTCGGAACCAGATTGCTCAGCGTCGATATCTTCCTTGACCTGTTGATACCAGGTCGTTTCGTCCCACAGCTCAAATTTATTGAACTGCCCGACCAGCATCACTTCTTTGGTCAGCCCGGCGTGTTGCCGCAAAACAGGTGCGATCAATAAACGCCCGGCGCTATCCATCTGGCACTCGCTGGCGTGTCCCAGCAATAAACGTTGTACGCGCCGCTCGAGCGGATTCATGCTCGACAGACGCGACAATTTTTGCTCGATAATTTCCCATTCGGGCAGAGGGTAAAGCAGCAGGCATGCGTGACGGATGTCAATGGTGCACACCATCTGACCGGAAGCATTCTCCTGCAGCAAATCCCGATAACGGGTCGGAACGGATAACCGCCCTTTGCTGTCGAGATTGACTAACGTCGCGCCACGGAACATGTCCGATTCACCCCCGGGTGATCTTTTTCACCACTTTATCCCACAAAATCCCACCAAGGGAGTTTACGGAGCGGAGGAAAAGCTTGTCAAGCCAGCGCAAAGGCTAACCAGAGTAAAAGATCCCTTATTCGCAGTGAATATCTGCGTTGGTGAATTACTGCTCAGCTTACGAGGCAAATTAACGTCATGAATATTTGCAAGAAAAAAAACAGAATATGCGCACCGGCGTTTAAAACCATTCAATTTCTGCGCGCGAAATATAAAGTGTCAGTTTGCGACGCGGGCGGCATTTTAAGACATATTGACGCCCCTGAACAGTGCCAGTTACGTCAGGCTGCACTTAGCGCGGCGGCGGATGAGCGATGACAAAACCCCCATGCCAGAAATGGTTGTTAATTCGGCAATTGCGCCCATTTTTCAGATGTAACAATTTAATACAGAAATCATGTTCAGTTACTTCTCAATAACTCATAAAAATTGGATTTAAAGAAACAACCTGAATAAATAAAAAAACCACCTGATAAAAAATAAGGATTTATCTTAGGTGGATAAAGTGCAATAAATTGATTAAAGACAGGGGCAAAAACAAAAAAGGCAGCTGCCGCTGCCTTTAATGCCGGTGGTTAAACGCGACTTAATATCCCGCGGCGGTAGAGATTGCGGCGGATGCGGCTCAGACCCGCTTTCGGTTTACGCGGCTCGTCGAGGCTTGCCAGCACAATTTCCAGCACACGCTCTGCCACATCACGATGACGCTGCGCAACAGCCAGCACCGGGCATTGCAGGAAATCCAACAGCTCGTGATCGCCAAACGTCGCAATGGCCAAATCAGACGGCAGTTTACCGTCGCGGCGCAAGGTCACGTCCAGCACCCCCTGCAATAATGCAAACGAAGTGATAAACAGCGCCTGCGGCATTGGGTTTGTTTCCAGCCATTTTTCGAACAGCTGAGCAGCGGCTTCTCGCTCGTAGCTATTGGCATAGAGATACTGCACCTCGCGCGGATCGTCTTTCCAGGCGGTGCGGAACCCTTGCTCACGCAGGAAACTTACCGAGAGCTCCGGCAGCGCCCCCATGTACAGCACACGTTCAGCCGGGAATTTGCGCAGTTCCGCCGCCAACATTTCTGAATCGTCCTGATCGGCACCGACAACGCTGGTGAAGTGTTCACGATCCAGCGCGCGATCCAGTGCGACAATCGGGAAGGAGTCATTTGCCCAGCGCTGATAGAACGGATGCTCCGGCGGCAACGAAGTGGAGACGATGATGGCATCTACCTGGCGCTGCAGGAGATGTTCAATACAGCGCATTTCGTTATCTGGTTGATCTTCTGAACAGGCAATCAGCAACTGATAACCGCGCTGACGGGCCTGCCGTTCCAGATAGTTAGCAATACGCGTGTAACTCGTGTTTTCGAGATCGGGGATAACCAGCCCAATAGAGCGAGTACGTCCTGCTCGCAACCCAGCCGCTACCGCATTCGGGTGGTAGTTATGCTCACGAACGACAGCCATGACTTTTTCAACGGTTTTGTCGCTGACACGATATTGCTTCGCCTTACCATTGATGACGTAGCTTGCCGTGGTTCGTGAGACGCCGGCTAGCCGGGCGATTTCATCCAGTTTCACAATTGCCCCTTAAAATAATGCACTCCATAACCTTTTTAGGGATATAGGCTAATTTCCATAACATCTAAGCGCAGAATAGGCACTGCGGCAACCGCTTTCGTCTCTGGTTCCATCTGATTTCGCAAAAAAAAGGCCCGACACCAGATGTCAGGCCTTCAGATGCTGCAGACTAATCACGCTTAGCGCATGATTTTATCACCGCGTGACAACCCCACGACGCCGGAGCGGGCAACTTCAACGATTTTAGCTACGTCACGAATGGTGGCTAAAAATGCGTCCAGCTTATCGCTGGTGCCGGCAAGCTGAACCGTATAAATAGACGGGGTAACATCAATGATCTGACCGCGAAAGATCTCTGCATTGCGCTTCACTTCTTCGCGCCCGTAGCCGCTGGCCTGGATCTTCACCAGCATAATCTCACGCTCAACGTACGCCCCCTGCCCCAGCTCATTCACGCGCAGGACATCGACCAGTTTATGCAGTTGCTTTTCAATTTGCTCCAGCACTTTCTGATCGCCGACGGTCTGGATCGTCATGCGCGACAATGTGGGATCGTCAGTGGGCGCAACCGTCAGGCTTTCAATGTTATAGCCACGCTGTGAGAACAGACCAATCACGCGCGATAACGCACCCGACTCATTTTCCAGTAAGACAGACAGTATCCGCCGCATAATCAGGTCCTCTCCGTTTTGCTTAACCACATCTCATCCATGCCGCCGCCGCGGATCTGCATCGGATAAACGTGTTCACTACCGTCAACGGTAACATCAACAAACACCAGGCGATTATTTTTCACCTGCTCCAGCGCTTGCGCGAGCTTCTGCTCCAGCTCTTCCGGACGCGTAATATTGATACCTACGTGACCATACGCTTCCGCCAGGCGGGCAAAATCCGGTAGCGACTGCATGTAAGATTGCGAATGGCGACCGGAATAGATCATATCCTGCCACTGCTTCACCATCCCCAGATAACGGTTGTTCAGATTCAGCACCAGCACCGGCAACTCATATTGCAGCGCCGTAGAAAGCTCCTGAATATTCATCTGGATACTGCCGTCCCCGGTGACACAGATGACCATCTCATCCGGGAAGGCCATTTTTACGCCAAGCGCCGCAGGCAAACCAAAGCCCATGGTGCCCAGCCCACCGGAGTTGATCCAGCGTCGCGGCTTATCAAAACGATAATAGAGCGCCGCAAACATTTGGTGTTGCCCGACATCAGACGTGACATACGCATCGCCATGGGTTAAACGCCAGATGGTTTCGATCACCGCCTGCGGTTTGATGCTCTCACTTTGCGTGTCATATTTCAGGCACTGTCGCGCACGCCATTGATCGATGCGCAGCCACCAGTCGCGGATATCATCTGGCGATTGCGGATACGCCTCTTGCTCCAGCAACTCCAGCATTTGCTCCAGCACCAGCCGCGCATCGCCCACGATCGGTACATCCGCCTGCACCGTTTTAGAGATAGACGTCGGATCGATATCAATATGCAGTACCGTAGCATCCGGGCAGTATTTCGCCAGATTATTGGTCGTGCGATCGTCAAAACGCACACCCACCGCAAAAATGACATCAGCGTTGTGCATGGTCATATTAGCTTCATAGGTGCCGTGCATACCCAGCATGCCAAGCGCCTGACGGTGCGACGCCGGGAATGCGCCCAACCCCATCAAAGACGATACCACCGGTAAATTGAGCTTTTCCGCCAGCTGGCGCAGTTGAATTTCACAGGCGGAATTAATCGCGCCACCACCAACATAGATAACCGGTTTTTTGGCTGCGCTCAGCGTTTGCAGGGCGCGTTTGATTTGCCCTTTGTGCCCCTGTGTCGTGGGGTTATAGGAACGCATGCTGACCGACTCCGGCCAGACATAAGGCAACTTGTTAGCCGGATTCATAATGTCTTTCGGCAGATCGACCACCACCGGCCCTGGCCGCCCGCTGGCCGCCAGCCAGAACGCTTTCTTTAATACGCCGGGAATATCTTCGGCTTGCTTAACCAGGAAACTGTGTTTCACCACCGGGCGGGAAATCCCCACCATGTCGCACTCCTGGAAAGCGTCATAGCCAATTAAAGAGGTCGCCACCTGCCCGGAAAGCACCACCAGCGGAATCGAATCCATATACGCCGTGGCAATGCCGGTGATGGCGTTTGTCGCCCCCGGACCGGAAGTCACCAGCACCACCCCGACTTCACCCGTTGCTCGCGCCAGCCCGTCAGCCATGTGCACCGCGGCCTGTTCATGGCGTACTAACACATGTTCAATACCGCCTACAGTATGCAGGGCATCGTAGATATCGAGGACCGCGCCTCCGGGATAACCGAACACCTTCTTGACGCCTTGATCGATAAGCGATCGGACGACCATCTCGGCTCCAGACAACATCTCCATGGTTTGCCTCCAGGCTTTCGTTTGTCGATTGACAGCGAAAATCATTTCCGCACTGTCGCACTGTACAGAACAGGAAGTCCCTGCCTTCTGATTATGAATGGCAGTTACCATAACCGCTCAAAATCTGGCAAGCAATGAGCAAACCGCCGCTGCCCACCCGCCGGAAAAGAGGAAAAACGAAGTCCACAAACCAGAATTGGTGGAAACATCTGTAATAAGCAAAGACGATGACCATTCATCATCCGAACCGCTGCATGTTCAGTAATTCATGCATTTTTAACGCGAGCGCCGACGCCACTACAGATGAAAATCAGGACAAAATACTGGCAGTGAAAATCAATGCAGAATAAACCAGGCGTTTGAAGCCTGGTTTATTGATGGCCTGTTAGCGACGGCAGACAGAGACCAACACCTCTTCCATCCACTGGTGACCTTTGTCACGCCCTGCCGCCTCATGCCAGGAGAGATAGCACGTTCGGCTTTTCAGCCGCAAAGGCAGAGGAAGCGCCTGTAACTCCAGAGCCGCAGCAGATTCATCCACCAGCCAACGCGGCGCAATGGCCACCAGGTGGGTTTGTGAAACCACGTTTAACACGCTGGTCAGCGCCATCCCTTGATAGGCAATGCGGCTTTGCTTATCAGGCGTATCGTACCAGGGCTGGCTAAAGGAAGCATAGCGTTCCAGGGAAACGACCGCGTGCTGCTCATTAAAAACGTCCGCTTCTGTGATGAGCGCATCAATCCGCGGATGCTTTTTACTGACAACCAGCACCATGTCATCTTTAAAAAGCGGTACACAGGAAAACTCCGGGCGACGAAATTCTTCGTAGCCGACCACAAACTCAACTTCCTGGTAACGCAATTGATGTTCAGTATTGTGATTAAGCGCAGATTTAAACACCAAATGAATATGTGGGGCGAGTTTTTCAACATTATTGTAAATTATCGATGTTAAAAAATTATCAAGCGGACTGCAGACACAAAGATTAAACACGCGTTCGCTGGTCACCGGTTCAAAACCGGAACCAGGTAACTCATTTTGCACTAATTGCAACGCCTGACGAATAGAGCCAAAAAGCTGAAATGCGCGCGTAGTCGGCTGGATCCCCCGTCCATAACGAACAAAAAGCTCGTCATTAAACATTAACTTAAGCCGTGCAACGGCATTACTGACCGCTGGCTGTGACATACCGAGCGAATGCGCCGCGCGGGTGATGTTTTGTTCTTGCATGACCGCATCAAATACGGTGAGTAAATTCAGGTCTACGGAACGTAATTGTGGCTTTCCGACCTCATTAATACTATGGTTATCAACGACTTTCCCCGGAGTGCTGCATGCTGTCGTCATGATAATCTCCCTTCGCTTGTATAATAATAATATTCAGGAAGATGATTTATCATGCATATAGCATTATTAGAAGTGAGCTACGGTAAATTAGGATTATATAAAGCCCGATAACAAACCGTAGAAAAAATAAAAAAAGCAACAACAGCATTACATATACCGAAAAAAAAGTTAATACGTCTGAATTATTGATATCCCGTAACCCCCTCCAAAAAACGCAATAAGTCTATATTTTACACACAATAAATAATAGTAATTTTATTGATGGTTATTTAAGTTAAACCAATATTATGTCGCACGCCACCCTTTCATCTCGGGAAGTCCTATGTCTGCGACTCCGTGGATTATGTCAATCCGATAATGACAATAAAACCGGCGTTAACATACAACCAGTAATTTTGTTTTTCTTTTTACACACAGAATAATTGACTAACCGACAACAAAATAATTCGAACCTGCTGCGGGCCATTTTCAGGGACAAGGGTTGACATTGCCCGGCGTATCCAGTACCACTAAAAGCATATCGCATTCATCTGGAGCATGATTCATGATTCGCAACGTCGGTTTCGCTGGTCTACTACTACTAAACGCATCTCTCGTGCGCGGTAGACCGGTGGGCGACATTCAGAGTTGAATCGTCTTCCAGTTTAAGACTAAGAACCCGCGCCTTGGCGCGGGTTTTTTTATGCTCGTAGCGAGGCGACCTAAGAGAAAAAGGACCTAAACCATGAGCCAGCAAGTCGTTATTTTCGATACCACATTACGCGATGGTGAACAGGCGTTACAGGCAAGCCTGAGCGTGAAAGAGAAGCTGCAAATTGCCCTGGCGCTGGAACGTATGGGTGTCGATGTGATGGAAGTCGGTTTCCCGGTTTCGTCCCCGGGTGATTTTGAATCAGTACAGACCATTGCGCGCCAGGTGAAAAATAGCCGGGTTTGTGCCCTCGCCCGCTGCGTGGAAAAAGATATCGACGTCGCAGCAGAATCGTTAAAAGTGGCAGAAGCATTTCGTATTCACACGTTTATCGCCACTTCGCCCATGCATATCGCCACCAAGTTGCGCAGCACGCTGGATGAAGTGATCGAACGTGCCATCTACATGATAAAACGCGCACGCAATTATACCGACGATGTTGAGTTCTCCTGTGAAGACGCGGGCCGCACGCCGATTGCCGATCTGGCGCGCGTTGTGGAAGCAGCGATCAACGCAGGGGCAAAAACTATCAATATTCCGGACACCGTCGGTTACACCATGCCTTTTGAATTCGCCAACATCATTTCCGGCCTGTATGAGCACGTGCCGAACATTGATAAAGCGATTATCTCCGTTCACACCCATGATGACTTAGGTTTAGCCGTAGGCAACGCCATCGCTGCAGTGCATGCGGGCGCACGCCAGGTTGAAGGCGCAATGAACGGTATCGGCGAACGTGCCGGTAACTGTTCACTGGAAGAAGTGATCATGGCGATTAAAGTGCGCAAAGACATTATGAATGTGCACACCCGCATTAATCACAATGAAATCTGGCGCACCAGCCAGACGGTCAGTCAAATCTGCAACATGCCGATCCCGGCGAACAAAGCGATTGTCGGCACCGGCGCTTTCGCCCACTCCTCCGGTATTCATCAGGATGGCGTGCTGAAAAACCGTGAAAACTACGAAATCATGACCCCGGAATCCATCGGTCTGAACCAGGTACAGCTGAACCTGACCTCCCGTTCAGGTCGCGCGGCGGTTAAACACCGCATGGAGGAGATGGGCTACAAAGAAGCCGATTACAACCTGGATAACCTGTACGACGCCTTCCTGAAACTGGCGGATAAAAAGGGCCAGGTCTTTGATTACGATCTGGAAGCCCTGGCGTTCATTAACAAACAGCAGGAAGAGCCAGAACATTTCCGTCTGGACTATTTCAACGTGCAGTCTGGTTCCAACGATATCGCCACCGCCTCGGTGAAACTGGCCTGTGGAGACGAAATCAAAACGGAAGCCGCCAACGGCAACGGTCCGGTCGATGCTATCTATCAGGCCATTAACCGTGTCACCGAATACGACATTGAACTGGTGAAATACGGCTTGAGCGCCAAAGGCCACGGCAAAGACGCGCTGGGCCAGGTGGATATCGTGGTGAACTATAACGGCCGTCGTTTCCATGGCGTCGGTCTGGCGACCGACATTGTCGAATCCTCCGCCAAGGCCATGGTGCACGTGCTGAACAGCATCTGGCGCGCTGCCGAAGTTGAACAAGAATTGCAACGCAAAGCTCAGAACAAAGAGAACAACAAGGAAACCGTGTGATGTCGAAGAATTACCATATTGCTGTGTTGCCGGGCGATGGCATTGGCCCGGAAGTCATGGCACAAGCCCTGAAAGTACTGGAAGCCGTGCGTAGTCGTTTTGGCATGCACATTACCACCAGCCATTATGACGTTGGCGGCATCGCGATTGACCGCCACGGGAACCCGCTGCCACAGGCAACGGTTGAAGGCTGCGAGCAGGCTGATGCCATTCTGTTTGGCTCTGTTGGCGGTCCGAAATGGGAAAACTTACCCCCGGCACAGCAACCGGAGCGCGGCGCGCTGCTGCCGTTGCGTAAGCACTTTAAATTGTTCAGCAACCTGCGTCCGGCCAGGCTGTACCAGGGTCTGGAAGCATTTTGCCCGCTGCGCGAAGACATCGCCGCAAATGGCTTCGATATTCTGTGTGTGCGTGAATTAACCGGTGGTATCTACTTCGGTCAGCCAAAAGGGCGCGAAGGGACAGGTCAGCACGAGAAAGCGTTTGATACCGAGGTGTATCACCGTTTTGAGATCGAGCGCATCGCACGTATCGCCTTTGAATCGGCACGTAAGCGCCGTAAAAAAGTGCACTCTATTGACAAAGCCAACGTCCTGCAGACGTCGTTGTTATGGCGTGAAATCGTCAATGAAATCGCGCCGGAATACCCGGATGTTGAACTGGCTCATATGTATATCGACAACGCCACCATGCAGTTGATTAAAGATCCGTCCCAGTTCGATGTGCTGCTGTGTTCAAACCTGTTTGGCGACATTCTGTCTGATGAATGCGCCATGATCACGGGATCCATGGGTATGCTGCCTTCGGCCAGTCTGAACGAGCAAGGGTTTGGTCTGTATGAACCGGCTGGCGGCTCAGCGCCGGATATCGCCGGTAAAAATATCGCTAACCCGATTGCACAGATCCTGTCGCTGGCGTTGTTACTGCGCTACAGCCTGGACGCTGACGATGCTGCTTCCGCCATCGAAAGCGCCATCAACCGTGCTTTAGAAGAAGGCGTACGCACCGGCGATTTAGCCCGCGGCGCTGCCGCCGTTAGTACCGATGAGATGGGCGACATCATCGCCCGCTATGTCGCTGAAGGGGTATGATCATGGCCAAGAGCTTGTATGAAAAACTGTTTGACGCCCACGTGGTCTATGAAGCGCCAAATGAAACCCCGCTGTTGTATATCGACAGGCATCTGGTGCATGAAGTGACGTCACCGCAGGCTTTTGATGGCCTGCGCGCGCATCACCGCCCGGTTCGTCAGCCGGGTAAAACCTTTGCCACCATGGATCACAACGTCTCCACGCAGACCAAAGACATCAACGCCTCCGGCGAGATGGCGCGCATCCAGATGCAGGAGCTGATCAAAAACTGTAACGAGTTCGGCGTTGAACTGTATGACCTGAACCATCCTTATCAGGGCATCGTCCACGTGATGGGGCCGGAACAGGGCATTACCCTGCCGGGCATGACCATTGTGTGTGGCGACTCTCATACCGCAACGCACGGCGCGTTTGGCGCGCTGGCCTTCGGCATCGGGACATCTGAAGTTGAACACGTACTGGCAACGCAAACCCTGAAACAGGGCCGCGCGAAGACCATGAAAATCGAAGTGAAAGGCAAAGCCGCGCCGGGTATCACCGCCAAAGATATCGTGCTGGCGATTATCGGTAAAACCGGCAGCGCAGGCGGTACCGGGCATGTGGTGGAGTTCTGCGGCGAGGCGATCCGCGCCCTGAGCATGGAAGGCCGGATGACGCTGTGCAACATGGCCATTGAGATGGGCGCAAAAGCAGGTCTGGTCGCACCGGATGAAACCACGTTCAACTATGTGAAGGGGCGTTTGCACGCGCCGAAGGGCAAAGATTTTGACGACGCCGTCGCGTACTGGAAAACCCTGAAGACCGACGAAGGTGCGGTCTTCGACACCGTGGTAACGCTGCAGGCGGAAGAGATTGCGCCGCAAGTGACCTGGGGCACCAACCCGGGTCAGGTTATCTCCGTGACCGACAAAATTCCCGATCCGGCCTCCTTTGCCGATCCGGTAGAGCGCGCCTCCGCAGAAAAAGCGCTAGCCTATATGGGCCTCAAACCCGGCGTTCCGCTGACCGACGTGGCGATCGATAAAGTCTTTATCGGCTCCTGCACCAACTCTCGCATTGAAGATTTGCGGGCGGCGGCAGAAATCGCCAAAGGGCGCAAAGTCGCACCGGGCGTTCAGGCTCTGGTGGTTCCTGGCTCCGGCCCGGTGAAAGCGCAGGCGGAAGCAGAAGGCCTGGATAAGATCTTTATCGAAGCCGGTTTTGAATGGCGTTTGCCGGGCTGTTCTATGTGCCTGGCGATGAACAATGACCGTCTGAACCCTGGCGAGCGTTGCGCATCCACCAGTAACCGTAACTTTGAAGGCCGCCAGGGCCGCGGCGGACGCACGCACCTGGTCAGCCCGGCGATGGCTGCTGCCGCGGCTGTCACCGGCCATTTCGCTGATATTCGCAGCCTGCAGCAATAAGGAGACCACCATGGCAGAGAAATTTACCCAACATACCGGCCTGGTTGTTCCGCTGGATGCCGCTAACGTCGACACTGATGCCATTATCCCGAAGCAGTTTTTGCAGAAGGTCACGCGCACGGGGTTTGGCGCGCATCTGTTCAACGACTGGCGTTTTCTCGATGATCAGGGCCAGCAGCCGAACCCGGAGTTCGTGCTGAATTTTCCGCAATACAAAGGTGCATCGATTTTACTGGCGCGCGAAAACTTTGGTTGCGGCTCCTCACGTGAACACGCACCGTGGGCGCTGACCGACTACGGTTTTAAGGTCGTTATCGCCCCGAGCTTTGCCGACATCTTCTATGGCAATAGCTTCAACAACCAGTTGCTGCCGGTTACGCTGAGCGATGAAGAGGTGGATACATTGTTCAAACTGGTGCAAAGCAACCCGGGCATTACGTTTGAGGTTGACCTGGAAGCGCAGGTGGTTAAAGCAGGCGATAAGTCTTACAGCTTCACGCTTGACGCCTTCCGTCGCCACTGCATGCTGAACGGTCTGGACAGCATCGGCCTGACGTTGCAGCACGAAGACGCCATCGCCGCATACGAAAACAAACAGCCTGCCTTTATGGGCTAAATGAAACGCCATCCGGTGTATGGCCGGATGGCGGTTTGCTGGATACACAGGCCTGCCAGCTACTCACACATCTTTCACCTGACTGGTCAGCAGCAGCGCCATCACTGAAATCGCGGCAATCCCTGCATACACCGAGCCATGACCAAAACTTTGCGCCAGCACGCCCTGGATAACGCCCGCCAGGATGACACCGGTAGAGATGCTGTTGGTGAACAACGTCGTTGCCGAGCCTGCGCGCCCCGGCATCAGATCCTGAAACCACAACATACCAATCCCGGCAACAATGCCAATGAACACCGCGTTAAACAGCTGCAATACCAGCAATGCCGTCTGGCTATGAAAGAACATTAACCCCACATAGAACAGTACGCCCGCCGCGACCGCAGTCACCATCATGCGCCGCTTGCCCACGCGTTTGACCACATAACCGGCCAGGATCATCGCCGGGATCTCCAGCCCTGCTGCCGTCCCCATCAGGATCCCGGCCAGCTTGTCCGGCAGACCAAGCTCAAGGCTTATCCACAGTGGCATATCAATGATGTACATGGTGTTGCAGGTCCACATCAGCGTGGAGGCGATAAACAACATCCGTACGTTCTTATCACGCCAGCCCCCCACCTGCGTTACCGCCACATCAGCTGGCTGCGCAATACGCGCGACCGAGGGCAACCAGAAAGCAATTAACACCAGGCTAATCACAAACAGCCCGGCGGCAATGGTGAACATGGCGGTAAAGCCGTAATTCAACGCCAGCATAAACGCCAGCGGCGGGCCAATGACCCAGGCCAGTGAAAGTTGCGCACGCATGACCGAGCTGAACATCACCACTTCCCGCGCGGAGCTGTCTGCGTACTCACGGGCCAGCGCAAAAAGCTGCGGCATGGCGGTATTAGCCAGTGAGGCCAGCAATACGCCGCAGGTAATTAATGTCAGATAATGGCGGTTAAACGCGAAGAGCAATGCATTGCCCACGGCCATCAGGCAGCAAAAGAGGATCAATTTCCGGCGATCGCATTGACGGTATAAAAGAGTCCAACCCAGAATGGCTCCGCACCCACTTCACGGCTTAGAAACAGACTGAGCGTCGGCGCCTGCACAGCCCCGGCAACTCCCATCATAAATGCGACGATCATAAAAGCGACGTACACACCGTTCAGGCGGCGCCCCATCGTCATCAACCAGAGCATGATCAATTCCTTGTCAAAGGCGAAAAAAGCGTTGAAATAATAAATGAAAAAAGCCAGCAAAAAAGATTTTGCTGGCGCAGGCGATTAGCACCTAATACTCAGTCACACATGATGGCCGCGAATCAGCCTTTCCGGATCGGCGTTGTCACGTCCCACTGCATCAATTCTTCCAGCATTTTCAGGCGCGACCTTGCGCTCTGACAGGCGAGCCAGCATGCATCCTGCGTGGCGAGAAAATAGTCCAGATAAAACCGCCGTGTGGATGATCCTTTCATAATCACCTCCTCGCTTTCATCACGGAGAATTATTGGCTTAATATAGGGATTAATAAATTGCTGAGTTTCTGCCAGGAGTTCCCCTTTTATGTCGTCCGGTCGCCTGCAACAACAGTTCATCCGTCTGTGGCAATGCTGCGATGGAAAATCCCAGGAAACCACGCTCAATGAGCTGGCGGAGTTGCTCAGTTGCTCGCGGCGTCACATGCGTACGCTGCTGAATACCATGCAGGATCGCGGGTGGCTAACGTGGGATGCCGAAGCCGGACGCGGCAAACGATCGCGCCTGACCTTCCTCTATACCGGCCTTGCGCTGCAACAGCAGCGCGCCGAAGATCTGCTGGAGCAGGATCGTATCGATCAGCTTGTGCAACTGGTGGGGGATAAAACCGCGGTTCGCCAGATGTTGGTCTCTCATCTCGGTCGCAGCTTCCGCAGCGGTCGGCATATCCTGCGCGTGCTCTATTACCGGCCACTGCGTAACCTGCTGCCCGGTACAGCCTTGCGGCGTTCCGAAACCCACATGGCGCGGCAAATCTTCAGTGCGCTGACGCGTATAAATGAGGAAAACGGGGAACTGGAAGCGGATATTGCCCACCACTGGAAGTCGATATCGCCTCTGCACTGGCGCTTTTATTTACGTCCCGGCATCCATTTTCACCACGGCCGTGAATTAGACATGAGCGATGTGATTGCCTCACTCCAGCGCGCAACCTCGCTGCCGCTGTACTCCCATATTCGCGAAGTGCTCTCACCCACGCCGTGGACGCTGGATATTCATCTCACGCAACCGGATAACTGGCTGCCCTGGTTAATGGGCTATGTTCCGTCGATGATCCTGCCGCGTGAGTGGAACACACTGGGTAATTTCGCCAGTCAACCGATTGGCACCGGTCCTTACGCCGTCACACGGAATACCAGCAACCAGCTAAAGATCCATGCTTTTGACGATTACTTCGGCTTTCGCGCCCTGATCGATGAGGTCAATGTCTGGGTATTACCGGACCTGGCCGACGAACCGACCAGCGGCCTGACGCTGGAGGGACCGACCGACGGCGAAAAAGCCGTGGAGAGCCGCCTCGAAGAAGGCTGCTACTACCTGCTGTTCGACGCCCGCTCCAGCCGTGGCGCCAACCCTGAAGTCAGAGAATGGGTCAGCCAGATTCTCTCGCCGACCAATCTGCTGTGGCATGCCAACGAACAATACCAACGTTACTGGTTCCCGGCGTATGGCCTGCTGCCACGCTGGCACCATGCGCGCCCCGGCAGTGGAGAGAAGCCCGCCGGACTGGAAACCCTGACCCTGACGTTTTATCGCGAGCATAATGAGCACGAAGCGCTCTCCCGCACCATGAGCACTTTACTGGCGCAGCAAGGCGTGAAACTGATCGTACAGGAAGTGGATTACGAGGAGTGGCACCGCGGCGACGCCGCCAGCGATATCTGGCTCAACAGCGCCAACTTTACCCTGCCGCTGGATTTCTCGGTGTTTGCTAACCTGTATGAGGTCCCGCTGGTACAACACTGTATTCAGCGTGACTGGCAGGCAGATGCCGCACAGTGGCGCAAAGGGGAAATGAATCTTGCCATCTGGTCGCAGCAACTGCTGGCCAGCAAAGCCATTGTGCCGCTGATTCATCACTGGTTAATGATCCAGGGCCAGCGTTCCATGCGCGGCCTGCGTATGAACACGTTAGGCTGGTTCGATTTTAAATCCGCCTGGTTTGCGCCGCCGGATCCATAAGGCTTTCGCATTTTTTACCAAATCATTACAATAGCGGCGTTCTCAACGGGGTGCTGCGCCATGGCGTGTGCTGAGAAAATACCCGTCGAACCTGATCCGGATAACGCCGGCGAAGGGATTTGAGGCTATTGCTCAAAATCCTTTGCCACCCATGTTGAGGTGCAAAGTGTTAAAAAAATCATTGCCATTCCTGCTGCTGATCGCAGCGCCTGTTTTTGCCAAACCCGTACTGACCGTGTACACCTACGACTCATTCGCCGCCGAGTGGGGGCCAGGTCCTGCGGTCAAAAAAGCCTTTGAAGCCGACTGTAACTGCGAACTGAAATTCGTGACGCTGGAAGATGGCGTTTCGCTGCTTAACCGCCTGCGCATGGAAGGTAAAAACAGCAAAGCCGACGTGGTGCTGGGGCTGGATAACAACCTGCTGGAAGCCGCAACGCAGACAAATCTGTTCGCCAAAAGCGGCGTCGCCACTGATGCGATCAGCGTACCTGGCGGCTGGAAAAACGAAACATTTGTCCCGTTTGACTACGGCTGGTTCGCCTTTGTTTACGATAAAAACAAGCTGAAAAACCCGCCGAAAAGCCTGAAAGAGCTGGTCGAAAGCGATCAAAAATGGCGCGTGATTTACGAAGATCCCCGCACCAGTACGCCGGGTCTGGGTCTGCTGCTGTGGATGCAAAAAGTCTATGGCGACAAAGCCCCGGAAGCCTGGCAGAAACTGGCGGCGAAAACGGTCACCGTCACCAAAGGCTGGAGCGAAGCCTACGGTCTGTTTTTGAAAGGGGAAAGCGACCTGGTGCTGAGCTACACCACCTCGCCGGCTTACCATCTGATCGAAGAGAAAAAAGATAACTATGCCGCGGCGAATTTCAGCGAAGGCCACTATTTACAGGTAGAAGTCGCCGCACGCACCGCCGCCAGCAAACAGCCTGAACTGGCCGGGAAATTCCTCAAATTTATGGTTTCGCCCTCTTTCCAGAACACCATTCCCACTGGCAACTGGATGTATCCGGTGAGCAATGTCACGTTGCCTGCCGGTTTTGAAACGCTGGTGAAACCACAAACCTCTCTCGAATATAGCCCGCAGGATGTCGCCGCACAGCGCGCGGGTTGGATTAATGCATGGCAACGCGCCGTCAGCCGCTAATAGCAGGCTGGCTGCTCCCCGGCATCACCGCCGCCACCCTCATGGTGGCGGTGGCGCTGGCGGCATTTTTCGCACTCTGGCAAAACGCACCGGCGACCGGACTCACCGCGTTCCTGCAGGACAGCTACTTGTGGCATGTGGTGCGTTTTTCCTTCTGGCAGGCCTTCCTCTCCGCCCTGTTTTCGGTCGTCCCGGCGATTTTCCTTGCCCGTGCGCTCTACCGACGGCGCTTTCCTGGCCGACTCGCACTGCTGCGCCTGTGCGCGATGACGCTGATCCTGCCGGTGCTGGTCGCCGTGTTCGGTATCCTCAGCGTGTATGGTCGTCAGGGCTGGCTTGCCACGCTCTGCCACGCGCTTGGGCTGGAATGGACCTTCTCGCCGTATGGTTTGCAGGGCATTTTGTTAGCCCACATTTTCTTTAACCTGCCGATGGCCTCGCGTTTGTTGTTGCAGTCGCTGGAGCAAATCCCCGGTGAGCAGCGGCAGTTGGCAGCACAACTGGGCATGCGCGGCTGGTCCTTCTTCCGCTTTGTGGAGTGGCCATGGCTGCGCCGCCAGATACCGGCGGTTGCCGCGCTGATTTTTATGCTCTGTTTCGCCAGTTTTGCCACGGTGTTGTCGCTGGGCGGCGGGCCGCAGGCGACCACCATTGAGCTGGCTATCTATCAGGCATTAAGTTTCGACTTTGATCCCACCCGCGCCGCGATGCTGGCGCTGATCCAGATGCTCTGTTGCCTGGGCCTGGTGTTGCTCAGCCAACGTTTAAGCAAAGCGATTGCCGTCGGTAGCCATCAGATCCAGGGCTGGCGTAACCCGGAAGATCGGCTGTTTAGCCGGATCGCCGATAGCACACTGATCGTCCTGGCGCTGTTACTGCTGCTCCCTCCGTTACTGGCGGTGATCGTCGATGGCGTCAACCTGAGCTTACTCAGGGTGCTGTCTGAACCGGTACTGTGGCAGGCGGTGTGGACTTCTCTGCGCATTGCGCTGGCTGCGGGGATTTTGTGTGTTGTGCTGACCATGATGCTACTGTGGAGCAGCCGCGAGCTCCGCGCGCGTGAGCGGCAGATCGCCGGGCAAGCCATGGAGTTGAGCGGAATGCTGATTCTGGCGATGCCGGGGATCGTGCTGGCGACCGGCTTCTTTTTGCTGTTCAACAGCAGCATTGGCGTGCCCACCTCCGCCGATGGCATCGTGATCTTCACCAACGCGCTGATGGCGATCCCTTACGCGCTAAAAGTGCTGGAAAACCCAATGCGTGATTTGACGGCGCGTTACAGCGTGCTGTGCCAGTCGCTGGGCATGCAGGGTTTTCAGCGCCTGCGGGTGGTGGAACTGCCCGCGCTGAAACGCCCGCTGGCGCAGGCGCTGGCCTTTGCCTGCGTGCTCTCCATTGGCGATTTTGGCGTTGTGGCGCTGTTTGGCAATGACGACTTTCGCACCTTACCGTTTTATCTGTATCAGCAAATCGGCGCTTACCGCAGCCAGGATGGTGCCATCACCGCACTGCTTTTGCTGCTGCTCTGTTTTGCATTATTCACCGTGATTGAAAAACTTCCGGGCCGCCATGCTAAGACTGATTGATGTCACCTGGCTTTACCAGCATCTGCCGATGCGCTTCACGCTCTCCGTCGAACGGGGAGAGCATATTGCCGTTCTCGGCCCCAGCGGGGCAGGGAAAAGTACGCTACTGAATCTGATTGCCGGGTTTCTGACCCCGGCCAGCGGCACGTTGATGATAGAGGGCGTCACGCACACGACAACACCACCGTCACAGCGCCCGGTATCCATGCTATTTCAGGAAAACAACCTGTTTACCCACCTGACCGTGCGCCAGAACATCGGTCTGGGGCTTAACCCCGGGCTGAAACTGAATCACAATCAGCAGGAAAAACTGGTCACAATTGCCGCCACAATGGGGCTTGAGACGCTGCAGGATCGGCTGCCGGATCAGCTCTCTGGCGGCCAGCGTCAGCGCGTGGCGCTTGCCCGTTGCCTGGTGCGCGAACAACCGCTACTGCTGTTGGACGAACCCTTCTCCGCCCTCGATCCGGCGCTACGTCAGGAGATGCTGGCCCTGGTGCAGGAAGTGTGCCGTCGTCAGCAATTAACGCTGCTGATGGTCTCGCACAGCGTTGAGGACGCTGCGCGCATTGCTGAGCGTTCGCTGGTTATCGCCGATGGGCGTATCGCCTGGGATGGGAAGACCACCGACCTGCTGAGCGGCAAACCGGCGGTGTCTGCGTTGCTGGGCATTCGCGGTCAGTAACCGCGGATCACTTTGCCCAAAATGTTGAGGTAAACCGGCATCAGCGGGTGTTCCATCAGCGTGAAAACGGCGATCGCCGCTGCGCCCATCATTCCCGGCCCCAGCCAGAGTAAACGCTGGCGCGGCAGATAAGTGGTTAAACGATCGATCCCGGCTTTCCCCGAGCGCCACAAACGCCAGCACAGCCAGAACGCCAGCCACAGCAGCAGCGCCGCCAGCAACAGCAACCATTTGAAATTGCCGCTTTGCATATCCGCAGGAATATCGATTGCCGCCCCCGCCAGAATGCCGGGCAGGAAGTAAAAAGGAGGCCACAGCAGGCAACCGATAATGTTCGGCGGCAGGAATTTACTGACCGGCAGATCCAGCATCCCCGCCACCATCGGCACCAGCGGGCGCGTCGGCCCGACAAAACGCCCCACCAGAATGGTGAACAGGCTGTGCTGATGCAGTGCATGTTCGGTTTTATCCAGCAGCGCTTTGTTCTTTTTCATAAACGACCAGCGGTGCAACGGAGCTTTGAAACGCCAGCCCAGCCAGTACGAGATCCAGTCGCCCAGCAGACAACCGACAATGCCCGCTAACCATGCCTGCCAGAAATTGACTTCACCGCTGCCAATCAGCGCGCCCAGCGCCGCCATCATTACCGTGCCGGGCAGGATCAGCCCGACCAGCGCCAGCGACTCGAAAAACGCCACCAGCGCAATCGCCGCCAGGGAGTAAGTGGCGGATTGGGTAATAAAATGTTCCAGCAGTGCTTCCATAACCTGTCCTGTTCAGCAATGAAGGCCGGATTCTCCGGAGGGGAGCCGCGATCGTCAAGCCTTCAATTATCTGAAAATTTTACAGGCTATATCCTTTTTCAGAACCAACCATTGCCAATCTTTACGAATTATTCACATCCTGCACGGAATTCACTCGGGCTGGCTCCGGTGCATTTTTTAAACACCCGGGAAAAGTAGAGCTGATCGTCAAACCCGACATTGCGCCCGACGCTGGCAATCGGCATGCGCGTAGTGCTGAGCAGCAATTTGGCCTGACTGATGCGCTGATCCTCGCGCCAGCTCAGCACACTCACCCCGAGCTGCTGGCGAAACAGATGCGAAAGCCGCGAAGGCGACAGGCAGACATGCTGCGCAACGCCAGCGATATCAAAATGGTTATCCGCCAGATGATCGCTAATGTACTGGCAGGCATCGCGCACGCGGTTATCCAGCGGCGGATGCAACGATTCGTTGATCGCTTCCATCCTGCGCAACAGCAGTTGTTCCAGCAGGTTGATCGCAAGATGTTCGGCATAGCGTCCGGCACTTTGCCCGGCATCGATAATTTGCGCGAAAAGCTCGCGAAAACGCGCCATATTTGCATCATCAGGGCGGTAAAAACCGGTTTGTGCAAAAAGCGTCGGCCAGCTTAACCACTCATGCCAGTAGGCGCGCGGACGGAAGTAAACCCACTGGTGATACCATTCGGAGGCATCCGGATGGCGACCATAATGGTGAATTTCCCCCGGAGGAAAGAGCAGAATATCCCCCGGGCGGCAGATAAACTGTTTACCGTGATTTTTTACAATCCCTTCACCGCGCACGGTGAGGTTCAGGATAAAGCCTTTCATCCCCAGCGGACGATCGATAAAAAAATCGAGATAACCGTCCGCCTCTATGGGCGTCAAACCCGCCACCAAATGCGCATTAAACGAGTAGCCAGGCAGCAGTGGATCATTTTGTGATTCAGCCATAAACGCAATACTCCCGTGCTCGGCAAAGAAACCAATTGTCCATATTGATAATCCCTTCACTTCTCCGCCATCTGCGGACAAATGGCGCAAACCCGGTGATGACTTAATCCCGCCAGACAAAAGCGATTACGCCTTTTTGACGCCCTCACGCAGGGTTAAAAGGGATAACGAAAGTGTCTATAAAGGTGGCAGAAATGTCCACATCGAATTTTTGCACGGCGTCACACTTTGCGATGCCATAGCAATTTAGTCCATAAGATTAGCGGATCCTGCCTGACGGTTTTTGCCGCCGCTCACTATGTTTTTCCTAACGGTTATTCTTATGGAGCAACACAATGGCAATCACAATTGGCCTCGATTTCGGCAGCGATTCAGTACGTGCGCTGGCGGTAGACTGCACATCCGGGGCGGAGCTCGCCACCAGTGTGGAATGGTATCCGCGCTGGCAGGAAGGGCGCTATTGCGACGCACCGCATAACCAGTTCCGCCACCACCCGCGGGATTACATTGAGTCGATGGAAGCCGCACTCAAAACAGTGCTGGCGGAATTAAGCGATGCTCAGCGAGCGGAGATCAAGGGCATTGGTGTGGACAGTACCGGTTCAACACCGGCGCCGATTGATGCTGAAGGTCGTGTGCTGGCGCTGCGACCCGAATTCGCCGACAACCCGAACGCCATGTTTGTGTTGTGGAAAGATCACACCGCCGTTGAAGAAGCAGAAGCGATCACCCGCTTGTGCCATACGCCGGGTAGCACGGACTACTCCCGTTATATTGGCGGTATTTACTCCAGTGAATGGTTCTGGGCAAAAATCCTGCATGTTACCCGCGCCGACGGCGCCGTCGCCCAGGCGGCAGCATCGTGGATTGAGCTCTGCGACTGGGTTCCCGCCTTGCTCTCCGGCACCACGCGTCCGGAAGCCATTCGTCGCGGCCGCTGCAGCGCCGGGCATAAATCCTTGTGGCATGAAAGCTGGGGCGGTCTGCCTCCGGCATCGTTCTTCGACGCGCTGGATCCGATAATCAATAAACATCTGGACTGGCCGCTGTTTCGCGAAACCTATACCGCAGACTTACCGGTCGGCACGCTGACCGCCGAATGGGCGCAACGCCTCGGGCTTTCCGAATCCGTGGTGATCTCCGGCGGGGCCTTTGACTGTCATATGGGTGCCGTGGGTGCAGGGGCGCAACCGAACACGCTGGTAAAAGTAATTGGCACCTCGACCTGCGACATTCTGATCGCCGACAAACAGAGCGTGGGCGATCGCGCAGTGAAAGGCATTTGCGGTCAGGTCGACGGTAGCGTGGTTCCGCAGTTTATTGGTCTGGAAGCCGGGCAATCCGCGTTTGGCGATATCTACGCCTGGTTTGGTCGCATCCTCGGCTGGCCGCTGGAACAACTGGCGCAGCAGCATCCGGAACTGAAAACGCACATCAAAGCCAGCCAGAAACAGCTTCTGCCCGCATTGACTGACGCATGGGTGAAAAATCCGTCTCTTGAACATCTGCCGGTGGTGCTCGACTGGTTTAACGGTCGGCGCACGCCTAATGCCAACCAACGCCTGAAAGGCGTTATCACTGACCTCAATCTGGCTACCGATGCGCCCGCGCTGTTTGGCGGCCTGATTGCCGCAACCGCCTTTGGCGCACGCGCCATTATGGAGTGCTTTACCGAACAGGGGATCGCCGTTGACAACGTGATGGCGTTGGGCGGCATTGCACGCAAAAACATCGGCGTAATGCAGGCCTGCTGCGACGTGCTCAACCGTCCGCTTCAGGTTGTCGCCTCCGAGCAATGCTGCGCCCTGGGCGCGGCGATCTTTGCTGCCGTGGCGGCGGAAGTCCATGCGGATATCCCGGCGGCGCAGCAGAAGATGGCCAGCGCCATCGAAAAAACCCTGCAGCCTTCGCCGCAGGCGCAACAGTTTGAACGGCTCTATCGTCGCTATCAGCAGTGGGCGAAGAGCGCCGAACAGCACTATCTCCCTTCAGCCGCGACAGTCTCGCAGGCCGCTTTAACTCATTAAGGACAAGATCATGACTATTTTCGACAATTATGAAGTGTGGTTCGTCATTGGCAGCCAGCACCTGTACGGGCCGGAAGCCCTGAAACAGGTGACGAAGCATGCCGAACAGGTGGTCAACGCCCTCAATGCCGAAGCGAAATTACCCTGCAAGCTGGTGCTGAAACCGCTGGGAACCTCGCCTGATGAGATCACCGCCATTTGCCGCGACGCCAACTACGACGACAAATGCGCCGGGATGGTGGTGTGGCTGCACACCTTCTCTCCGGCCAAAATGTGGATCAACGGCCTGACCATCCTTAACAAACCGTTGCTGCAATTCCACACCCAGTTCAACGCTTCCCTGCCGTGGGACAGCATTGATATGGACTTTATGAACCTTAACCAGACAGCGCACGGCGGCCGCGAGTTCGGCTTTATTGGTGCACGTATGCGTCTGCAACACAGCGTTGTGACCGGCCACTGGCAGGACAAACACGCCCATACGCGTATCGGTGCGTGGATGCGTCAGGCGGTTTCCAAACAGGACACCCGTCATCTGAAAGTGGTGCGTTTCGGCGATAACATGCGCGAAGTGGCGGTGACCGACGGCGATAAAGTCGCGGCGCAAATCAAGTTCGGCTTCTCGGTCAATACCTGGGGCGTGGGCGATTTGGTGCAGGTGGTCAACGCCGTCAGCGATGGCGATGTTAACGCGCTGGTGGATGAGTACGAAGGCAGCTACCGCCTGACCCCGGCGGCGCAGGTGCATGGCGATAAACGTCAGAATGTCTTTGATGCCGCCCGTATTGAACTGGGTATGAAACGCTTCCTTGAAGAGGGTGGCTTCCACGCCTTTACCACCACCTTTGAAGATTTGCATGGTCTGAAACAGTTGCCGGGCCTGGCGGTACAGCGTCTGATGCAACAAGGTTACGGTTTTGCCGGTGAGGGCGACTGGAAGACCGCTGCGCTGCTGCGCATCATGAAAGTGATGTCCGGCGGACTGGCGGGCGGCACCTCTTTTATGGAGGATTACACCTATCACTTCGAAAACGGCAACGACATGGTGCTGGGCTCCCACATGCTGGAAGTCTGCCCAAGCATCGCCACGCATGAAAAACCGATCCTCGATGTGCAACACCTTGGCATTGGCGGCAAAGCCGATCCGGCACGTTTGATCTTCTCTACCCAAACCGGCCCGGCGATTAACGCCAGCCTGATCGATCTGGGGGATCGTTTCCGCCTGTTGGTGAATTGCGTGGATGCGGTAAAAACCCCGCATGATCTGCCGAAACTGCCGGTCGCTAACGCATTGTGGAAAGCGCAGCCGGATCTGCCCACCGCATCGGAAGCCTGGATCCTTGCCGGTGGCGCGCACCATACCGTCTTTAGTCAGGCCCTGACCCTCGACGATATGCGCCAGTTCAGCGAGCTGCACGATGTTGAGCTGACCGTCATCGATAACGACACCCGCCTGCCGGCATTTAAAGATGCCCTGCGCTGGAACGAAGTGTATTACGGTTCAAAACGTTAAACCTTCGCGCTTACGCCCGGTGACGCTTCATTCACCGGGCCACAAACCCCGCAGGCCGGATACGCGCAGCGCTGTCCGGCAACGTTTTCAGGAGAGGAGTATGCTCGAAGATCTCAAACGTCAGGTGCTGGAAGCCAACCTGGCGCTGCCAAAACATAACCTGGTCACCCTGACCTGGGGCAACGTCAGCGCCGTCGATCGCGACAAAGGCGTGCTGGTGATTAAACCCTCTGGCGTTGATTACAGCGTGATGACCGCCAACGATATGGTGGTGGTCGATATCACCACCGGGGAAGTGGTCGAGGGGCAGAAAAAGCCGTCATCGGACACGCCCACCCACCGCTTGCTGTACCAGGCTTTTCCGACGATTGGCGGCATTGTGCACACCCATTCGCGGCATGCCACCATCTGGTCGCAGGCGGGTCAGCCGATCCCGGCGACCGGCACCACGCATGCTGACTACTTCTATGGTGAAATCCCCTGCACGCGCAAGATGACCGATGAAGAGATTAACGGCGAGTACGAGTGGGAAACCGGTAATGTGATCGTCGAAACCTTTGAAAGAAAAGGTATCGATCCGGCGCAAATGCCCGGTGTGCTGGTGCATTCTCATGGGCCGTTTGCGTGGGGTAAAAATGCCGACGATGCGGTGCATAACGCCATCGTGCTGGAAGAAGTGGCCTATATGGGCATTTTCTGCCGCCAGCTCGAACCGCGCCTGCCGCCGATGCAGCAGACCTTGCTGGATAAGCACTATCTGCGTAAACATGGCGCCAAAGCCTATTACGGGCAATAACTGTATAAAACCACAGCTTATCACACCGAACCAGGCTATAATCTTGCCTGGTTTTGTTTTATGAGAGAACGCTGTGGCGCAAGCGCGAGAAGGCTTTTTATTAACCCGACACTGGCGGGATACCCCCGGCGGCACCGAGGTGGAGTTCTGGCTGGCGACCAACAGTGGCCCGCTGCGCGTAGTCTTGCCGCCGCAGGAATCGGTCGCGTTTATTCCCGCCGCCCATGTGGAAAAAACCAAACTCCTGCTGCGCAGTGAAAGCCACTGGCGTTTAACGCCCCTGAGCCTGACGGATTTCCACCGTCAACCCGTTTACGGCCTCTACTGCCGCGGTCATCGCCAGCTCATGCGTATCGAAAAAGCGCTGCGCGAAGGCGGTGTCACCGTGTATGAAGCCGATGTGCGCCCGCCTGAACGCTTTCTGATGGAACGCTTTATCACCGCGCCGGTGTGGGCCGATGGCGAGAGTCAGGGAACGGCGCTGGTCAATGCACGCCTAAAACCCAACCCGCACTACCGCCCGCCGCTGAAATGGGTCTCGCTGGATATCGAAACCAGCCGCCACGGCGAGCTTTATTGTATCGGCCTTGAAGGCTGCGGACAGCGCACGGTCTATATGCTCGGGCCAGAGAACGGCAACCCGCAGGAGGTGGATTTCGATCTGGAGTATGTCGCCAGTCGCCCCCAATTGCTGGAAAAACTTAACACCTGGTTTGCTCAACACGATCCGGATGTGATCATCGGCTGGAACCTGGTGCAGTTCGATCTGCGGGTCCTGCAAAATAGCGCTGAACGTTATCGCGTTCCGTTGACGCTTGGCCGTCAGGGCAGCGAACTGGAGTGGCGAGAGCACGGCTTTAAAAATGGCGTCTTCTTTGCTCAAGCCACCGGTCGGTTGATTATCGACGGCATTGAAGCGCTGAAGTCCGCCTTCTGGAATTTCTCGTCTTTCTCCCTGGAAGCCGTGTCGCGGGAGCTGCTCGGTGAAGGGAAAGCCATTGATAATCCATGGGATCGGATGGACGAAATCGATCGTCGCTTTGCCGAAGACAAACCGGCGCTCGCCACTTATAACCTGAAAGATTGCGAGCTGGTCACACGCATTTTCCATAAAACCGAGATCATGCCATTCCTGCTGGAACGTGCGACAGTCAATGGCTTACCGGTTGACCGGCATGGCGGTTCAGTCGCCGCGTTTAGCCACCTCTATTTTCCCCGTATGCACCGCGCGGGCTTTGTGGCGCCGAATCTTGGCGAGGTGCCGCCACAAGCCAGTCCCGGCGGCTATGTGATGGATTCACGGCCCGGACTGTATGACTCGGTGCTGGTGCTTGACTTTAAGAGCCTGTACCCCTCGATTATCCGCACTTTTCTGATTGATCCTGTCGGCCTGGTCGAAGGAATGGCGCAGCCGGATAACGCACACAGCACAGAGGGCTTTCTTGGCGCCTGGTTCTCGCGAAAGAAACACTGCCTGCCGGAGATCGTCGGGCAAATCTGGCACGGGCGGGACGACGCCAAGCGCCAGGGCAACAAGCCGCTCTCACAAGCGCTGAAGATCATTATGAATGCCTTTTACGGCGTGCTCGGCACCAGCGCCTGCCGCTTCTTCGATCCTCGCCTGGCCTCGTCGATCACCATGCGCGGCCATGAGATCATGCGCCAGACCAAAGCGCTGATCGAAGAGCAGGGTTATGACGTGATTTATGGCGACACGGACTCGACCTTTGTCTGGCTCAAAAAACCGCACAGCGAGGAAGAGGCTGCGCGTATTGGCAACGCGCTGGTCGAACAGGTAAACGCGTGGTGGTCTGCGCATCTGCGGGCGCAGGGACTGGAGAGTGCGTTGGAGCTGGAGTTTGAAACCCACTTTTGCCGTTTTTTAATGCCAACGATTCGCGGCACGGAGCTGGGCAGTAAAAAGCGTTACGCCGGGTTGATTCAGGAAGGCGGCAACCAGCGCATGGTGTTTAAAGGGCTGGAAACCGTTCGCACTGACTGGACGCCGCTGGCGCAACAGTTCCAGCAAAGCCTTTACCTGCGCATTTTTCGTAATGAGCCCTATCAGGATTATGTGCGCGAAACCATCGCCAGCCTGATGGCGGGCGAACTGGATGAGCAACTGGTCTATCGCAAACGCCTGCGTAGAGCGCTGAAGGATTATGAACGCAATGTACCGCCGCACGTTCGCGCCGCCAGGCTGGCGGATGAAGAAAACCGTAAACGCGGCCGCCCTGCGCAGTATCAGAACCGCGGCACCATCCACTATGTCTGGACCACCAGCGGCCCTGAGCCAGTGGACTACCAGCATTCGCCACTGGATTACGATCACTATCTGAGTAAACAACTTCAGCCGGTTGCGGAAGGAATTCTCCCTTTCATTGACGATGATTTTGCTACACTACTGACAGGGCAACTGGGATTATTTTAAAGCCACACAATTCAGTCTATACGAACGTGGTGTCATCCAGTACCATAGCGCCCTTCCTGTTCCTGGCCCCAAATTTATGCCCGCCTGCCCTAAGGCGGTGACGAACTATTGCCTGAAATTTGAGATATAGAGTTCATTTATGCCCTTTACACTTGGTCAACGCTGGATTAGCGACACGGAAAGCGAACTCGGACTTGGTACGGTCGTCGCAATGGATGCGCGCACGGTTACTCTGCTGTTCCCTGCCACGGGTGAGAACCGTTTGTATGCGCGCAGCGACTCACCGGTTACCCGCGTAATGTTTAACCCCGGCGATACGGTAACCAGTCACGAAGGCTGGCAGCTCACGGTTGAAGACGTAAAAGAAGAAAACGGTCTGCTCGCCTACACCGGTACCCGCCTGGATACGCAAGAGAACAACATCACCCTGCGCGAAGTGCTGCTCGACAGTAAACTGGTGTTTAGCAAACCGCAGGATCGCCTGTTTGCCGGGCAAGTCGATCGCATGGATCGTTTTGCTTTACGTTTTCGCGCCCGTAAATACCAAAGTGAACAGTACCGCATGCCGTGGAGCGGCCTGCGTGGTCAGCGTACCAACCTGATCCCACATCAGTTACATATCGCCCACGACGTTGGCCGCCGTCATGCGCCGCGCGTGCTGCTGGCGGATGAAGTGGGTCTTGGGAAAACCATCGAAGCCGGGATGATCCTGCATCAACAGTTGCTCTCCGGTGCGGCTGAGCGCGTGTTGATCGTGGTGCCGGAAACCCTGCAACATCAGTGGCTGGTGGAAATGCTGCGCCGCTTTAACCTGCGTTTCTCACTGTTTGACGATGAGCGTTACGCCGAAGCGCAGCACGATGCGGACAACCCGTTTGAAACTGAACAGTTGGTGATCTGCTCGCTGGATTTCGTACGCCGCAACAAACAGCGCCTGGAGCATCTGTGCGATGCCGAGTGGGACCTGTTAGTGGTCGACGAAGCCCACCATCTGGTGTGGAGTGAAAACGAGCCGGGCCGTGAATATCTGGCGATTGAGCAACTGGCTGAACGCGTACCGGGCATCCTGCTGCTGACCGCCACGCCGGAACAACTGGGGATGGAAAGCCACTTCGCGCGTCTGCGCCTGCTAGATCCAAACCGTTTTCATGACTTTGCCCAGTTTGTTGAAGAGCAAAAAAATTACCGCCCGGTCGCCGATGCCGTCGCGCTGCTGCTGGCAGGTAATCACCTGAATAATGATGAACTCAATACGCTCGGCGATCTGATTGGCGAACAGGATATCGAACCGTTACTGCAAACCGCCAATAGCGATCGTGATGGCGCAGCCGCCGCTCGTCAGGAATTGATCACCATGTTGATGGATCGCCATGGCACCAGCCGTGTGCTGTTCCGTAACACCCGTAATGGCGTAAAAGGTTTCCCGAAACGCGAACTGCACACGGTGAAACTGCCGTTGCCAACGCAGTACCAGACTGCCATTAAGGTCTCCGGCATTATGGGGGCGCGTAAAAGTCAGGAAGAGCGCGCTCGCGATATGCTCTACCCGGAGCAGATTTATCAGGAATTTGAAGGCGATAGCGGTACCTGGTGGAACTTCGATCCGCGTGTCGAGTGGTTGATGGGTTATTTAACCAGTCACCGCTCGCAGAAAGTGCTGGTGATCTGCGCCAAAGCGGCCACCGCCCTGCAACTGGAGCAGGTTCTGCGCGAGCGCGAAGGCATCCGTGCGGCGGTGTTCCATGAAGGGATGTCCATTATCGAACGCGACCGCGCAGCGGCCTGGTTTGGTGAAGAAGACAGCGGCGCACAGGTGCTGCTCTGTTCCGAAATCGGCTCGGAAGGCCGTAACTTCCAGTTTGCCAGCCATCTCGTGATGTTCGATCTGCCATTTAACCCGGATCTGCTGGAGCAGCGTATCGGTCGTCTGGATCGTATTGGTCAGGCGCATGACATTCAGATCCACGTTCCTTATCTGGAAAAAACCGCACAGTCCGTGCTGGTGCGCTGGTATCACGAAGGGTTGGATGCGTTCGAGCACACCTGCCCGACTGGCCGCGCCATCTATGATAGCGTGCACAGTCAGCTCATTAATTACCTTGCTGCGCCGGAGAATACCGACGGCTTTGAAGAGCTGATCAAATCCTGCCGCGAGCAGCACGATACGTTGAAAGCCCAGTTGGAACAGGGCCGCGACCGCCTGCTGGAGATCCACTCTAACGGCGGCGAAAAAGCACAAGCGCTGGCGGAGAGCATCGCCGAGCAGGACGATGACACCGCGCTGATAAGCTTTGCGATGAACCTGTTCGATATCATCGGCATCAACCAGGACGATCGCGGTGAAAACATGATCGTCCTGACGCCGTCGGACCATATGCTGGTGCCGGATTTCCCGGGTCTGCCGGAAGATGGCTGCACCATCACGTTTGAGCGTGATGTCGCCCTCTCGCGCGAAGATGCGCAGTTTATTACCTGGGAGCACCCGCTTATCCGCAACGGTCTGGATCTGATCCTCTCCGGCGATACCGGTAGCAGCACCCTGTCGCTGTTGAAAAACAAAGCCCTGCCGGTCGGTACGCTGCTGCTGGAACTGATTTATGTTGTGGAAGCGCAAGCGCCGAAGCAGTTGCAGCTTAACCGCTTCCTGCCGCCAACGCCTATCCGCCTGCTGGTGGACAAAAACGGTACTAACCTGGCGGCGCAGGTGGAATTCGAAAGCTTTAACCGTCAACTCAGCGCGGTTAACCGCCATACGGCCAGCAAACTGATCAATGCTGTACAGCAGGACGTGCATACCATCCTGCAAAAAGGTGAAGCGCAGGTGGAAGTCGCCGCGCGTGAGCTGATCGACGCGGCCCGCAGCGAAGCCGACGAGAAATTGTCTGCGGAGCTTTCACGCCTGGAAGCGCTGAAAGCGGTCAACCCGAACATTCGCGATGACGAACTGGCTGCCATTGAAAGCAACCGCCAGCAGGTTATGGAAAGCCTGTCGCAAGCGGGATGGCGCCTGGATGCGCTGCGATTAATCGTTGTGACGCATCAGTAACGGAGCCGACCATGATGATGGAGCCCTACAATCCGCCGCAAGAGCCCTGGCTGGTCATTCTCTATCAGGATGAGCATATTATGGTCGTCAACAAGCCCAGCGGCTTGTTGTCGGTCCCGGGGCGTCTGGACGAGCATAAAGACAGCGTGATGACGCGTATTCAGCGCGACTTCCCGCAGGCTGAATCCGTGCATCGCCTGGATATGGCGACCAGCGGTGTGATTGTGGTGGCGCTCACCAAAGCCGCAGAACGCGAGTTAAAACGTCAGTTCCGCGAACGCGAGCCGAAAAAACAGTATCTGGCGCGTGTCTGGGGCCATCCGGAAAACGCTGAAGGTCTGGTGGATCTGCCGCTGATTTGCGACTGGCCAAATCGCCCGAAACAGAAAGTGTGTTATGAAACCGGCAAAGCGGCGCAGACTGAATATGAAGTACTGAGTGCGGATGAGGATGGAACGGCACGCGTGCGTCTGAAGCCGATTACCGGTCGTTCACATCAGTTGCGTGTGCATATGCTGGCGCTGGGGCACCCTATCCTTGGCGATCGTTTTTACGCTCCACCGGAAGCGCTGGCGATGGCGCCGCGTTTGCTGCTGCATGCAGAAACACTGACCATCACCCACCCGGCGTTCGGCAACAGCATGACCTTTAAAGCCCCGGTCGATTTCTGAACCTTCCCCCCGGCCTGACGGTCGGGGGATCTCACGATTACCGGAAGCCCTTCTGCTCGCGGATAAGCTCGTAAGCTTTCTGTATTTCCTGCGCTTTTTGCTTCGCCATCTCCATCATCTCCGGCGGTAAGCCTTTCGCCACCAGTTTGTCCGGATGGTGCTCGCCCATCAACTTACGGTAAGCACGCTTGATGGTGGTGGCGTCATCGGACGCTTTAACCCCCAGCACGTTACAGGCATCTTCCAGCGTAGGCCCGCGCTGCGCCTGCTGCCAACCGCCGCCCGCCTGCTGTTGCTGATGATGGTAACCGCCGCCAAACTGCGCCCCGCCCTGCATCATGCGCAGGAACTGGTCGAACTGCATGCGCGAGATGCCAAGTTCCTCAGCGATCACGTACAGCACTTCCCGTTCGCTGGGGTGCAACGAGCCATCGGCGAAGGCGGCCTGGATTTGAATTTCCAGAAACATCCTAATCAAATCAAAGCGCCCGAAACAGATGCTGCGGAACTGCCGCATCTTGTCCCGCAGAGGGTAATTATCCGTTTTGCCGACGCGAAAAGCGTGCTGCGCCGCCGTGCGCGACTCGCCATGCAGGTTCATCCGATCCATAAACAGGCTGGCAACCTGGATGTCAGCTTCGGTGACACGGCCTTTCGATTTGGTCAGATGCCCCATCACTTCAAAGGTAGTGGCAAAAAAGAGCGACTGACGTTCACGTTGATTGGCAAACCACGCCATTTTCCGGCTGCGGGCTTTATCAAACATATGCCCGATAATGAGTCCCAGAATCGCGCCCCAAAAGCCGCCGCCCACGAAAAGGGCAATGACCACACCAACCACTTTTCCCCAATACTGCATATACTCCCCAAATCGTCATGCCGTCGGCTAAAATTTGCTTTATCATACCCGTCATTCTATGCCGTGCACAGGCACAGTCTTCTCTGACCTGGCTCGAACGCGGGCAGGATTAACACTAGCGTTGCAAAGGTGAGTAAGTTAGTCTCTGACCGTTTGCCAGCGTAAAGCCACAGATGACGGAACAACAAATACAACGTATGAAAAAACGTATCCCCACCCTCCTGGCCACCATGATTGGCTCTGCTCTCTATAGCCAGCAGGGGTTGGCAGCCGATCTTGCCTCGCAGTGTATGCTTGGCGTTCCCAGCTACAACCGCCCACTGGTGCAGGGCGATACCAACAACTTACCGGTGACCATCAACGCTGATGATGCGAAGGGCAACTACCCGGACAATGCCGTTTTCAGCGGCAATGTGGATGTGAATCAGGGTAATAGCCGCTTACAGGCGGATGAAGTTCAGCTTCATCAACAGCAGGCGGAAGGTCAGGCGGATCCGGTACGCACAGTGGATGCACTGGGTAATGTGCACTATGACGACAACCAGGTCATCCTGAAAGGTCCTAAAGCCTGGTCAAATTTGAATACGAAAGATACCAACGTCTGGGAAGGCGACTACCAGATGGTGGGACGTCAGGGGCGCGGCACCGCCGACCTGATGAAACAGCGCGGGGAAAACCGCTACACCATTCTGGATAATGGTTCTTTTACCTCCTGTCTGCCGGGTTCCAATACCTGGAGCGTAGTGGGTACCGAAGTCATCCATGACCGCGAAGAACAGGTCGCTGAAATCTGGAATGCGCGCTTTAAGCTGGGGCCGGTTCCGGTGTTCTACAGCCCTTATCTGCAATTGCCGGTCGGCGATAAACGCCGTTCAGGTTTCCTGATCCCGAACGCCAAGTACAGCACCAACAACTCCTTCGAGTTTTATCTGCCGTACTACTGGAACATTGCGCCAAACTTCGATGCCACCCTTACCCCGCACTATATGCATAAACGCGGCGGCGTACAGTGGCAGAACGAATTCCGTTATCTGACGCAAGCCGGTTCAGGTCTGATCGAATTTGACTACCTGCCGTCAGATAAAGTGTACCAGGATGAGTACCCTACCGAAGGCGATCGCCATCGCTGGCTATTCTACTGGCAACATGCCGGGGTAATGGATCAGGTATGGCGTTTTAACGTTGACTACACCAAAGTCAGCGATGCCAGCTATTTTAACGACTTCTCGTCCAAATACGGTTCCAGCACCGACGGTTACGCCACGCAGAAGTTCAGCGTCGGCTACGCGGTGGAAAATTTTGACGCCACGGTTTCCACCAAACAGTTCCAGGTCTTTAACCGCAGTAACAGTAACTCCTATGCTGCAGAACCGCAGTTGGATGTGAACTGGTACCACAACGATCTGGGGCCATTCGATGCCCATGTTTATGGCCAGGCCGTTAACTTCGTCAGCACCAACTCCGACCGTCCTGAAGCGACGCGTGTTCACCTGGAACCAACATTAAGCCTGCCGGTATCGAATGAGTGGAGCAGCCTGAATACCGAAGTCAAAATGCTGGCCACTCACTACCAGCAGAGCAATCTTGATTCCTATCGTTCATATGCTCAGCAGCTGTACAGCAATGATGCCAGCAGTTCAAACCTGACAACGCTGGAGTCAGCTAATAAGCTAAAAGACTCCGCTAACCGCGTTATGCCGCAGTTCAAAATGGACGGCAAACTGGTTTTCGAACGCGATATGAACTGGGCGGAAGGCTATACTCAAACGCTGGAGCCGCGCGCCCAGTATCTCTACGTTCCGTATCGCGATCAGAGCCATATCAACAACTACGACTCGACGCTGCTGCAATCCGACTATAGCGGTCTGTTCCGCGACCGTACTTACGGCGGCCTCGACCGTATCGCATCCGCGAACCAGGTCACTACCGGCGTCACATCCCGCATTTATGATGATGCGGCAGTTGAACGTTTTAACGTTTCTGTTGGTCAAATCTACTATTTCACCGAGTCCCGTACCGGTGATGACAACATTAACTGGGAGAAAGACAACAAAACGGGTTCGCTGGTGTGGGCGGGAGACACGTACTGGCGCATCTCCGATCGCTGGGGTCTGCGCGGCGGGGTGCAGTATGACACTCGCCTGAACAACATCGCGAACAGCAGCACGTCGCTGGAATACCGTCGCGATGAAGACCGTATGATGCAACTGAGCTATCGCTACGCCAGCCCGGAGTATATCCAGGCGACACTGCCGAACTATGCCACTGCAGAGCAGTATAAAAATGGGATTTCGCAGGTAGGTGCGGTGGCAAGCTGGCCGATCGTAGACCGTTGGTCTGTCGTCGGCGCTTACTACTTCGATACCAATACCCGTAAACCAGCCGATCAGATGTTAGGTTTACAGTATAACTCCTGCTGTTATGCCATTCGCGTTGGCTATGAACGCAAAATTAACGGCTGGCAAAATGACCAAAGCAAGTATGACAACGCCATCGGTTTCAACATTGAACTGCGCGGCTTGAGTTCCAACTACGGTTTGGGCACGCAACAAATGCTGCGTTCAAACATCCTGCCGTACCGTAGTTCAATGTGATCTGTTTGATTTGCAACGTAATCCGCATTGCGGTTAATTGAAATGGAAAAGGTATGAAGAACTGGAAAACGCTGCTTCTCGGTATCGCTATGGTTGCGAATACCAGTTTTGCTGCGCCTCAGGTTGTAGATAAAGTCGCTGCTGTCGTGAATAACGGCGTGGTGCTTGAAAGTGACGTTGATGGTTTGATGCAATCCGTGAAGGCTAACGCAGGACAGGCAGGTCAGCAGTTACCTGATGACGCCACACTGCGCCATCAGATCCTTGAACGCCTGATCATGGATCAAATCATTCTGCAGATGGGCACCAAAATGGGCGTCAAAGTGACTGACGAACAGCTTGACGCCGCCATCGCCGATATTGCGAAACAAAACAATATGACGATGGATCAGATGCGCAGCCGCCTGGCTTACGACGGGGTGAATTTCAGCACCTACCGTACCCAGATCCGCAAAGAGATGATCATTTCCGAAGTGCGCAACAGCGAAGTTCGCCGTCGCGTCACCGTGCTGCCGCAGGAAGTTGAAACGCTGGCGAAGCAAGTGGGCAACCAGAACGATGCCAGCACCGAGCTGAATCTGAGCCACATCCTGATCCCGCTGCCGGAAAACCCAACCTCCGATCAGGTTAACGAAGCGGAAAGCCAGGCGCGTTCCATTGTTGAACAAGCCCGTAGCGGCAATGACTTCGGTAAACTGGCCATCACCTACTCTGCCGACCAGCAAGCGCTGAAAGGCGGTCAGATGGGCTGGGGACGTATCCAGGAACTGCCAAGTATTTTCGCCCAGGCATTAAGCACGGCGAAAAAAGGCGATGTGATCGGGCCGATCCGTTCCGGCGTAGGTTTCCACATTCTGAAAGTGAACGATCTGCGTGGTCAGAGCCAGAGCATTTCCGTCACCGAAGTGCACGCACGCCACATCCTGCTGAAACCGTCGCCGATCATGAGCGACGATCAGGCTCGTGTGAAACTGCAAGAGATCGCTGCCGATATCAAAAGTGGCAAAACCACCTTTGCTAATGCGGCAAAAGAGTTCTCCCAGGATCCGGGCTCAGCAAACCAGGGCGGCGATCTTGGTTGGGCGGCTGCAGACATTTACGATCCTGCCTTCCGTGACGCGTTGATGAAACTGAAACGCGGCCAAATGAGCGGCCCGGTTCACTCCTCCTTCGGCTGGCATCTGATCGAAATGCTTGATACCCGCAACGTTGATAAAACCGACGCGGCGCAGAAAGACAGAGCCTACCGTATGCTGATGAACCGTAAGTTCTCTGAAGAAGCGGCAACCTGGATGCAGGAACAACGCGCCAGCGCCTACGTGAAAATTCTGAGCAACTAATGAAAACAGCGCGTGTCGTTATCACTCCCGGCGAACCCGCCGGGATTGGCCCGGATTTGGTGGTGCAACTCGCCCAGCGCGACTGGCCGGTTGAACTGGTTATCTGTGCAGATGCGACGCTGCTAACTGACCGGGCAGCCCTGCTCGGTCTGCCGCTGGTGTTGCGGGAGTACGCTCCCGCCACGCCCGCTGCGCCGCAACAGGCCGGGACACTGACCCTGTTGCCCATTTCCCTGCGCGCGACGGTTACCCCCGGCGTGTTGAATACGCAAAACGGTCCTTACGTCGTCGAAACGCTGGCTCGCGCTTGCGATGGCTGCCTGAACGGCGAATTTGCCGCGTTGATCACCGGTCCGGTGCATAAAGGCGTGATTAACGATGCCGGAACGCCCTTTACCGGGCATACGGAGTTTTTCGAAGAGCGCTCGCACGCCGCCAAAGTGGTGATGATGCTGGCGACCGAAGAGCTACGCGTAGCGCTGGCCACAACCCATTTGCCGCTCAAAGCGGTAGCCGACGCGATCACGCCGGAACTGCTTCGTGAAGTGATCGGCATCCTGCACGGCGACCTGCAGCAAAAGTTCGGCATCCGTCAGCCGCATATTTTGGTTTGCGGCCTTAACCCGCATGCGGGCGAAGGCGGTCATATGGGCACCGAAGAGATTGATACCCTCATTCCGGTGCTAAATGAAATGCGGGCGCAAGGCATGAACTTAAGCGGCCCACTGCCCGCCGATACGCTGTTTCAGCCTAAATACCTCGATAATGCCGATGCAGTGCTGGCGATGTACCACGATCAGGGCCTGCCCGTGCTAAAATACCAGGGATTTGGCCGCGGTGTGAATATCACCCTCGGTTTACCTTTTATTCGCACATCCGTCGACCATGGCACCGCGCTTGAACTCGCAGGCCAGGGAACTGCGGATGTCGGCAGTTTTATTACGGCGCTTAATCTCGCCATCAAAATGATTGTTAATACTCAATGAATAATCGCGTCCATCAGGGCCACTTAGCCCGCAAACGCTTCGGGCAAAACTTTCTCCACGACCAGTTCGTGATCGACAGCATCGTTTCGGCGATCAACCCGCAAAAAGGTCAGGCCATGGTCGAAATCGGCCCTGGCCTTGGCGCGCTGACGGAGCCCGTCGGTGAACGCCTGGATAAAATGACGGTCATCGAACTTGACCGCGATTTGGCTGCGCGCCTGCAGACGCACCCATTCCTTGCGCCAAAACTGACTATCTATCAGCAAGATGCAATGACCATGAACTTTGGCGAGCTGTCTCAGACACTCGGTCAGCCACTGCGCGTCTTCGGCAACCTGCCGTATAACATCTCGACGCCGCTGATGTTCCATCTGTTTAGCTATACTGATGCCATCGCCGACATGCATTTTATGTTGCAGAAAGAGGTGGTCAATCGCCTGGTTGCAGGACCAAACAGTAAAGCGTATGGTCGATTAAGCGTCATGGCGCAGTACTATTGCCAGATCATTCCGGTGCTGGAAGTACCGCCGACGGCGTTTGCGCCGCCGCCAAAAGTGGATTCAGCCGTGGTTCGTCTGGTTCCGCACGCGACGCTGCCGCATCCGGTAAAAGAGATTCGTGTGCTGAGCCGCATCACCACGGAAGCCTTTAACCAGCGCCGTAAGACGATCCGCAACAGCCTCGGTAACGTGTTTACCGTCGATGTGTTGACATCGCTGGGTATCGATCCGGCGATGCGTGCAGAAAATATCTCTGTTGCGCAATATTGCCAGTTGGCGAACTACCTGGTTGATAATGCGCCGCCGAAGGAGAGTTAACGTATGATCAATTCGCCCCGAGTCTGTATTCAGGTGCAAAGCGTCTATATTGAGTCTCAGTCCACTCCCGACGATGAACGCTATGTCTTTGCTTACACCATTACTATCCGGAACCTGGGGCGAACCCCTGTCCAGTTGCTGAAACGCTACTGGTTGATCACGAATGGAAATGGCCGCGAAACGGAAGTTCAGGGTGAAGGTGTGGTCGGCGTACAGCCGCACATTGAGCCCGGCGGCGAATACCAGTACACCAGCGGCGCGGTTATCGAAACGCCGCTGGGCACCATGCAAGGCCACTACGAAATGATCGATGCGCAAGGGGAAGCCTTCCGCATTTCCATCCCGGTCTTCCGGCTCGCCGTTCCTACACTGATCCATTAATACACAATGTCTACATATCTTATTGGCGACGTTCATGGTTGCTATGATGAACTGATCGCATTGTTAAAACAGGTCGACTTTACCCCTGGCCAGGATACCTTATGGTTGACCGGCGATCTGGTTGCCCGTGGGCCTGGCTCGCTGGATGTGCTGCGTTTTGTCAAATCACTTGGCGACAGCGTGCGTATCGTACTGGGAAATCACGACCTGCATCTGCTGGCCGTCTTTGCCGGCATCAGCCGCAATAAGCCAAAAGACCGGCTGACTCCGCTACTGGAAGCTGCTGACGCCGATGAACTGATTAACTGGCTGCGCCGCCAGCCGCTACTCCAGGTCGACGAAGAGAAAAAACTGGTGATGGCTCATGCCGGGATCACGCCTCAGTGGGATCTCGAGACGGCCAAACATTGCGCGCACGATATCGAAGCCGTGCTGTCGAGCGACTCCTATCCTCTGTTTCTCGACGCCATGTATGGCGATCTGCCCAACCACTGGTCAACGGAACTGAGCGGTCTTGCTCGTCTGCGCTTTATCACCAACGCGTTAACGCGCATGCGCTACTGCTTCCCGAACGGGCAGCTTGATATGTACTGCAAAGACATTCCTGCCCATGCTCCCGCGCCGTTAAAACCGTGGTTTTCCATTCCAGGCCCTGTGTCTCAGGAGTACAGCATTGTCTTTGGTCACTGGGCTTCGCTGGAGGGTGAAGGTACACCGGAAGGGATCTACGGACTGGATACGGGATGTTGCTGGGGCGGCGTATTAACCTGTCTGCGCTGGGAAGACAAAGCTTACTTTGTGCAACCTTCTAACCGCCAGATGGATCTGGGTGAAGACGAGGCGATCGCCTCCTGAAAAACAGTCCCCGGCATCGCGCCGGGGACATGTATTATCTGCGGTCCAGAATCTCAAAGCAGTAACTGTGCGAGTTCTGCGCATCTGCGTCGTTAAACTCACTAAACACCGATTCCCAGTCGTCCGGATCGTAGTCCGGGAAATGGGTATCGCCTTCCACTTCTGCGTCGATATGCGTCAGGTAGAGACGTTGCGCTTTCGGCAGGAACTGCTCGTAAACGCGACCACCACCGATCACCATGATCTCTTCCACATCACCGCAGGCGGCAATCGCTTCATCGACGGATTTAACCCACACCACACGTTCGTCTGTGCCTGTCTGGCTACTGATAACAATGTTCTTACGGCCTGGCAGCGGACGACCAATGGATTCCCATGTCAGGCGGCCCATCACAACCGGTTTGTTTAAGGTATTGCGCTTAAACCAGGCGAGATCGGCAGGTAAATTCCACGGCATCGCGTTTTCCATGCCAATGACGCGATCCACCGCTAACGCCGCAATCAAACTGATCATTCATTCATTCCTGGATGCAAAAAAATTGTCGCCACTATACGGAAAGCGCAATCTTTCGTCGACGGTGGGCAAGGTAAAGAATGAGAAAATTTTTCATTCTGCTGGCGACACCACAGCACAGTACTGTATCGCCAGCGTTCCACCGTTTTTGAATCAAACGATTACCCGATAATGCCGTCAGGCCTGCGGTTTCACGGCGGGCTCATCACCGGGATCGCCGGTATGCCGCCCTTCATCCGTTCCCTGCCAACCATGTTGCTGAATCAGCGACAGATGCGCGCGATCTTCCGCAATGATTTCCGTCAGCATCGCGCTGGTGCGTTTGAATACCGCCGCCCGTGCCAGCGCATCGTTTTCAACCTGCGCCATCTCCTCCACCATTTGGGTGTTGAAACGGCGGAAGTGATCGGCACGCTCGCGGGCTTCATACGAACCAAGACCTAATCCTTCCAGTGCGATGCGCCCAACCTTGAGCGCCGCCTCAAAGGTTTCACGCTCCGGTTTATCAACCCCGGCCTGGCGCAGGCGAATATAGTGATCAACATCGCGCGCACGGGCAATCACCTGCAGATCGGGGAAGTGCTCTTTCGCCAGTTCTGTCAGCAACAGGCTGGCCTGCGGATCGTCAATCGCATTGATCAAGACTTCCGCCCGCCCTGCTCCGGCAGACTCCAACAGATCCACCCGCGTGGCGTCACCGTAAAAGACCTTCATGCCGAACTTGCGCAGCGTTTCGATATGATCCGGATCGTGATCGAGCACCACCATTTTCACGCCGCTGGAGAGCAACAGACGCCCGGCAATCTGACCAAAACGCCCGAAACCGGCAATAATCACCCGTGCTTCTTCTTCATCAATTTCGTCGGCTTCGCGCTCCTGCTGCGAGCCCGATGTTTCCAGACGGGTTAACAGCACCAACAGCAGTGGCGTTGCTGCCATCGACAGCGCGACGGTAAGCGTTAACGCTTTTGCCCACTCGCTATCCAGCACCTGCGCCGTTTGTGCCGCGCCAAACACCACAAAGGCGAATTCGCTCCCCTGCCCCAACAATGCCGCGAACCATAGGCGCTGCTTACCGGGCACTTTCAGCGGGCGGGCAATCAGCCACAGCACCGCACTTTTAATGACCAGGAAGCCCACCAGCAGCAACAAAATGTGCAAGGGGTGTGTGACCAGTGTGCCAAAGTCGATAGACATACCGACGCCGATAAAGAACAACCCGAGCAGCAAACCTTTGAACGGTTCAATATCGCTTTCCAGCGCATGCCGGTATTCGGAGCTGGCAAGCAATACGCCAGCCAGAAACGCTCCCATCGCCATCGACAAGCCTGCTTCTTCCAGCAATAAACCAAAGCCGAAGACCAGAAAGAGCGCTACAGCGCAGAACACTTCCCTTAGCCCAGAACGCGCAACAAAGCGCAATGCCGGACGGGCAACATAGCGTCCCAGCAAAACAACCAGCACCAGTGCACCAACCACTTTCAACGCCGAAAGCGTGAATGCCCCCAGCGTGGTGGAGGCACCGCTCGCCGCCAGCAGGGGGATCATCGCCACCAGCGGAATGGCGGCGATATCCTGGAAGAGCAACACCGAAAAAGCGCTGCGTCCCATTTGCGACACTGTCAGGTTACGTTCATTCATCGCCTGCATCGCAATAGCGGTTGAGGAGAGCGCCAGCGTCAGGCCAATCAACAACGCTACTGGCCAGGGCAAACCTAACAGCGCGCAAAACAGACCCAGCAGGATCCCACAGCTGGCCATTTGCAACGCGCCGCCGCCAAACACCGAGGCTCTCAGCTTCCATAACCGCTGCGGATCCAACTCCAGGCCGATCACAAACAGCATCAGCACAACGCCGATTTCGGCGAAATGCAGGATAGATTCCGCGTCGGTGACCAGGCGTAATCCCCACGGACCAATCACGCCGCCGGCAATCAGATAACCGAGTACAGAACCCAGTCCCAGCCTGACGGCAATAGGCACGATCAGTGCCGCCGAACCAAGGTAGATCAGCGCCTGAATTAAGGAATGACTATCCATGTTGCGCCTCCTGCCACTCCAGCAAACGTTGTTTATAATGACGCGCCTGCGCCTGCAAGGTTTCATCATCGCAGACAAAGGTGTAATGCACTGCGCAGGGCGGCAGCCAGTTCAACCCACAATAAAGCGCAGTGGCCTGCAGCGGTTGGCACAGCACGTCAAATCCCGGGTGAGAACCAATGTTGAAATGGTTTTCCCCTCCGCCGGTGGTAACTGCCCACATCACACTCTTACCGTGTAACGCCGTGCCGCCGTGGCCATAAGCCCAGCCGTGCGACAACACTTTATCGATCCACAATTTGAGCAGCGGCGTGATGCCGTACCATTGCATTGGGTGTTGCCAGATAATCAGATCGGCGCGGGAAACGGCCTCCTGCTCGGCGGCGATGTCGATATTAAAATCGGGATAGAGCTCATAGAGGGAACGCACTTCGACATTTTCCAGCGTCCGTGCCAGTTCAATCATCCGCTTATTCGCATGGGAGTGCTGCGGATAGGGATGTGCATAAATAATCAGAATCATTGATTAGCCTGTTTTCACTGCCTTATTTTTCTTTGAGTGTAGACAGTTAATCGTCCGGCTAAAAGCGACAATCTGTGCGGGAATAAGGGGAAAGGCGTGCGATGGCAACCGCCACCGCACCACACTCGCGGATCAGTTATCCAGCTCGCTCATGTTTTTCACCTGATCGCGGTTAATCTGCTCGGTTTTACCGGTTTCGGCATTTTTATAGGAAACCAGCCCGGTATCATCATCCACTTTCGGTTTCCCGTCAGTGACGATGGTGCGACCGTCGGTCGTACGTACGGCCTGATTCGAAGAACACCCGGCAACGGTAAACAGTGCAGCGGCAGTAAAGACTGAAGTCATAAGAAGTTTAGTTCGCATGGTTATCTCCCTGCTTTTCAGTGGATTTCATTCATCTGTTAACCCATTTTAGGTTAACTCACTGAGTAACGGGGAAAATACAGAACACTCTGAAGGGAATGGCAGGAGTAAGGTATCACAGGCCTGGCCATCAGGCCTGTGAATCAGGATCGGTAAATCCGGCCCGGGAAGCGGGCCGGAGGTCGATTACTTACCGATCAGCGCGTGCATTTCCTGCACCGAAATCACTTTCTCAGTCGCATCTGCGTTCAGCGCCATGGTCGTCGCGAAGCCACCGTTCAGTGTGGTGTCATAATGCACTTTGTACTGCAGTGCGCTGCGGCGAATCAGTTTGGAGTCTTCAATCGCCTGGCGACCCGCCGTGGTGTTGATGATGTAGGTGTATTCGCCATTCTTGATACGATCCTGAATGTGCGGACGCCCTTCATGCACTTTGTTCACCAGACGCGGATTAATGCCCGCTTCACCCAGCACAATCGCCGTCCCGTGAGTCGCATCCAGCTCGAAGCCCTGTTTCAGCAGTTTCGCCGCCAGATCCACCACACGCTCTTTATCACCTTCGCGCACAGAGAGCAGCGCACGACCGTGTTTCTTCATCGTGGAATTGCTGCCAAGCTGCGCTTTGGCAAAAGCTTCCGCGAACGTACGCCCCACGCCCATCACTTCACCGGTCGAGCGCATTTCTGGGCCTAACAGCGGGTCGACGCCCGGGAATTTATTGAACGGCAGCACCACTTCTTTCACCGAGTAGTACGGCGGGATAATCTCTTTGGTGTGGCCCTGCTGCACCAGCGTTTTACCGGTCATCACGCGCGCAGCGACTTTTGCCAGCGGCAGGCCAGTCGCCTTGGAGACAAACGGTACGGTACGCGCAGCGCGCGGGTTCACTTCGATCAGGTAAACTTCGTTATCTTTCACCGCAAACTGCACGTTCATCAGACCGCGCACCTGCAATTCGAATGCGAGTTTCTGCACCTGCTGACGCATCACATCCTGAATTTCCTGGCTCAGGGTATAAGCCGGCAGAGAACAGGCGGAGTCGCCGGAGTGTACGCCAGCCTGCTCGATATGCTCCATGATGCCGCCAATCAGCACATTTTCGCCATCGCACACGGCATCGACGTCGACTTCCACTGCATCGTCGAGGAATTTATCCAGCAGCACCGGCGCATCGTTGGAGACACTGACTGCTGTCATAAAGTAGCGGCGCAGGTCAATTTCGTCGTAGACGATTTCCATCGCGCGGCCGCCCAGCACATAAGAAGGACGCACCACCAGCGGGTAGGTAATCTCTTTCGCTTTCTCAACCGCCTGCTCCAGCGCCGTGACCGTGGCGTTAGCCGGCTGTTTCAGCTTCAGGCGTTCAACCGCATGCTGGAAACGCTCACGGTCTTCCGCACGGTCAATGGCATCCGGGCTGGTACCAATCACCGGCACGCCAGCAGCTTCCAGCGCACGCGCCAGTTTCAGCGGCGTCTGACCACCGTACTGCACAATCACGCCTTTCGGTTTCTCGATGCGCACGATTTCCAGCACATCTTCGAAGGTAACCGGTTCAAAGTAGAGGCGATCGGAGGTGTCATAGTCGGTCGACACGGTTTCCGGGTTACAGTTGACCATAATGGTCTCGTAACCATCTTCGCGCAGCGCCAGCGAGGCGTGTACGCAGCAATAGTCGAACTCAATACCCTGACCGATACGGTTTGGACCACCGCCCAGCACCATGATTTTTTCACGATCCTGATTCGGGTTGGCTTCGCACTCTTCTTCATAGGTGGAATACATGTACGCAGTGTCGGTGGCGAATTCGGCAGCACAGGTATCCACGCGTTTGTAAACCGGGTGCAGGTCGAACTGATCGCGCAGCTTGCGGATTTCCGCCTCACGCACACCAGCCAGTTTCGCCAGACGCGCATCGGCAAAGCCTTTGCGTTTCAACTGGCGCAGGAAGTCCGCATCAAGGCCGTTGATGCCGACATTCGCAACCTGCTCTTCCAGACGCACCAGCTCTTCAATTTGCACCAGGAACCAGCGGTCGATATTGGTCAGGTTGAACACGCCGTCCACGGAGAGGCCGGCACGGAATGCGTCAGCGATGTACCAAATACGCTCTGCGCCAGCGTCTTTCAGCTCGCGGCGAATTTTGGTCAGCGCTTCCGGATCGTCGAGGCTCACTTTCGGGTCGAAGCCCGTCGCGCCCACTTCCAGACCGCGCAGCGCTTTCTGCATCGATTCCTGCTGCGTGCGGCCAATGGCCATCACTTCCCCCACAGACTTCATCTGGGTGGTCAGACGGTCATTGGCGCCAACAAACTTCTCGAAGTTGAAGCGCGGGATCTTGGTCACGACGTAGTCGATAGAAGGTTCGAACGATGCCGGGGTACGGCCGCCGGTGATGTCGTTCATCAGCTCGTCCAGCGTGTAGCCCACTGCCAGTTTCGCCGCGACTTTGGCAATCGGGAAGCCGGTGGCTTTTGACGCCAGCGCCGAGGAGCGGGACACACGCGGGTTCATTTCGATAACAATCAGACGGCCGTTTTTCGGGTTCACCGCAAACTGTACGTTGGAACCGCCTGTCTCTACGCCGATTTCACGCAGTACCGCCATCGAGGCGTTACGCATGATTTGGTACTCTTTATCGGTGAGCGTTTGTGCTGGCGCAACGGTGATGGAGTCGCCGGTATGGATCCCCATGGCGTCGAAGTTTTCAATCGAGCAGACGATGATGCAGTTGTCGTTCTTATCACGCACCACTTCCATCTCGTACTCTTTCCAGCCGATCAGCGACTCGTCAATCAGCAGCTCATTGGTCGGGGAGAGATCCAGACCGCGGGCGCAAATTTCTTCAAACTCTTCGCGGTTATAAGCGATACCGCCGCCGGTGCCGCCCATGGTAAAGGAAGGACGGATAATGCACGGATAGCCAACATCCGCCGCCACCGCCAGCGCTTCATCCATGGTGTGCGCAATGCCGGAACGGGCAGTATCGAGGCCGATTTTCTTCATCGCAATATCAAAGCGACGGCGATCTTCTGCTTTATCAATTGCATCTGCGGTCGCGCCAATCATGGTCACGCCAAACTCTTCCAGTACACCCTGGCGCTCCAGCTCTAACGCGCAGTTCAGCGCAGTCTGGCCGCCCATGGTCGGCAGTACGGCGTCCGGACGCTCTTTTTCAATGATTTTGCGCACCACTTCCCAGTGGATAGGCTCAATATAGGTGGCGTCCGCCATCTCCGGGTCCGTCATAATGGTCGCCGGGTTGGAGTTCACCAGGATAACGCGGTAGCCCTCTTCACGCAGGGCTTTACAGGCCTGTGCGCCTGAGTAGTCGAACTCACACGCCTGGCCGATAACAATCGGACCTGCGCCAAGGATCAGGATGCTTTTTATGTCTGTACGTTTTGGCATGGCTCTTGTTCTCCTGATTATTTGGCGGTGTTGCGGTATTGCTCAATTAACTCGATAAAATGGTCGAACAGCGGCGCGGCATCGTGCGGCCCCGGGCTTGCTTCCGGATGCCCCTGGAAACTGAATGCCGGTTTGTCGGTGCGATGAATCCCCTGCAGCGTGCCATCGAACAGCGACTTATGCGTGACGCGCAGGTTAGCAGGCATGGAGGCTTCATCGACGGCAAAACCGTGGTTCTGCGCGGTAATCATCACCGTGTTGTTATCGATATCTTTTACCGGATGGTTACCGCCGTGGTGACCAAATTTCATTTTCACGGTTTTCGCACCGCTCGCCAGCGCCAGCAACTGATGGCCGAGACAGATGCCGAACACCGGAATCTCCGTTTCAAGGAACGTTTTAATCGCGTCGATAGCGTAGTCACACGGTGCCGGGTCGCCAGGACCGTTAGACAGGAAAACACCATCCGGATTGAGTTTCAGGACATCTGCGGCAGGCGTTTTCGCCGGTACCACCGTCAGGCGGCAGCCTCTGTCCACCAGCATGCGCAGAATGTTGCGTTTCGCGCCGTAGTCGTAAGCCACAACATGGAACGGCAGCTCACTCTCTTTCTTTGCCTGCGGCAGGTCGCCCGCCAGTGTCCAGCTGCCCTGTGTCCAGCTGTAGGTTTCTGCGGTGGTCACTTCTTTCGCCAGATCCATACCGTTCAGGCCCGGGAAGGCTTTCGCTTTCTCCAGCGCCACAGCGGCATCGACATTGTCGCCTGCGATAATGCAGCCGTTTTGCGCACCTTTTTCGCGCAGCAAACGGGTCAGCTTACGGGTATCGATATCAGCAATCGCCACGATGTTATGGCGCTTCAGGTAAGAAGAGAGATCTTCGGTATTGCGGAAGTTACTGGCAATCAGCGGCAGGTCACGAATGACGAGGCCTTGCGCATGTACCTGAGAGGATTCTTCGTCAGCGGAATTGGTGCCGACATTGCCGATATGGGGATAAGTAAGAGTGACGATTTGGCGGGAATAGGAAGGATCAGTGAGGATTTCTTGATAACCGGTCATTGAAGTATTGAAAACGACTTCCCCAACCGCCGTGCCCGTTGCCCCTATGGCCCGACCGTGAAACTGGGTTCCGTCTTCCAGAACCAATAGCGCTGACTTAATCAAAACATCCTCCAGAGAATATTCACTCACTTTATTTGCATATTAATTCAAATACAGATGATGAATCAATGCAAATTTGCTGGCCGTGGATTTTTGGCAAACGGCGGCATTCTGGAGAGATGTCGGTTAAAAGTCAACTTATCTCGCATATTTTTCTTGTTCTTTTACGCCACTGCCTTTGTTTGCTGGGTTTAACAGATAAAAAGATCAAATAAACTGCCCAGGAAAACGCTTGCGCGGTTAGAAAATTGCTTACGGGTTGCACCATAAGATAAAAAGTGGACCAGATGGTCAAAATTTACAATTCTGAAACAGAAAATATGAGGAAGAGTGATAATTTTAGATGATTCTGGATAAAATCACCTTGAAAGAGAGAAAATAAAAGGGCAATAAAATATTGCCCTTTGCAATCAACTCACTACGACTGCAACAACCACATCACGATGGGTAATAAACTTACAAATTATTGAGATCAAGCACATCCCGCATATCAAAAAGGCCCTTATTTTTTCCTTTCAGCCACGAAGCGGAGCGAACTGCGCCGTTAGCGAAGGTCATGCGGCTTGACGCTTTATGCGTAATCTCAACACGTTCGCCAATATCGGCGAACATCGCTGTATGTTCGCCGACGATGTCCCCTGCACGTACGGTCGCAAAACCAATTGTGCCCGGAACGCGCTCACCCGTGTGGCCTTCACGCGCATACACGGCGCACTCTTTTAAATCTTTATTCAGTGCCTGGGCAATCGCTTCGCCCATTGCCAGCGCGGTACCCGACGGAGCATCGACTTTATATCGATGATGCGCTTCAACGATTTCGATATCGGTGTAGTCGCCCATCACTTTTGCCGCTTTCTCCAGCAGCTTCAGCATGACGTTTACGCCTACGCTGAAATTCGCGGCAAAAACAATCCCTATCTCCTGCGCGGCATCAGCAATCGCCTGTTTGCCTGCATCATCAAACCCGGTGGTGCCAATGACCATACCTTTGCCATGCTGACGGCAGAAAGCCAGATGGTTCAGCGTTCCTTCCGGGCGAGTAAAGTCGATAAACACATCAAAATGATCTTTTACCGCCTCAAGGCTGCTCTGCACGGCTACGCCTGTTTTCGCCACACCGGCCAGTTCGCCAGCGTCGCTGCCTAACAGGGACGATCCCTCGCGCTCCAGCGCAGCGCCAAGCTCCACGCCTTCCATTCCCAGTGCCGCCTGAATCAGCTGACGGCCCATACGCCCGCCAGCGCCCGCGATGGCTACGCGGATTGGTGCATCATGCATAGTTGTACTCTTTTGTTAAAAAAATGCGTGAGAATCGTTTCCAGATTAACCAGCCCGCGACGGAGCCACCAGCCGAAAACGCCGATAATTAGAAATTAATGATATACAGCCAGAAATATCAGTAAAAGGCATGATACGACGAAGCAGACTCAGACGTTATGGCTTATTGCACCGTGTAACTGACGATAAGCTGACCTTTTTTCATTTTGACGCTACCGATCACTACCGAACCCAGTTCAGCCAGCGAAGAGACATGCGTACCGCCGCAACCATAGGCCGGGAGATCGCCAAAGCGCACCTTGCGACGCCCATCCTCAAAGGCAATATGACGGGGCAATGCCGCAGACTGCCAACCCGCAATGAGTGCATCCAGCATTGGGATCTCCGGTTCGCGGGCATTCTCCCCGGCAGCGAAGGTGATGCGCCCTTCCCCCGGCCAATGGTGCGCTTTTACCGGCCGCCAGCCATACTGCTCTCCGGCATAACCCATCACATGCCCGGCGGAATGCAGACGCGCATGCAGTGCACGACACACAGCATCGACTTGTAGTCTGACCTCATTTGCCGCCAAAGGCTGCGCCAGAATATGCACAACATCGTCGCCTTGTTGCAAAACAGACTCAACCGGGATCCCGGCGATCCATCCCTTATCAGCGGGCTGACCGCCGCCCTGTGGATGAAAAACCGTTTTATCGAGCACAATCGCATAGCGCCCATCGGCCTGTTGATCGCAGCGTAGCACCAGTGCGGTGCACTCCAGCATATCGCTGGTGTAATAAAGACGTTCAGTCATGGGGTGTCCTCCTCTAAAGAGGCAGAGTATATTCAATTCACCGATAGCGATAATTGCATCGCCATTCAATGCACCTTTGCCTGGTACGCACAAATGAATCTGAATCTGAGTCTGCTTCCGGATCTTGCGACGTTTGTCTGCATCGTTGATCAGGGCAGTTTTTCCGCGGCGGCTCGCCTGTCTGGCGCGACACCCTCGGCAATCAGCCGTAGCGTTACGCGACTGGAACGTGAGTTAGGCAATAAGCTGTTGCACCGCACCACCCGCAAACTGGCGCTCAGCGCCACAGGAAAAATGGTGTATGACCATGCCGTGGAGATGATGGATGCCGCACGCCAGGCCATAGATTCTGGCAGCAGTATGCAGAGCATCGCGCAGGGTAAGTTGACCGTCAGCGTTCCCAAAGCCATTGGCCGTTTTGTTATTCACCCGTTGATGCCTGAATTTCTCCAGCGCTACCCGCAAGTGGATATCTGTTTGCGGCTTGAGGACCGCTATATGGATCTGATCGATGACGGCGTCGATCTGGCGCTGCGCATAACCCATTCCCCCTCCCCCGGACTTTATGGCAGAACGCTGATGCCGGTGACGCACATTATCTGCGCGACACCGGAATACTTGCGCCAGCATGGTACGCCAACCCACCCGCAGGCATTGCGCGAACATAGCTGTATCAGCCTTGGCGAGACGCCGGCGGATTCACGCTGGAAATTCTGTCGCGGCGACAATATAGAAACAATCCAGACCCGGGGACGTTATGCCGCAAATCACACCGGCGTGCGACTGGATGCCGTTAAGCAGCATCTTGGTATTGGCAGCCTGCCGCTGTTTACCGCCCGCGAATCACTCGATAGCGGCGAGATTGTGCAACTCCTGCCGGAATGGGAATTCATCAGCAGCTATACCGGAGAACTCTGGCTACTGTGGACACGTAACAAACATATGCCCGCCCGCATGCGGGCAATGATCGATTACCTGAGTGAAAAAATGGCCTCTTAGGGTGCCAGCGCCAGCACTTCCGCCACCCAGTGGCGAAAACCGTTTATGTCGATATCCAGCGCTACCCGTGCGTTTGGCGGTTGCTTAAGCTTGCCGTCGAGATCCACCACGGTGGTCCCTGCGGTATAACTCCCCTGGGTTTCGACTGCCACAAAGCAGGATTTCAGCGTAAACAACTCAGGCCGAACCAGGCAGGCAATCGCACAGAGATCATGCATCCGCAACCCGGTTGTCATGCTGCCGCTGCGGTAGTGGCTAAACAGCGCGTGCAGCATGTTACCCGTGCGGTTTAGCGTGGGCAGCGTCGCCAGAAACTCGGGGGTTAATGTCGCCCGGTTGGTAACGTCCAGCCCACACATCACAATATCCAGACCGCTATTAAACACGCGGGCGGCGGCTTCCGGATCGACAGCAATATTAAATTCAGCGTTCGGGGTAAAATTGCCGCGCCCGGCGGAACCGCCCATCATCACCAGTCGGCGGATATTGAACTGGCACTCCGGGTAGTGCGACAACAACAAGGCAATGTTGGTCAGCGGGCCGATGGTGACCAGCGTTACCGGTTCCGGCGATGCCAGTAGCACGTCGCGGATCGCCTGAAACGCCGGTTTCGCCAGCGGCTGACGCTGGTGTTCCACAAAGTCGTAGCCATCCATTCCGGACTCGCCGTGGACATCGGCTGCACTGTGAAGAGGTCGCAGTAAAGGTGTTGCAGCCCCCTGCGCCAGCGGAATGTCGGCCTGCCAGAAATTCAGTAGTTGCAGCGCATTGCGGGTGGTTTTCTCCAGAGAAACGTTACCGGCAACGGTGGTGATTAACCTGAGATCGCACTGTGGCGCAAACAAAGCCGCGGCAAGGGCAACAGCATCATCAATACCGGGATCGGTGTCGAGAATGATCGGCTGACGCATAACACCTCCACAAAATTATCAAAAAAAATGCCAGACTGAGTCTGGCATCTTCGCATAAGGCACGGGTAAAAACGTTATTCGACTTCGCGAACATCCACGCGCAGCTCTTTTGGCACTTCGAAAACAATATTCTCTTCACGCCCTTCCAGCGGAATGGCCTCGCCACCGCCCAGCTCCTGCAAGCGGGCAATCACGTTCTGTACCAGAATGTCCGGTGCAGATGCCCCGGCGGTGACGCCAACGCAGGTGATCTCTTTCACCCAGGCTTCCTGAATATCTGACGCATCATCGATCAGATAGGCTTTTTTGCCCATACGCTGCGCCAGTTCAGCAAGGCGGTTAGAGTTGGAGGAGTTTTTCGAGCCGACAACCAGCACCACTTCCGCCCGCTCAGCCAGCGCACGCACGGCTTCCTGACGGTTGGTGGTGGCATAGCAGATATCGTCTTTACGCGGGCCGACAATCTGCGGGAAACGCTCACGCAGCGCATCAATCACATCGGAAGTGTCATCGACTGAAAGCGTGGTCTGCGTCATAAACGACAGCTTACCCGCGTCTTTGATGTTCAGCGTTCCGACATCTTCCGGCGATTCCACCAGATACATGCCCCCTTCAGGGTTACTGTACTGGCCCATGGTGCCTTCCACTTCCGGATGCCCCGCGTGGCCAATCAGAATCGCCTCTTCGCCGCGTCGGCTGGCGCGGGCAACTTCCATATGCACTTTGGTGACCAGTGGACAGGTTGCATCGAAGACGGTCAGATCGCGACTTTTGGCTTCATTACGCACCGCCTGGGAAACCCCATGGGCGGAGAAAATGAGGATCGCGCCATCCGGCACTTCGCTGATCTGCTCAATAAAAATAGCGCCACGCTCGCGCAGGCTATCAACGACATAGCGGTTATGCACCACTTCATGGCGCACGTAAATCGGCGCGCCGTAGATGGCCAGCGCGTTTTCAACAATGCTGATAGCGCGGTCAACTCCGGCGCAAAAACCGCGCGGGTTAGCCAACAGGATCTGCATTTATGCCTCCAGCGCTGGATCGACTTCCAGCACATCGATATCAAAATGGACGGTTCTGCCCGCCAGCGGGTGGTTAAAATCAACGGTAATGGAGTCGCCGTTGACTTCACGGATCACGCCGGGCATTTCACTTCCGTCCATCGCAGTAAAAAGCATAATCGCACCGACTTCAGGTTCTCCGGCGTCCATAAACTCGCGACGGGAGAAGTACTGGATCAGGTCCGGGCTCGGCGTACCGAATGCGGCGTCTGGCTCGAGAGAAAACTCTTTTTTCTCCCCGGCTTTCAGACCCAGCAGATGTTGTTCCAGTCCTTCGGATAGTGAACCGTCGCCAAGGCGAAACAGCGCCGGTTTACCGTTATTGCGGGTTGACTCGGCAAGAGAGCCATCTTCAAGCTTCAGCGTAAAGTGCACCAGCACTGCGCTATCGCTTTGTACGGATTTAGACATGCAGGTTGCTCTTATATTTTTAGCCGTGGTACTGCCCGGTTGCATTTTGATAGCCGGATGGCGCGACGCTTATCCGGCCCACAACCGGGCCTACACGACTTTGACGGCTTACGCCTGTTTCTTCGTTGCCGCAGAAGGTAAGAAACCTTCCAGCACAATCAACGCCGCACCGATACAAATAGCGGTATCAGCAAGGTTAAACGTAGCAAAATGCCAGTCGCCCATATAGAAATCGATCATATCGACGACAAAACCATGCCACAGACGGTCGAACAGGTTACCCAGCGCACCACCGATAATCAGCGCATAAGCGATGTTATTCAGTTTCTGCGAGGCTTTCGCCCGGTACATCAGCACTGCCAGCACCACACAGATACCTATAGCGATACCCGCAAAGAACCAGCGCTGCCAGCCACCGCTGTCCGCCAGAAAACTGAATGCGGCGCCATAATTACGCGCATAGTGCAGATTAAGCGACGGGAACAGAGAAACCGTATCCCCCAGAGCAAAGTTCTGGAGGATCAGGTACTTACTGCCCAGATCGATAATCAGCACAACCACGACCAGCCACAGCCAGCGCAGCCCTGTTGAAAGGATCGGTTTACTCATCAGGCAAACTTACGTTTTTCGCCGTTACCGGCGACGTTGCTGACACAGCGTCCACAGATATCTGCGTGTTCCGCCACCTGACCGACATCGGTAGTGTAATGCCAGCAACGCGGGCATTTCTCACCTTCGGCTTTGCTTAACTCGACCTTCAGCCCTTTGAGCACATCGCTCTGCCAGGCGTCCGCAGAAGCCGTTGCATAATCCGCAACTTTCGCCCCCGAGGTCAACAGGACAAATCGCAATTCATCCCCCAGCGCCGTCAGCTTCGCCGCCAGCTCAGGTTCGGCAAACAGCGTTACCGCCGCTTCCAGAGAACCACCGACTTTCTTGTCTGCACGCGCCTGTTCAATCACCTTGTTCACTTCACCGCGGACTTTCAGCAGCTCGTCCCAGAAGGTATCGTTCATGGTTTCGGTTTCAGCAAGACCAAACAGGCCTTCGTACCACTCACCAGTGAAAACATACTTCTCACGATCGCCCGGCAGGTAACCCCAGATTTCATCTGCGGTGAAGGACATGATCGGCGCCATCCAGCGCACCAGTGCCTCGCTGATATGATACAGCGCAGTCTGGCAGCTACGACGCGCAACGCTGTCTGCTTTTGCGGTGTACTGACGGTCTTTGATGATGTCGAGGTAGAACGAGCCCATCTCGATGGAGCAGAAGCGCATCAGACGCTGTACCACTTCATGGAAGTCGTAGGATTCGTAGGCTTTCAGGATATCTTCCTGCGCCGCTTGCGCGCAGCCAACGGCCCAACGATCCAGAACCACCATCTCTTCCGGTTGCACCATATCTTTCACCGGATCGAAACCGTTCAGGTTCGCCAGCAGGAAGCGTGCGGTGTTACGGATACGACGATAGCTGTCGGCAGCACGTTTGAGGATTTCGTCCGACACCGCCATTTCGCCGGTATAGTCGGTCGACGCCACCCACAGACGTAAAATATCTGCACCCAGCTTGTTCATCACATCCTGCGGCGACACGGTGTTGCCGATGGACTTGGACATTTTGCGGCCCTGGCCATCAACGGTGAAGCCGTGGGTCAGCACCTGGCGGTATGGCGCTTTGCCTTTCATCGCCGTGGAGATCATCAGTGAAGACATAAACCAGCCGCGATGCTGATCCGACCCTTCAAGATACATATCCGCAGCATGACCGGCGAATTCCGGGCGCACATCCACAACAGAAGCATGGGTTGAACCGGAGTCAAACCAGACGTCCAGCGTGTCCGGCACTTTCACATAATTGTCGGCATCGTCACCCAGGATGTCACGAGGATCGAGATCCCACCATGCCTGGATACCGTCCGCTTCAACGCGTTTAGCGACGGCTTCAATCAGCTCTTCAGTACGCGGATGCAGCTCTTCGGTGTCTTTGTGAACAAACAGCGACATCGGCACGCCCCAGGTACGCTGACGCGAAATACACCAGTCAGGGCGGTTAGCGACCATGGATTCGATACGCGCCTGGCCCCAGTCCGGGATCCACTGTACACCTTTGATCTCTTTGAGAGACTGCGCACGCAGGCCTTTCTGATCCATGCTGACGAACCACTGCGGCGTCGCGCGGAAGATGATCGGCGACTTGTGACGCCAGCAGCACGGATAGCTGTGCTGCAATTTTTCGACATGCAGCAGTGCGCCGCTGTCACGCAGCATATTGACGATGATGTCGTTGGCTTTAAAGACGTTGATGCCATCCAGCCCAGGATAAGTCCCGGCCAGATATGCGCCATCCGGGCCGACCGGGTTAGCGATTTCCAGACCGTATTTCAGGCTGATAGTGTAGTCATCCGGGCCATGGCCACCGGCGGTATGCACCGCACCGGTACCCGCATCCAGCGTAACGTGATCGCCGAGGATTGCCGGTACGTCAAAATCGAGGAACGGATGTTTAAAGCGCATCAGTTCCAGTTCAGAACCTTTCACGGTGCCCAGAACAGCGTAGTCTGCAGCGCCGATGCGTTTTGCGACGCTCTCAACCAGATCTTTCGCCAGGATCAGCGCCTGACCGTCAATCTGCACCAGCGCATAGTCAAACTCCGGAGAAACGGAAATTGCACGGTTGGCCGGAAGCGTCCATGGGGTGGTGGTCCAGATAACCAGTGAAACCGGGCCATTTACCGACGATACGCCGAATTTGGCTTTTACCGCAGCCTGATCGACCGCGTGGAATGCGACATCAATGGACGGGGAGGTTTTGTCGTAATACTCCACTTCCGCTTCCGCCAGCGCAGAGCGGCAGTCCACACACCAGTGCACCGGCTTGGCACCTTTATGCAGGTGACCATTACCGATGATTTTACCCAGCGCACGGATGATGTTGGCTTCGGTTTTGAAATCCATGGTCAGGTACGGGTGCGACCAGTCGCCCAGCACGCCAAGACGGATAAAGTCAGCGCGTTGACCGTCAACCTGCGTGGCCGCATATTCGCGACATTTGGCGCGGAACTCAGCAGCGGTGAACTTCTCGCCCGGTTTCCCGAACTCCTGCTCCACTTTCAGCTCGATCGGCAGACCGTGGCAGTCCCAGCCCGGAACGTAAGGCGAGTCATAGCCTGTGAGTCCTTTGGACTTCACAATAATGTCTTTCAGAATCTTGTTAACCGAGTGACCAATATGAATGCTGCCATTCGCATAAGGAGGGCCATCATGCAGAATGAAGGTTTTTTTGCCTTTTTTCGCTGCACGGATGATGCCGTACAGGTCATCATCAGTCCAACGCGCCAGCATCCCCGGTTCGCGTTTGGCGAGATCGCCACGCATCGGGAACCCTGTTTCCGGCAAATTCAGGGTAGATTTATAGTCACTCATCAGATTCTCGGTTCCGTATTTCGGTTTGATTAATACCACCAGGCCTTAAGAAGCCGGTTTAGATAGCCCAAAAAACTCGCGGGCCGCTACCTCATCTCGGGCGATTTGCGCTTTCAGTTCATCGAGGGAGGCAAATCGCTGCTCATTGCGTATTTTTTTACGCAGTACTACATCTATATGGCGCCCGTAGAGGTCCATTACAACATTCAGCAAATGCACTTCCAGTTGCTGACGTACACCAGAGACTGTCGGGCGAGTGCCGATATTGGCAACGCCGGGAAGGACAGTATCGCCCAGTCCAGCCACTTCCACCGCATACACCCCTTTAACCGGGGAGACCTGACGACGCAGCGGTAAATTCGCCGTCGGAAAACCTATCGTCCGCCCCAACTCATCGCCGTGCACCACACGCCCGGAGATGCTAAAGGGATGGCCCAGTAACTTTTCAGCTTGTTCGAGGTTATCGTCGGCCAGCGCCTGGCGCACCGCCGTGCTGCTTACGCGAGCGCCGCCTTCACAAAAGGTTTGTGTGCTGATGACGTCAAAGCCGTACTTCTCGCCCGCTTTCTGTAATAACAAGAAATCCCCCTGGCGACCAGCGCCAAAACGGAAATCATCACCGACAGCGAGAAATTTCACGCCAAGACGATCGACAAGCAGATTGCTGACAAACGTTTGTGCGGTCAGCGCCGCAAAACGCCGATCGAAACGCACACACAGCACATATTCCACGCCGCATTCAGCCAGCCAGCGCAGCTTTTCCCGCAAACGCGTTAAGCGTGCAGGCGCTTTTTCTCCGGCGAACAGTTCCAGCGGTTGGGGTTCAAAAATCATCACCACCACCGGTAGCCCACGAGCGCGGCCTTCTTCGCCAAGCCCTTGTAATAACGCCTGATGGCCACGGTGTACGCCATCGAAATTACCAATAGTCAGCACACACCCGTGCGGTGCCTGGCTGAGATTATGTATGCCGCGTATCAGCTTCATGTCTGGCTCAAAACAGTGAAAATCGTCGGATTATACCTTGTACAGCGTGCGACGTTAACCGACGATTGCCTTAACAAAGCAGAAAGGAGAAGGATTTCATCAGGCTGTGTCCTGCAGGTATGAAAATCTGGCCTTGATAGCGATTTTTCTGGTGGAAAAGCTGTATTCGCGACACGCAAGCTGTTAGAATCCTGCGCCATCACTACGTAACGTAGCGTCGTGCATTAACGGCGCTTATTTGCACAAATCCATTGACAAAAGAAGGCTAAAAGGGCATATTCCCCGGCCTTTGAATTGTCCATATAGATCATATTTGGGAGTTGGACCTTGGCTAATATCAAATCAGCTAAGAAGCGCGCCGTTCAGTCTGAAAAGGCTCGCAAGCACAACGCTAGCCGTCGCTCAATGATGCGTACTTTCATCAAGAAAGTGTACGCTGCAATTGAAGCTGGCGACAAAGCCGCTGCGCAGAATGCATTTAACGAAATGCAACCGATCGTGGATCGTCAGGCCGCTAAAGGTCTGATCCACAAAAACAAAGCAGCGCGTCATAAGGCTAACCTGGCCGCGCAGATCAGCAAACTGGCTTAATCGCCCGCTTGTTGGCTTTGTGAAAAAACCCGCCTCTGGCGGGTTTTTTTATTGCTGTAACGGTGGTGAGAAAAGCCCTGAGTAATCACGGTTACAAATGCGCTGCACCGCCGGATGCTGGATCATCCGTTCAGCGAAAATCGCGTGATACTCCTCCATCACGTTATCCACCCGCCCTATCTCCACCATGCGCTCGTCCGCGTAAAAGTCGTGAACATACAGCGATGGTGCAACAAAAATGGCATTATGCGCCGCGCCGAACGCCTTCATTAACGCGGCATCGTCAAACTCTCCGAGGATCTCTACCTGTAGCCCCTGAACGTTAAACCAGTTCAACAATTTGCGTCCGAGCATGGAGCGTCGGCCAGGTATCAATAAACGACGCTCTTCCAGGCAAGCCGGAAACGGTTTTTGCGGCGGCGGGTTACAGCACCAAAAACTGACGCTGCATTCGCCAATCTTCACGGAAAACAATCCCTCTTGTTGTGTGGAATCAATCGGGCAGTCAGAGATGATCATATCAAGCTTGTGCTGGCTTAATTGCTCAAGCAGCAGCTCGTGGGTGGACTCAAAACAGCGCAGATGGATTTGTTCCCCCTCCTGCACTGCGGCGTCCAGCACCCCACTTACCAGCCGTTTGGAGAGCGCATCGGCGACCCCCACATCAAAGAGCAGGTTGGACTCTTTGCGGTAGTTAATGGTATCCAGCATTTCCTGACTCAGGGTGAACATTTTATCCGCATAGCGAAACACCAATTCACCCAGCTCCGTCGGCTCCAGTCCCCGGCCCTTACGTTTAAAGAGCTTGCCTTGTAACCGCTCTTCCAGCGCTTTGATCTGTCCGGTGATGGTTTGCGGCGTCAGCCAGAGCGTCTCCGCCGCGCCAACGACGGAGCCTTCACGATAAACATGCCAGAAATAATACAAGTGATTGTAATTAATATAAGACATCAATGATTCACTCCCTGCCGATGCCAGGCATTAAGGGCGGGCAATACGCGTACGCAACAAGCAATAACCGAGTATTGCCGAGATGACCGAACCGGTGAGGATGCCCAGTTTACTCCAGGCAATCATCTCTGCATGTGCATCTCCGAAGGCCAGTGAAGAGATAAAGATAGACATGGTAAAGCCGATACCGCACAGCACGCCCACGGCCATAATTTGTTTGAATACCGCGCCTTGCGGCAGCCTCGCCAGTTTTGCGCGTAGCGCCAGCCAGCAGAAAATAGAGATACCGAGCGGCTTACCGATAACCAGACCAGCGATAATCCCCAGAGGCAACACATCAGCCAGCCCGGAGAGCGACATGCCGTTCATGGATACACCGGCATTGGCGAAGGCAAACAACGGCAGAATCAGCCAGGCCACCCACGGGTTAATCGCGTCCACCAGTTGATGTAACGGCGAAACGCCATTCTCTTCGCGCAGAGGAACAAAAAAGCCGACGACAACACCCGCGAGGGTTGCATGCACACCGGATTTCAATACCGCCGTCCACAGTACAACACCGACCAGCATGTAGAGACCAATACGCCGGACATTCAGGGCATTCATGATGGCCAGCACGACGATCGCGGCGGCGGCCACTCCCAGCGCCATGGTGGAGAGATCGCTGGTGTAGAACAGCGCAATGATGATAATTGCCCCGAGGTCATCGATGATGGCCAGCGCCATCAGAAACACTTTCAGCACGGGCGGAACACGGTTCCCCAACAGGGCAAGCACGCCGAGGGCAAATGCAATGTCTGTGGCTGTAGGAATTGCCCAGCCGTGGCTCGCCAGCGGATTGTGAAAATTAAACAGCAAAAAGATCAGCGCGGGTGCAACCATGCCGCCAAGTGCGGCGATAACGGGGAAAACCGCCTGCTGACGGCTGGCAAGTGTGCCTTCAACCAGCTCGTATTTCACTTCCAGGCCGACCATCAGGAAAAAGACCGCCATCAACGCGTCGTTGATCCACAGCAGCATGTCTTTTTTGATCTCCAGCGATCCGACTTTCAGCTCGACAGGCGTTTGCAAAAAAGAACCGTATAAATCCTGCGTCACCCCGAGGTTGGCGCACAACATCGCCAGCGCAGCCGCAATGATAAGAACAATGCCGCCGGAGGCGTCACTGTTAAAAAAACGTTGTAATAACTTCATCTTATTCTCCCGATCCCTGTAACGTCGTGGCGGCTATCTTACGCTCGTCAACTCTTCGCTAAAAACAGATTATTATTGCTTATAGATTCCTTTTTTCCGAGCAATGAGAAAGCACAAAAAAAAGCCCGGCAAAAGCCGGGCCTGATGATGTCTGGTGAGATCGGCTTAACGCGTCAAATCATCAAAGAATTTTTTCACACCGTCGAAGAAGCTTTTAGAACGCGGGCTATTATGTTCACCCGTCGGACCGCCAAAGCTATCTTGCAGATCTTTCAACAGTTGTTTCTGTTTCTCATTCAGACCGACTGGCGTTTCTACAACGACACGACACAGTAAATCGCCCTGCGCGCCGCCGCGTACAGACTTCACGCCTTTGGCACGCATACGGAACAGTTTGCCCGTTTGGGTTTCGCTTGGCACTTTCAGCTTCACGCGACCGTCCAGCGTCGGAACCTCAATCTCGCCGCCCAGCGCCGCCATCGCAAAATTGATCGGCACTTCGCAGTACAGGTTGTTACCTTCACGCTCGAAAATCGGGTGCTGTTTCACCTGCACCTGAACGTACAAGTCACCTGCTGGCGCACCGTGCTCACCCGCTTCGCCTTCACCGCTCAAACGGATGCGATCGCCGGTATCAACACCTGCCGGGATTTTAACGGACAGGGTTTTGGATTTTTCTACGCGACCATGACCGTGGCACTTGTTGCACGGATCTTTGATCAGCGTACCGCGCCCCTGGCAATGCGGACAGGTTTGCTGCACAGCAAAGAAGCCCTGACGCATCTGCACCTGACCGGAACCATGACAGGTCGGGCAGGTCTGCGGCTGCGTACCTGCTTTGGCGCCGCTACCATGACAAACATCGCACTCTTCCAGCGTCGGAATGCGGATCTCTTTAGTGACGCCGCGAACCGCTTCTTCCAGCGTTAAGTCCATGTTATAGCGCAGGTCAGCACCACGTGCCGCGCGCTGGCGACCACGGCCACCACCGAAGATGTCGCCGAACACATCACCGAAAATATCGCTGAAATCCGCGCCGCCGCCAAAACCGCCGCCGCCGAATCCACCGCCGCCACCGCCCTGCTCAAATGCCGCATGGCCATACTGATCGTAAGCCGCACGTTTTTGGGCATCGGTCAGGATTTCGTAGGCTTCTTTGATCTCTTTAAATTTGGCTTCGGCCTCTTTATCGCCCTGATTGCGGTCCGGGTGATATTTCATGGCCAGGCGTTTGTACGCCTTTTTGATTTCACGCTCTTCCGCTGTTTTCGGAACGCCTAAAATCTCGTAATAATCTTGCTTCGCCATCGGTTTATCTGCCCCTTAACATACGAGCACGGGCGTGGAGAGAACTCCGACGCCCGTGCTGGTTATCTACCCTGCATAAGGGCGATTATTTTTTGTCTTTTACTTCTTCGAACTCGGCGTCAACAACATCGTCGTCTTTCGCGTTGTTCGCGGAAGCATCAGCGCCCGCCTGCTGCTGTGCGTGCTGCTGCTGTGCGATTTCCAGCAGTTTCTGGGAAACCTGCGCCAGCGCCTGCATTTTCGCTTCGATATCGGCTTTGTCTTCGCCTTTCAGTGCCGTTTCCAGCGCGCTCAGTGCAGACTCGATAGCAGTCTTGTCTTCTGCCGGCAGTTTGTCGCCCGCTTCTTCAACCTGCTTACGGGTGCTGTGCAGCAGATGGTCACCCTGGTTACGGGTTTGCACCAGCTCTTCGAACTTACGATCGGACTCAGCGTTAGCTTCTGCTTCACGCACCATTTTCGCGATCTCTTCTTCGTTCAGACCAGAAGAGGCTTTGATGGTGATCTTCTGTTCGCGGTTGGTATTCTTGTCTTTTGCAGAGACATGCAGAATACCATCGGCGTCGATATCGAAGGTGACTTCAATCTGCGGCATACCGCGCGGAGACGGGTTGATGCCATCGAGGTTGAACTGACCCAGCGATTTGTTATCAGACGCACGTTTACGCTCACCCTGCAGCACATGGATGGTTACCGCAGACTGGTTGTCTTCCGCAGTAGAGAACACCTGGCTGTGCTTGGTCGGGATGGTGGTGTTTTTGTTGATCAGCGCAGTCATTACGCCGCCCATGGTTTCGATACCCAGCGACAGCGGGGTAACGTCCAGCAGCAGAACGTCTTTCACTTCACCTGTCAGAACACCGCCCTGAACCGCAGCACCGATAGCAACAGCTTCGTCCGGGTTCACGTCTTTACGCGGTTCTTTACCGAAGAACTCCGCAACTTTTTTCTGCACCATCGGCATACGCGTCTGACCACCGACCAGGATCACGTCCTGAACATCGGAAACAGACAGACCAGCATCCTGCAGTGCAACTTTCAGCGGCTCGATAGAACGGTTAACCAGGTCTTCTACCAGGCTTTCCAGTTTCGCACGGGTCACTTTGATGTTCATGTGTTTCGGACCGGTCGCATCTGCAGTGATGTACGGCAGGTTCACGTCGGTCTGCTGTGCAGAAGAGAGTTCGATTTTCGCTTTTTCAGCCGCTTCTTTCAGACGCTGCATCGCCAGCGGATCGTTACGCAGATCGATACCCTGATCTTTCTTGAACTCTTCCACCAGGTAGTTAATCAGACGGCTGTCGAAGTCTTCACCACCCAGGTGGGTATCACCGTTGGTTGCCAGAACTTCGAAGGTTTTTTCGCCGTCAACTTCATCGATTTCGATGATGGAGATATCGAACGTACCGCCGCCCAGGTCGTATACCGCAATGGTACGGTTACCGGTTTCTTTATCCAGACCGTAAGCCAGTGCCGCCGCGGTCGGTTCGTTAATGATACGTTTGACTTCCAGGCCTGCGATACGACCGGCGTCTTTGGTCGCCTGACGCTGCGCATCGTTAAAGTAAGCCGGAACGGTGATAACAGCTTCAGTTACCGGCTCACCCAGGTAATCTTCCGCGGTTTTCTTCATTTTTTTCAGGACTTCCGCAGAGATCTGCGGCGGCGCCATTTTGGTGCCTTTTACATCGATCCATGCGTCGCCGTTGTCGGCCGCAATGATTTTGTACGGCATGATGGATTCATCACGCTGAACTTCTTCGTCCTGGAAGCGACGGCCAATCAGGCGTTTGATCGCAAACAGGGTGTTTTGCGGGTTCGTCACTGCCTGACGTTTAGCCGGCTGACCCACCAGAGTTTCGCCATCCTGTGTGTAGGCAATGATAGAAGGCGTGGTGCGATCGCCCTCTGCGTTCTCCAGCACACGTGCCTGAGTGCCATCCATAATCGCTACACAAGAGTTGGTAGTACCCAGGTCGATACCAATAATTTTACCCATCTAAACGTCTCCACTAAAAATTCGGTCAACATGTGGTTGTGAACCTGTAATAAGGGCGAAACGTGCGGTTTCAACTGCCCAGTATCGTTTTTTTTCAGGCTCACATACTGCGGTTGACTACAAGATGGGGTCGTAACGTCACGCATCAAGGGGGGCAGGATAAAAAATTTTTTAATTTCCACCTGTTCAGATCATAGACAGGCTGATTGGCGCTAATTATGATGCCGCGCCCCGCCTCCTCAATAGTGATGCGGGGACTTTTCATTTCACCATTCAAATTGATTTATTTTGAGGAATTATGGGCAACACTAAGTTGGCTAATCCGGCTCCGCTGGGCTTAATGGGCTTCGGCATGACCACTATTCTGCTTAACCTGCACAATATTGGCATGTTCCCGCTGGATGGCATTATCCTGGCTATGGGCATTTTCTATGGTGGTATTGCACAAATTTTCGCTGGCCTTCTTGAGTTCAAAAAAGGCAACACCTTTGGTTTAACCGCGTTTACCTCTTACGGTTCTTTCTGGCTGACGCTGGTTGCTATCCTGCTGCTGCCGAAAATGGGGCTGGCGGATGCGGCGAACGGCCACTTCCTGGGCGTTTACCTGGGCATTTGGGGTGTGTTCACGCTGTTTATGTTCTTCGGCACCCTGAAAGGCGCTCGCATGCTGCAGTTCGTGTTCCTGAGCCTGACCGTACTGTTTGCTCTGCTGGCTGTGGGTCACCTGGCTGATAACGAAAGCATCGTACACGTGGCTGGCTGGATCGGTCTGGTATGTGGCGCCAGCGCCATTTATCTGGCAATGGGCGAAGTGCTCAACGAACAGTTCGACCGCACCGTATTGCCGATTGGTGAAAAACACTGATTCGTCATGCAATCGTATGAATAAGAACGGAGCCCTGCGGCTCCGTTTTTTTATGACTGTTGTACTGTAGGCTCTGCAATACGGTCTTCATGGTAGAGATCCTGTCGCAACCAGATCCCCAGCGCCAGCCCCATCAGCGAGAGCGCCAGCACATACCAGGCAGGAGCCATTGGCGAGACGCCCATCAACATGGTTACCGCAATCGGCGTCAGCCCGCCAAAAATGGCGTAGGAAACATTGTAAGAGAAGGAAATGCCGGTGAAACGGACCTCCGCCGGGAAAGCGCGCACCATCACGAAAGGCACCGCGCCCACCACGCCGACACACAGCCCTACCAGCCCGTAAAGCATAAACAGATATTCAGGATGAGGGCCAACCAGATGGTAGAAAAACCAGCTGGAGCAGGCGAGCAGAATGCTCCCGACAATAAAGGTGCGGCTGGCGCCCACACGATCCACCAGCAGTCCGGCGGCAAGGCAGCCGAAACACAGCATAACGGTAGCGATGCTGTTCGCTTGTAAGGTCAGCGCCGGAGCAAGCCCGTACTGTTTTTGCAGCCACACCGGCGACATCAGGATCACCACCACAATCCCGGCGGATAGCAGCCAGGTCAACAACATGCTGATCACTACCGCTTTCCTATGCTTCAGCACGACGGATTTCACCGGTAGTTCCTGCGCCAGCGCTTTGCGCTGTTGCATCTCAAGGAAAATCGGCGTCTCCTGCAACCAGCGGCGCAGGTACATTGCCACCAGGCCAAACGCCCCACCGAGCAGGAAAGGAATACGCCAGCCACCATCATGGATGCCCTGCGGCGTCATGCTGGTGTTCACCAGCGTCGCCACGACCGAACCCAGCAGGATCCCCACCGTCAAACCCGCAGTCAATGTCCCACAGGCAATGCCAATGCGCCGCGCCGGAACATGTTCGGCAACAAACACCCACGCGCCTGGCACTTCACCGCCAATGGCCGCGCCCTGCAAAACGCGCATCAACAGCAGTAATAATGGCGCGATGATCCCCACAGAGGCATAAGTTGGCAGTAAACCAATCGCCAGCGTCGGCAGCGCCATCAGTAGAATGCTCAGAGTGAACATCTTCTTGCGCCCCACCAAATCACCAAAGTGCGCCATCACAATGCCACCGAGCGGACGCGCCAGGTAACCTGCGGCAAAAATACCGAAGGTTTGTACCTGGCGTAGCCATTCCGGTATATCAGCAGGAAAGAAGAGCTCGCCGACCACAGCGGCGAAGAAGACGAAGATAATGAAGTCGTAAAACTCCAGCGCGCCGCCAAGTGCGGCAAGGGTCAGAGTTTTGTAGTCCTGTCTGTTCAGAGGGCGAGTGTAATTTGACATAGCCAACCATTTGTAAAGAGGAGGTGCTGATTTAATTATTACGCATGATGTAAATTAAAAATTACTATACCGTAAATAAATCAACACTCCAGCACTGGCATCGCTTATGTCATACAAGCCTGTTTTTTAGGATAATGTTTCACGACTTGCGCTTTTAGGACGGAAAGATGCTACGACTTGCGCATCGGTCTCCACATAAGGCCCGTCAAGCAGCTGTACACAATACGGTACACTGGCAAAAATACCGGGCACCTTCACTTCGCCGTTTTCTGCTTTGACGCCTTCCAGCGTCTCTTTGATGGATTTTGGCTGACCGGGTAAATTGAGAATCAGCGCCTGTTTACGGATAACCCCAACCTGGCGGGAAAGAATCGCTGTCGGCACAAAATTAAGGCTGATCTGCCGCATCTGTTCACCGAATCCCGGCATTTCGCGATCGGCAATCGCCAGCGTCGCATCCGGCGTCACATCACGACGCGCAGGCCCGGTTCCCCCCGTGGTCAGCACCAGATGACAGCTCATTTCATCAACCAGTTCACACAGGGTTTGTTCGATGATGCTCTGCTCATCGGGGATCAGCCGGGTTTCAATTTCAAAAGGTGTGGTTAATGCGCTCGCCAGCCATGCTTCCAGAGCGGGGATACCTTTGTCCTGATAAACGCCGCTGGAGGCGCGATCGGAAACAGAAACCAAACCAATGCGTAGTGTGTCCATATTCATTCCGTTCAAAAAAACCGAGATATACGGAAATGATACACGCTGAGGGGAGAGTCAAACAGAGCGGAGAAAAGTAAGCGTGACCGGGACCCGGTCACGCTTGAGGATTACAGCAGGTCGCCAACCATTTTTTCCAGTTTTTCCTGGTCAACGGCAAACTTGCGGATACCGTCCGCCAGTTTGTCTACCGCCATCGGATCCTGGTTATGCTGCCACAGGAATTCCGCTTCGGTAATGCGTTCCGGACGTGCTTTCACGTCGCCGGTGTACGCCAGTTTACGCTCAAGCGCACCCGCGCTTTCAGACAGCTCTTTCAGCAGCGCCGGAGCAATGGTCAGGCGGTCACAGCCAGCCAGCTCAATGATTTCACCAGTATTACGGAAGCTTGCGCCCATCACCACGGTTTCATAACCGTGCTGTTTGTAGTACTGGTAAATTTCGGTTACGGAAACCACGCCCGGATCTTCCGCCGGCGCATACTCTTTCTTATCGGTATTGGCTTTGTACCAGTCGAGAATACGGCCAACGAACGGAGAAATCAGGAACACGCCCGCTTCGGCACAGGCACGCGCCTGGGCGAAGGAGAACAGCAGCGTCAGGTTACAGTTGATGCCTTCTTTTTCCAGTTGCTCAGCCGCGCGAATACCCTGCCAGGTGGAGGCCAGTTTGATCAGAATGCGGTCGTTGCTGATGCCAGCATCGTTGTACATTTTGATCAGACGTTTCGCTTTCGCGATAGAGGCGTCGGTGTCATAGGAAAGACGGGCGTCAACTTCAGTAGAAATACGACCAGGGATCAGTTTCAGGATTTCCAGACCAATGTTCACCGCCAGCTTATCCGTTGCGTCAACCACCTGCTGCGCACGATCGCTGCTCTGGCCACGCGCCCATGCTACCGCGTCGTCGATCAGTTTGCGGTATTCCGGGATTTGGGCAGCGCCAAGGATCAGAGAAGGGTTGGTTGTTGCATCCTGCGGCTGGTAAAGCTTCATTGCCGCGATGTCTCCGGTATCAGCCACGACTGTTGTGTACTGACGCAGGGAGGTCAATTTATCCGTCATGATAATGTTTCTCTTTAAACGATACCCTGAATAAATCACGTTAAGACCAACAGCGCGTTCGTCATCTGGAAACCCGGAATCTCAAACGCAGCCAGCGCACCTGAACGAGAAGTATGACGAGTATACTAGTTAGGGGGATGTAACCGGTCTGCCCCGATGATATCACGACGCACTGTCAGCGCAACCGCAGACAATGCTGTGATTATTGTATGGTAAACTCAGTGGATTCATTGCCTGCGACAGGTTGCAGGGCCAGACTACCGGCATCAACAAGAGGGACGTTAATGCCAGAATTTTTCTCATTTATCAGTGAAATACTCTGGGGCTCCTTAATGGTTTACCTGCTGGCTGCAGCGGGTATCTGGTTTTTGCTTCGCACCCGGTTTGTTCCTTTGCGCTTTATCACGGACTTTGGCCTAAGTCTGAAAAGCAGCCGCTTACGGCAACCCGGTACGCTCTCTTCGTATCAGGCGTTATGCCTCAGTCTGGCGACACGGCTGGGCAGCGGCAACCTTGCTGGCGTCGCGTTTGCCCTTACCACAGGTGGCCCTGGTGCGATTTTTTGGATGTGGGTTTCCGCCATCATCGGCATGGCAACCAGTTTTGCTGAATGCTCGCTGGCGCAGCTCTACAAGGAGCGGGATGCCAACCACCAGCTACGCGGCGGGCCAGCGTGGTACATGGAACGAGGGTTGGGCATGCGCTGGATGGGCGTGCTGTTCTCTCTTTTTCTGCTGCTTACCTATGGATTGGTGTTTAATACCATCCAATCCAACGCTGTCGCACGCGCCATACACTATGCCTGGCAGGTGCCGGGATTTATTACCGGTCCGTTGCTGGCCGCATTCTCTTTCCTGTTTATCGTTAAAGGTCTGAGAGGCGTAGCCCGGTTAACGCAATGGATGGTGCCGGTAATGGCATTTACATGGATCATTATGGGCTTCGGCGTCAGTCTCTGGCACGCCAACCTGCTGCCAGGGGTCTTTACCACCATCATTAAAAGCGCTTTTGGCTGGCAAGAGGCTGCAACAGGCACAATGGCATACACCCTGAGCCAGGCCGTCACCAGTGGTTTTCAGCGCAGTATGTTTGCTAATGAGGCGGGTATGGGATCGTCACCCAATGCTGCCGCAGCCGCTGCATCATGGCCGCCGCACCCTGCTGCGCAAGGCATAGTACAGATGATTGGCGTATTAACGGATACCTTCCTGGTGTGCACCGCCAGCGCACTGGTGCTATTACTGGCAGGCGTCACCCCAGCCACTGACACGTACGGCGGTATTCAGTTAATGCAACAGGCCATGGTATCGCTCACCGGTGGCTGGGGAGCCGGTTTTGTCGCGCTAATCGTGATCCTGTTTGCCCTGACCTCCATTGTCGCCAATTATATCTACGCGGAAAATAATCTCGTCTTCTTGCGGCGCAACAGCCGACGAAATATCTGGCTGTTACGTACCTGCGTCATGGCGATGGTGTTACTGGGATCGGTGATCAGTGTGCCGCTGATCTGGCACGTTGCAGATGTGGTGATGGCGCTGATGGCGATGATCAATCTGACCGCGATTCTGCTGCTCTCCCCGGTGGTGAGGCTGCTGGCTCGCGACTATATGCGTCAGCGCAAACTGGGGGTCATGCCGGTGTTTGATCCCAAACGCTACCCGGATATTAACCGGCAACTGGCGCCCGGCGCCTGGGATGACATTCCCCGTTCGTAGCGCTAATCGCAACTATCGATCAAGTTTGTTCTTTTTTTTGCTAAAGTCAGCGGAAATTTCTCGCACAGCAAGGACTGAGTATGCTGATTTTGATTTCACCTGCTAAAACACTCGACTACCAAAGCCCGCTGGCGACCACGCGTTATACGCAGCCGGAGCTGCTGGATTATTCGCAGCAACTGATTAAGATCGCGCGCAAACTCTCTGCGTCGCAAATCAAAGCGTTGATGGGCATCAGCGATAAACTGGCTGACCTGAACGCCACCCGCTTTCATGACTGGCAGCCCGACTTCACACCGGATAACGCTCGCCAGGCGATCCTGGCTTTTAAAGGCGATGTCTACACCGGGCTTCAGGCTGAAACCTTCAGCGACGCGGATTTCGACTTCGCGCAGCAGCATCTGCGGATGCTGTCTGGCTTATATGGCGTGCTGCGGCCGCTGGATCTCATGCAACCTTATCGCCTGGAAATGGGCATCCGTCTTGAGAACGCCAAAGGCAAAGATCTGTACGCATTCTGGGGCAATGTGATCACCGATAAACTCAACGAAGCCGTTGCGGCACAAGGCGATGACATCGTGGTGAATCTGGCTTCTGACGAGTACTTCCGTTCCGTTAAAACACAGAAGCTGAATGCGCAGCTGATTAAGCCCGTATTCCTTGATGAGAAGAACGGTAAATTCAAGGTGATCAGTTTCTATGCCAAGAAAGCGCGCGGCCTGATGAGCCGTTACATCATTGAGCATCGTTTAACGAAGCCCGAGCAGTTAACCGGGTTCAACAGCGAAGGTTATTTCTTTGATGAAGAGGCCTCGGCCACAGGCGAAATGGTGTTTAAGCGTCACGAACAGTAAAGGTTACCCCCTCCCGGTCGGGAGAGGGTGATAAAGGTTATGGGTGGCGCTGCCACTCCTGATCCGGTCCGTCACGGCGGTCATCGTGATGATCGCGGGGATCATCACGACGATCGTCAAAGTGACCGTGCGGTTGCCAGCGGTTTTCACGCCATTCGTAGTGTTTTTTCCACCAGCCGTGATCGCGCCAGTGGTCGCCGTCCCAGTAGTGACCGCTATTGTCGCGGTCGCCAATTTGCAGTTTCACTGCCGGCACAAGGGTGATTTCTGCGGCCTGAACCGCCAGGGGAGCCACCAACATCATGGAAAGCGCTAACATTACAGGTTTCAACATAGGTTACTCCTTTGCATCATCCAGCCCGTAGTGGGCCGACGTGAGGAGATTACGCAACGCCTGCCTGAGTTGTTATTGGCGCAATCCTATTCTCTAACCCTGCGCATTTATTGGGAATTTCTGCTTTTTCCCTGCCGGATTTCTGCATAATTTCTCCCCATTTCCCCCACCAACAGGCCGGCAGGGGAAACAGAGAAATTACGCGTTACGCATCATTAACTGACGTAATGCCGCAAAATCCGCAGGCAACTGATGGGACAGCAGCGGCAGATCCGCACGATCCGCCAGCTCTTTTGGCAGCGCTAACGGTTCACCCAGGATCTCTTCTACGCTCTCTTTAAACTTCGCCGGGTGCGCGGTGCCCAGGAACAGACCATATTCTCCCGGATTCAGTTGATCGCGCAGCGCACGGTAGGCGATAGCCGCATGTGGCTCGGAAATATAGCCTTTGCCTTGCAGCTCACGCATCGTGGCTTTGGTGGTTTCATCATCCACCGCGGCATAGCCCAGCTCATTCAGACGCCAGATTTTACGGCGGAACAACTCTTCGACGCGCGGCCAGTTATTGGGCTGGCTGACATCCATCGCGTTAGACAACGTGGCCTGGGTCGCTTTTGGCTTCCACTCGCCCTCTTTCAGGAAGCGTGGAACCGTGTCGTTGGTATTGGTCGCTGCAATAAAGCGCTTGATCGGCAGACCGAGGGATTTTGCCAGCAGGCCGGCGGTCAAATCACCGAAGTTACCGCTAGGCACTGAGACCACCAGTTGGTTGCGCGCTTCCTGAGGCAGCTGTGCAACCGCTTCAAAGTAGTAGCAAATCTGCGCCAGCAAACGGCTAATGTTGATCGAGTTGGCTGAGTTCAGCCCCAGCGCCGCTTTTAACTCTTCATCGTCAAAAGCCTGTTTTACCAGGGCCTGGCAGGCATCAAAGTCCGCATCAATGGCAACCGTTTCGATATTGCCGCCCAGCGTGCAGAACAGTTTCTCCTGCAGTGGGCTGATTTTGCCCTGCGGATAGAGGATAACAACGCGGACGTTTTTCATGCCATAGAATGCATGCGCCACTGCCGCTCCGGTATCCCCCGACGTTGCGGTCAAAATGGTGACCGGTTTGTCGCCGCTGATGGCGCTCAGCATCTGCGCCATAAAACGCCCGCCAAAGTCTTTAAACGCCAGGGTCGGCCCGTGGAACAGTTCCAGGCAGCCCACGTCGCTTTCAACCGAACGCACCGGCGCCGGGAAGGCAAAAGCCGCACGGACGCGTGCTTCCAGCGCATCCTGAGGGATTTCATCACCGATATAGGCAGCAAGGATTTTCGCGCTACGGGTGACGAAATCCTGATCCAGCATCTCGTCAATTTCCGTCAGGTTGAATTCCGGTAAATCGTGAGGGAAAAACAGCCCCTGATTTTTGCCAAGCCCCTGGGTGACGGCCTGCGCAAAGCTGACCTGCTCGTTGTGATCTTTTAAATTGTAGAGTTTCATTGGTTATCCCACTACTCGTGCGCCCGCCGTATCCAGCCGGCAAATATGAACGAAGCCTTCCTGATTTTGCAGATAGTGTTTACCGAGCCAGTCTGCCACGCGTTGGGCCGTATCCGGTTTGTCACACAGTGCAAATAATGTTGGGCCGGAACCGGAAATCCCGCACGCCACAGCGCCGATATCCGCCACGGCCTGGCGCGCTTGGCCAAACCCCGGCAGCAATTTCATGCGGTACGGTTCGGCAATCACATCTTTCATTAGTTTTGCCGCCAGACCAGGCTGACGGCTGTAGCAGGCGTGAATAAAACCTGCCAGATGACGCCCGTGCGCAATACAGTCCTGGCGACGATACTGTGCCGGCAAAATTGCCCGGGCTTCTGCCGTCGAGACTTTGATGCCCGGATAGGCAAGCACCCATAACCACTCATCAAAGCCTGGCACTTGCTGACTGATAATGCCGCTTTCCTCGATCATCAGTTGCATACCGCCGAGGAAACAGGGCGCGACGTTATCGTAATGCACGCTGCCGGAAATGCGCCCTTCCAGTTCGCCCATCAGCGCCAGCATCCGGGTGTCACCGAGCGGTTTCCCGCAAAACTCGTTCATTGCCACCAGTGCGGCAACGACTGAACACGCGCTGGAGCCCAGACCGGAGCCGATCGGCATATTTTTTTCCAGCGTCATCGTCACCGGAACCTGCTTACCTATCTCCCGGCAGAACAACTCCCAGCATTGATAAACAATATTTTCCCGGGGCTCATTCGGCAATTTGCTGGCAAAGCGACCGATATTTTGCAGACTAAAATGGTCCGCCGCGTCCACCGAAACGGTGTCGCCCAACAAGGTGCCATCAACCGGCGTCACCGCCGCACCAAGTACATCAAAACCCACGCTCATATTGGCACTGGAGGCCGGAGCATAAACCTTTACCATCTCAGACTCCTAACTTCCATGACAGGGTGCGGAGCAGATCGGCGAACACACCCGCCGCCGTCACATCATTACCCGCACCGTAACCGCGTAATACCAGCGGAAGCGGTTGATAGTAGTGGCTGTAGAATGCCAGCGCATTCTCGCCATTTTTCACTTTGAACAGCGGATCGTTACCATCAACTTCGGCAATCTTCACCCGGCAGGTACCGTCTTCCTCAATAATGCCAACATAACGCAGAACTTTGCCTGCATCACGGGCTTTTGCCACGCGCGCCGCAAACGCATCATCAAGCTGCGGCAGACGCCCCATAAAACTCTCCACATCGCCTGAATCATCGAACGTGGCCGGTAATACCGGTTCAATCACAATATCCGACAGTTCCAGCTCACGACCCGTTTCACGCGCCAGAATCAAGAGCTTACGCGCCACGTCCTGACCGGAGAGATCGTCACGCGGATCCGGTTCGGTATAGCCCATCTCGCGCGCCATGTTAGTCGCTGCCGACAGGCTCATTCCCTCATCCAGCTTGCCGAAGATAAACGACAGGGAACCGGAGAGAATGCCGGAGAAATGCTGTAATTCGTCACCGGCATTGAGCAGGTTTTGCAGGTTTTCAATCACCGGCAGACCCGCACCGACGTTGGTGTCATACAGGAATTTACGACGGGATTTCTCCGCTGCGCGGCGCAGCTGATGATAGTAATCCATCGACGAGGTGTTGGCCTTTTTGTTCGGCGTAACCACATGGAAACCTTCACGCAGGAAGTCGGCATACTGATCGGCCACCGCCTGATGCGAGGTACAATCCACAATGACCGGGTTAAGCAGATGATACTCTTTCACCAGGCGGATCAAGCGGCCCAGATTGAAAGGCTCTTTCGCGGCAGCCAGCTCTTCACGCCAGTTATCCAGATCCAGACCGTGTACGTTAGTCAGTAACGCCCTGGAGTTCGCCACGCCGCAGACGCGTAAGTCGATATGCTTGTTCTTCAGCCAGTTCTGCTGGCGTTTAAGCTGCTCCAGCAGCGCACCACCCACGCCCCCGACGCCGATGACAAACACTTCAATCACCTGATCGGTGTTAAACAACATTTGATGCGTCACGCGCACGCCGGTGGTGGCATCATCGTTGCTGACCACAACAGAAATAGAACGCTCGGAAGAGCCCTGCGCAATCGCGACGATATTGATATTGGCGCGAGCCAGCGCCGCGAAGAATTTGGCAGAGATGCCGCGTAATGTACGCATACCGTCGCCGACCACAGAGATGATCGCCAGACGCTCCATTACCGCCAGCGGCTCCAGCAGGCCTTCTTTCAGCTCCAGGTAAAATTCATCGTTCATGGCGCGCTGTGCGCGAACGCAATCCGACTGCGGCACGCAGAAACTGATGCTGTACTCAGAAGAGGACTGCGTGATCAGCACCACCGAAATGCCTGAGCGCGACATCGCTGCAAATACGCGCGCAGCCATGCCGACCATACCTTTCATACCCGGACCGGAAACACTGAACATCGCCATGTTATTCAGGTTGGAGATCCCTTTTACCGGCAGACCGTCTTCATCCGACGTCGCGCCAATCAGCGTGCCAGGCGCTTGCGGGTTTCCGGTGTTTTTAATCAGGCAAGGGATTTGGAACTGGGCGATAGGGGTGATAGTGCGGGGGTGAAGAACTTTAGCGCCGAAGTAAGAGAGCTCCATGGCCTCCTGGTACGACATCGACTTCAGTAACCTGGCGTCCGGCACCTGTCGCGGATCGCAAGTATAAACCCCGTCAACATCCGTCCAGATCTCACAACAATCAGCACGCAGGCAGGCCGCCAGCACGGCGGCAGAGTAATCAGAACCATTACGGCCCAACACGACCAGTTCGCCTTTCTCGTTACCGGCAGTAAAACCGGCCATCAGCACCATATGATCCTGCGGAATACGGCTGGCGGCGATACGACGAGTGGACTCAGCAATGTCAACGGTCGATTCAAGGTAGTGGCCAACAGCGAGTAATTTCTCGACCGGATCGATCACGCTCACTTTATGTCCGCGCGCTTCGAGCAGACCGGCCATGATGGCGATGGATAATTTCTCACCGCGACAGATAAGCGCGGCGTTGATGCTGTCCGGGCACTGTCCCAGCAAACTAATACCGTGCAGAACGTGTTTGATCTGCGCGAACTCTTGTTCAACAAAGGTTTTTAACTGTGCGAGGGGGAAACCAGGTTGCGCATCCGCCAGTCCTTGCAGAAGTTCAGCAAAAATACGTTCAGCGTCGCTGATATTCGGTAAAGCATCCTGGCCGCCGATCGTTTTTTCGATCATCGCCACCAGGTGATTGGTGATTTTCGCCGGGGCAGAGAGTACGGTTGCTACCTGCCCCTGCCTGGCATTGCTTTCCAGGATGTCGGCAACACGCAGAAACCGTTCCGCATTTGCCACTGATGTACCGCCGAACTTCAAGACTCGCATGGTTTTACCCCTTGATCTTTGGTCGAAAAAAAAGCCCGCACTGTTCAGGTGCGGGCTTTTTTCTGTGTTTCCTGTACGCGTCAGCCCGCACCGTTACCTGTGGTAATGGTGATGGTTGTAATGGTGATAATCGTGCTGATGCGTGTCATGGATGTTGTGTGCTCTGTAATCATTATCTGTCTGTGCTGTATCCCTCTATTGGTTAAAGTATCTGCCTGCTTAAGTCAATTTATTTTTCATTTTGGTCGCTTTTTGAACAGTGGCAACTACGCTAAAACTGGACAACCAAACCGCGTATTCAGACCAACCCAGGGCTCTTGTGCAGTGACTTTAACCATAAAATAAACTTATCACAGCAGCTTAATCGGACAATTTTTTTTCAATGTCATGGAGCAATCGATGCAACATTGCTGTGTCGCGTTGCGCCAGCAGACCCAGACGTTGATCCAGCCAGTCCGCCATTTTGATATCGTCCGCAACCGCTAATTTTTCCAGCAATGCATGTACCCGTAATCGCAGTGCCCGCAGTTGATTATCATCAACCTGGGTTACTCCTTCAGGAGCATGTTGCATTAATGATGCTAATTGATAGCAGAAAACCATCACCGCCTGCCCCAGATTAAGGGAAGGATAGTCTGCCACCATCGGAACACCGGTTAAAATATCCGCCAACGCCAGCTCTTCATTCGTCAGACCAGAATCTTCCCGCCCGAAAACCAGCGCTGCCGTACTGAGCCAGGTGCTTTTTTCTTCCAAAAGCGAAACCAGTTCCACAGGCGTCGCGTAGTAATGGAACTTCGCTCTGCTGCGTGCGGTGGTCGCAATCGTAAACGAAACATCGGCCAGCGCATCGGCCAGCGTCGGATAAGTTTTAGCATTATCAAGGATATCACCCGAACCATGCGCAACGCGGCGCGCGCCTTCCTGGGTGTGTACATCGCTGTCGACAATACGTAAATCGCTAAAACCCATGGTTTTCATTGCCCGGGCCGCCGCACCGACGTTTTCGGCTCTGGCGGGGGAAACAAGCACAACTGCCAGCTTCATTTGACCTTCTCTGTTTTACTGAAGTCACGCGTCAATAGATGACCAATGTCAGCATATTACGCGTCACGAATTTACAATTATGTAACAGAAATCACTGATTTAGCCCCTGACAACGGTTAAAAAAAGCTAAACTGTTTATCAGTGATATTACCTGTTAATATGTTAACAGAAGGGACTTATCCCTATGTTTATTCATGGCATTTTAATACAGGTTCTTGCCATAGTGTTGGATTCGTCGTGTTTATCAATTAATATTCGCAACTAGTTGGTTTATTGTAGAATTGTAATAAACGCTAGCAATTAGCTATCAGGATTTCGCTAAACTGTTAACGTGCTACAATTGAACTTGATATATGTCAACGAAGCGTAGTTTTATTGGGTGTCATTTACGTCTTAGCCTGTTATGTTGCTGTTAAAATGGTTAGGATGACAGCCGTTTTTGACACTGTCGGGTTCAGAGGGATAGTACCCACGACCAAGCTAATGATGTTGTTGACGTTGATGGAAAGTGCATCAAGAACGCAATACGTACTTTAGTCATGTTACGCCGTCATGTTAATTTTCTACATGCACCAGGCTGGTCAGGGACTTTTGTACTTCCTGTTTCGATTTAGTTGGCAATTTAGGTAGCAAACATGCAGACCCCGCACATTCTTATTGTTGAAGACGAGTTGGTAACACGCAACACGTTAAAAAGCATTTTCGAAGCAGAAGGCTACGATGTCTTTGAAGCGACTGATGGCGCTGAAATGCATCAGATCCTTTCGGACAATGATATCAATCTGGTGATTATGGATATCAACCTGCCAGGCAAAAACGGCCTGCTGCTGGCGCGTGAATTACGCGAGCAAGCGGATGTGGCGCTGATGTTCCTGACAGGGCGTGATAACGAAGTCGATAAAATTCTGGGCCTCGAAATCGGCGCGGACGACTACATCACCAAACCGTTCAACCCACGCGAACTGACTATCCGTGCGCGCAATCTGCTGTCCCGTACCATGAACCTGGGCACGGTCAGCGAAGAACGCCGCAGCGTTGATAGCTACAAATTTAATGGCTGGGAACTGGATATCAACAGCCGCTCGCTGGTCAGCCCGAACGGTGAGCAGTATAAGCTGCCGCGCAGCGAATTCCGCGCGATGCTGCACTTCTGCGAAAATCCTGGCAAAATTCAGTCCCGTGCTGAACTGCTGAAAAAAATGACCGGTCGCGAGCTGAAACCGCACGACCGTACTGTGGATGTGACCATTCGCCGCATTCGCAAGCATTTTGAATCGACTCCGGATACGCCGGAAATCATCGCCACTATCCACGGCGAAGGTTACCGTTTCTGCGGCGATTTGCAGGAATAAGTGAATACAGACGAAAAAGCGGCGCTCAGCGCCGCTTTTTTTATTTCCAGACCCGCAATGCCTCTTCAGCATCCGCGACAGGCTCATTCGTCTTTTTTCTGCCCGTAGATAACCTGTACCAGTCGAGTTTACGCGTCAGGAACATCACCGCGCTTAGCGCCACAAACAAGACGCCGGTGCCAAGTAACAGCGCGTTATCTTCTGAATTCAGTAGCCCCCACATCACACCATCCAGCAAGAGTAATGCAGCGGTAAACAGTAAACTGGCGCGCCAGCTTCTCATCACGCCCTGCAGGTAGATCCCATTCAGCAATGCGCCGAGCAGGCTGGCAATGATCCAGGCAAGCGTAAATCCGGTATGTTCAGACAAGGCCAGCAGCACCAGATAGAACATCACCAGCGACAAACCAACCAGCATGTACTGCATAGGGTGCATCTGCCGTGCGGTTAAGCTTTCAAAAACAAAGAACGCAAGAAACGTGAGTACAATCAACAACACGGCATACTTCACGGCCCGGTCAGTTAACTGGTATTGATCCGCAGGCGTGGCGATATTGACGCTGAATGCAGGCAGGACCCAGTCATTGCTGGCGGCAAGCCTGATGCTATCGCGCACTTTACTGTCCAGGTTGTTGGCAAACCAACTACTTTGCCAGTGAGCCTGAAAACCAGTGGCGCTCACTTCCCGTTTTTCAGGCAGGAAATCGCCCATAAACCCCGGGTGAGGCCAGTCGCTATTGAGCGTCATTTCACTGTTACGGCCTAATGGCACTACCGAGAATGCGCCGGTGCCGCTCAGATTAAGGGACATTGACAGTTGCAGCGGTTTATTCAAACTCTCCGCCGCAAGCAGCATATGGATCCCCTGCAACTCACTCATCAGCCCGGTTCCGGGTTCCACGCTCAGCGCCTCGCCGTTCAGGCGAGTGGTATGTATCTGACCAATCCCCCGGGAATCGCTCACGGCTAATACCATAAACGGCTCACCCAGTGTGATGTTCTCGCCGGGTTTGATATCCAACCGCTTTGGGTCAAATTCGGCTTTGATCTCTATCTCGTTATGCCAGATTTGCCCATCGTAGATGCCAATTTTGCGTGTTTCGACCTGCTGCGTGCCGTTGACCATCAGCGACTCCGGCAACCACATGCGTATATAACTGTGCTTACGGCGCACCTCTTTTGGTGCATCTTTATCGCCCGCGCTTTCCATTGAGATCACCGTTTCCGTTACCGGAACCGCAATCAATGGGCCAATCAATTTCTGCGCGCCGGCGCTGCTTTGACGCAACGTATCCGTCACGTCATTACGGTAATTCGCGCGCTCGCCAATCAGGCTGCTGAGCATTGTCAGCGGAACCAACAAGACGCAGAGACAACCCGCGAGGGTGAACATTTTCAAGAACAGGGGGGATTTCAACATAGCCTTCTCCTTTGTGATGCGCGCAGAGTAGCGAGGCTATGTGTGAAGGATTTGAAGTTATGTGAAGTGAGGGTGAAGCGTCAACCGGGCTTCGCAACCACCTTGTGCACGATTCGACACAACAATCTCACCGTGATGCAAACGCGCGACTTCCCGAACAAATGCCAGCCCGAGGCCGCTGCTTTTCTGCCCATTTTCCCGCGGCAATGAATAAAAGCGCTCAAACACGCGCGCCAGCGCATACTCAGGGATCCCGGAACCACTGTCGCTAACCGAGAGCACCAGCGCCTCGTTTTCATTGCTGGCGCGTAGCGTCACGACGCCGCCAGCAGGCGTGAAGTCAATGGCGTTATCCAGCAAATTACCCAACGCCTGCGCCAGTAATTCGCTATCTCCTGCCACCTGCACATTTCCCGGCTCGCAGTGAAGCGTCAATCCTTTCGCGGCGAGCGCTACACTGCGCTGCTCCTGTAACTGGCGGAATAACGTGTCCACATCAACAGGCATAAACGCAATTTCCAGGCGATTTTCCAGCTTTGCCTGATGCAGTAGTTTTTCCACCAGGCTCTGCATTCGTGCGTTTTGCCGCAGGATATTATCGGTAAAACGTGCCGCGACATCAGGCGGTGGCCCTTCACGCAGAATCTCTGCCGCACCACGAATGGCCGCCAACGGACTTTTGAGTTCGTGCGTCAGAGCATAAACATACTGTTCAATGTAATTTTTGCCTTCCAGCTTCACACGCATGCTCTCCAGCGCCTGCGCCAGCTTGCGTAGCTCTCTGCTCCCCAGCTCCGGCAGTGGAACCGGGCGATCCTCCGTTACGGAATCAGCATAGCGCGCCAGCTTGCCAATGGAGCGATTGATCCACCACACCATCACTGCGCCAATCAGCAATGCAATCCCCAGCAGCGCGCCGCCAGCCCATAAGATCCGCCGCTCACTGCGTTTGATCACCGGATCCATCGCACTGTTAGGCTTGCCGACGCTAACGACACCGATAATCCGCCCCCCATCACTCACCGGTGCGGCAACATACATCACCGTACTTTGCGGCTCGCCAGCAATCGCCAGCGAACTGCGCGCGCCATATTGCCCACGCAGCGTAAGCCAGACATCATTCCAGCGGGAATAATCCTCGCCCAATGCTTTCCCGGCCGAATCAAACACCACGCGCCCTGCAGCATCGGTCATATAAACGTGATACTCATTGCGGACTTTATGAATGCCGCTGATATGGGCATTGATCGGATGGTGATTGAGGGTTGAGAACGCCTGCGCCAGTCTGCCATCCTGCGCATGGCCGGTACGCAGATCCTCACGGGCAAGTTCCGCCAGCAGCGTAGCGGTATCAATGAGCGTGCCTTCCGTTGCGCGACGCACACCAGGTTTGATCTCCTGAACAAAGATCGACAGCACGAACCACGCCGCAACCGCAACAATCAGAAAGTAGCCCAGCAGCAAACGCATGCCAATACGCATTAGCGGATCCCCAGGCTATAGCCCATGCCGCGATGCGTATTGATCGGATTACCTTCCGGATTGATAGCGCGCAACTTGGCGCGCAATGTCTTGATATGGGTATCGACGGTGCGGTCAAAACTCTCCTGCGCGTCGCTCCATACTTGATCCATTAACTGCTGGCGGGAGAAAACGCGCCCGGGCGCCAGCAGCAACGTTTTTAGCAACAGAAACTCATAGCGCGTCAGCAGCAAAGGTTCACCACACCAGCGAATCAGAGCAGCGGCTTCATCGAGTTCAAACTGCCCGACCCGCAACATATCGCTGTGCAACGTCGACTTTTGCAGCCTGCGCAGTACGGTGCGCACCCTGGCGCAGACCTCGCGTGGAGAAAAAGGTTTCGCGATGTAATCATCCGCGCCCATCTCCAGCCCCAGCAGTTTATCCACCTCATCACTGCGGGCAGTCAAAAACAGCACCGGCAGCGCTGGCGCATGCGCCAGAAGCCGCCGACACAATTCGAAACCGCTGATATCCGGCAGTCCAACATCCAGAATGACCAGATCCGGTAACCGCTGCGCTGCGGCATCAAGAACCGGTAATCCACGCTCAAAAGCGGTGACGCTAAACCCATCTTGTTGCAACATGTAAATCAGCGTTTCAGCGATGCTGCTTTCATCTTCCACCAGCCAGATTAGCGGTTGCAGTCCAGGCATTCTGTTACTTACTCCAGGGCATGATCGGTACTGCACTCAATGCATTTTTCGGCGAACCTTCCACGACTTTATCGGAATAAGCTAAATAGGCCAGCGTGTTACGTTTCTCATCATAGAAGCGTACAACCTGCAATTTCTTGAACACCAGCGACGTACGTTTCTGGAAAACCACATCGCCCTGCGCCTTGCCGCTCTTGATTTTATCCGTTAACTCAACCGGCCCCACCTGCTGGCAAGAGATGGCGGCGTCAGAGGTATCTTCCGCCAGACCCAGGCCTCCTTTGATGCCGCCGGTTTTCGCCCGGCTGATATAACAGGTCACGTTTTTCACATCCGGATCATCAAACGCCTCAACCACGATCTTATGATCAGGGCCAAACATTTTGAAAACGGTATCCACAGAACCAATCTGTTCTGCGTGCGCGCCACTCAGCGTTGCCAACAACAATGCAGGAACTATTAACTTTGCGTATTTCATATTGTTACCATTTTTGAATATTACGTTACGTAACTATTCATCTTTATGATGAGAATTCGTTTGAAGATCACCAATTTACAAAATTTATGATGAAAATCAGTCACAATGCGCATCAGTGCACAAAAAAAACACTGAATGCTAAAGCCAAAAAAACCCGCTATCATCCGTCCCCTGTATCAAGCGTTAACCGCTGTTTTAAGGAAGAGGATATTATATGGATCAGGCTGGGATCATTCGCGACTTACTTGCCTGGCTAGAAGGCCACCTGGATCAGCCCTTGTCTTTAGACAATGTGGCGGCAAAAGCAGGTTATTCCAAGTGGCATTTGCAAAGGATGTTCAAAGACGTAACGGGCCATGCCATCGGTGCGTATATCCGCGCACGTCGTTTGTCGAAGTCCGCTGTTGCGCTGCGTCTTACCGCCCGCCCAATCCTGGATATAGCTCTACAGTATCGCTTTGATTCACAACAAACTTTTACCCGCGCATTCAAGAAACAATTTGCCGTTACGCCGGCGCTTTACCGCCGTTCGCCAGACTGGAGTGCTTTTGGCATCCGCCCGCCAATGCGCCTGGGGGAAATTATCCTGCCGAAGCATGAATTCGTAACGCTGCCGCCGATGCACCTGATTGGCACAACGCAGAGTTATACCTGTTCACTGGAAGAGATATCCGATTTCCGTAATCAGATGCGTATTCAGTTCTGGCGTGACTTTTTAAGTAACTCGCCGACCATCCCGTCGGAGCTGTACGGCCTGCATGAGCCGCGTCCGAGCCTGGAAAAAGATGACGAACAGGAAGTGTTTTACACGACAGCGCTCACGCCGGAGATGGCGAACGGACATTTGAATAACGCCCAGCCGGTGCTGCTGGAAGGCGGCGATTATGTCGCGTTTTCTTACGAAGGCTCACCAGACGGCGTGCAGGCGTTTATCCTGACGGTGTATGGCACCTGTATGCCAATGCTCAACCTTACGCGCCGCAAAGGGCAGGATATCGAGCATTTCTACCCGCAGCATGATGGCAGCGAAAACGACCGCGAGCCGCCAGCGCACATCCGCTGCGAGTTCCTGGTGCCTATTCGCCACTAACGCTGCAGCTCGTCCAGCGCGGGAGCGTCCAGATGCGAGACGTCTCCTGCGGTTTCCACCACCCATCCGGATGCCAGCCACGGGCTTTGCTGATAATCGATACGGGAAATGGAACAGTTGCGCAGACGCAAACGGCGTTCAGCCCAGGCAGGAAGCCCAAGGATCGTACTCACCAGACAGCCCAGCGCCATACCGTGACTGACCAGCATCGGGCGGCTGCCCTCAGGCAGTTCGAGGCAGTTCGCCAATGCCGCATGCATGCGGTCACTCAACTCCTGCATAGACTCGCCATCGGGAATACGACCATCCGCTGTGCCATTCACCAGTTGGCGACGCCAGCTCTCTTCTTCTTCCGTCAGGGATTCGATGTGGCGACGTTCCAGCACGCCCATATCCAGCTCGCGTAAGCGCGGCTCGAGCGTGACGCCGCAGCCACAAACATCAGCGATAATTTCAGCCGTACGGCGCGTGCGACCCAGGTCGCTGGCGATGATGTGGGTGATGCCTAACGCTTTGGCGCGTTCAGCCACCTGCCGTGCCTGCTGCTCCCCTTTGTCGGTTAACGGACTGTCAGACTGGCCTTGAATACGACGCTCGGCGTTCCACTGCGTTTCACCGTGGCGAACAAGGTATACCTGTAACATGCTTTTTTATCCATTATACTGCGATGAATTTATTATCTGAGGAAGGCCTCTGCCCGGAATAAAGAACGCGTCTCGTTTCGGACAAGCCAAGTATAGATTATGCACCATGTTGTCTCAGCTACCACCAATCCCGCGAAAATTCGGGCGATTCTGCACGCTTTTAACGAGATCTTCGGGGAGGGATCCTGCCATATCGAGTCCGTATCCGTCGATAGCGGCGTCCCTGAACAGCCGTTTGGCAGTGACGAAACGCGGGCTGGCGCACGAAATCGCGTTGCCAACGCGCGGCAAATCCGACCCGATGCGGATTTTTGGGTCGCCATTGAAGCCGGTATAGACGGCGACAGCACCTTTAGCTGGGTGGTGATTGAAAATCATCACCAGCGCGGAGAAGCCCGTTCGGCCACACTTCCGCTACCGGCGGTGATCCTGGAGAAAGTGCGTGCGGGGGAAGCGCTGGGGCCGGTGATGTCACACCACACCGGCATTGATGAAATTGGTCGTAAGGAGGGCGCGATCGGCGTGTTCACTGCCGGGAAACTGACCCGCGCGAGCGTTTATCACCAGGCGGTGATCCTCGCGCTCAGCCCGTTTCACAATGCGATTTACCGTTGACCGTTCAGTAAGATCTCTTCCAGCCACAAACGTAAGTCCGCAGGCGCGGACTTCAGGCTGTTCGATCCGCGTGTAATTGTCGCAATGCCCGCGCCAAGTTCGGATTTCAGCTCGCGCTGGCTCATCTCACCGCGCAGCAGCTCTTCGATAATCCGTACCCGGGTGCCCAGTGCTTCCCGCTCATCCGGTGTGAGCATCAGGTTAAGCAACGGAATATGCAGCTCCTTCTCGTAAGACTGCCGGACCAGTTCAACAAAACGCAGCCACTCCTGGTTGCGTTGCTCGGCCATTGCTGCTGAATAAGGGGATTGCTGAGTCATAATTTACCGCCACTCTCAGGGTTCAGTGCTGTGTACTCTTAAGCGAGTACACAGCATAGCATAAACCACAGAAATCAGTAACGGCGCTGCCATTCAGCATCACTGAACACGGCGGGCTTACTCTCTCCCATGAAGAAGCGATAGTACGCATCATAGGCGAGTACGTTTTTCACATAGCTACGGGTTTCAGAAAACGGAATGCTTTCAACAAACGCCACCGCATCCAATTTCCCGCCACTGCTGTTCAACCAGTTACGCACCCGACCTGGCCCGGCGTTATACGCCGCAGAGGAGAAAATACGGTTATTACCAAACTGCTGATAAACGTATTGCAGATAGCTGGTGCCGATATTGATATTGGTTTCCGGATCAAAAAGCTGACCGGCATTACTGTAACCCGGAATGCCGAACATCTTCACCGTGTGCGTTGCGGTGCCAGGCATGAGTTGCATCAGCCCGCTGGCGCCGACTGGCGAACGCGCGGCAGGGTTCCACGCGCTTTCCTGGCGCGAAATCGCCATCGCATAGCTCTGGGTGATCCCTTTGCCGCGGGTGTAGCGGGCATAAAGATCGTTGTAGGCCAGCGGGAAACGCTCTTCCAGATGATCCCACAGCTTGCCAGCGATGGTGGCCTGCACGCTGAGATCCCACCAGTGCTGATTAAACGCGTAACGCGCCAGTTGCGCCTGCTCCTGCTGGTTGCGGCTGGTCACCAGGTTTGCCCACTCGCTACGGGCGGTATTATCCAGCCCCCAGTACATCAGCTCGCGCACGCGCGCCATTTCCGCGCCCTGGATCAGAGCAGGATCGGGGTTGCCCGGTGCCTTATCAATCTGCAACGGATAATCCTCGCCCAGACGCTGAGCGGCGGCCATCGGGTAGAAGCCACGCTGCTGTATTAGCGCGTGCAGGATCTCTTTGGCTTCGGTGTCTCGCCCACGTTCAAGCAGCAGATCCGCCTGCCAGTATCGCCATTCATCTTTCTCTTTCGCCTCCATCGGCAAACGGGAAAGCCAGGTATTGAGCCCACGGCGATCGCCATCGCCAATCGCCATACGCACGCGCCGTTCGAGCAGCGAAACGGATTGCGAACGCATGATCGCATCATCACGCCAGCGCGCCTGATCGCTGGTGACGTCATTACCCATTAAACGCCAGGCGACAATATCGCGCAGAGTCTGGGTTTGATCGTCGTTTAACTGTTGCGCCTGCACCAGCGACGGGATCATCAACCGGGCATTCTCCACATCCTGGCGCGCCACGCTTTCAAAGGCTTCCGCCGCCATCTGCCGCGTAAAATCGGTCGCGCCGGTCGTACGGGCAAAATCCATCACCGTACCCGGATCGTTGGCAAGATTAATGATCGCCGTTGAGATGGTCTGATAGTCCGCCGGCATCTGCCCGGCCAACAGCGTAACCAGTTTAGTATTGCCCGCTTTCATCGCCAGACGAATGCGTTCCAGAAACGCCAGCGGATCCTGAGCACCCGAGGCCCGCCACGCGCCAAAAAGCGAGTCACAGGCATTCGGCTGGCTTTTGCCGGTCAGCCACAACTCTTTTGCTCCGGCCCAGGCCTCTTCCGCCTGCCCGGTGCTCCACTTAGCAAAGTAGTAGTTACACTGTGCCTCGGTGGTGGTCGGTTTTTCCGGGCTGAACGCCAGCAGGCCTCGCCAGTCCTGGCGGCGAGCCAGTTCATTGACAAAGCGGGACGTCAGCGCACGCGCCGCCGGTAAAGTGGGGTTAGCCTGCACAAAATTGGAGACGGTGATCGCGGGCTGATTCATCAGATCGTCAGTGATCTGGCGATATTCAAGATAGGGGTACAACGGATATGTCTTCAGCGTCGGCAGCAGTTGCTGCACCACATCCATTTGTTTGTTATCCCACGCAGTTTTGACTTGCGCGTAACGATTACGTTGTTCATCCAGTGAATCCGCACGCGCCGCATTGCTGAGGGACAGCAAACAAACGCAGGCCGCCGCAAATCGCCAGGCGGTATGTTTAGCTCTCTGCACAGCTCTTTCCTCTTATTCTCTCTTCGTGGCAGCGTCATGCCGCGTCATAACGTAATGCTAACCGGGCAGGCCTTAACGCGCCATGTTCCGAACACTTTTTTACCTTTCTCACGGGATTTAACACTCCGGGCTTAGCTGGCTGGGCTTAAGCGTCGAAAACGGCTACACTCCGCTGTTGAATACTCCTTCTATGACGATAAAAGAGGCGAAGTCCAACGTGGCTCAATTCGTATATACCATGCATCGTGTCGGCAAAGTTGTCCCGCCGAAACGTCATATTCTGAAAAATATCTCGCTAAGCTTCTTCCCTGGCGCAAAAATCGGCGTGCTGGGTCTTAACGGCGCCGGTAAGTCTACCCTGCTGCGCATCATGGCCGGCATCGACACAGACATTGAAGGCGAAGCCCGCCCGCAACCGGGCATCAAGATCGGCTATTTGCCGCAGGAGCCGCAGCTTAATCCGGAACAGACCGTGCGCGAATCGGTGGAAGAAGCCGTCGCGGAAGTGGTTAACGCGCTGAAAGGTCTGGATGAGGTGTATGCCAAATACGCTGAGCCGGATGCTGACTTCGATAAGCTGGCCGCACAGCAAGGCAAATTTGAAGAGATTATCCAGGCGCACGACGGGCATAACCTGAATGTGCAGCTTGAACGCGCCGCAGACGCGCTGCGTCTGCCAGACTGGGATGCGAAAATCGCCAACCTCTCCGGGGGTGAACGCCGCCGCGTGGCACTGTGCCGCCTGCTGCTGGAAAAGCCGGACATGCTGCTGCTCGACGAACCAACCAACCACCTGGATGCGGAATCTGTGGCCTGGCTGGAACGCTTCCTGCACGACTTCGAAGGCACCGTGGTGGCGATCACCCACGACCGTTACTTCCTTGATAACGTTGCAGGCTGGATCCTTGAGCTGGACCGCGGCGAAGGGATTCCGTGGGAAGGCAACTACTCTTCCTGGCTGGAGCAAAAAGATCAGCGTCTGGCGCAGGAAGCCTCTCAGGAAGCGGCGCGCCGCAAATCCATTGAGAAAGAGCTGGAGTGGGTGCGTCAGGGCGCGAAAGGCCGTCAGTCGAAGGGCAAAGCCCGTCTGGCGCGCTTTGAAGAGCTTAATAATACCGAATACCAGAAACGTAACGAAACCAACGAACTGTTTATTCCACCTGGACCGCGTCTGGGCGATAAAGTGGTGGAAGTCAGCAACCTCAGCAAATCCTACGGCGATCGCCAGCTGATTGATAATCTGTCGTTCTCCGTACCCAAAGGGGCGATTGTCGGCATTATCGGTCCGAACGGCGCGGGTAAATCGACGCTGTTCCGTATGATGTCAGGTCAGGAGCAGCCGAACGGCGGCACCATCACCCTGGGTGAGACGGTGAAACTGGCGTCGGTGGATCAGTTCCGCGACGCGATGGATAACAGCAAAACCGTGTGGGAAGAAGTCTCCGGCGGGCTGGATATCATGCGTATCGGCAACACCGAAATGCCAAGCCGCGCCTATGTTGGTCGCTTTAACTTCAAAGGCACCGATCAGGGCAAACGCGTTGGTGAGTTGTCTGGTGGTGAGCGTGGTCGTCTGCATCTGGCCAAGCTGCTGCAGGTTGGCGGCAACATGTTGCTGCTCGATGAACCGACCAACGACCTGGATATCGAAACCCTGCGCGCGCTGGAAAACGCCCTGCTCGAGTTCCCGGGCTGTGCGATGGTTATCTCGCATGACCGCTGGTTCCTCGACCGCATTGCGACCCATATTCTGGATTATCAGGATGAGGGTAAAGTGGAGTTCTTTGAAGGTAACTTCACCGAATACGAAGAGTACAAGAAACGTACGCTGGGCGCAGACGCGCTGGAGCCGAAACGTATTAAGTACAAACGTATCGCGAAATAAATCTGATGGGGCTACGGCCCCATCAACTCTTTCACCAGTTCAACGCATTGCAGGAAGCGCGAATCGTAGTCCGCCGCCTCTACCCGCACAAACTCAATGTTGTTTTCCCGCAGCATCGAGACCAGCATGTCCTGGAACTCTTTACGATCCACCGAACTGCCAAGGCTGCGTAGCCCATCATTCACCCACGGCGTATTGTTCTCCAGCAGGATCACCAGGTCGAAACGGTATTCATCAATCAGCGCCTGAACAAACGGATGCTCGCGCCCTTCATATTTTTTGCAGAACGCCTGCGTGGTGACGAAATCGGTGTCGATAAACGCCACTTTATTCGCATATTTCACCGCAAAATCAATGTACTGCGCGTGCCCCAGCGCAATCTTGTCATAATCGGAATACTGTAAAGCGATTTCATCGCCGCCGAGATGCGAGAACACATAATCGCGGCCAAATTCCCACGCGCTGGTGGTGTTGAAAATATTGGCGAGCTTATTGACCAGCGTCGATTTCCCGCTGGACTCACCCCCGAGGATCGCCACCGTACGCACAAAGAACGGCTTCACCTCCGTCGGGATATATTCCCAGTAGCGGAACGGGTTCTCGCGGATCAGCGAGCCGCTGATATTCATAAAGGTACGCTTGGGATCCACCAGCACCGCTTCAATGCCCAAATGCTGCAAGTACTGCGGCGCATCCGACTCTTCCGAGGTGTAGATCCAGTTCGGCGTAATCCCTTTCCCGGCCATAAACGCCTTAATGCCCTTACTCCAGACATCCCAGCCGTGCGGATACGGCTCCATGCCCTCTTCATTAAAGGCATGAATACGGATGTTTTTCTGGTATTTAAAGGTCTGTAATAACCAGCGCAGACGATCGCTTACCGTCGGCTGTTGCGACATGGCGCTGTCTTCAAACAACTCGCGATCGCGGGTGTCATCGTAGCCGAGGATGATATGTAACTCATCGACCTGGCTGCAGGCGCGCTGGATCAAGTAGATGTGCCCGGTATGCAGCGGATAAAACTTGCCGAACACCACACCGATATTCTTCTCCCGACGGGGAAATTCGAGGTCGAGAAAGCGGTGTAATGCCTCCAGCTTTTGCGCGCTGGGGCTTTTAATCTTGGCGTTCAGCAACTGGCTCAAATAGCCTTTAGTCATGCCGCTGGCATCCGCCACCTGTTGTAACGTGCAGCCTTTCTGACGAATGGCGTTTTTTAAGTAGTCAAATGACGACATTGTTGCCTCCTGCAAAAATCATTAGCCAATTATAAGTCGTCAAAGACGCTTAACGCATCCGCAAGCTTCTTCACACCGAAAATCTGCATCCCTTCCGGCACTTTTTTCGGCACATTCGCCGCCGGAACAATGGCGCGGCGGAAACCATGCTTGGCGGCTTCCGAAATACGCTCCTGGCCACTTGGCACCGGGCGGATCTCACCGGCCAGCCCCACTTCGCCAAACACCACCAAATCCTGCGGCAACGGTCTGTCGCGCAAGCTGGAAACCATCGCCAGCAACAGCGCAAGGTCGGCGCTGGTTTCGGTGACCTTCACCCCGCCAACAACGTTCACAAACACGTCCTGATCCGCCATCTGCAACCCACCGTGACGGTGCAGCACCGCCAGCAGGATCGCCAGACGGTTTTGTTCCAGGCCCACCGCAACCCGCCGGGGGTTCGACATCATCGAGTGATCTACCAGCGCCTGAATTTCGACTAACAGCGGACGCGTACCTTCCCACACCACCATCACCGAGCTGCCGGAAGTCACTTCATCGCCGCGGCTGAGGAAAATGGCCGAGGGATTGCTGACTTCACGCAGCCCCTGCTCGGTCATGGCGAACACGCCCAGTTCATTGACCGCACCAAAACGGTTTTTGTGGCTACGCAACGTGCGGAAACGGGAGTCTGCGTCACCGTCCAGCAGCACCGAACAGTCGATACAGTGCTCCAGCACTTTCGGCCCGGCCAGGGAACCGTCTTTCGTCACATGGCCGACCATCACAATCGCCACGCCGCGTGTTTTCGCGAACCGCGTCAGGTAAGCCGCCGTTTCGCGCACCTGCGCGACACTGCCCGGCGAAGACTGGATATCCGCCATATGCATGACCTGGATGGAGTCGATCACCATCAGCTTCGGCTGCTCTTCCTCCGCGATCATGCAGATTTGCTCAATACTGGTTTCCGACAACATATTCAGGTTGGCCGTCGGCAACCCAAGCCGGTGAGCACGCATCGCCACCTGTTGCAGCGACTCTTCCCCCGTGACGTACAGCGTTTTCATCTGTTCGGCGAGTTTGCACAACGTCTGCAACAGCAGCGTGGATTTGCCCGCGCCAGGGTTGCCGCCAATCAGGATAGCGCTGCCGGGCACAACGCCGCCGCCAAGCACACGGTCAAACTCTTTAAAACCGGTAGAGAAGCGCGGCAGCTCTTCAAGGCTGATATCGGCAAGTTTTTGCACTTTCGATACGCCCGCGCTGCCGGCATAGCCAGCGAGACGCTCATTGCGTGCCACGGTGGGCGACGCAGCAACACGAATTTCCGTAATGGTGTTCCAGGCATGGCAGGCGCTGCACTGCCCCTGCCAGCGCGGGTAATCCGCACCGCATTCATTACAGACAAACGCGCGTTTCGGAGCTTTCGCCACACTCACCTCTACTTCTTATTAATACTGCCGGAAAGAATACAGAATACGCCCATCAGATCCGCGTGCCGGATGGTAATTTCCGCCTTTTCATTCACCTTTGGCTTGGCATGGAAAGCAATGCCCAACCCGGCGGCTTTGATCATCGGCAGATCGTTCGCCCCATCACCGATCGCGACTGTCTGCGCTGTCGGGATCTCGTGCTCTTCCGCCAGGCGTTTCAGAGTACGGGCTTTGTATTGCGCATCGACGATATCCCCCAGCACCTGGCCGGTAAATTTGCCGTCCATGATCTCCAGTTCGTTCGCCACTGCCGCCGTCAGGCGCAGTTTGTCGCGCAGGTAATCCGCAAAAAAAGTAAAACCGCCGGAGGCAATCGCCACTTTCCAGCCCAGCGTTTCCAGCTTCAACACCAGTTGTACCAGACCCGGCATCAGCGGCAGTTTTTCGCGCACCTGCAGCAGAATATTGGCGTCCGCGCCTTTCAGCGTCGCCACGCGACTGCGCAGGCTGGCGGTAAAATCCAGTTCGCCGCGCATCGCGCGTTCGGTGACTTCCGCCACCATCTCACCCGTGCCGGCCAGTTTGGCGATTTCATCAATGCACTCAATCTGGATCGCGGTGGAATCCATATCCATCACCAGCAGCCCAGGCGAGCGCAAATGCGGGATTTTCCCCAGCGGCGCAACGTCCATGCCTTCATCATGCGCCAGTCGGGAAGCACGCGGCGTTAACGATCCCGCCAGACGGATCACCTGGTAGTCTTCCACATCCCAGGCAGCGACAATCACCATGGCGGCGCCCAGTTTACGCTGGTAGGTTGTCAGGCGTTGTTTGTCCAGATGACGCCCGTACAGAAGCCAGCCGCTACGACCAGCGTGGTAGTCCAGAGGCATCACCTCATCACCACTTAAAGAGAGCGGCAATCCTGGCCACTGAGAAACATCATCGGGCAGATCGCACCAGGTCAAACTGTTCGGCATTAAAGCTCCTGTAAAAACGTTCGCGCCAGAAAGCATCGGAGGGGAAAATAACGCATGAGGCTACCTTGTAACCAGCGCTTCTGGCAACATTAAGCCTCAAATTTTCAACAGGTGGAATATGGCTCGCGCAAAACTTAAATTTCGACTGCACCGCGCAGTGACAGTGCTTATCTGTCTGGCGTTACTGGTGGCGCTCATGCAGGGCGCGTCCTGGTTCAGTCAAAACCACCAACGCCAGCGTAACCCGCAGCTTGAAGAGCTGGCCAGAACGCTGGCGCGCCAGGTGACGCTCAATCTCGCGCCGCTGATGCGCACCGAAACCCCGGATGAAAAACGCATCGACATCGTGCTGCGTCAGTTAACCGAAGAGAGCCGCATCCTTGATGCGGGCGTATACGATGCCGAAGGCGATCTGGTGGCGCGTTCCGGCGAAAGCATTGATGTCCGAGACCGGCTGGCGCTGGATGGCAAAAAAGCGGGCGGTTACTTTAATCAGCAGATCGTCGAACCCATTCAGGGTAAAAGCGGTCCACTGGGCTACCTGCGCCTGACGCTGGATACGCATACGCTGGCGACCGAGGCCAAACAGGTGGATAACACCACCAATATTTTGCGCCTGATGTTACTGCTCTCGCTGGCGATTGGCGTGATTCTGGCCCGCACCCTGCTACAAGGTAAACGCACCCGCTGGCAGCAATCGCCGTTCTTGCTGACAGCCAACAAATCCGTACCGGAAGAAGAAGAACCCGAAAAGAAAGAGTAATTGTCCGCCTCCGGTAAGATAACTGAATGTTACAGAAAGGAAATCTGCTATGTCGACGCTTCGCCTGCTTATCTCAGACTCTTATGATCCCTGGTTCAACCTGGCGGTCGAAGAGTGCATCTTCCGCCAGATGCCTGCCACACAGCGGGTGCTGTTCTTGTGGCGTAATGCCGATACGGTGGTGATCGGGCGGGCGCAAAACCCGTGGAAGGAGTGCAATACCCGGCGCATGGAAGAAGATAACGTGCGCCTGGCGCGTCGCAGCAGCGGCGGCGGTGCGGTGTTCCACGATTTGGGGAATACCTGCTTTACCTTTATGGCGGGGAAACCGGAATACGATAAAACCATCTCTACGGCGATCGTGCTCAATGCGCTGAATGCACTAGGCATCGTGGCAGAGGCCTCCGGGCGCAACGATCTGATAGTAAAAACCGCGGAAGGCGACCGCAAGGTCTCCGGATCCGCATACCGCGAAACCAAAGACAGGGGTTTCCATCACGGCACCCTGCTGTTAAACGCCGATCTCAGCCGTCTGGCTAACTACCTGAATCCGGACAAAAAAAAGCTGCAAGCCAAAGGCATCACCTCTGTTCGCGGGCGTGTGGCGAACCTGGTGGATCTGCTGCCGGGTATTACCCACGCGCAAATTTGCGACGCGGTGACTGAGGCTTTCTTTGCTTACTACGGTGAGCGTGTAGACGCGGAGATCATCTCACCGGACAAAACGCCGGATCTGCCCAATTTCGCCGAAACCTTCGCGCGCCAGAGCAGTTGGGAGTGGAACTTTGGCCAGGCTCCCGCCTTCAGCCATCTGCTGGATGAGCGCTTTAGCTGGGGCGGCGTCGAGCTGCATTTCGACGTTGAAAAAGGCCATATCACCCGCACGCAGGTGTTTACCGACAGCCTGAACCCGGCACCGCTTGAAGCGCTGGCAGCGCGGCTACAGGGCTGCCTGTACCGGGCGGATATGCTCTCACAGGCGTGTGATGCGCTGTTAGTGGATTTCCCGGAACAGGAACAGGAGTTGCGCGAGCTTTCGGCGTGGATTGCTGGCGCGGTGCGTTAGGCCCACTACGCCAATCGCTGGGCTATCCTTTCCAGTTCAGAGAGTTTATCGACCATTCCACTGGCGATGTGACGAAACGCGTCACTGATGCGCGCATCTGTGGACACGGTGCACCAGAACGTCTGAGCCAGTGGAATAGCGAAATCCCAGACCGCCTTGCTGACCGACATATCCAGCGAGAGATCGATAGCCTCGGTACGCATCGCCCCCGAACTGGCGGGGGCAAATGCCATCGGCAACATATCATAGACTGGCGTTAGCGCCATCGGCGGCGCAGAAAAGTAAAACGACAAATTACCCGCATGCATATCGCTATTGGCGATCAGGCGTCCAAACGCCCAGATCTGCTCCGTTAGCATCACGGTATCCTCATTAACACGCTGTTGTCTGGCCAGCTCAGCCACACTTTTCGGCCATGCACCTGGCGCAGGCGCATACTCACTTTTCAATGCCTCAAGCGAAACGATGGCGCGCCGTCCCTCCGTGCCAACACAATCAAAACGCACACTTTCCAGGAAAATCTGGCCGCTTTCGTTGCACATCACTCGGGTAGCACTCGCCGGAATGCCCGCTGCCTTCAGCATAGCCAGAGCAATGGATTCCGCGATCAGTAAATCTCCCCAGCGCTGAGAAGAAGCCGATGCCTGCTGCGCGCTAAATTTGACCAGCACATGAGCCTGCCCGGTTGCCGTCTGCGCAAAACAGGTAAATTTAGGCTGCTCGCCCCCCGCAGATGAACCGACAATTTCGCCTTCCAGTGCATGACGTGCAAGCCTGGCATAATCATGACGTTTTTCACTCTCCGTAATAGCAACAGGCGGTGTCGCATGCACCCAACGTTGATAGCTGGCATCACCGACCAGCCAACCTCCTGTGCCCTCCCCGGCAAAGACCGAGAGGGCGAACAGTACATCCTCTTCCTGCCACAGATGAATATCTTCCGGCAGTGCAAACTGACGCGCAATGTTCCGGCCCCATGCTCGCCCTAAAAACCCCTGAGGGCGGAGATCCGAGAGATACCATGGCAGCCCGTCAAACCACTGCCATCCCCCCTCTTCTAATGCCACCAGGCAACTCCCTTGTGGCCAGCATGGGCGGAGTTCACCCCAATTGCGTACCCGCCCTTGCTCATCAATGCGGCGTAACGTAAACCGATCAATACCGCGTACTGGACGTAATAAGGCGTAACGCGTAGCACGTGCTTTGCCAAATTGCAGCACTTGAGGCTCTGCCGCAACCAGCCGTGAAAATGTCGCCTGGCTGATATTTAATGCCGTACGCAGTTCCGTCGCGGATTGCGGTCCTTGTAAAAGAAGATCGGTAAGCTTGCTCATTATGAATAGATACATGAATAGATAGTTGAATAAATTTATAGCACTATTTTTATGAATCGTAACGAAAAGAAGAAAAGAAGAAGTATTGAAGTGAATAGATAAAAAAGGGCAGAGAACCTGCCCTTAGAAGAGAAACTTACGCCTTGTCGCCCAGCAGGACAGATTCCAGCGCAATTTTGATCATGTCGTTGAAGGTCGTCTGACGCTCAGCAGAAGAGGTCTGCTCATGGGTACGGATATGATCGGAAACGGTGCAGATGGTCAGCGCTTTCGCACCGAACTCCGCCGCCACACCGTAAATACCCGCCGCTTCCATTTCCACGCCGAGCACGCCATATTTTTCCATCACATCAAACATTTCACCGTCCGGCGAGTAGAACAGATCGGCGGAGAACAGGTTGCCCACACGCGCGTCCACGCCCAGCGCTTTTGCTGCATCGACGGCGTTACGCACCATGTCGAAATCAGCGATAGCAGCGAAGTCATGATCTTTGAAACGCATGCGGTTCACTTTGGAATCCGTGCATGCCCCCATACCGATCACCACATCGCGCAGTTTCACATCCATACGCACCGCACCGCAGGAACCCACGCGGATGATTTTCTTCACGCCGAAATCGGTGATCAACTCTTTGGTGTAAATGGAGCAGGACGGAATGCCCATACCGTGGCCCATCACGGAGATTTTGCGGCCTTTATAGGTACCGGTATAACCCAGCATGCCGCGCACGTTATTCACTTCGCGGTAGTCTTCGAGGAACGTCTCGGCAATGTGTTTTGCGCGCAGCGGGTCGCCCGGCATCAACACTACGTCAGCGAAATCGCCCATTTCTGCATTAATATGTGGGGTAGCCATCGTCAATTCCTTTATGTCGTTGTCGTTAAAACAGCAAGGGCGGGAATATCCCGCCCAAAATCATCAGAACATGGCCTTGCCATATTCCATATCAGACACGCCGAAGTATTTCGCCAGCGTCTGGCCAATATCCGCAAAGGTTTCGCGGTGACCCAGCGAGCCAGGTTTCACTTTCGGGCCGTAAACCAGTACCGGAATGTGCTCACGGGTATGATCGGTACCTTTCCAGGTCGGATCGCAACCGTGGTCCGCCGTCAGGATCAGGATATCGTCTTCGCCAACCAGTTCCATCAGTTCCGGCAGACGACGGTCGAACAGCTCCAGACCGCCAGCATAACCGGCAACATCGCGACGATGGCCCCATGATGAGTCAAAATCAACGAAGTTAGTAAAGACGATTGTCTTATCACCCGCTTCTTTCATCTCTTTCACGGTTGCGTCGAACAGTGCATCCAGCCCGGTGGCTTTCACTTTTTTCGTGATGCCGCAGTTAGCATAGATATCGGCGATTTTACCCACGGAAACCACATGGCCCGCTTTCTCATCCACCAGTTTTTGCAACACGGTGGCTGACGGTGGTTCCACCGCGAGATCATGACGGTTACCGGTGCGCTGGAAGTTGCCGGCTTTATCACCAACAAACGGACGCGCAATCACACGACCAATGTTATAGCCGCCTTCGGTCAGCTCTTCACGGGCGATTTCACACAGTTCATACAGCTTATCGAGACCAAAGGTCTCTTCATGACAAGCGATCTGGAACACCGAGTCCGCCGAGGTGTAGAAAATCGGTTTGCCGGTCTTCATGTGCTCTTCGCCCAGTTGATCGAGGATCACCGTACCGGAAGAGTGGCAGTTACCGAGGTAACCCGGCAGATTAGCGCGCGCCACCAGTTTATCCAGCAGTTCCTGCGGGAAGCTGTTTTCGGTGTCGCTAAAGTAGCCCCAGTCAAACAGCACCGGCACACCGGCGATTTCCCAGTGGCCAGACGGCGTATCTTTACCGGAAGAGAGCTCGTGCGCCCAGGCATACGCCCCGGCGATTTCCGCATTGGCGTCCATCCCCGCAGGGATAAAACCCGTGGCCCCTTCATGCGCCTTTGCCAGGCCCAGGCGGGTAAGATTGGGTAAGTTCAACGGACCTTTACGCCCGGTGTCGGCTTCCCCTTTAGCACAGACTTCAGCAATATGACCGAGGGTATCGGAACCCACGTCGCCAAAGCGATCCGCGTCTTCAGTCGCGCCGATGCCGAATGAGTCCAGCACCATAATAAATGCACGTTTCATATGTTCTCCGTACCTTGTGCTTTGTAAAAAAGCGATCAGATCAGTATATCGCTATTCGGTGATGCGGCGATAGACCGTCGGTGTCTCTTTTGGCGCACTGTCGCCAATCACAATCGCGGCTTTGACGGCCTGCGCCGCATCCTGCCAGCTTGCTTCGTCTTTTGCATGGATCACCGCCAGCGGACGCTGACCATCCACGCGCTCGCCCAAACGGGCCATATCAGTAAAGCCAACGCTGTAATCGATGCTGTCTGTAGCCTGACGACGGCCGCCGCCCATCGACACCACCGCCATGCCCAGCGCACGGGTATCCATGGCGCTGATAAACCCTTCGTCATCGGCATAAACCGCTTTGCTCAGCATCGCGGTTGGCAGGTATTTGGCGTAATTTTCCACGAAATCGACCGGACCTTTCTGCGCAGCGACCATACGACCAAAGACCTCCGCGGCTTTGCCGTTATCCAGCACCGTCTGCAACTTCACCCGCGCGTCGGCATCGTCTTTCGCCAGTTTGCCGGAGATCAGCATCTCCACACACAGCGCCATCGTCACATCAAACAGTCGTGGATTGCGGTATTCACCGGTCAGGAACTGCACGGCTTCGCGCACTTCCACTGCGTTACCCGCACTGGAAGCCAGCACCTGATTCATATCGGTCAGCAGCGCAGTCGTTCGCACGCCAGCGCCATTGGCCACGCCCACGATCGCTTCCGCCAGTTGTTCGGAAAGGGCATAGGTGGGCATAAATGCGCCGCTGCCGACTTTCACATCCATGACCAGCGCATCCAGGCCTTCTGCCAGTTTTTTGGCCAGAATCGATGCCGTGATCAACGGAATAGAGTCCACCGTCGCGGTAATGTCGCGGGTGGCGTAAAAACGTTTATCCGCCGGCGCAAGGGAGTTGGTCTGGCCGATAATCGCCACGCCAACCTCTTTGATAATGTCCCGGAAACGCTGGTCGTCCGGGAAGATGTCAAACCCAGGAATGGCTTCCAGTTTGTCGAGTGTGCCGCCTGTGTGGCCCAGGCCGCGCCCGGAGATCATCGGAATATAGCCGCCGCAGGCCGCCACCATGGGGCCGAGCATTAACGATGTCACGTCGCCAACGCCGCCGGTGGAGTGCTTGTCGACCACCGGGCCGTTGAGATCAAGCTGTTTCCAATCCAGAACAGTGCCCGAATCCCGCATCGCCATGGTCAGCGACACGCGTTCCGGCATGGTCATATCGTGGAAGAAAATGGTCATGGCGAGGGCCGCAATCTGCCCCTCGGAAACGGTGTTATCGCGAATTCCGTTGATAAAGAAACGGATTTCTTCATCACTCAGCGCGAGACCATCGCGTTTTTTTCGAATAATTTCTTGAGCGAGAAACATGGTACCCCCTGAGGAATGAGAGGGCCGGGCCACAGAACGGCCCGGCGAAATACAGGTTTGTTCAGCCTGATAAGCGAAGCGCCATCAGGCCATCATCAGTAGCTACTGGCGCTTTTACCGTCGCCGTGGCCCAGCGCTTTCAGCAAGCTTGCCAGCAGGCTGGACGCGCCAAAACGGTAGTGGCGAGCATCGGCCCAATCTGCGCCAAACAGCTCGTCGGCAATCGCCAGATACTGTTGCGCATCTTCTGCCGTACGCACGCCGCCTGCGGGTTTAAAACCGACGGTTTTCTCAACGCCCATATCGCGGATCACTTCCAGCATAATGCGCGCACTTTCCGGGGTGGCATTCACCGGCACTTTACCGGTCGAAGTCTTGATGAAATCCGCACCCGCTTTGATAGCGATTTCAGAGGCTTTACGGATTAGCGCTTCCTCTTTCAATTCACCGGTTTCAATGATCACTTTCAGCAACACGTTCGCCGCGGCGCATGCCTCTTTACAGGCTTTAACCAGGTCAAACCCAATCTGTTCGTTCCCGGCAATCAGCGCGCGGTACGGAAACACCACGTCAACTTCATCCGCGCCATAAGCAATGGCGGCACGGGTTTCCGCCAGTGCGATATCAAGATCATCATTACCGTGTGGAAAGTTCGTGACCGTCGCGATGCGCACATCCGGCGTACCTTGCGCGTTCAGCGTTTTGCGCGCAATCGGGATAAAACGCGGGTAAATGCAGACTGCGGCCGTGTTGCCTACCGCTGTTTTCGCCTGATGGCACAGCGCGATGACTTTTTCATTGGTGTCATCATCGTTCAGGGTTGTCAGGTCCATCAGTTTCAACGCACGCAGGCTGCTTGCAGTTAAATCAGTCATATTCTCTCCGACGGCGTAATGCCGATTTCTTGTTCGGGTCTGTTAATATTCTAACATTAACCCACCATTACACTTCGACACCCATCACAGTTAATGAAAACCAAATGCAGTTTTGCAAAACCATAATGAGACATTCATCAAACTTTTAAGCTCAAAACGACGATGATTGCGTTTCTGTACGCTGGGATCAAAAGCGACAGACAGCGGTTTTCTTAGACTCTCTGCACCACTTAAGGAAGGAGAGGAACGATGATGTCCGAGTCTGTTGATCCTTTATCACTGTCGCGTTGCCAGCAGATTGTCACCAGCTCAACGCTCACGGTGGAACAAAAGCGCCATTTTCTCGCCCTCGAGGCGGAGAACAGCCTGCCCTACCCGGCGCTGCCGGAAGCCGCGCGCGCCGCGCTTGATGAGGGTGCGATCTGCGATATGTTTGAGGGACATGCCCCGTACAAACCACGCTACGTTCTGCCCGATTACGCCAAATTCCTTGCCAACGGATCCGCCTGGCTGGAACTGGAAGGCGCTCAGGATCTGGATGACGCCCTCTCGTTGCTGACCATCCTTTATCATCATGTTCCGTCAGTCACCTCCATGCCGGTTTACCTCGGGCAACTGGACGCACTGCTGCAACCATATGTTAGAATTCTAACACAAGAAGAAATCGATATTCGAATAAAACGTTTCTGGCGCTATCTCGACAGAACCCTGCCAGATGCGTTTATGCACGCCAATATTGGCCCGAATGACACGCCCATCACCCGCGCTATTTTGCGCGCGGATGCCGAATTACAGCAGGTTTCGCCGAATCTCACCTTTATTTATGATCCGCAAATCACCCCTGATGATCTGTTGCTGAATGTCGCGAAAAATATCTGTACCTGCAGCAAACCGCACATTGCGAATGGCCCGGTGAATGATAATATTTTCACAAAAGGCGGTTATGGCATCGTCAGTTGTTACAATTCTCTGCCTCTGGGCGGCGGCGGTAGCACACTGGTGCGACTCAATCTGAAAGTCATCGCCGAACGCAGTGACTCGCTGGAGGATTTTTTCAGCCGCCAGCTCCCCCACTACTGCCAGCAACAAATCGCCATCATTGATGCCCGCTGCGACTTTCTCTACCAGCAATCCGGTTTCTTTGAGCATAGCTTCCTGGTGCGGGAGGGTCTGATCGACGCCGATCGTTTTGTGCCCATGTTTGGCATGTATGGGTTAGCAGAAGCGGTCAACATTCTGTGTGAGAAAAGCCTGCCAGGTACGCGCTACGGCAAAGATGAACCAGCTAATGCCATTGGCTACCGCATTAGCGAACAGCTGGCGGACTTTGTAGAAAACACGCCGGTGAAGCATGGCTGGCGACAACGCGCGATGTTACATGCGCAGTCCGGCATCAGCTCCGATATTGGCACCACGCCGGGAGCGCGTCTGCCCTATGGCGATGAGCCGGATCCAATCACGCATTTACTGACCGTCGCACCGCACCACGCATGGTACAAGGCCGGTATCAGCGACATTTTGACCCTCGACGAAACCATCAAACGTAACCCACACGCGCTGGTGCAACTATGCCTTGGCGCATTCAAGGCGGGGATGCGCGAGTTCACCGCTAACGTGCAGGGCAACGACCTGGTACGGGTCACTGGTTATATGGTTCGTCTCTCGGATCTGGAAAAATACCGCGCCGGGGGCTCGCGAACCAACACCACCTGGCTGGGTGAAGAAGCCGCGCGCAACACGCACATCCTTGAACGACAACCCCGCGTGATAAGCCATGAACAGCAGATGCGCTTTCGTCAGTAAGATCATCCCGTTTTCCTGCGTCGATGGTCCGGGAAGCCGTCTGGCGTTGTTCTTACAGGGCTGCAATATGCGCTGTAAGAACTGCCATAATCCGTGGACAATCGGGCGCTGTAATCACTGTGGTGAATGTGTGCCCGCTTGCCCGCATCAGGCATTAACGCTGGCGGGCGGCCAGGTTCACTGGCATGCGCCTATTTGCCAGCAGTGCGACACCTGTCTGCATATGTGCCCACAACAGGCCACGCCGATGGCGCAGTTGATGAGCGTGGACGCCGTACTGGCGCACATCCGTAGCGCCGCGCTGTTTATTGAAGGCATCACGGTGAGCGGCGGCGAAGCCACATTGCAGCTACCGTTTCTGCATGCGCTGTTTACCGCACTGCGCGCGGATCCGTCATTACGCCATCTGAAAAACCTGGTGGACAGCAATGGCCTGCTCAGTGAAACCGGCTGGCGTAAGCTGTTGCCGGTGTGTGATGGCGCGATGATCGATCTGAAAGCCTGGAGCAATGATCATCACCATTTTCTTACCGGGCGAGATAATGCGCCGGTGAAAGCCAGCCTGCGTCTGCTGGCAGCGGAAAATAAGCTTGTGGAATTGCGCCTGCTGCTGATCCCGGAGCACTGCGATTATCTGACGCACATTGATGCACTTACCGCGTTTATCCACCAGTTAGGGAATGTGCCCGTACGTCTGAATGCGTTTCATGGTCACGGCGTTTACGGCGCGGCAGCGACATGGCGCAGCGCTACTGCCGACGATATTGAACCCCTGGCCGATGCGCTGCTGGCGCGTGGCATCACAACGGTACTGCGCCCGGCGCTATACCTGTAATGCAAAGAGCTGGCGCGTATTCTCCAGCAACGCCTGGGCGATGACGTCGGGTGCTTCCGGGCGCAGCTCGCAGAGCGTGTCAAAGACCCGCGCCGCCTGTTCCGGGCGATTAGGTTGTCCCTGAAAACCATTGAGCGGCATATCCGGGGCATCGGTTTCCAGCAACAGCGCAGACAACGGTAAACGGGCCATAACATCGCGGGTTTTACTGGCGCGCGGATAGGTTATGGTGCCGCCCACGCCAATGCAGTAGCCCAGCTCAATAAAGCGTTGCGCCTGCTGCAAACTTCCGGCAAAGCCGTGCACCACGCCCCGGCGCGGCAGATCCTGTTTTTTCAGATGCATTGCCAGTTTGTCATGGGTGCGACGGGAGTGAAGGATCACCGGTAAATCGAAGCTCTTCGCCAGTTGTAATTGCGCATCCAGAAACTGCTGCTGACGACTAAACTGCGGATCATCACGGTACAGATCGAGGCCAATCTCCCCTATCGCCACCACCTTCTCCGGTTCTGTGGCAAGGTAATGCGCCAGTTTTTCCAGGCTTTCCGACGTATGCGCTTCAATCACAATCGGATGCAGCCCCAGCGCGGCGTACAGCGCGGTGTGCTGAGAGGCCAAATCGCAAACGCGGGCAAAATAGTCAGCACTGATGGCCGGAACAATAATGCGCTCAACGCCCACCTCCGCTGCGCGAGCAATGCTGGCAGCTTCATCACCGGTAAAGGGCGGAAAATCAAAATGGCAATGCGTGTCGATAAAGCGAAAACTCACGCCGTATCCTCTTTATTAATGGGGAAATCATTGGCCTGCGGCGCAATAACCAGTGGTGTATCAATAGCATCGTTAGCCACCGGTGCAGGCGGCACCACGCGGGTCGCAGGCACGGGCGGATGGCGCATGAGCGGCGGTGTCTCCGCCAGCAGTTTACCCACCGTGGCGAGGAAATAGCGCCCGCACAATCGGCCGAGTTTGTAGTCGTCGCGCAGCGCCGGTAAACGGCTGCCTAACGCCATGCTATGCAACAGTTTGGGGGGATAGATCTCAAAAATACGCAGCTTACCCGGCGGGGTTTCGATAAATTTCTGAATCGCTAAATAGCTTTTCTCATGATGCTGCACCAGATTGACCAGCGACTGAAGACTGCTCTCTCCCAGCCAGCGTTCCATACGCTTAAACCACTGCGGCGTATAGTACATCTGCGAAGGTACCGTGCGGATCACCACGATCGTTTTTGCACCGCGTTTCGCCGCTTCCTGCACCGGGATGGCATCGCTGACGCCGCCGTCCAGATAGTTCACCCCTTCCAGCATGACGCCCGGGCGGTAAAAGCCGGGAATAGCGCTGGAGGCGCGAATCAAATCCAGCCATGTCTGATGCGTCGGGGCGAAATACTCTGCCGTATAGTCATCCTGGCGGCAGGCGCACATATAAAAGGCCTTGCCTGTATCAAAGGCGCGGGCGGCATGATCCATCGCCAACGGCATCTGGCTTGAGGTGGACTCGACCAGCCAGTCGAGATCAATAAGATTACCGCCGCGGACAAACCGCACCGGATCAAAAAAGTCCCGTTTGGTGGTATAGCGCATAATGACTTTGCGCGCATAGCCAGGCTGGTTACAAACATAGGCTGAGAGGTTTTGCGCACCGGCAGACGTGCCAAAGTAGAGATCGAAAGGGTTAAATTCCGCGCGCATAAACTCATCCAGCACCCCGGCGGTGAAAATGCCACGCTGACCGCCGCCTTCACACACCAGTGCGAGGCGACCGGGACGAAATGGTTTTAACGCCAGCGGCGCGATGTTGCCGAGCGTTACGGGAATATGCTGCCCCACTCTGCTTTCCTTTCTGATGCGTTATCTCACAAAGTAACGCAATTATTCTCCTGCCGATACAGCAAAGCCAGTCACAGGGACTGGCTTTAATGTAACCGAAATTTAAGCGTGTAATGCGCTATGGACGCCGGCGACCCATGAACAGGCTGACCAGGAACAGGATAATACCGACGATAAAGACGATTTTCGCTGCGCCTGCTGCCGTACCTGCAAGACCACCAAAACCCAGGGCGGCGGCAATTAACGCGATAACCAGAAATATAATGCCCCAACGAAACATAAGACTCTCCTTTACCATAGTTAATGTCGACCGCTAAAAGTGAGCGCTCAGGATGCTCACCCGCGATTTTCCGGGTACGTGTTTGTCATACCCGGCAAGCGCCGGGCTGTGACATTTTCAGGAATCGTTACTTAACTTTGAGGTCGTTTTTCACGCTTTTAACGCCATCTATTGCTTTGGCGATACTTTCCGCGCGTTCACTTTGGGCTTGTGAATCTACCGTACCGGATAACTGCACCACTCCATCAGTGGTTTCGACTTTCACCTTACGGGAAGGTACAACGTCGTCTGCCAGCAGTTTGGCTTTGATTTCACTGGTTGTTGCGGTATCCCCCGCGTAACCTTTTACTGACTGATTTTTACCGTCGCGAACGTGCAGCTTATCGCTGACGGACGCTACGCCTTGCACGCCTTTGGCCACGGAAACAGCCTGTTCGGCCTGCGCCTGGCTCTCAACAAAGCCGCTCAGCGTAACCACCTTTTTCTCGGTTTTGACGGAAATATCGGTGCTCTTAATGCTCTCATGATCCACCAGCGCCGCTTTTACTTTCGCGGTGATGGTGCTGTCATCCATGAAGCCACCGACTTTATTCATAGAGCTATCGATTTTTTCGCCTGCACTGGAGGCCGCGTTTTGCGCTTGGTCAGTGGTGGTGTCTGCCGCGAGGGCGGAACCACTCGCCAAAGCCGAACCCAGCATGACAGCCAGCAGAGTTTTTGAAATCTTCAGTCTTGTCATAGTCATCGATGTCATTCCTGTTGGTTTGCCCACAATTTGGGCTACAAGCAGCAACGTTGGCTGCTCTACTGCCTGGTGAATCTCACCCAGTTCAGAAATCAATGGCTTCGGTCACAACACCGTCACACATCGCCCTGAAGCAGTTATTAATATCAACTTGCAATGATAAGATTGAATAAAAGACCATTAAACACGCAATGAACAGGACTTTTATCCAACCAACATGTCATCACTTTGTTAAATATAGATCACGCTTGCCAAAAAACCCGGACAAGTGGTTAAAAAGTGAGCGATAGAGGGAAAAACGGCAGGTTTTAAGAACTTTCCGCAACGGGCTAATAAGACAGGAAAAGTGATGGAGCACGGCGTACGCCGTGCTCCGCGCAAGGATTAGTGCTCGCGGGTTTTATGGAAGGTGACGTCAGGATAACGTTCCTGAGTGAGGTTCAAGTTGACCATGGTTGGTGCGATATAGGTCAGGTTATCGCCGCCATCAAGCGCCAACTGGATTTCGTTTTTACGCTTGAACTCTTCAAATTTCTTCACGTCGGTGCCTTCAACCCAACGCGCAGTGGCGACGTTGACCGATTCGTACACCGCTTCCACGTTGTACTCGCTCTTCAGACGTGACACGACCACATCAAACTGCAGCACACCGACCGCACCGACAATCAGGTCGTTATTGGAAATCGGGCGGAACACCTGTACAGCACCTTCTTCAGAAAGTTGGACAAGGCCTTTTAGCAGCTGTTTCTGTTTCAGCGGATCGCGCAGACGGATACGGCGGAACAGTTCCGGGGCAAAGTTCGGAATACCGGTGAACTTCATCATTTCGCCCTGGGTGAAGGTATCGCCAATCTGAATGGTACCGTGGTTATGCAGACCGATAATATCGCCCGGATAGGCCTCTTCCACATGAGAGCGATCGCCCGCCATAAAGGTTAACGCGTCTGAGATCACCACATCTTTACCGGTACGCACCTGACGCAGCTTCATGCCCTTTTCATAACGCCCGGACACCACACGCATAAACGCCACGCGGTCACGGTGTTTCGGATCCATATTGGCCTGGATTTTAAACACAAAGCCGGTGAATTTTTCATCACTGGCAGTGACTTCACGGGTATCGGTTTTACGCGGCATCGGCGCTGGCGCCCACTCCACCAGACCATCAAGCATGTGATCCACGCCAAAGTTACCCAGCGCAGTACCAAAAAATACCGGGGTAATTTCGCCGCTCAGGAACAGTTCTTTATCGAACTCGTTGGAAGCGCCCTGCACCAGTTCCAGCTCATCACGCAGCTGTTTCGCCAGATCTTCACCCACCGCGCTGTCGAGCTCCGGGTTATTCAGCCCTTTAACAATGCGGACTTCCTGGATGGTGTGCCCTTTACCGGTCTGATAAAGGTAGGTTTCGTCTTTATAAAGGTGGTAAACGCCCTTGAACAGTTTGCCGCAGCCAATTGGCCAGGTGATCGGCGCACACGCGATCTTCAGCTCATTTTCCACTTCATCCAGCAGTTCCATCGGATCGCGGATGTCACGGTCAAGTTTGTTCATAAAAGTCAGGATCGGCGTATCGCGCAGACGGGTGACTTCCATCAGCTTACGCGTCCTGTCTTCAACGCCTTTTGCGGCATCAATCACCATCAGACAGCAGTCCACCGCCGTCAGTGTACGGTAGGTATCTTCGGAGAAGTCTTCGTGCCCGGGGGTGTCCAGCAGGTTAACGAGGCTGGTTTTATACGGGAACTGCATTACGGAGGTGGTAATGGAAATACCACGCTGTTTTTCCATCTCCATCCAGTCGGATTTTGCATGCTGGCTGGAACCGCGGCCTTTTACCGTACCGGCAGTCTGGATCGCCTGTCCGAACAGCAGCACCTTTTCAGTGATGGTGGTTTTACCGGCATCGGGGTGCGAGATGATAGCGAACGTACGGCGCTTCGCCACCTCTTGAAAATAAGGAGACAACGTCATAATGAAAATCTTCTGTGTAATTGCGCGGCCTCAGGCCACGCGATGAAATACGAAAAATGCGGCTATTGTACTCAACGGCTGAGTGCAGACAATCAATGTTTACACAGGAGTTGCTCCAGTTCGGTTAGGGAGGTCACGGTCCAGGTTGGGTTAATGCCTTCCGGTAATGCGCGATCGTGCGCATTCAGCCAGCAGGTCGACAGCCCGGCGTTGATACCGCCCAGAATGTCGGATTCCGCCGTGTCGCCCACCATCAATACGCGCGCGCGATCCGGGTTGCCGGCCTGCTGCAGGGCGTAATCAAAGATTTTAGGATCGGGTTTGGCGACGCCCACCTGTTCGGAAATCACTAATAAATCAAAATAGTCGCGAAGGCCGGTTCGTTCCAGGCGAATTTGCTGCAACGCGGTAAATCCGTTGGTGATGATGCCAAGCTTCGCTCTGCCTCGCAGGCTATCAAGCAGCGATACCGCGCCAGGCAATGGCGCGCAGATTTCGGCCATCGCGTTGAGAAACGCATCATTAAGCGAGCCCGCAGGCACATTCAAACGCTCAGACCAGCTTTGAAAACGCTGATGCTGCAGTTGCAGTGCGCTAATCGCGCCGTTCTGGTAATCCACCCAGAGCGGTTTATTGACCGCCTGGTATTCGGCAAAATCCTGATCGGTAAATGTCACGCTATAGTCAAGAAACATCCGTTGTAAGCCACCGAACGCGTCAAACGTAAACAGCGTTTCGTCGGCATCAAAGAGTATCCAGTCCCATTTCATTACATCACCTTTATTATCAGAGAGGCAGCGCCATAATAATCGCATCCTCACGCCCGTTGGCCGTGGGGTAATAATTACGACGGATCGTCGCCTCGTTAAATCCTAAACTTTCGTACAGCGCAATCGCGCCGGTGTTGGAGGCCCGCACTTCCAGCCACAGCGTCAGTACGCCGCGGGATTCCAGTTCGCGGATAAGATGCTCCAACAGTTGTCGGCCAAACCCTTTACGTTGCCAGGCCGGATCGACGGCAATGTTGAACAGCGTGGCTTCATCCAGCACCACCTGAGTGATGGCAAATGCCGCCATTTCGTCCCCCACCATCAGTCGATAGTTGAGGTAGCGTTCACCCTGATTACTGGCGAGCGTCTTTTCACTCCAGGGGAAGGCGTGCGCCCGGGTTTCAATCGCGTAGGCGCGGGCTAAATCAGTCGTGCTGAGGGAAGAAATCGTGTTCATGTTCGCAGATTTGTTGCCATAACGCGGCGCATGCCGCAGGGTTGCCGCGTAATTCATCGTACGGAGCCGTTGAGACTTGTGCTCCGGCCAGCGCCAGCGGTCCATCAACGCCCAGCAACCAACTATTACACTGACTGCCGGGGGGTAACATCGCGACGCGATCCGGCGTCAGTTGCAAGACCTGATCCGCCGTGATGGTCAGCGCGCGCAACACATCACTCACCAGCGGCTCAGTCAGCGCTGGCAGCGTGGGTGCGACCATCACCAGCCGGATATGCGCAGGCAACGAGATGGCGATCTCACCCTGCAGCACCGCGGGGTGGCGCAAGGTCCACTGGGTAATGCCCAGTTGCTGTAATTGCCAGTCGCGTCGGGAAGTCATAGCAAAACACTCCTGTGTGTCAGGCGCGCAAATATAACAAACTCAGCGCCTGTTCGCCATTAAGACGCAGCCAACAAAGAGGCAGCGTGAAGGATACTCACCCTGTACACACCATCATTCGCGATGCGTCGAGGCGGCAAGGATGAGGATCCCCGGGAGCTTACACCAGTAAGTGACTGGGGTCCGAAGACGATGCCAACAAAGAGGCAGCGTGAAGGATAACGTGTATAATCGCCGCCAGAATTTAACGAGGAACCCCCCATGTCCGCTTTTACCCCGGCAAGTGAAGTCTTGCTGCGCCACAGTGACGATTTCGAACCCAGCCGCATTCTTTTTGCCGGTGATTTGCAGGATGACCTGCCCGCACGTCTGGACACCGCGGAAAGCCGCGCCTGGACTCAACAGTTTCACCAATGGCAAACCTTAAGCCAGCAAATGGGCGAGCGCGCTCACTATAGCCTGGTTGCCGACAGCGCAACGGTTGGTGATTGCGATACGCTGGTTTATTACTGGCCGAAAAACAAACCGGAAGCGCAGTTTCAGTTGATGAATCTGCTTTCCTTGCTGCCTGTGGGAACCGACATTTTCGTGGTCGGCGAGAACCGTAGCGGTGTACGCAGTGCTGAGCAGATGTTGGCGGAGTATTGCGCGCTGAACAAGGTCGACAGTGCCCGCCGCTGCGGTTTGTATCATGGCCGCCTGGAAAAAACGCCCGCGTTCAACCCGGACGGATTCTGGGGTGAATATGCGCTGAACGATTTGACGATTAAAACGCTACCGGGCGTATTCAGCCGCGACGGTCTGGATGTCGGCAGCCAGCTGCTGTTGTCAACCCTGACCCCGCATACTAAGGGCAAAGTGCTGGATGTGGGTTGCGGCGCAGGTGTACTGGCGGCGGTACTGGCGAGCCACTCGCCGAAAGTGCGTCTGACGCTGTGCGACGTATCGGCTCCGGCGGTAGAGGCCAGCCGCGCGACGCTGGCGGCTAACGGTTTCGAAGGCGATGTGTTTGCCAGCAACGTCTTTTCGGAAGTGACCGGCCGTTTCGATATGATCATCTCCAACCCGCCGTTCCATGATGGTTTGCAGACCAGCCAGGAAGCTGCACAGACACTGATTCGCGGTGCCGTGCGCCACCTGAACAGCGGCGGCGAGCTGCGTATTGTTGCTAACGCCTTCCTGCCCTATCCGGATGTATTAGATCAGACGTTTGGTTTCCATGAAGTTATTGCACAAACCGGCCGTTTTAAAGTCTACCGTACGGTGATGACACGCCAGGCGATAAAATAATCGTTTTTCCCGGTGGGGACGACTCACCGGGTTCCACTTCCTCTGCGTCTCAGCGCCCATTTTTACAGCAATCAGCTTCCGTTGGCTTAATTAACTGTTGACGAAAAGTTGAAAACATCTAGAATGCGCCTCCGTGGTAGCGATACTTCAAGAGTATCGATGGTATGCGAAGGTGGCGGAATTGGTAGACGCGCTAGCTTCAGGTGTTAGTGTCCTTACGGACGTGGGGGTTCAAGTCCCCCCCCTCGCACCATAAACCACGCTGATATTGCTCGCACTGTGCGAAGGTGGCGGAATTGGTAGACGCGCTAGCTTCAGGTGTTAGTGTTCTTACGGACGTGGGGGTTCAAGTCCCCCCCCTCGCACCAACGAGGCAATATCAAAAAGTAAGATGACTGTGCGAAGGTGGCGGAATTGGTAGACGCGCTAGCTTCAGGTGTTAGTGTCCTTACGGACGTGGGGGTTCAAGTCCCCCCCCTCGCACCAGATATCTTATACACTCCCTGTATGACTCTCCCGTTACAATATCATTTTCAAGTTCATCATCAGCAGCATCATTCCACCGACCAGCGCAACGCCTGAAGGCAACAGCACAAAGTGCCGTAAACGTTTGTGGTACAGCATTGCTGGCGTGAGCAACAGCCCAAGTACAATGACTCCCCGCCAGGCGTTAACTGACAGATCGGCAAGCGCCAGAATGGCAACAACCATGCCTGGTAATACAATCCCCCATCCACTCCCCAGCGCGCGTTGCAACATGCTTTCATCTCTCAAAGCGATAATGATAACCAATATCATATGATATGTTTTCTCATTTGTCAGCCCGATACGAAACGCCAGTATGAAGATTACTCATCTTCTAATGACAGGCATTCAGTAAGGTGATAAATTAAGCGCCACTTAAATGAAAATCCAAATCACTAATTTTTCGCGATAACTGTTTCATCGCGTTACATTTTCTTTTTTTGACTATCAGCACGCCGTTAGATTACGGATAAACAACGATTTTTAGGTATGACATTACAAACCTGGCAATCTCTCTGTAACAAGAAATATCGATTGTCCCTGCGTCTATTTCTGTTACTCAATGCGATCTCAGCGCTGTTCTCCATAGCTCTGCCGCTCTATAACTTGCGTATCTTGACGATCCCCGTATGCATCATCTTCGCGGCGAGCCTGGTGTTGCCAGCACTACACCACTATTTCCCTGGCCGAAAAATTAATATCACCCTTATTTCACTGATATTTGGCTGCCTGTGGGCGTGGCATGTAATCACTAAAGTCAGATTAATAAATGATAATGCTGATGCCTTTCTGCTGATTGCGTTATTGAGCATTCTGTTTATTGGCACCATTGCTTTTTCAAATCATATCCTTGCCTTTTTATTTCACTCGTTACCGGTATTCATCAGTTGTTTGTGGCTAAGCAGCGGGGAGAGCGAATTAAGAATGGTCTACTCCTTTGCACTGCCGGTATTGGGCATCTCTATTCAGCATGCAATTCAAAAGCGTAATGATCATTTTGCCCAGGCATTAATGAATCGCCTGATGCAGGAGCGCAAAACGCTCAATGATTTAAGCATGCTGGATCCGCTGACCGGCTTGTACAACCGCCGGGGTTTACAGCATAAACTCGACAATTTGCTGGCGGTAGATGATAGCCCCCGCTATGTGCTGCTTCTCGATATTGATCACTTTAAAGCCTATAACGATCATTACGGCCACATGATGGGGGATCAGGCGCTCATCCGCGTGTCTGCCGCCTTGCGCAATGCCGTACGCTCACGCGATATTGTTGCCCGCTTCGGTGGTGAAGAATTTATGATCCTGATTAATAACGCAGAACAGGAAGATGCCCGTCGTACCGCCGAGCGTATTCGCCAGCAAGTGTATGATCTGAAAATTCCGCATATGTTCAATGAAAGCGTCGCCACAAACGTCACCGTCAGTATTGGGATTGCGCCATTGCTCGGTAATGACATCGACGCGTCTCTTTCCCGTGCCGATAAAGCCCTGTATGAAGCCAAACATATGGGACGCAATAACATCCTGGTGAGTGAAGAATTACAGCCCGTCTGAGGCGCGCCCGCGCTAACTTTACGATAAACACCTTGCTATCGATTTTATCCGTGGTTAGGATTAAAAATCATTATCATTTAGATTTATCATCCTGCGACTGCCATGACTTCACGTACCGCAACGAACGCTGAAAATGTTATCTGGCGAGGGGGCCTCAACAATGAGCGCGATTCGCTGGCTAATGCCGTACGGGAAACTCTCGCCAGCCATCGCGAATATCTGCTTGATTTTATTCGTCTCGATGAACCAGCACCTTACCAGGCCATGACGCTGGCGGAATGGTCACAAGGAAGCGCGTTACAGACGCTTATTGCGACCTATTCCGATCATATTTATCGCAACCAATTAACGCAGCCGCGGGAAAACAAACCGTTGCTCTCGCTGTGGGCACAGTGGTATCTCGGGCTGATGGTTCCGCCGTTGCTACTGGCGCTGTTGACGCAGAAAAGCACAATCGATATTGCGCCTGAACATTTCCACGTCGAGTTCCACGAAACCGGCCGTGCCGCGTGCTTCTGGATTGATGTTCATCCCGATCGCGTATTAACGTCGTGCAACGATGCCCAACGAATTTCAGCGCTGACCACACACGCCATGCTCCCGGTTGTACAGGCGCTGGAAGCCACCGGAGAGATCAACGGTAAGCTTATCTGGAGTAATACGGGCTATCTGATTAACTGGTGCCTGGGGGATATGATCCCCGTGCTTGGCGAAGCACGCGTCGCAGCGCTGCGCCAGACCTGCTTCTTTGAAAAACAACTTGCCGATGGTAGCGACAACCCGCTGTGGCGCACCGTTGTGCTGCGGGACGGTGTGCTGGTGCGCCGCACTTGCTGCCAGCGCTATCGCCTGCCGGATGTCCAGCAGTGCGGGGACTGCACGTTAACATAAACAAAAGGGGCGGTTATTCCGCCCCTTTGCTTTCTTTGCGCATTCACGCAACCTGTTTATCGTTTTCTGCGCGCTGTGCTTCTTCTGCTTCCTGTTCCAGCAACTGTTTTTCGTACACTTTAAAGAACGGATAGTAGATAACCGCAGACACACAAGCGAGTAAGACCACCAGAATGGCTGCCCGGAAATCCCAACCCAGCGCCCACGCGCCGCCAATAGGTGCAGGAGCGGTCCATGGTACAACGGAAATCACTCTGCCAATAAGATCCAGTTTCATCGCCGCCCAGGCAATGATGGCGTTGATCGTCGGGGCCAGCAGGAAGGGAATAAAGAATACCGGATTCATTACGATGGGCGTGCCAAAAATGACCGGTTCATTGATGTTGAAAATACTCGGCACGACGCTTAAACGCCCGATGGAACGTAAATGTACCGAGCGGCTGCGCAGGTAGCAAAACACCAGCCCCATCGTCGCCCCGGAGCCACCAATCACGATAAAGAAAGTCCAGAACGCTTCCATAAAGATATGCGGCAACGGCGCGCCCTGCGCCAGCGCGGTCTGGTTCAGCCCAAGGTTCGTTAACCAGAACATTTGCAGCATACCGGAAACGATCGCGGCACCATGAATGCCCGCAAACCACAGTAAATGACCAATGATCACCGCCAGCAGAATGGCCGGTAATGAATCCGCTGCCGCCACCAGGGGTTTAAACAGCGCCATAATGGCTTGCGGGATCAGCATATTGAACTGCGTCTGGATCAGCAGACTCAGTGGATAAAGCGTCAGCACGACCACCAGCACAGGAATGAGCAAATCAAACGAGTTTTTTATCATCGGTGGCACCTGATCGGGCAGGCGAATACCAATGTTATGCGCTTTCAGAAAACGCATCATTTCCACACAATAAATCGCCACCAGGATCGCGGTGAAAATACCGGTGCCACCCAGGCTATCTACCGGCAACGTGCCGTTGGTTTTAGGCGCAGCCACCAGTAAGAATGCCATCAGCGATAGCATGGCGCACATAAACGGATCCAACTGATGCGACTTCACATAATGCTTACCGAGATTGTAAGCAATGGCCGCGCAGATATAGATAGACATAATGCCCATCGTCATATCGAAAGGCGTGAGGATCCGCCCTTCATACTGTTTCGCCAGATCGAGCCAACCACGGGCGAAACCCCAGGTGGTGTCCGGCGAAAATGGCGGATAAGCAAAGACCAGCAGGAACGAGCCCACAATCATAAACGGCATTGCGGAAATAAAACCGTCGCGGATGGCCATAACATGACGTTGGGAAGAGATTCGCCCGGCAATCGGGCTGACGTAGTTTTCTATAAACCGGAAAATGAGGTTAAACGCAGCATGGTTGGCAGACATAGCAGATCTCCTGTCAGACTAACAAAGTAAGCGCACCAGCGAATATTCTGCCGCGTCGCGATCCATTTTTTCTCTGTGAAACCACGTGGTTTTTGGAACCAGCATTACAACGAAACAGGATACGTTCATAGACGGCTCTTTATTTAATTTTCTGGGCAGAGGGAAGTGACAAAATGAGTATTAACCCGGGTTGGTGACACTGCAACCGGTTACTGTAACCGGTTTCCGCGATTGTGAAGGCGATCGATAATCTGGTTGTAAGGCGTTTGTTAAGCAGGGATATTTACAGCAATAACATGCTTGTGACAGATTAATAGCGGTCTTACGCAGGAGAACATCATGAGTTTGCAGTCTGTGCGGCAATTTTTTGCCGACAATGCCCCCGACATCGATATCATCGAACTGAGCCAAAGCACGGCAACCGTGGCGCTGGCCGCTGCGGCACATCATGTAGAGCCGGGGCAAATCGCCAAGACACTGTCGTTAAAAGTAAAAAATGAAGTCATTCTGGTGGTCGCCAAAGGCGACGCGCGCCTGGATAATAAAAAACTAAAAAGTACCTTCGGTGCAAAAGCGCGGATGTTAAGCAGTGATGAAGTGGTCACGATTACCGGCCATCCTGTTGGCGGCGTCTGCCCATTCGGCCTGGAAAACCCCGTGGCGATATATTGTGATGTGTCGTTAAAACAGTATCAGGAAGTCCTGCCGGCTGCCGGAGCAATCCATAGCGCCGTACGTATCTCGCCTGAAAGAATGGCGGAACTCACCCGTGCAAAATGGATAGATGTGTGCCTGTAGTCTCGTTGCACCAGCGCCAGGTTTGATGCCTGGCGCACCGGAAGCAAAAGGCTAATTGGGATACTGGCCATATGCGTGTGGCATCCATGTCAGAATATCCGCCGCATTAAGCAAACTAACATCAGACGTTACACCCAGCTTTGTCATCGCGTTGAATTTGTGCGCGCGTATGGTTTTAACATTGCGATCCAGCTGTGAAGCGATTTCAGCCATGGAGAGACCGCGCGTCATACAGTTCAATATTGCCCGCTCTGTCGGGCTGAGCGTACGGCACTGGCTCACATACCAGTGATTCAGAATATTGTCATTGATATGCCGGGTTTCACCGAAGAGCGTGACAAGCTGCTCCAATAAGAGCGGCAACGAAGCCGATTTACTCAAAATGCCATGCAACCGCAAAGATGAAAAAAGTCCGACCAGTTGCGCTTCGCGATCGTCCTCAACCAGGACAATACGCTGGACGCCAGGATGAGAGTATGAAAGCAAATGCAGCCCCATTAAACACTCACGCCGTTCTTCCCGCAGTCCAAAAAGAGAATAAATGACAGAAAAAAACGACGTCTGTTTGAGTGCCTGACGGAACGCGGCAAAATTTTTAAAAAAATGAAAAGAGTATTGACAATATGCCGGATCGTTAAATAAGTTCTGCAATCCGACCTCACTCATTATGCATTTTTCGATGATGGCTACGTTTCTTTTTGTGCAATTATTTCCCATTCTTTCCGCTCTCCGAAAGCCGTTCCTAAATTGAGCTCTTTCATTCCCCGTGAACTATTAATCCATGTGTACAGATCCGCATTACTGCGCAACAACAATCGCCGCATTGCACTATTTTTTTGCGCACTGATAGTTTTATTACTCTTTTTTAGCAGTGTTGCGATTTGATTTATTCCCCACCCTTTACCTAACAGACGTAATACTTTCCGCTCGGAAAACGTGAGCGCATCACCCATCGCGCTATTCTCTTCAGGGAAATCTTCTGCAGGCATCAAAAGCGTCTTGCTGATTTTTCCCGTTTTCTCATGACTCGTATGAATAGTCGTGACAATTTCCGCAATCGACTCCTCATCAGAAAGCAATGTTGTGTAAGGACGTAACAGAAGCTGTTCCGCAACCGGATAGAGGCTACCGGAGACAAAGAAAATCCAGTGCGCATTATCGCATTGCGAGAGCAGTGAATAGTATTGCTGGCAATTTCTGCGCGCATACCGCTGTTCACCTGTCAAGTCGACAATAACAATACTGGCGCACTGTATTTTTTGCAGCGCTATCGCCTCTATGGATGAATAATAGGTCAACTCGTATTCGGTAAAATGCCGGGCGAGTATGCCCTCTATCCCGGCGCTGAATACGGGCATTCGACTAATAATAACCCCATGTTTACCACTTAGTGATAGCATAAAACCTCCGCTTCCATTCGCGAGCTCTATCAATTCTCGTTATTAATATTTACTTAACTGATGAAATTAATGCGAAATAACCCCACATCTCGTCAGAATGACGCGGCGAAAAATTAGTGAAATGCATGATTAGCAATTAAATATAACGTTGTAAAATTATAGTATTGCCCACTCCTGTGTCAACATAACACAACGTCCTTTCAAACACTCCGGATATTATTAAAAAATAAAATAAGAAATTAAACCAATCAATACGCGGATAATTAAGATAAAACCCATAAATTTAATAAATAATTAAGATTAATTTCTGTCTAACCTGCTCATTAATCGTGTTTTTCCACGATGAGGACATTAATACACCAGCAGACCTGAACTGGTCTTAACACACAACAGGAATGCATCATAAAACGCCTTCATCGTGATTTAATGCACAGTTCTTGATCTACTTTAGCGCCATCCTGCCCATATTCTGTGCTAAAAATAGACTTTTCGCTCCCCTTCTTGTGAGCGTCGTTGCAAACAGTACCAGGGTAACCATGCAAACAGACCAGTCATCGCAGCGGGCAATAACGCGCCTGTGTATTCAGTGCGGCCTTTTTTTGTTACAGCACGGCGCAGAGAGCGCGCTGGTGGAAGAGTTGTCAACGCGTCTGGGACTGGCGCTGGGCATGGACAGCGTAGAGAGCTTAATTTCATCCAATGCCATCGTTCTGACGACCATCAAAGATGGGCAATGCCTGACCTCCACGCGTAAGAACAGCGACCGCGGAATCAATATGCACGTCGTGACGGAGGTGCAACACATCGTGATCCTGACGGAACACAAACTGCTGGATTTCAAAGGTGTTGAAAAGCGGTTTTCCCAGGTAAAGCCGTTGCGTTACCCGCGCTGGCTGGTCACCCTGATGGTGGGTCTTTCTTGCGCCTGCTTCTGCAAGCTCAACAATGGCGGCTGGGACGGTGCATTTATTACCTTTTGCGCCAGCAGCGTTGCGATGTATGTACGACTGGTGCTGGCGAGTCGGCACATGCATCCACAAATTAACTTCTGTGTTACCGCGTTTGTCGCAACGACAGTTTCTGGCTTGATGCTCACACTGCCGGACTTTCTCCACTCCTCAACGGTAGCCATGGCCGCCAGTGTTTTGTTACTGGTGCCTGGATTCCCGCTTATCAATTCCGTCGCCGATATGTTTAAAGGCCATATCAATACCGGGCTGGCGCGTTGGGCCATCGCCAGCTTATTAACGCTTGCGACCTGCATTGGCGTGGTGATGGCGATGACGTTATGGGGGCTGCGCGGATGGATGTGATCCTGTTTTTTCTGGCACTGGCGCAAGATATGGCGCTGGCGGCAATCCCCGCCGTTGGGTTTGCAATGGTATTTAATGTTCCCCATCGCGCCCTGCGTTGGTGCGCGCTACTGGGAGCCATTGGTCACGGTTCGCGCTTTGCCATGATGCACTGGGGTTTTAACATTGAGTGGTCAACGTTCGTGGCGTCTATGCTGGTGGGCAGTATCGGTATTCGCTGGTCGCGCTGGTATCTGGCGCACCCGAAAGTCTTTACCGTGGCAGCGGTAATCCCGATGTTCCCGGGGATCTCTGCGTACACCGCAATGATTTCAGCGGTGAAAATAGGCCATTTCGGCTACAGCGAAGAGTTAATGATCCTGCTGTTGACCAACTTCCTTAAGGCATCATCAATTGTGGGGGCACTTTCTATAGGCTTGTCGATCCCCGGATTGTGGATCTACCGCAAACGCCCACGCGTTTGAGATTTGTTTTCTACCGCTGCCGTGGTGATAATCGCCAAACACATGATGGTCAGTAAGGAGTGGATGTGGCATACCACGGCAGCAGTTTTCCCCCACGTTTTGACGAGTCCAATCTGAAAGATAAAATCTTTATCAGCGCCATCGCCCTGTTTGCGGAATATGGTTTGAATGGCGCACGTATGGAACAGATTGCCGAACGGGCGGGCACCACAAAACGGATGGTGGTGTATCACTTCAAAACCAAAGAAAACCTCTACTTGCAGATCATTGAGTACGTTTACACCATGATCCGCCACAGTGAAAGACAGCTCAATCTGGCCGACATTCCCCCGGTAGAAGCCATGGTGCAGTTGGTGGAAAGCACCTTCGATTACCATGCCGATCATCCTGACTTTATCCGTATTATCTGTATGGAAAACATGCAGCGCGGGCGTTTTATCCAGCAATCGGCGCTGCTGCGGGATGTCAACCGCAGCGCCCTGACATTGCTGGAGGATATCCTCCATCGCGGCCAGCAAAAGCAGCTGTTCAGTAAACAGGTCAACGCCCGCGATGTTCACCGCCTGATGAGCAGCTTCAGCTTTCATTACGTGGCAAACAGCTACTCTTTTTCAATGCTGTTTGAAGAGAACGAGGATCCTGCAGCGCAGCGTCAGTACTACCGGGACATGGCGGTGCAGGTTGTGCTGCGTTATACCTGCCCATAAAAAATAACTTGCAATTAAATCGTGCACTATATAAATTCATATCATGAAGACGAAATCGACACCGAACGCGCAACTCGCGTTAGATAACCAGTTTTGCTTTGCGCTTTACTCAACAAACCTGGCTCTGAATAAGCTTTACCGGCAACTACTGGCGCCGATGAACCTGACTTATCCGCAATATCTGGTCATGCTGGTGTTGTGGGAGAAAGACGATGTGACCGTGTCGGACATTGGCGAGCGCCTGTTTCTTGATTCCGCCACGCTAACACCGCTGTTAAAGCGCCTCGAAAGCGCCGGGCTGATTTCACGTCAGCGTTCGCGCCAGGATGAGCGTCAGGTGGTGATCACATTAAGCGAAAGCGGGCGGGCGCTACAGCAACAGGCCGCCTCTATTCCGGAATCGATCAGTTGTGCGATGGCGTGTGACAACGCAACCCTGCGCGACATTAAGCAGCAACTGGAACAGCTTCGTCAGCGGTTTCATCAGGCTTAAGCGCCCTTACGGGCGTTTTTGCCAGCAAATAAATAGCACGCTATTTTATAGCAAACACTCAAGATAATAAGGAACCTGTCATGTCTTTAGAAAAAGTCGTTTATACCGCCAAAGCCAAAGCCACCGGAGGCCGTGATGGCCGCGCAATCTCTTCAGACGGCGTACTGGACGTCAAGCTGGGCGTACCAAAAGAGATGGGCGGCGCGGGCGGTGAAGTGACCAACCCGGAACAGCTGTTTGCGGCGGGCTACTCCGCCTGCTTCCTCGGCGCCATGAAATTTGTTGCCGGTCGCGACAAAATCGCCATGCCTAAAGAAGCCTTTATCGAAGGCGAAGTGGGTATCGGTCCGTTGCCAACCGGTTTTGGTATCGAAGCCAAACTGAACATTCACCTGCCGGGGATGGACGCGGCAGAAGCGAAAAAACTGGTCGACGCGGCGCACATCGTCTGCCCGTACTCCAACGCGACCCGCGGTAACATTGATGTGACCCTGAACATTATCGCGTAATCTCTTCAGAGCCGGGGCAACCCGGCTTTTTCCTGCTGTACTGTCCTTTCCGTTCCCTGTGTTACTATGTGTCATTATCTCTGCGTGAAAAACGCAGTGCACCGTATCCGTTGTATCCAGTTTGAGAACGCGTTATGTCTTCCAGAATTCTGACGTCAAATGTCATCGGCATTGATGAGTTTATGCGCGATCATGCCAGCGTACTGGCCCGCACGGAAGGCGGCGCAATCGCCGTTTTTGCCAATAACAGTCCCGCGTTTTACGCCATTACGCCACAGCGACTCGAGCAGTTGCTGGCGCTGGAGGCGCAGCTTGCGCGCCCGGCCAGCGATATCGCACTGGATGCGCAGTTCTACGAAGAACCCAGCGCCGCGCCGGTAAACGTGCCAATGGGGAAATTCGCCATGTATGCCGGCTGGCGACCCGATGCCGATTTCCAGCGTCTGGCCGCGCTATGGGGCATCGCGCTGACGCAACCGGTCACGCCGGAAGAACTGGCTTCTTTCGTCGCTTACTGGCAGGCAGAGGGCAAAGTCTTCCACCATGTACAATGGCAGCAAAAACTGGCGCGCAGCCTGCAAATAGGACGTGCCAGTCAGAATGGCGCAGCAAAGCGTGATATCAACACGCTCTCAGAACCGGACAGTCAAATCCCACCAGGCTTTAGAGGATAACGATGAAAAACGTCGGCGAATTGATGAAACGTCTGCAAAAAATGATGCCCGCCAATACCGAACCTGCATTTAAAACAGGCGAAGAGTTAATGGCCTGGCAGAAACAACAGGGCGAAATCCGTTCGGCGGCGCTGGAGCGTGAAAACCGCGCCATGAAAATGCAGCGCACCTTTAACCGTTCCGGCATTCGTCCGCTTCATCAGAACTGCTCCTTCGACAACTACCGCATTGAAACCGAAGGTCAAATGCGCGCCCTGAGCCAGGCGCGACAATATGTCGAAGAGTTTGAGGGCAATATCGCCAGCTTTATCTTTTCTGGCAAGCCCGGAACCGGTAAAAATCACCTCGCAGCGGCCATCTGCAACGAGTTGTTATTACGTGGCAAATCGGTGCTGATCATCACCGTTGCGGACATTATGTCCGCCATGAAAGAGACATTCGGCAACCGTGAAAGCAGTGAAGAGCAGTTACTGAACGATTTAAGTTCGGTTGATCTGCTGGTGATCGACGAGATCGGTATGCAAACCGAGTCCCGCTACGAAAAAGTGATCATTAATCAGATTGTCGACCGCCGCTCATCATCCAAACGCCCAACCGGCATGCTGACCAACAGCAATCTTGATGAGATGAACAAGCTCTTGGGCGAACGCGTCATGGACAGGATGCGCCTGGGCAATAGCCTGTGGGTGATCTTCAACTGGGAGAGTTATCGTAGCCGCGTCACCGGCAAAGAGTATTGAGAATTTTCCTCTCCGTAGGCTTCCCGCGCCCGGGTGTATACTGGGCGCTTTCGTCATACATCAGGATCTGCACGACATGAAACTCGCCAAACGCCTGCTTTGCACCGCTGTTATCGGCAGCACTCTGTTTACCGGTTTTGCCCATGCGGCGTCCTGGCAGGACACGCTCTCCAGCGCCGCCGGCCAGCTCAGCCAGAATAATTCTGCCTCGCAACAAGGTGGTCTGTCGCTCTCCTCCCTGACCGGCCTGCTTAACGGCGGCAACCAGTCACTCAGCGCCGGAACCATGAACAACGCCGCAGGTATCATGACCTGGTGCGCCAAAAACAAACTCTCCTCGCTCACCAACACCGAGAACGTGAAAAATCAGGTGCTGGATAAACTGGGCCTGGGAACAACGGAACAAAAGCAGGACACCAACTATCTGGAAGGGATTCAGGGGATGCTGAACACCAAAAACGGTGAGCAACTGAATCTGAGCAACATTGGCAACACGCCGCTGGCGGAAAAAGTAAAATCGAAAGCCTGCGATATCGTCCTGAAACAGGGTGTCAACTTCCTCTCCTGATCCTTCGCCGCGTTGCTCCCAACGCGGCGTTTTTCTCCCCTCATCCAAATCTTTCGTTGCCAAAGCGACGGCGATCACCCTGACGCGTTTCTAAACCAATTCTGAATAAACCCGGAATAAAGTGACGCTACAATTGCAGCCGTGTGACATGAATATTAAATTGTACGTCCTGTTACAAAGATTAATAGCCAGCAACATGTCTGGCATTGATGAGGGATGACGGTTGTCTGAATTGCTTTCTGTTGCTCTGTTTCTCGCCTCCGTGGCGACTTACGCCTGGAAAGCGGGTCGTAACACCTGGTGGTTCACCGCTACGTTGTTGGTCCTCGGTTTCTTTATTCTGTTAAATATCACCCTGTATGCCAGCAATTATTTTACCGGTGACGGCATTAACGATGCGGTGTTCTACACGCTGACCAGCAGCCTGACCGGGGCTGGCGTAAGCAAATACCTGCTTCCCGGCGCGGGCCTTGCGCTGGCGCTGTTCGCCGTGTTTTGTGCACTCGGTTGGGTGCTGCGCCGTCGCCGCCATCACCCGCATCATGTGGGCTACAGCGTGCTTGCACTGGTGCTGGCGCTCGGTTCCGTGGACGCCAGCCCGGCGTTTCGCCAAATCACTGAACTGGTGAAATCCCAGACCCGTGGCGGCGATCCGGATTTTCTGACCTACTACAAAGAACCGGCAAAGTCGATTCCGTCCCCGCAACTGAACCTGGTCTATATCTATGGTGAAAGCCTGGAGCGCACCTACTTTAATGATGAGGCATTTCCGGGTCTTACGCCGGAACTGGGCGCATTGAAAGAGGACAGCATCGACTTCAGTCACACCCAGCAATTGCCCGGTACAGATTACACTATCGCAGGCATGGTGTCGTCTCAGTGCGGCATTCCGCTGTTCGCGCCCTTTGAAGGCAACGCCTCCGCGTCCGTTTCCACCTTCTTTCCGCAAAATCTGTGCCTTGGCGACATCCTGAAAAACTCCGGCTACGAAAACCACTTTATTCAGGGGGCAAACCTGCGTTTTGCCGGTAAAGATGTGTTCCTGAAATCGCACGGCTTTGACTATCTCACCGGCGCAGAAGAGCTTAAAAAGCAGGTTGACGACCCGAACTACCGCAATGACTGGGGCTTCTATGACGACACCGTGCTGGACGCGGTATGGCGGCAATATGAGGAACTTTCCCGCGCCGGTAAGCGCTTCTCTCTGTTTGCACTGACGGTGGACACTCACCACCCGGACGGGTTTATTTCCCGCACCTGCGCCCGCAAAAGCTACAGTTACGACGGCAAACCGAATCAGTCCTTCAGCGCTGTCACCTGCAGCCAGCAGCATATTGCCGCGCTGATTAACAAGATCAAGGCATCGCCATGGTTTAAAAATACGGTGATTGTCGTGTCGTCAGATCACCTGGCGATGAACAACACCGCATGGAAATATCTGAATAAAGAAGATCGCAGTAACCTCTTTTTTGTGATCCGCGGCGATGACCCTCAGCAGGATATCTCCGGCATCAAACGCAGCACGCTGGATAACGGCGCCACGGTGCTGGATATGCTTGGCGGGGATAACTTCCTTGGCCTTGGGCGTAGCAGCCTCTCCGGGCAGTCACTGTCCGGCGTGTTCCTGAATATGAAAGAGAAAGTGCTGGCCTGGAAGCCGGATATCATCCGTCTGTGGAACTTCCCGAACGAGATGAAAGCATTCACCATCGACCAGAATAAACAGATGGTCTCGTTCTCCGGGAGTCAGTTCCGGTTGCCGTTGCTGGTGCGCGTCGGGGATAAACGTATTGAACCCCTGCCGGAAAGCGAATATTCCGCACCGCTTCGCTTCCAGTTGGCGGATTTCGCCCCGCGCGACAACTTTGTCTGGATCGATCAGTGCTACAAGATGGCACGCTTGTGGTCGCCGGAGCTGGCGCTCTCTACCGACTGGTGCGTTTCACAAGGGCAGCTTGGCGGTAAGCAGCGCGTCCAGCGGGTGGATAAAGCGCAATGGAAAGGGAAAACCGATTTTCAAGAGACGGTGATCAGCGCTGAACGCTACCAAAATAACGTGGATACTCTGAAGATCGTCGACGATAGCATCCGTTATAAAGCGGACAGTTTTGTGTTTAACGTCGCCGGCGCGCCGGAGGAAGTCAAACACTTCAGCGGCATCTCCCGCCCGGAGAGCTGGGGACGCTGGTCCAATGCAAATCTTGCCGACGAAGTGAAGATTGAGTACGACCATCCGCTGCCAGAAAAATTCGCGCTGGTGATCACCGCTAAAGCTTTTGGCCCTAACGCTAACCGCCCCATCCCGGTGCGCGTAGGTTCTGAAGAGCAAACATTAACCCTGGGAAGCGAGCTGAGCACCACAACCCTGAGTTTCAGCAACCCATCGCGCAGCAACACACTGGTGATTGCGCCGCCTGCGCCGCAATCCAGCAATGAGGGCAATATTCTTGGCCACTCACCGCGCAGGCTGGGCATCGGCCTTGTTGAAATCAAAGTCGTTAATCGTGAAGGCTGACCGCTACAGGTCGGCCTTCATCTCATACTGACTGATCGTCAGAGGAAGATAGCCCGCGCGCGTAAATAGCGGCGAAAAATGAGCGGGCACCACCACCGACGTGCTCAGTCCGGGGAAACGCTGATTTAACGCGTGCAGCAATTCGCTGGCAAATCCCTTACGCCGGTACTCCGGCTCAACATAAATAAACCGCAGTTGCGGCTTCTCCATATGGGTAGCCAGTACCGCATACGCATGCTTGCGGTGCTCAAAGGCCAGCGCAGGTAGCGACACCGAAGAAAGGGGATCCACCAGCCACGGTAGCATGGCATTACTCTCGCCCGTCGCCTTGCGCACCACCTCCAGCGGATCAAGCGCCTGTAACGCCACCGTTTGCACAAGCGCATCCGCAATGCCCTGAAAACCATAAAGTTCCTGAGTAATCACAAAACCCAGGCTGCGATAGAGCGCCACGGCAGGATGATTGTCCTGAATCACTTCGAGTTGCATTTTCACAACGCCCCGCTCGCGCAACGCTGCCATTAGCGGTGCAAGAAGGCGTTTCCCCTGCCCTTTCGCCCGGTACGCGGGGCGAATGGCAAATGCTGCTAAGCGGGCGGAGACGCCGCGCCGGGTGATCAGCGCCACGGCGGCAGGCGTTTCACCCGCCAGCCAGACGCAAGAATCCACCAGACTTAATCCTTCAGCAATAAAGCGCTGGGCGAAGACCGCAGGTGGCAGCGAAAACGGCATGCTGTAGCCTTCAAAGCAGTCGCCGACAATCGCGGCCAGTTGCTCGCAACTGTAGTGAAGGGCAGGAACGGCAATGAGGTGCATAAGGCTTCTCCGCAGAATACTTTTCCTGAGAATAGCATGGCGAAGCCGCGAGGAAATGCGCCCTGAGCAACAGGGCGCAGAGGACAATTAGAACGTTTCCCAGTTGTCGCCGGTATCCGTCGCGGCCACTTTACGCGGTTGGGCGGCAACCGGCGCGGCTTTGGCGAAAGCGGCGGCTCCCGCTTTACGCTGTTCCTGCATAATGCGGAACACGGCAACCGCCTGCGTCAGACGGCTGGCCTGTTCTTCCAGCGCAGCAGCAGCGGCGGCGGACTCTTCCACCAGCGAGGCGTTCTGCTGAGTCACACGATCCATCTCGGCAACCGCCAGACCCACCTGGTCGATACCGCGGCTCTGCTCATCAGAGGCAGACGCGATTTCGCCCATAATATCGGTCACGCGGGTGACCGCATTGACGATTTCATCCATCGTCTCACCGGCGCTTTCCACCAGCGTGGAGCCCAGTTCAACGCGACCAACAGAGTCTTCAATCAGGCTCTTGATTTCACGGGCTGCCTGGGCGCTACGCTGCGCGAGGTTACGCACTTCGCCCGCAACTACCGCAAAACCACGCCCCTGCTCACCTGCACGCGCTGCTTCTACTGCGGCGTTCAGCGCCAGGATGTTGGTCTGGAAAGCAATGCCGTCGATCACGCTGATAATGTCAGCAATTTTCTGCGAACTGGCAGCGATGTCTCGCATGGTCTGCACCACGTTGTCCACCACTTTCCCGCCTTTTTGCGCCGTTTCAGATGCGCTCAGCGCCAGATGGCTGGCCTGACGGGCGTTTTCGGCGTTCTGTTTAACCGTGGCGGTCAGCTCTTCCATGCTGGCTGCTGTTTCTTCCAGCGATGCGGCCTGCTGCTCGGTACGGGAAGAGAGATCGTTGTTGCCAACCGAAATTTCGCTCGCGCCGCTGTAAATGGCGTTCGCACCGTTACGCACATCGCTGACGGTACGCACCAGCTCGCTCTGCATATGACGCAGGCTGTCTGCCAGTACGCCCATTTCGTTAGAGCCCTGCACTTCAATACGCTGCACCAGATCGCCACCGGCAATATGGCGAATGTTGTCGATCAGGTGGTTCAGCGGCGCGATCAATGCACGTTTGATCCCTGCCCATACGCCGACGATCACCGCCAGCACCACGATCAGGACGGTAATAATGATCCATACCGCAGAACCATATGAGCTTTCGCTCGCATTGACGGCGGTTTCATACAGGGAATCGTTCTGCTGCAAGTAGTTGACGTATTGTTTCTCGAAACCGTCCTGGTAACGCTGTGTCGGCTGGTCAAAGAAGTCATTGATCTTGCCAGCGCCCAGCAATTGAATCAGCTCCGCCAGCGCATTGTGGTAAATATCGTAGTTACGTTTGATCTCTGCTGCGGCTTCATCGCTCTGGCGCGGATCGCGCGGCAGCGCCTGGTAGGCGGTCCAGTTCACTTCCGCCTGTTTCAGCGAGGTGCTGGCAATCTGCATCAGATCCGTCACGGTCGCGCCGCTACCGATATTGTTCTGATCCATCATGTAGCGAATACCCGCGCGGTTCAGGGTATTACGGGTTTGCAGCAGGGCTACCCAGCTGGCGTTCAGCGTAGATTGTTGCTGGCGAATGGTTTGCAATACGGTGAAGTTTTCTTTGTCCTGCTTTAGCGCGTTGAAGAACAAGCCGCCGGAGGTGAGCTGTAAAAGGCCAAATAATCCTAATACCAGTAACAAACTGGTCACAAGTTTAATGCGATTTAACATGTTTTCTCTTTCCATATAGACAGATGTAAGATTTTCGGCCTGGAATAAGAAAACTTTATGGCTCATCGTGCTAATATTCACCAAAACAATAGTCATAATGCAGCCAGTCTGAAACCTCCCCGACCCGCGCCCGTCAAGGGTTCCGAGTGATCGCCATCACACATTTTCCGCCACTTTTCCCGTGCAAAAACCGCTCACCGCGATTCCGTTACCGCTTAGCGTCCATTTCTAACCACTCAACCAAATCGTCGCCGTTTCGCGCGCGTAATTTGTCATGATCGTGGCCAGCATACAGCCTTTACAACACCTCACATCCGATTCTCTTTTTCTGCTAAAAGCCAGGTCTGATATGGATACTAAAAAACTCTTCAAGCACGTGCCCTGGGTGATCCTCGGGATTATCGGCGCTTTCTGTCTCTCGGTTATCGCGTTACGGCGGGGCGAGCACGTAAGCGCCCTGTGGATCGTGGTCGCGTCCGTCTCCGTTTATCTGGTGGCGTACCGCTACTACAGCCTCTACATCGCCCAAAAGGTGATGAAGCTCGATCCGACCCGCGCCACGCCGGCGGTGATCAATAACGATGGCCTTAACTATGTGCCAACCAACCGCTACGTGCTGTTTGGCCACCACTTTGCCGCTATCGCGGGCGCAGGCCCGCTGGTCGGGCCGGTACTGGCCGCGCAAATGGGCTACCTGCCGGGCACGCTGTGGCTGCTGGCGGGCGTGGTGCTGGCTGGCGCCGTGCAGGACTTTATGGTGCTGTTTATCTCTTCCCGCCGTAACGGCGCCTCGCTTGGCGAGATGGTCAAAGAGGAGATGGGCCGCGTACCGGGGACCATTGCGCTGTTCGGCTGCTTCCTGATTATGATCATCATCCTCGCGGTGCTGGCGCTGATCGTGGTGAAAGCGCTGGCGGAAAGTCCGTGGGGCGTGTTCACCGTCTGCTCTACCGTACCGATTGCCCTGTTTATGGGTATTTACATGCGCTTCCTGCGCCCTGGCCGTGTGGGTGAAGTGTCGGTTATCGGGATTGTGCTGCTGGTGGCCTCCATCTGGTTCGGCGGCATTATCGCTCACGATCCGTACTGGGGCCCGGCGCTGACCTTTAAAGACACCACCATCACCTTCGCGCTGATTGGTTATGCCTTTATCTCTGCGCTGCTGCCGGTATGGCTGATCCTCGCCCCGCGCGACTATCTGGCGACCTTCCTGAAAATCGGCGTGATCGTCGGTCTGGCGCTGGGCATCGTTATCCTCAACCCGGAACTGAAAATGCCTGCGGTAACGCAGTACATCGACGGAACCGGCCCGCTGTGGAAAGGCGCGCTGTTCCCGTTCCTGTTTATCACCATCGCTTGTGGCGCCGTTTCTGGCTTCCATGCGCTGATTGCCTCCGGCACCACGCCGAAACTGCTGGCGAACGAAACCGACGCCCGCTTTATCGGTTACGGCGCAATGTTGATGGAATCCTTTGTGGCGGTGATGGCGCTGGTTGCCGCGTCCATTATCGAACCGGGTCTTTACTTTGCGATGAACACCCCGCCGGCAGGCCTCGGTATTACCATGCCAAACCTGCATGAACTGGGTGGCGATAACGCGCCGATGATTCTGGCGCAGTTGAAAGATGTCACCGCACATGCGGCGGCGACGGTCAGCTCCTGGGGCTTTGTGATTTCGCCGGAGCAGATCCTGCAAACCGCAAAAGACATCGGCGAACCGTCGGTGCTGAACCGTGCGGGTGGTGCGCCGACGCTGGCCGTGGGTATTGCTCATGTGTTCCACAAAATCATGCCAATGGCGGATATGGGCTTCTGGTACCACTTCGGTATTCTGTTTGAAGCGCTGTTTATCCTCACCGCGCTGGATGCGGGTACCCGTGCAGGCCGCTTTATGTTGCAGGATCTGCTGGGTAACTTCGTGCCGTTCCTGAAGAAAACCGACTCGCTGGTTGCCGGCGTTATTGGTACTGCGGGCTGCGTGGGTCTGTGGGGTTACCTGCTGTATCAGGGCGTGGTTGATCCGCTGGGCGGCGTGAAGAGCCTGTGGCCGCTGTTCGGCATCTCTAACCAGATGCTGGCTGCCGTTGCCCTGCTGCTCGGCACGGTTATCCTGGTGAAAATGCAGCGCACCAAATACATCTGGGTCACCGTGGTTCCGGCCATGTGGCTACTGCTGTGCACCACCTGGGCACTGGGCCTGAAACTGTTCAGTACCAACCCGCAACTGGAAGGCTTCCTGTATATGGCTAACCAGTACAAAGAGAAGATTGCCGCGGGCGGCAGTGAGCTGACAGCGCAACAGATTGCCAACATGAACCATATCGTGGTGAACAACTACACCAACGCCGGTTTGAGTATTCTGTTCCTGGTGGTGGTTTACAGCATCATCTTCTACGGCATCAAAACCTGGCTGAACGTACGTAACAACAAGGTACGTACCGACAAAGAGACACCGTATGTGCCGGTGCCGGAAGGTGGCGTGAAAACCTCCTCTCATCATTAATGTCACCAGGCCGGACGGCTCCCCCTGAGGAGGGAGCCGTCCGGCCCCCACATATATCCGGGGCAAATAATGTTTGGTAACTTAGGCGAAGCAAAAAAGTACCTCGGTCAGGCGGCAAAGATGCTGATTGGCATCCCGGACTATGACAACTATGTTGAACATATGCAGACCAACCATCCGGACAAGCCGTACATGACCTACGAAGAATTTTTCCGCGAACGCCAGCAGGCGCGTTATGGCGGCGACGGCAAGGGCGGAGTCCGCTGTTGCTAAAGGAGAATGTATGACCCCGATTGCAGTGACCCTGCTGACCGGCTTTCTCGGTGCAGGCAAAACCACCCTCTTACGCCATATTCTCAATGAGCAACACGGCTACAAAATCGCCGTTATCGAAAACGAATTCGGTGAAGTCTCCGTCGACGATCAGCTGATTGGCGATCGCGCCACACAAATCAAAACCCTGACTAACGGCTGTATCTGCTGTAGTCGTTCCAATGAGCTGGAAGATGCGCTGCTGGACCTGCTCGATAGCCTCGATCGTGGCGATATCGCCTTTGACAGGCTGGTGATCGAATGCACCGGTATGGCCGATCCTGGTCCGATCATTCAGACCTTCTTCTCCCATGAAATCCTCTGCCAGCGCTATCTGCTGGACGGCGTGATTGCGCTGGTTGACGCCGTGCATGCCGATGAGCAGATGAACCAGTTCACACTGGCGCAGTCGCAGGTCGGTTATGCCGATCGCATTCTATTGACCAAAACCGATGTTGCTGGCGAGAGCGAAAAATTGCGCGAACGGCTGAGCCGTATTAACGCCCGCGCACCGATTTACACCGTCACTCACGGCGATATCGAACTGGCGCAGCTGTTTAATACCAACGGTTTTATGCTGGAAGAGAACGTGGTGGCGGCCAAACCGCGCTTCCATTTTATCGCCGACAAGCAGAACGATATTAATTCGATCGTCGTCGAGCTGGACTACCCGGTGGACATCAGCGAGGCCTCCCGCGTGATGGAGAGCCTGCTGCTGAGCTTTGCGGAAAAACTGTTGCGCTACAAAGGGATGCTCTGGATCGACGGTGAGCCCAACCGTCTGTTATTCCAGGGCGTTCAGCGCCTGTACAGCGCCGACTGGGATCGCCCGTGGGGCGATGAAACCCCACACAGCACGCTGGTATTTATCGGTGTGCAACTGCCGGAAGAGGAAATCAGAGCAGCGTTTGCGGATCTACGGAAATAACCAGACCGCGGTGATAATGCTGAACCGTAAGATCCCTTCTCCCCGATGGGGAGAGGGTTAGGGTGAGGGGAGAACAAAGTGTCAACCTGGCAATCGCCATCCGGTCATTCACTGTCATCACTTTTTGCTTTGCAAATCACGCATCATTGCTTCGCGTAAAATAGCGTTGAGCCGGGTCTGGTACCCTTTGCCCGGCCGCTTCAGCCATTCCATTACATCCGCGTCAATACGCACCGATGCCTGGGTTTTTAAAGGGCGGAAAAATTTACCGCGAACCGCGTCCGTCCAAAGCGCATCTTCTGTCGGCGGAATATCGCTGTAATCAATCTCATCATCGGGTTTATCGGCCAGAGCTTTGAGCTCGGCTTCACGCTGCTTATTGATCGCAGACATCTCGCCCTGCTTATGTTTAACCATGCTCATAACGACTCCTCTCCTTTTTGTCAGCCTTACGCGCACTGATAATACGCACGACTTCGTGCCCACTTTCGAAACGGATGGTATGCGCCACCAAAACCCTGAATGTATATACAAAAAAGTATATACAAAATTATCGTCGCACGCTTATTTTTCATCCAACTTTAGGTGATGGGAAGGGTGTCCTCTCCTCAGCGAAGAGAGGACAAGAGAAAAGGAGATAAGGGAAATCTAACGACGCACCGCCACCAACTTCTGGTTCACAAACTCTTTAATGCCTAAATCAGAAAGCTCACGACCAAAACCGGAGCATTTCAGCCCACCAGACGGCAGTTCTGCGGCAATATCGGTCAGAATGCTGAAAATGCAATACGGTCCCGGAATTGAACTGTTTGAAATGCACGGGCCAGAACAACGTGAGCCGCAACGGGCGAACGATTTTGGTCTGCAACGCTTTGCGAAGGCGGCCGGCGAGGCATTAACCCCGCCACAGCCGCTCGGTTTCTCCATGGAAAAAGGCGAAGGTAATTGCTTTTGCTACGGGTGCACGCCGTGGGGCAGCATTGTCGAGTTTATTTCTCACCCCTCGCCGATGCCATACGAACACGAAACCCCGCAGCAACTGGAAGCCGTAAAATCAGCCCAGCACATCCTGCACGCAGGCTTTAAACACTTTCACGCCGAGCGCTAACGCTTCGCGGTCGAAGTGCATTTCCGGGTGATGCAGCCCCGGCGTCAGGTTCGCGCCCAGCCCCCAGAAACCACCTTTCACCTGTGGGCGCAGGCGCAGGTAGTGGAAGAAATCCTCACTGCCCGGCGTCGATTTCGGAGCGGTCAGTCCGGCATCGCCAAACACGCTGCGGATCGCGCGGGAAACCACTTCAGTTGCCTCATCATCAATGATCGCCGCAGGCATCTCCTTAAGAATACGGATTTCAGCACGCGCGCCGTAGGCCGCAGCACTGCTTTCAATAGCGCGCAGTACCTGCGGTTTCAGCGCATCCATGGCTTCGTTTTCTGCCGCACGCAGATCCCAGCACACCTGCGCTTTGTCCGGAATGGAGTTGGTGACCCCGGCATCGCAAAGGAAACGCGTGGCTTTCGCGCTCCAGGTGAGCGATGGCGCAAGGTGAATGCCGTTCACCGCCTGCACCGCATGTGCAGCAGCATCCAGCGCATTCACCCCCAAATGCGGGCGCGCAGCGTGCGCCGCTTTGCCGTGGAACATCACCTCGACGGTGGCGGACGCCGAATAGTACATCGCCGGAACGGCCTGGCCCATCGGGCACTCTTCCAGCGGGCGCAGGTGGAAGCCAAGCAGCATGTCCACATCGTCCAGCACGCCGCCTTCGGTCAGGGCAATCGCCCCGGTGCCTAGCTCTTCGGCGGGCTGGAAGATAAACTTCAGTTTGCCCTTTTTCACCACGCCTTCAGCCATCACTTCCTGCGCCGTGGTCAGTACCACAGAGGAATGCCCATCGTGACCACAGGTGTGGCGCGCAACGTGCTCGCCATCAATGATGTGTCCGAGCGCATCCATATCAGCGCGCAGCGCCAGGGTCGGTCCGGGTTTGCCGCTGTCCAGCACGGCGACGATGCCGGTGGTGTTATTGATCTGGCGCGTGACTTGGTAGCCCGCCGCCTCCAGTACCCCAGCGATATAAGCGGAGGTTTTATACTCTTCGAACCCGAGTTCCGGGATCTGATGCAGGTAATGAAAGTGCTCTAGTGTACGTGACACGTCTTACTCCTTGGTGTGCTTCTCTCAGGCAATAACGCGCATTATCAGCATAGAAATAACCGCGTTGAGAATGCTGACGGCCATCAGTAACGGCCAGTACTTCTTCGGTACATCGGCCACGCCCAGCAGGCGGCCCATATACTGTAGCTGCGAACCCATTAAAAAGATGGCGGGTGCCAGAATGGTTATTTGCCCGACATCAAGCTGGCCTTTGCTTAGCAGGCTGACCGCCACGCCGGTCCCTGCGGAGGAGGAGAGCCAGGCAGTGAGCAACACGGTGATGGCTTCGCCCGGCAGGCCGAACAGCCCCATAACCGGCGCGCAAATATGACCAATAATCTGCATCACGCCCAATAAATTGAGCATTTCGGCGATCACATAGGCCATTAACACATTCGGCATCAGGTTATTGATGGCGATATTAAAACCTTTACGCGCGCCGATAACGAAAATATCGAACGGATTGCCGGAGACTTTGGCGGTATTACTCATGGTCGAAATCCCTCTTATAGACAGTATTTAATGCCAGGCGAACCACGGCTGCGCCAACAAATTTCAGTACAAACATCAACACCAGCGGAATAATAATCGGGATGGTCAGCGAGGCGAACATCGCCGAACCAATAGAGAAATAGTTATTGATTAACCCGGCGCCGGAATATTGCCACGCCCCCATAATCACCACATCTTTACGAGTAATTTTCTCGCTGTCGTACAACTCTTTGGTTAATGCCGCACCGGCATCGGTGCTTTGCAAATCGGTGATCAGCGCCAGCCCGGTATAACCCGGAATACCCAGCAATGGTTTAAGCAACGGCGTCAGCAGTTTGTGCGCTGCGCGGATAGCACCATAGTGGGTAAAAATCTCCAGCAGCCCCAGCGCCAGCATCACCGTTGGCACCAGCGACAGCGCAAACAGAAAGCCGGCTTTGGCGCTAATGCCGCCGCTGCCGATAAAGGTGCTGGTCTCCGGCGACTTCATGGTACCGAATGCGCCTCCCAGCGTGGTGAAGTCAAACGCCCCCAGCCACGCCATACCGTCGACTTTGAAAAAGAAGCCGGAAAAAACCAGCAGAACAATAACCAGGGAGATCCAGGCGCCAGGCCCGACTTTCCACTCATCCGCGTGCTCTTTCGCGGGTTGCTCCAGCGTTTTCGATTCGCTCATAACATCTCTCTTTAAAATAATCAGATGACAATGTTCTATTACTAAGCAGGATCCATGCCTGAATAGCCCAGCGCTAAAATTAAAACCTTTTACTGCGAATTTATACGCAATAAAAAACCTTCCCGCGAAATACAGAGAATAAAAAGCAAAGTTACTGAAAAATTATTTAATTAAGCCCTGAAATCACCCTAATAAAATAACCTCTCACCGTTATTGGGCACCCTTTTGGTGCAAAAAGCCCCTCTCAATTTTTCGTTTCTGTTTCCCCACAAAACCTGGCGATTAATTTGATTATCACTATTCAATCCGGATGATAAATATCCGCTTTAAGATGTTATTGTTGCTCTCAGGTCAACAGTGATGAAGGAATGTGGCGGATGTTTCAGGACAAACAGGTCGGTTATCTGTATGAAGTGGGCAACCAGGGCGGCATCCGCCGCGCGGCGGATATCCTTGGCGTTAACCCGTCGGTGGTGAGCCGCCAGATCGCGCAACTGGAGCGCGCGTTACAGCTACCGTTACTGGAGCGGCGCGGGCGTAACGTGGTGCTTACCGAAGCCGGGCGTCTGCTGGCAGAGGATTACTTCGCCAGCCGCCAGCGGCGCGAAAAGCTGGAAAACCAACTGAAAGATCTGCGCCATATGCGCGGCGGCACGATATCGGTTCGTATTGGCGGCGGGCTTATCACCGCGTTTATCGAAGGCGTGATGCGCGAGTTTGCGCAGTCGTACCCGCAGGTTTTTGTCGACATTGTGGTAGGTAGCATGCAGGAGATGCTCAACGACATCGTCAGCGGCGACGCGGATATGGCGCTAGCTTTCGGCCCGATTGGCACCCCGGAACTTAAACGCCACAGCTTTCAGTGGGGGCCAATATGCGCAGTGGTCTCGCCGCAACACCCTATCGCCCGGCGGCAAAGTATTACCATTGAAGAACTGACTGAGCACCAGCTCATTGCGCTGACGGAAAACTTCGGCCTGCAACGCCATATGAATGCGATGTTTAAAAGCCAGGGTTTGCAATTTCACCCGGCGTATCGCTGCAACCAGTTCTCCACTGCCATGGGGCTAAGCCAGGCAGGACTGGGGATTTCATTTATGACCGCGTACGCCGCCGCCGATCCGATTCGCCAGGGCACGCTGGTGGCGGTGCCGCTCGATCACCCGATTGCCAGCAGCGCTCAGTGCCATTTGCTGCGCAACTCCGATCGACGCTTTACGCCTGCGGCCCACCATATGTGGCGGCTGTTGCATAATGCCTTTCGCGATAAATAGCGGGGTGTGATATACCAGAAAACCGACCTTAACGAGGCAAACCATGTCGATAACGCGCGATATAGAGCAATCATTTTGCCGCCCCGAAACCTTGCCGGGCGTCGAACTGCGTAGTACCTGGCGCAGCCAGCAAGCCTATAAGCGCCACCGCCATGCGGAACTGTCGATTGGCGCGATTGTTGAGGGGCAAACCCGCTGCATCTGCAACGGACAGGAATACCTGCTGATGCCTGGCGATGTGATCGTGATTCCGCCACTGATGCCCCATAGCTGTAACCCGTTGCCTGGCCAGTCGCGCAGCTACCATATGCTTTATCTGCCGCAGACAACCAGTGCGCAGCAGGTGATCCGCAGCCCGCAACTGTTCCAGCACTATCTGCACATTGTCTCGTTAATCGAAAACGGGCAAACCGGCCCATTGCCCGCGGCTATCGCCCGTTTGCTCACCACCCTCGCCTGCCCACCACGGCACCCGGCACCGCTTCGCCCGACCAGTCAGCAGTTGCAGGATGCGCTGCTCGGCAACTTGCAGCAACCGCCAACGCTGGATGAACTGGCGCACGCCTTTTCGCTGCGCAAAGAGACGCTGATCCGCACCTTTAAACAGGACACCGGGCTAACGCCAGGCTGTTTTTTAAATAGCGCCCGCGTGGAGTTTGCCAAAAGTCGCCTGCGCGCCGGAGATAATTTGGCAGATGTGGGGTATCAGAGCGGGTTTGCCGATCAGAGCCATTTTCACAGAACCTTTGTCAGTTATACCGCCGCCACGCCGCGCCAGTACGCGACGGGCCGATCAATATCAGACAATAAATAGCGCCGCGATGCCGCTAAGGTGACCGCAGTTTTTTACTGCCGAGGTCACTATGGACATTTTTCCTCCCGCTTTTCCCTCACTGGCGCTGGCGCATTTTGTCGCCCTGCTCAGCCCGGGCCCGGATTTCTTCCTGCTGGTGGGCTATGCCATTCGCTATCGTCTGCGCGGCAGCGCCGGACTTTGCGTGGGTATTGCCTCCGGCAACGCGCTCTATATTTTGCTGGTGATTATCGGCGCGAGCGCGTTACGCCATTTCACCATGCTCTTCACCGCCATTGAGCTGCTCGGTGCGCTTTACCTGCTGTGGATGGGGTGTCATTTAGTACGCAGCCGCCCACAAACTCTTACGCTTGATGAAACGCAGCAACGCTGCCCGTCCATCGGCAAACAGTGTCTGATCGGCCTCGGTTCCGCCTTGCTCAATCCGAAAAATGCGTTGTTTTATTTGGCGCTGATGACTGCCCTGCTCGGGCCGGACGTGACATTACTCCAGCAATCCGCCAGCGGCATCTGTATGGTAATGGTGGTGCTGCTGTGGGATTTAACCGTCGTCTCGCTTATCGGCCTGCCTGCTGTGCAGAACCGTTTGCGCCGTAGCGTTTACTGGATAGAGCGTACCGCGGGCGTGGTGTTGATGGGGTTTGGGCTGTGGATTTTATGCAAATTCATCTAAGGCAATTATTCAAAGAGCTCAGCGTGGGTACCCAAATCCGTAAACACCACCAGATGTTTGGCCTCATCCACGCAATAAACCAATAAGTAGTCACCACCAAGATGAAGTTCGCGAAATCCATGCATATTTCCGGTTAAGGCATGATCGCTATATTGAGCCGGAAGCGGGTCGCCAGAAAGCACCATCGACATAATTGCTGCCGTTTCATGCATATCTCTGCGACCCGCTTTGTTGTAACGCGCCCAGGCCTTAACAAATGTTTTCGTGTAATCGGAACGGTAAGGAAGTGGCGCGCGTTTACTCTTTCCCATCATTTAAGCTATCCATTAGCTGCTCAACACCGTTAAAGCGTCCATGCTGGTGTGTGGTGATCTCATTGGCTTCGCTCATCGCGTTGCGTAAGCGTGCCGTTGGTTTGCGGGTAACCTCAAACGGGATACCCTCACTTTTGACGATTTGCTCAGCAAACAGCCGTATTGCCGTGCTCCAGTTGAGCCCACAGCTCTCAAGTACCAGCCCGGCGCGCGCTTTCAGTTCGCTGTCGATACGCGATCGGATAACGGAATCCATAGAACCTCCTTTATTTTTGTAGCCACATTGTAGCTACAAAATTCAACCTTTGCACCATCCCCTCGTCTCGCTCTATGCTTAACTCATGGAAAAATTAGCTGAACTCAAGCGCGCCAAGCGTCTGGCGCTCTCACTGCTGCTGGTTGCAGCGGCAACGTTTGTCACCACGCTGTTCCTGTCGCCCAACTTCTGGGTGAGCGGGGTCAAAGCCATTGCCGAAGCGGCGATGGTCGGCGCGCTGGCGGACTGGTTTGCAGTGGTGGCGCTGTTTCGCCGCGTGCCGATCCCGTTTATTTCCAGCCATACCGCGATTATCCCGCGCAATAAAGACCGGATCGGCGACAATCTTGGTCAGTTCGTGCAGGAGAAATTCCTTGATACGCAGTCACTCGTGGCGTTGATCCATCGCCACCAGCCTGCTCAACTGATCGGTGTCTGGTTCAGCCAGCCGGAAAACGCACAACGCGTGGGTCAACACTTGCTGCAAGTGATGAGCGGCTTTCTGGAAATGGCCGACGATACCCGCATCCAGCGCTTGTTACGCCGGGCGGTACATAAAGCCATCGACAAAGTCGATCTAACGGAAACCAGCGCGCTGTTGCTGGAAAGCCTGACGCGCAACAATCGCCACCAGAAGCTGCTGGACAGCCTGATAGCCCAGTTAATTGCCTTGTTGCAGCGTGAAAGCTCACGCGCCTTTATTGCCCGCCAGGTGGTGCACTGGCTGGAGACCGATCACCCGTTAAAAGCGAAGATCCTGCCAACCGAATGGCTGGGTGAGCAAAGCGCGGAACTGGTTTCCGACGCGGTGAACTCGCTGCTGGATGACATCAACGCCGACCGCACGCACCAGATCCGCCAGGCCTTCGATCGCGCAACGCTAAAACTGATCGCCAGCCTGAAAACCGATCCGGAAATGGCCGAACGGGCAGAAAACATCAAAGACTATCTGAAAAACGACGAAGCTTTTAATCGCTATCTGGGCGAGATGTGGGGTGACTTGCGCAACTGGATGAAAGCCGACGTGCAGTCTGACGATTCGCGCATGAAAAAACGCATTACCGACGCGGGTTTATGGTTTGGCGAAACACTGCTGGCGGACGGCGCGCTGCGCGCCTCGCTGAATGAGCATCTGGAACAGGCCGCACATCGTGTCGCACCGGGTTTCGCCGCTTTTCTGACCGGGCATATTAGCGACACGGTGAAAAGCTGGGACGCACACGATATGTCACGCCAGGTCGAGCTGAATATCGGCAAAGATCTGCAGTTTATCCGCATCAACGGCACGCTGGTCGGCGGATCGATTGGCCTGATCCTCTATTTGCTCTCGCAGCTCCCCGTGCTACTGCACGTTACCGTTTTTTGATTATTGTGTAAGGAGACGCCATGGCCGACATTACCCTCACCCACAGCGAACGCGAGCAGTTACGCAACAAATTGCAAGCGTACTGCGAAACGCATTTCGAACTGGAGCTGGAGCAGTTTGACGCGGAATTTTTTATCGACTTTATCGCCGAACAGATTGGCCCCGCCTTTTACAATGCCGGCATAGAGGAAGCCATCCGCACACATGCGCTCTACAGCGAACGGATCCAGGAAGAGATGGATCTGAAAAAGATCCTCTGAACCTGTTTCACTCATCGCGTTTCTGCTCTTCATCAGTTGGAGATCAATATTCCCCTTCCTTTTGCATGCCTATAATGCGGCGTCTTTTTTATCATCTCCCGTGTCACGGGGAAGGAAAATCATGTCGCTTATCACCGCACTCCCGGACGTCTTTGAACAATTCTCCGAAGCCCGCCAGAAAGGTTTTCTCACCGTGATGGATCTGAAAGAACAGGGCATCCCACTGGTAGGTACTTACTGTACTTTTATGCCGCAAGAGATCGCGATGGCCGCTGGTGCCGTGGTGGTCTCGCTTTGCTCCACTAACGACGAAACCATCGAAGAAGCGGAAAAAGATCTGCCGCGCAACCTCTGCCCGCTGATCAAAAGCAGCTACGGCTTTGGCAAAACCGACAAGTGCCCCTACTTCTACTTTTCCGATCTGGTGGTGGGTGAAACCACCTGCGATGGCAAAAAGAAAATGTACGAATACATGGCGGAGTTCAAAGCCGTGCATGTGATGCAACTGCCGAACAGCGCAGCGGATGCGGCTTCCCGCGCGTTGTGGAAAGCCGAGATCCTGCGCTTGCAACAGACCATCGAACACCGTTTTGGTCAGCCGATCAGCGAAGCAGCGCTGCGCGATGCCATTGCGCTGAAAAACCGTGAACGCCAGGCGCTGGCAAACTTCTACCGCGTGGGGCAGCTCAACCCGCCCGCGCTGAGCGGTACAGATATCCTGAAAGTGGTGTACGGGGCGACTTTCCGCTTTGATAAAGCAGCGCTGATCGACGAGCTGAATGCCATGGCCGAACGGATCCGCAACGAATGGCAGGCCGGAAAACGCCTGGATCCCCGCCCACGTATTTTGATCACCGGTTGTCCGATTGGCGGCGCAGCGGAAAAAGTCGTGCGCGCCATTGAAGAAAACGGCGGCTGGGTGGTGGGTTATGAAAACTGCACTGGCGCGAAAGCCACTGAACGCTGCGTTGACGAGAGCGGAGATGTGTACGATGCGCTGACCGACAAGTATCTGGCGATTGGTTGCTCCTGCATCTCGCCTAACGATGAGCGCCTGAAACTGCTCAGCCAGATGGTAGAAGAGTACCAGGCCGATGGCGTAATCGATGTGATTTTACAGGCGTGCCACACCTACGCCGTTGAGTCTCTGGCCATCAAACGCCATGTGCGCCAGCAACACAACATTCCGTATATGGCTATTGAGACGGATTACTCGACGTCGGACATCGGGCAACTGAGCACCCGCGTTGCCGCGTTTATCGAGATGTTATAAGGAGTGGCCGTGGCGTTTACCGTAGGCATTGATTCCGGCTCGACCACCACCAAAGGCATTCTGCTGGAGGGCAACACCGTCGTACGGCGTTTCCTTTGCCCGACCTCGTTTCGCCCCGCCGCATCGATCGGTGAAGCGTGGGAGACATTGCGCGAAGGGCTTGTTGAACCCCCGTTTCTGACGCTCACCGGCTACGGACGGCAACTGGTGGATTTCGCCGACAAGCAGGTGACCGAAATCTCCTGCCATGGGCTGGGTGCACGGCTGTTATTGCCCGAGGCGCGCACGGTCATTGACATCGGTGGTCAGGACAGCAAAGTGATCCAGCTTGATGAACAAGGCAATCTCACCGACTTCCTGATGAATGATAAGTGCGCCGCCGGTACCGGACGTTTTCTCGATGTCATCTCCCGCACGCTGGGTACGCAGGTTGAGCATCTTGATGACATTACCGAAGGCGTCGAACCACATCCACTCACCAGCATGTGCACGGTGTTTGCCGAATCGGAAGTGATCAGCCTGCGATCGGCGGGCATCGCACCGGAGGCGATCCTCGCCGGGGTGATCAATGCGATGGCGCGACGCAGCGCGCATTTTATTGCCCGCTTGTCCACTCAAGGGCCGCTGCTGTTTACCGGCGGTGTCAGCCACTGCACCACCTTCCGCCGGATGCTGGCTGCGCACCTGAACAGTGAGGTGTTTACCCATGCCGACGCCCAGTATGCTGGCGCGGTGGGGGCGGCGCTGATCGGCCAGCGGCAGAGAAAACGCCATGACTGAATACCTGTTGCTGTTCCACAACACCCCCGGAGTGCTGCAAACCCGCAAGGCGTTACAGGCCGCCGGTATCACCTTTCGCGTGCAGGATATCCCCCGCACGCTGCGCGGCGGCTGCGGTTTGTGCATCCGTTTTCACAGTGCCGCAAGCGAAGTGAGCCAGTGGATGATCCCCGACGTCACACAGGCAATTTATCGCTGTGAAGGTGAGCATTTCGTACAGGTTTCGTAGGTCCGAACAGAAGCCCGCTAAGCGCTGCGCCATCGGGCTGTTTCGGTCTACTGCTCCTCGATCACAAACCGCGTGGCTTCAAAGCAGTTCAACATCAAATGCACCAGCCACACCATGGTTAGCGTCGCCACCAACGCCACGGTAACGGACACGATGCGGTATAAATCGCTGAACACCAGGTCAGTGTCCGGGTGCAGATTCTGGCCAAACATAATGCCAATCGTCGTGACACTGGCGAACCCGACACCTGCGCCGACTTTCTCCATCACGTGCAAGCGCGCGCTAAACGCCAGCCCGAGGCCGATCAGCGGCATCATCAGCAGCATATGGCTGCTGTGGTTATAGAGGATCAACTGCACCAGCAGTATATAGAGACAGGCAATCACCACCCCCACCACGCGCCACACCGAGCTGAGCACCGAACCGCGATAATGCATGGGGAAGAGGATCAGGATCCCCGCCATCAGCGCAGAAAGTGAATCACTCAGATCGCTTAACTGGAAGACGACAAAAATCATCGTCGCCACCGTCCCGGAAAGCAGGGATTCGTGGCGCACACGGGCGGCGTTTTTCTCGATCAACGGCGGGCGGGTGCGCGGCTCCACATCCGGGATCAGGTAATTCATCAGCGCACTCAGCGCCACCGCCATCACACTGGCTTCGATATTAGAAAACAGCAGCGTATGCCAGTCGCTGGAGGGGTAGCTCATAAAGTTGAGCATCGTGCTCTGGCACACCACGCCTGCCGAACCGAACAGGAACAGCGCGCCTTTACTCATAAAGCGAAAACGCATCACATACAGTGCGAATACCACCAGCGTCATGATCACCGGCCAACGCGACAAATAGCCGATAATAAACACCATTTCGATGCAGTTGAGCACTGCACTGAAGATAAACTGCTTTGCCACATGGCGGTTAAATACCGGCACCAGTGATAACAGCATCACCGGGTACACCACATAGAACACGCCGTACTGGGTGTTGTAAAAACTCGACACGCTCAGGGCGATCATCCCGGCAAACACAATACGCAACGTCTGCCGGAAGTCATTGGGGGTGTAAACGATGTTGCCGTGCGGCGTAAAAACCCGCGCCAGCGTATTAATAGACATAGTGCAGCAGGCTCACCAGATGGATTTGCAAACCAGAGAAGATCCGCGCGAAAAAGCCCTCGCTGTTATACAACTGCACGGTAGCGCGTGCGCCGGTCGGCAGCGTCTTCGGCAACGGTTCGTCCAGCGCTACGTGGATGCGCATACGCTGCGCGTCGCGTACCCAGCGGTTGGAGGTTTGCGGTTCGGACAGCTCACCGTTCACCGCTTCCTGGCCTGCGAGAACCCCGGCATCACTGCTGGTCACATGTGCCTTAAACACATGACCCGGCAGCGCATCAAACACCACTGCCGCGTCGGTGCCGACATGGGTATGGCGCAGGCTCTTCTCGCGAAAGTCCGCCACAATGTCCGTTTTATCATGCACCAGCGCCAATGCTGCGCTGCCGGCAGAGGCATAGAACCCCGGGGTGAGTTGCAGGTTACTGACTGTGCCATCCGCTTGCGCCCGCACCTGCGTCCAGCTCAGGTTGAGCTGCGACTGTTGCAGTGCATTACGGTATTTTTGCAACGTGACGTTGCGGGCATCGTCACGATCGCCACGCTCAATGGTCAGTTCATCAATGCTGGCATTGAGCGAATTCACCGACTGGACGCTGCTCTGCCAGGTCGTGCGGACTTTATCCAGATCGGATTGCGAAACGTTGTGCATTGCGCCCAGGTTCTGATAACGCTCAAAGGTGACGCGATCGTTCTGGGCGGTGATCTGCGCGGTCTTCAGGCTGGCCTGGGCGGCAACGATCTGCGCATCCAGTTGCTGGTTGGTCAGCCGCGCCTGCGCCAGCGCGATCTCACTGGCTTCAACCTGATTACGGAATGGCGTGGGATCCAGCTCAAACAGCAGGTCGCCCTTCTTTACCTGGCTATTGTTTTGCACATACACCTGCGCCACATAGCCGGAAACCCGGGCGGAAACCGGCGTGACGACCCGCATCACTGTCGAGTCTGGCGTCAGCGGGATCCAGATATCCGCAACGATAAAATAGACAAACATCAGCAGGAAAGAGGCAATACTGACCCTTACCCAGCGGGCAAACTTTTGTTCTGGCGTCATCATTTTCTTATTCGGTTTGAGTGTCTTCTTCGCGCATCACGCGCAAATTACAGGCGATTTGATTCAGGGTCGCACTAAACACCGCCAGATCCGCGGCGGGGATATTGTCCGAGGCGCGCGCCTGGCAGGCATCGATCACTTGCGAGATCCGTTCCAGCAGGCGTTGCCCGTCGGCGGTGAGCGCCAACAGGCGAATGCGCTTGTCGTACGGCGATGTCGTACGCGCAATCAGCCCCTGTTTTTCCAGTTGTGTGAGGGTGCGCATCAGCGGCGGCAGTTCGATGCCCTGCACTTCCGCCAGTTCACTGACCGAAACATTGTCGCCCAACTGGTGCAGTTGCATCAGCACCGTCCAGCTCGACTGCGTCATGCCCGTGTCGGTCAGCGCACGATCGATCGTCGCGCGCCACTGACGCACTACCATCGCCATGCGCATCCCTAACGGTCGGCGGGCAAACAGTTCATCTTCAGTCATAGAAGCCCCCTCAATTCAACGGAGGGGTAAGGTAATAGTTATCAGGGTAAGTATCAAGAAACGACAGAGCAAAGAGCATGGATTGTGAAAGTCATTCGCGCTTTTCTTCAATCAAAAAACACCATCCCTTTGTACGGTTTCTCGCGGCAGGCTGCCAGCCGCTGCGCCAGATTACCGACATGCACTTCCAGTTTATGCCCGTCCGGATCGAGAAAGTACCAGGAGTCGCCTTCACTTTTATTCACTTTCCAGCTCACCACGCCAGCCTGCTCAAGGCGCGCAACGAAGGCAGCGAAATCACGCTCGTCGATGCTGAACGCATAATGGGTATAGTCGCTGTGCTGCGGCAAAACCGGTGTGCGCTGCGTGTCCACGGAGAGGCATAACCACAGTTCACCGCAGGTGAGATAAGCGCCGTTATCCCATCGCGCATGCAGTTTCAGGCCAAGCAACGCGTGGTAGAACGCCACGCTGCGGTTCAGATCACTGACGGCCAGCGTAAGGTGATTGAGGCTGTTTAGCATCGATTTTCCCGGTGTAAATATGGGGAGGGGGAGATGAACACGCAGCGACCAAACCGGGGCTTTTGGTCACTACCGTGTTCAATTCAGTACATCTGGCTCATTTGGCCGGGTTGGCTTCTTTGACCTCAGCAACAAACTCCGGCAGATCCCAGGTGCCGCCTGCGCGTACATAGCGACACATGCCCGTTGTGGACTCACCGCTTTTACGGAACGTTGCTCCGTCCCACACCCACTCCGCCGACGCCCAGCAGTCGCCAATCCCGCGACCACGTTGGCCCAGCGAGATCGCGCCATCGGCATAGTCCGATGCCGAGTTGGTGATCAACTGCGGGTTGCCTTTCAACGCTTTGTCGATAACCCAATAGCCATAGCCTTCGTTATACGCGGCGCGCCAGCAGAGGGTGGAAATCAGCGCATGCTGACTGTCCAGCGGGGTCAGGGTAATATCGTTGTCGCCTTCGACCGTCGCTTCCTGCGGCGATGACAGGCGATCGCATCCATTATCGCCAGATAACGTTGCCAGCAGGCGCGGTTTCAGCGCTTTCACTTCCGCCTCGTTCAGGGTGCGATCTTCGCCATCATCCACCGCAACCGCCTGGATGACGGGCGCAGCGACAGGTGCTGCAACGCTATTTTCTGCTTTATCCCCTTTTTTACTCAGTGCGCCGGGCGTCCCGACGCGTCCTTGTACATCGTCGAATTTCAACAACACAGCGGATGCACCCTCGCCAGACAGTACAAACGGCTTCGCACCGCCCTTAAACTCAACCTTGCTACTGCCTTTCACGGCGGCAATCATGCTGCTGGCCTGCTCATCCGATAACCGCCAGGTGTCGCTGTCTTCCGCTGCAACATCGCCTTGTGATTTGCCGTCGATCCACAGCGTCAGTTTTGCCTGCTGCGTTGCATCATCGGTTTCCATCTCCGCCAGCACCACATCGACCGTAACAGGCGTATCCGGCCCGGCTTTGCGGGTGATCAGCACCGATCCGCTGGCTTCTTCTTCTGCGCTATAGCCTGCTGCACGGCAGGTCAGCGTGTTGTCACACACCACTTCCCAATCTTTATGATCAAAGGAGACGCCGCTGTGTTCCGCCATTGCGGGAAGACTGAGCGCCGCTGCCATCACCAGCGTCGCCTTAATACTGCTGTTCATGCCATCACTCCGTAATGAGAAATGGAAACAGTGTGCAGAAATTATGTGTCAGGGAGAAGTGTATTTTTTGCCTGCGCGCCAGGAGGATGATCGTGCCCACATATCACGGGCAAATGAGAGGAAACCTGCAACATAGGGTGGCGGGTTCCCCGATGACATTAATTCTAAGGTACTGTAATAAATAAAAACGTCCAGCCAACTTATGCTGGCTGGACGTCGGTTTTATTTTCCGTCAGCGCCTGATTAATCGAGGTTCAGTTCACCGTAGGTTTTCACCACGCGGGAAACGATGCCGTAATCAATGGCTTCTTTGGTGTTCATCCAGTAGTTACGATCCGTATCCTGTTTCACTTTATCAACCGGCTGGCCGGTTGCATCGGCGATCATGCGGTTAACGCGTTCCAGAGTACGGATGATCTCTTTGGCTTCAATCTCAATATCGCTCGCCTGACCGCGCACGCCACCCAATGGCTGATGGATCATAAAACGGGTATTCGGCAGCGAATAACGATGCTCTTTTTTCGCCGCCAGCAGGATGGTGATCCCGGCGCTGGCCACCCAACCGGTGCCAATAATATGCACTTCCGGGGTGATAAATTTGATCATGTCATGGATGGTGTCAGCCGCTTCGACATGACCACCCTGGCTATTGAGGTAAATTTTGATCGGCGCATCGCTGATGCCCTGCAACAGCAACAGTTGGGTGACGACTTTTTCCGTCAGCGCCTGGTTAATTTCACCGGAGATGATAATAGAGCGGGAATCCAGCAGTTTTTGCTGCATCAGCTGGGTTGCGTTGCCAGTTTCGTTCTCTTTTTTATCGTCTTCGTCTTTGCCATTCATAACGTGCATGTGCTTTCTCCCCTTCAGGTTATGGAGCTAAGCATAGCCCAACGCAGGTTGAGCGGAAATAACAAGATGTTATCTCCGCCCATGAGCGCCATTACCACAGCTCCTCACGCCGTAAACCCAGGTCTTTTAACTGCTCATCGCTGAGCGCCCGCAACAGCCTGGCCGTGCGCCTGCGCTCCCGGATGTGTTGCCATTTACGCCAGAGTAAAACAAACCCGATCCACGGGCGCGTCGGTCGATTTTCAAAGAATTCCATTATCGCTCTCCTCACCAGAACAGAGCGTTATCATCGCCGCGAAAGGCTGTGACAATACAGATTCAGAAATTACTTTTCTTTAACATACAGATCGCTTAAAACAGTCTCTGAATCGCGAAAAACAGGCAGATCTGTACTGGTTTTTACATCTGTATGGTGAACTCAAAGGATACAGCATGACACGCTACCAACATCTGGCCACGCTGCTGGCGGAACGTATTGAGCAGGGGCTCTATCGCCCGGGAGAAAAACTTCCTTCGGTACGAAGCCTTAGCCAGGAACACGGCGTGAGTATCAGCACCGTACAGCAGTCTTACCAGGTGCTGGAAAACCTGCAACTGATCACGCCACAGCCGCGTTCTGGCTATTTCGTCGCGCCGCGCAAGGCGCAACCGCCCGTACCGGCGATGTCCCGCCCGGTGCAGCGCCCGGTCGATGTGACCCAGTGGGATGAAGTGCTCACGCTGCTTGATGCCCGTACCGATAAGGCCATCATTCCTTTTGGCGGCGGCGCGCCTGATATTACACAGCCAACACTAAAACCCCTGTGGCGCGAAATGAACCGCGTCATACAGCACCAGTTGCATGATGTCCTGAGTTACGACACGCTGCCCGGCCGCCGCGAGCTGCGTGAACAGATCGCCCGGCTGATGCTTGATGGCGGCACGTCACTTAGCGCCGACGATATTGTGATCGCCAGCGGTTGCCACGCGGCCCTCACGCTGGCGTTACTGGCGGTTTGCCAGCCAGGAGACATTGTGGCAGTCGAGTCCCCCTGCTATTACGGCACCATGCAATTACTGCGCGGGTTAGACATAAAAGCGATTGAGATCCCGACCGATCCCGATGCAGGGATCAGCATTGAAGCACTGGAACTGGCACTGGAGCAGTGGCCGATCAAAGGCGTGATCCTTGTGCCCAACTGCAATAACCCGCTCGGCTTTATCATGCCGGAAGCACGCAAAAAGGCGGTGCTGTCGCTGGCGCAACGCCACGACATTGTGATTTTCGAAGACGATATTTATGGCGAACTGGCTACTGATTATCCACGACCGTCAACCATCAAATCCTATGATATCGATGGTCGTGTGCTGCTCTGCAGCTCAGTGACCAAAACCGTTGCACCGGGGCTACGGGTCGGCTGGATCGCACCTGGGCGTTATCTCGATCGGGTATTGCATAAAAAATATGCCGCCATCGGCACAAACGTCCCCGGCACACAGCTGGCCGTGGCGGCATTTATTCGTGATGGCCATTATCACCGCCATGTGCGCCGCATGCGCCAGATCTACCAGCATCAGCTGGAAACCTATACCTGTTGGGTGCGCCAGTATTTCCCGTGCGGTATCTGTGTGACCCGTCCGCAAGGGGGCTATCTGCTGTGGGTTGAACTACCGGAGACCGTCGATATGGTGTGCGTTTCCCGCGCCCTGTGCCGGTTAAAAATCCAGATTGCGCCAGGCTCACTGTTTTCTGCTTCCGGTAAGTATCGTAACTGCCTGCGGCTTAACTGTGCGCTGCCGCTGACGGAAGCCAACCGGGAAACCATCAAACACCTGGGCGTGGCGATCCATAACGCCTTAGAGGCGTAATACTTTGCCATTTGGTGATGTGTCCTGGGTAAAAAAGGCGTAGATCTTCCGGGAGATCGCTTTATTAAGCTGGCACAGCCTGGCCTCCGTCAGCCCAAAAAAATGGCCAATCTCTTTCAGGTTCATTTCATGCTGATAGTAGAGGATGAAGATCGTTTGCTCGCGGGGAGCAAGTTGCGCCAGCGCACTACCCAGCATATGCCCCACCAGCATCTCCTCTTCCAGTGGGCGACTGACAAGCGAAGAGGGGAACGGTTCCTTTTCTTGCAGGCTCTCAAGACTCTCCAGCTCGCCAGCGGAACAGAGTTGCAAATACGCCTGCCAGGATTCGAATGTCATTGAGAGTCGCGTGCTAATGTCTGTAAAACAGGGGGGTTTCCCTGGCTCACTCACCAGCTGCCGTATCGCATCGTTGAGTTTGTGTGTTTGTTGCCGCAAACGCCTCGGGCGCCAGTCCAGTTTGCGCAGCTCATCCAGTACGGCGCCGCGTATACGCTGCACGGCATAACCGGCAAAACCATCGTCCGGGTGCCCATAGCGCCGTAAAGAGGAGAGCAGCCCCATTAGCGCAATTTGCCGCATATCGTCCTTATCCAGCACAGTACTTGTTTGCCAGGCAAACTGCCTGACGACTTTACCCACCAGCGGTAAATAATCGCGGAGATAACGCGTTTCGTCGGTTGGGGTTAAAATGTTTGTATCTGTATACTTCATCAATTCCCTGTTGATTCAAGCAGCCTTCATTTTAATTCACGCTGTAAATAAGCAACAGACATGCCAGATTTTTAAATATTAGAAATCAAAAGATTAAGAAAAAAAGAGGAAATTTTAATTCCGATAAATTCGCAAAAAGGAAATTTCTGCGGAAACAAAAATGCCGCTACGTTTACCGGGATAATATTTTGCAAATCATGCTATGGAAGAAATGAGAGCAAAAATGTACAGTAAGAAAAAACTAAACCGCTTGCCATGTGCCGGCGTTTCGTTACACAGCACTTGAGTGCATTGAGAAATAAAACCATTCGTCTTCAGGCATTAATCATTATTTATGCCGGCGGGTCGCCACCATCAATCGTACTTACGAACCCTGACTGACAGTTAAAACACCATGCAATTTTATGAATAAAAATTATTGTGCAATAAATAACTGGCTGATTGATGTCCCGTCAGGATCTATTCTTCATTTAGTGACCGGAGAACGAAAACGCCTGGGCGCCTATCAGCTCAAACTGCTTGATGTCCTGCAACAGAATGCCGGGAAAATTTTAACGCGCGAGGAACTGACCACGCTGGTCTGGGAACGCCGGGTGATTGGCAATAACAGTCTGCCAAACGCTATTCACGCGCTGCGCGCCGCTCTTGAGGACGACGGTAAGCAGCAACGGATCATTCGCACGATCCCGAAACATGGATATGTTCTGGAAGCGGAATACTGCCGGATGGTGGAAAAAGACGAAGAGGAGATCAATCTCACCAGTGTGCTGCCAGCGCAGGACGATGAAGAGGTGCTGTTCGACGAGGCTTTTGATACGACAGAACATGAACCCGCGGATACGTATTCCCTGCTGCCTGACGCGATGTCTCCCGCGCTGCAACGCGAAGAGCAGGCGCTTCCATCTCGCGGTCAACGGTGGAAAATCGCACTGGTTTTTCTTGTTATTGCTTTGGGTAGCGCTGCGCTGGGTTACTCCTTCATTCCGCGCAGAGAAACGCCGGAAGTGAGGGAAATCGCGCAAAATATTTACAGCAATATCCGCATCTTTACCGTCCCCGGGCGCGAGAGCGATCAGGCCCTCCAACAGACAACCTTCCAGCGGCTAAGGGAGACTTACTACAATATAAATCAACAACTTAAATCGAAATCAATGCAAATGAGTGTGTATTATAACGATGAAAACCAGACGCTGAATTACACCCTGCGCCTGTATAACGTCTGTCAGCAGAAAGTGCTGGCAATGCAGATCTACCACTCGCGCTCCAATGCCACCCTGCTTAATAACTTAATTCTCAGCGAAACCCGGAGAAAGCTCAATGAAATGGCCCCCTGCAAAACGCCGTAAACAGTCTGTTGCGCTGATGCTGACAGCCCTTCTCGCCACCCTGGCAGGCGCGCAATTACACCGCGCCAATGCCGTCATGCAGCAAAATGTTGATGAAGTTACGCAGTTTGGCTTCTATGACCTGATGCTGCGCCAAAAAGAGTTATACGACTCGCACATGACCACGAAGGGAAATACCATACAGAGCAATATCACCAGCCCTGATGACAATCAGTTCGTCCTCAAAGGGAATTTTGTGCAAACCCGACAGCAGGGTAAAACCTATTATTTCAGCTACTCGCCCATCTATTTTATGTCATCACAGAATAGCCGCATGATTAATGGGAATGTGGATTTACTGACTCACACCGGATTCTGGATACAGCAATATGAGGCGGATAACGTCCCGCTGGTGAGTATGCAAAACGGCCTCATTTTTCTCTACCCACTGGATGCCAGATAGCGTACCTCCGTTGAACAGATGGAGCGACTTTCCCGTTCTTTTACGTCCGTGGTGGTTATTCCTGGTACAATAAATTTAAATAAATCCCCCCTCTGGAACAATCGCAAAACACCTTTTTAAATTTTCACTACCTGCGTCTCAATCTCGCATCCCTTCTGTGACAGGGATAACAAATTACAGATGGAGACATTCTTTATTCTTTCCGAACTTTGCACCGTATGCTGCGCCATTATTTCTGGCGGAAACAAACAGGAAGAAGAGAATGTTTCAGGCAAAACAAGTCGATATTTCCGGGATTGGTCCTTGCTGCGCAGATTTTACCGTCGAATACGCCTTACTGGTAAAAGATAAATTCTACGTCGCGTATTACAACGAACACCATTGCATTACCGTCGCCAGCCGCGCAGAGGAAGAGACCACGTGGCAAATCAGCTATCCCACCGGTGAGTGGCTGGCCGATAAAAACAGGTACATGCATCAGACTGAGTTTGACAGTCACAATTATCTGACGCTGGCGATGGATAATCAGGGGCATCTCCATCTCTCCGGCAATATGCATAAAGATAAAATGGTCTGGTTCCGGTCAACCCGCCCCTACGACATTCACTCGCTTGCGCAGGGAACCATGACCGGAATACGTGAAGAGAGCGCCACCTACCCGCTTTTTTTTCAGGGTGCGAACGGCGAATTACTTTTCCGCTATCGCGACGGAGAGAGCGGCAACGGCGATGATATTTATAACCGCTGGAACGCGGCTAAACAGCGCTGGGAAAGATTACTGGAACAGCCGCTGTTAAGCGGCAGCGGGTTACGCAACGCCTACGCCCGTTTACCGATTATCGGCCCGGATAAGCACTGGCACATGATCTGGATGTGGCGCGATACGCCTCACTGCGAAACCTGCCACGATCTCTCTTATGCCCGCAGCCCCGATATGATCAACTGGTTCACACATACCGGGCAACCGTGCCTGCTGCCGATCACCCTCGAGCGCGGCGACATTGTTGACCCCGCGCAGGTACAGCAAGGCCTGATCAACATGAGCCAGAACATCGGCTTTGACAGCCAGGGCCGCGTGCTCATCACCTGGCACCGCTACGATGCTAACGGGTTTTCTCAGGCATGGATCGCCCGTGCTGACCATAACGGCTGGCGCACCCGGCAAATCAGCAACTGGGATTTTCGCTGGGATTTCCGGGGCATGGGGTCGATTCCCCCGGATGTCATCCTCTCTGCGCCACAGTGCAAAGCCCACACACTGAGCGTGACGTTCCAGCTTCACGACGGAACGTGCGGTCGCTGGTATCTGGATGAAGAAACGCTGGATGTCAGCCGTGTCGACGAGGGTCCCGTCACTCCCCTTCCCGATGCGTTTTATCAACCTGATGACGACGCCGCACCTGGGGCTGAAGTGAACATTGTCAGCGAACTTTATCAGCCTGAACCCCGGCATTTTTTACGCTGGCAAGCACTGCCCATCCAGCGGGATGTTCCGTCCGGTAAGGCAACAGGACCTGGAAAACTGACACTCATCAGCATCAACGCTTAGTCCCCCTGAGAAGAGGATAAAAACATGCTCTCCGCTGCCTCGAAAAGTGCCTACATACGAATCAGTTTGTGTTTATTCCTGTTTTATTTTTCATGGTCCACCAGTTGGTCATTTTTAGCGATTTGGCTGGGTGACAGCATCGGGTTTACCAGCACGCAGATTGGCTACACGCTCTCGATCAATGCCCTGTTTGCGCTCGCGATCAAACCCATCTTCGGCTTTATCATGGATAAGCTGGGCCTGAAAAAACCGCTGTTGATCGCGGTGGCTATCGCGTCCATTTTTGCCGCGCCGTTCTTTATCTATATTTACCAGTACCTGCTGACCACTCACCGAGTACTGGGCATGCTCGCTGGCGGTATGTATCTGGGCACCGCCTACCTTGCAGGCGTGTTGGTGTTTGAAACCTATGCCGACCGCTACAGTCGCGCGTTTGGTTTTGAGTTTGGCCGGGTGAGAATGTGGGGATCGCTGGGCTGGGCTGTCGCCTCAATTTTTGCCGGTCAGTTATTCAACATTAACCCGCATATCAACTTTATGATCACCTCCTGCGGCGCGATCGCCGTACTGGCTATGCTCACCACGCTCAGAACACAAGGTGAAGGCATTGACTGGCAGGCGGTTAATGCGTCGCGAAAAGAGGTGGTGAACCGAAAAGACGTGCGGATGCTGTTTCACCATGCCAGCTTCTGGGTGTTGATGCTGTTTTACGGCGGCATTATCTGGATGATGCAAAGCGCCGAACAGCAGTTTCCGCGCTACTTTGTTACCTTCTTTGCCGATCATCAAACCGGGAATGCCGTACTGGGTTACATGGGATTTGTACAGTCAGCCTGTGAATTCGTGCTGATGTTTTCGGTTCCCTTTTTGATCAACCGTATTGGCGCACGCAATGGACTGCTGGTCGCCGGTTTTGTGATTGGTCTGCGTCTGGTGCTGTCTGCACTGGCCACGCATCCGTGGATGATCATCGTGATTAAACCCCTTTATGGCCTCGAGATGGCGCTACTGCTGGTGTCGATATTTAAGTTCCTTGCAGAACATTTCGACAAACGCCTGACCGGCACGATCTACATGGTGCTGGGCTGTTTTAATTACCTGGGCATCACGGCCATCAACCCCATTGCCGGGCACTATTACGATACATACGGTTTTGCCGCTACCTATCTGGTGATGGGATGCATCGCATGGCTGATCACGCTGGCAGGCATCAAATTCCTCGGGAAACAAACCCACAGAACAACAGAGATATTCGGCGGACACGACAGAGTAAGCAGCCTGCCGGAGAGCAAATAAAGGGCCGGGCAGGTTTCCGGAAAGCATGTTGTGACGGGTTACCGGCCCGACATATCTGAGCCTTTTTCACGCATTGACGCCAGGCGATAACGCAGAGCACGGGGCGTAATGCCAAGGAAGGCGGCCGTTTTGGTTTTGTTCCCCTGATGCTGCCTGAGTACTTCACGGATGTAGTCACACTCCGCGTTGCGCCCGTGCCGGCGTACGTCTGAAATCATGGCGTCACCCGGCTTCGCCTGCACGTGAGGCGTCGGCAGACCCAGATCGGCGGCCTTGATCTCGTCGCCTTCAGCGAGGATCACACCGCGCTGCACCACGTTTTCCAGCTCGCGGATATTGCCGGGCCAGTCATGATTCAGCAATGCCTGACAAGCTTCATCACTCAGATATACCCTGCGCAAGAAACAGGACTGATACTTGTCCAGCAGAAACCGGGCTATCGGCAGGATATCCTGCCGGCGATCCCGCAACGGGGGAATGAGGATCGGTACCACAGCAATGCGGTAAAACAGATCCTGGCGAAAACGCCCTGCGGCCACTTCCCGCTCAAGATCTTTATTCGTCGCTGCAATCAGGCGGATATTCAGCGGCAGGCACTGGCGACTCCCGAGACGCTCCACCTCCTGTTCCTGCAAGACACGCAGCAGTTTCGCCTGCATCGCCAGTGACATGTCGCCAATTTCATCGAGCAGTAACGTGCCGCCATTTGCTTGCTCAAACTTTCCCGGAAGACTGGTCACGGCCCCGGTAAAAGCGCCTTTTTCATAGCCGAAGAGCATCGCCTCCAGCAAGTTTTCCGGGATCGCAGCACAATTGACGCCAACATAAGGTGCGTCGTGCGCATACGCATTGTCGTGAATATACCGGGCTACGCACTCTTTGCCGGTTCCCGTTTCACCGCTAATCAGTACCGGAACAGGATATTTAGCAAGACGGCGGGCTAATGAGAAAACATTTTCGCTGGCAACCGAGTGAGTAATAAATATCTTCCCTTTACTTCCGCCACAATCAATAAACTGCGTCATTAGCGCTTACCAAGGAAATCATTAAATATAAAAAAAGGCCCTATCATCCCAAACGTTTTATCCGTCAGTCAGAATAGGGCAAAAAAGACTTATATCTCAGCAACACGAATTATACCGCTGGTAAAAAAAATGTCTTAATCATCTTAAATATTAAAATATTAATCCATACAAAACATATGGATAACCCAAAAAGCAGCCACTATGCATAATCATTTAATAAATTTCTTATCTGCGCATTCCGACGGCTCAGAATGAAATACCCACACTGCCACCAAGGCCTCCCGCGCGGCTTTGTCGGCGCCTTTCATCGCCGTGCTTTGAGCAACATCACACTTAGCGCGCAGACCCGCTTAGATGAATAAATTATTCTTATTTTTATCCTTATTAATAATATATTATTCCTTATACAGCGCCGCCGTTGCGCGGCAGGCAAAGCACACACTGAAGAGTTAAGCGAGACGTTGATGAACATTGATCTATCCAAACTGACCACTGAAGGCCGCAATGCCGCGAGCGCCAATATTGACATGCTCTCCACCGACGAGATGCTGAAAGTGATCAATGCTGAAGACCAGAAAGTGGCGCTGGCGGTGGAAAAGGTGATCCCGGCGATTACCCGGGCGGTCGATGCCATTGTCGCGGCATTCCGCAAAGGCGGGCGCTTAATCTACTGTGGCGCAGGCACCTCCGGTCGGCTGGGGATCCTAGATGCCAGCGAATGCCCGCCCACCTACGGTACCCCGCGTGAACAAGTGGTGGGGTTAATTGCCGGGGGGCATCGCGCCATTTTACAGGCGGTGGAAAATGCCGAAGACAGCCTGACGCTGGGCGTCGATGACCTGAAAGCACTTAATTTCAACGCGAATGACGTGCTGGTAGGCATTGCCGCCAGTGGCCGCACGCCGTATGTGATCGCCGCCATGCATTATGCGAAAAGCCTTGCGGCAACCACTGTCGCCCTGACCTGTAATGACGGCAGCGAAATGGCCCGCATCGCCGACATTGCCATCGCGCCCGTTGTCGGCCCTGAAGTCGTCACAGGCTCTTCGCGCATGAAAGCCGGCACCGCGCAAAAACTGGTGCTCAATATGCTGACCACCGGCGCCATGATCCGCAGCGGTAAAGTCTACGGCAATCTGATGGTCGATGTGGAAGCCACCAACCTGAAGCTGGTGCAACGGCAAATCAATATTGTGGTGGAAGCCACGGACTGCGATGCAGAAACAGCGGCGCTGGCGCTGAAAGCGTGTGAGGGCCACTGTAAAACGGCGATCGTGATGGTGCTGGGTCAGCTCAGTGCCACGCAGGCAACACAATTGCTTCAGGATAACGGCGGTTTTATCCGCCAGGCGCTGGTTAATGCGGGGATAAAGTGATGGCGAAAATCACGGAACAGGTTATTGCGAGCATCGTGCAGTTGGTCGGCGGCAGAGACAACGTTAAAACCTGCGGTAACTGCATGACGCGGTTGCGTCTGACATTAAACAATGAAGCACAGGTTGATTATGAACGTCTCAAAGCCCTGCCGGGTGTGTTGGGTGTAGTGAACAGTGATGATCAATTACAAATTATTGTCGGTCCGGGGAAAGCACAAACCGCCGCAGACGCCATGAATAGGCTGCTTGGACATGAACACGCCCCGGCTGAAGCCGCAACGCTGCAAAGCGTGGCGCGCGACACCAAACAGCAGATGAAAGCGAAACAGACCAGCGCGGTGCATCAGTTCCTGTCGAAATTCGCCACGATTTTCACCCCGCTGATCCCCGGATTTATCGCCGCCGGGATGTTGCTCGGCTTTGCGACATTAATCGAGCAAAGCCTGCTGAGCGGCGCGGCGCAAAAGAGCGCGACCATCACCCATCTGGTGGGATACATGAAAATATTCGGCAAGGGGTTGTTCACGTTTTTGCCGATCCTGATTGGTTATAACGCGCAAAAAGCCTTTGGCGGCAGCGGTGTTAACGGCGCGATCATCGCCGCGCTGTTTGTACTCGGTTACAACCCGCAGGCCACCAGCGGGTATTTCTCCGGTATCGATAACTTCTTCGGCATGAGCATCGATCCGCGCGGCAACATTATTGGCGTTTTAATCGCCGCCATTCTCGGTGCGTGGATTGAACGACAAATCCGCAAAATTGTGCCGGATAACCTCGACATGATCCTCACCTCATTGCTGACACTGCTGATTACCGGGGCGCTGGCCTTTACGGTGATAATGCCGATTGGCGGTGAGTTGTTTAAAGGTATGTCATGGCTGTTCCTGCACCTGAACGGTAACCCGTTTGGCTGTGCGGTGCTGGCCGGTCTGTTCCTGATTGCCGTGGTTTTTGGCGTGCACCAGGGCTTTATTCCGGTCTATTTTGCGCTGATGGATGCGCAAGGCTTTAACGCATTGTTCCCGATTCTGGCCATGGCGGGCGGTGGTCAGGTCGGCGCAGCGCTTGCGCTCTATTTCCGTTCACCGCAGCACTCGGTTATCCGCAACCAGATCCGTGGTGCGATCATTCCCGGCATTCTGGGAGTTGGCGAACCGCTGATTTACGCCGTCACGCTACCGCGCGTTAAGCCATTCATTACCGCCTGTATTGGCGGCGCGTGCGGCGGTTTCTTTATTGGTCTGGTGGCATGGCTGGGGTTGCCGGTGGGCCTCAATACCGTGTTTGGCCCGTCCGGGCTGGTCGCCCTGCCGCTAATGACGTCGGCTCAGGGGATCTACGCCGGTATGGCGGTCTACGCAGCAGGCGTGGCAGTCTCATATCTGTGCGGTTTTATCGTCACCTGGTTTTTTGGTCACAAAGCGGTGGACTTGAGCTGATCGACAGGGCGGTGCGCCGCCCTGCGTTTTACTGATCCTGATAGCGTTCTTTCCAGATATCCAGCGTACGCGGTAGCCGGGTTTTATCATCCCGCGTGGTGAAGTAATGCATCTGCAATTTTCCGCCCGGCCGCGCGGGAGGAAATAAGCGTGCAGCCCAGATGTCACCCTGCGGCGTATAGATAATCATGGCGGTTTGCCGGTTGGCCGCACCGCGCAGCCACATCGAAACAACCGTCGCGCCCATATTGTCCCGGTCGTTTTCGTAGATAAACACATTGGCTGTATCCACAAACTGCTGATAATCATCGCCCACCAGCGCACGGAATTTTTGGTCCAGTGCGTTCGTGGGAAGCACGCCCAATGAGTACAACGTGGCGGATGGACGCGGATCCTTCTCCGCAGGCTGGTACAAGCCATCAATAAACGCGCCGTTGGGCATAATAAGACGACACCCCCACTCCGCATTGCTGTGGACCTGCAGGGAGCCATCCTGCCTGGGAATGATCAAGATTAAGCAGTCGCTGACATCGCGGATATTTTCAACCAGCACCATGCCATAGACTTTACGGGCCTCCGCGGTAAATTCTTCCCGGTTAACCCCGGCCCATACGCGGATGTCCGTGTCGATACTCCATTCACTGCTGCGACTAAACTGCAGCACGCTGCCGCTCATATGGGGCGCGAGCATATTCCACCACTGCCCTTGCCACGTAAAATCCGTTTTCACGTCCGACACCATATTGATGCCTTTGTAATAAGCGCGGCGGATACAGTTATCCGTCGTGCAGGTCTGCAGGGAGGCTTCCCACGCAGCATATTGCTGGCGTATCGAGCGGGTGTCGTCCTGATCCAACCTTGAGCGATAGATAGTATCCAGCGTTTGGTCAAGCCAGCGCAGATTGTCATTCTTGCAAATCGTATTTTCCAGTGGTGTTGCCGCACGCCTGCAGTTCACCGCCCATGCGCTGCAGGCATACAGGTTTAATAAAATAAAAAGGCCACCTAAAAAAAGGCGATTAACCATGGCAAATATTCTTCAAGGTTAGCGATTCGCAGTGTGGGAATTATAGATGATTTTTACTAAGAAATCGTGAAGCAAATTAATAAATTAAAGTCGTTAAGTCGGCCGTAATTTGTGTCGCTTATATTCTTATTTTATTTTTTTAATCACGAACCAGCGTCCAAAATGGATATTACAAAAAAAATCAGCCTGGCTGCAGAAAATAATGGACCGCAAAAAAGCCCGGCATCAAACCGGGCCGCGGAAGCATCAAAACGCGTAGGAGAGACTGCCAACAATGTTGCGCTCAGCGCCAAAATAGCAGTAAGAGAGAGAATTACAGGCGGCAATATAGCGTTTGTCCGTCAGGTTATTGACCGTTACCTGCGCACTCAATCCTTTCAGACCAACCTGCGTAAGATCGTAACCCACCGCCATGTCGACCAGCGTATAGGAAGGCAGCGTATGCGTATTCTGGCGATCGGACGTAATGCCATTCACATAACGCACGCCGGAACCCACCGTCAGGCCATTCAGCGGGCCGCTTTTCACATCGTAACTCAGCCAGGCGCTGGCCTGATTGCGCGGCGCGTAAACGGCGCGTTTACCCTGCTCTTCCGCGCTGCTCTTCGTGTAGCGGATATCGTTGTAGGTATAAGACGCCTGCAAACGCAGGTTATCCGTCAACTGCCCCACCGCTTCCAGCTCAAGGCCTTCCGACTCAATTTCACCAATCGAGCGATACGGATCGGTCGGCTCCACTTTGGTGGCAATATTTTCCTGGTTGATCCGATACACCGACGCGCTGTACATCGTCTGCGATCCTTCCGGCTGGAATTTCAGCCCCGCCTCCCACTGCTTCCCTTTCATCGGCTTGAGGATCTTGCCGTACTCATCGGTAAAGCTGGTTGGCGTAAATGCAGTGGAGTAGCTGACGTACGGCGCAAAACCGCTATCGAACAGATACATCAGCGCGGCACGGCTGCTGAAGTGATTTTGATCCAACGTATCGCTGGTGTCATTGATCTTATTGACGTTGGTGATCTTCACCTGATCGTGACGACCACCCAGCGTCAGGCGCCATCTGTCCAGCGACATTTGATCCTGCACGTAGATCCCGGTCTGCTCCAGCTTATGCTTTTCGCGACTGTAGACCGTGATCGACAAGGGATCGGTGCCATAGACCGGGTTGAAAGCATCGATCGCCGGGAAGCTGCCGTAAGAGGCCGTAACATCATTACTACGGCGCTGATAATCGACGCCCACAAGCACGCGGTGGTTGATAATGCCGGTGTCGATGCTGCCATCGATCTGGTTATCCATGGTGATGGCCGAAAGCGATTCATCAGAGCCGGAATAGCCGCGGTTCAGCTCGCTGTCGTTTAGCCAGCCTGCGGCATACACCTGGTTCAGGTCGACTTTGGTGCGTAAGTAACGCAGTTTCTGGCGTACTGACCAGCCGCTATCGAACGCATGTTCAAGGTTGTAACCAACCATATTTTCCCGGCGATCGTACTTATCGTATTTGTCTTCGCCTTCGAAGAAGGTGTTGGAAACTTTCTGCCCGGCATGGGAAACCACGGTACCTTCATAGGGCAGGCCGGAGTGGCTGCCGCCCTCGGGATCGCGGTGCAGATAGGCCATCAGTTCAAGACGCGTGTTGTCGGTAATACGCCACGTCAGGCTGGGCGCAATGGCGTAACGCTGCTCTTTCAGGTGATCAAACTGGGAGTCCGCATAGCGCGTCATGCCGGTTAAACGCACCGCCACGCGGTCGTTATCATCCACCGGGCCTGTCACATCAAACGCCGCGCCACGCTGGTTATTGTTACCGGCAAACAGTTTCACTTCGCCGCCAGGATCAAACGACGGTTTACGGGAGTTCAGCGCCACAATGCCGCCCGGTGAAGAGCGCCCGTAAAGCACCGATGCCGGGCCGCGCACCACTTCAACGCTGTCGAGGAACCAGGGATCAATGACCAGAGAACTGTGCGAATTGCTGTCACCCATCATCTTCAGACCGTCGAGATAGATATTATCCAGACTGCCATCCGAGAAACCGCGCAGCACAATGTAGTCAAAACGGTTCGACGCGCCAATCTGGTTGCTGTACACGCCCGGCGTGTAACTCACCGCCTGGCGAACGCTGATTGCCCCCTGCTCTTCGTACTGCTGGCGCGTCACGATCGAGACCGCCTGCGGCGTTTCGATATCCGGCGTTTCCAGTTTGGTTGCGCCGCTCTGCATTTGCGAAGTCACCACTACGGTATCATTGGCAGTTGCGGTTTCCTGCGCCGCCGCCAATCCGCTCATTCCACCTGTGATACAGCCAATCATCAACGCCAGTCGCGTTTTTGCGAACATGAAAATCTCCAGAAGCGGTTATTATTGTAAATAAGAATTATTACCTTTTTGGATTCCACTCTCGCTATGCGCAATGACGAGTCACATATGCGCGGTGACAAAACGTATTGCAGGAGAGAAAAGAGGGTCTACGCCCGTAAAGCGGGGAGGATCAGGAAACGCGCACTTCGCTGGGTGCGACGCCGTAACGGCGGCGAAAGGCGGTTGAAAAATTGGTGGCATGTTGATAGCCCGACATCCATGCGGCTTGCTGCACGCTATACCCCTGCGCCAGATAGCTGCGCGCCAGCTCAAGGCGACAGTCACGCAGATAGTCGAACACCGGCTGTCCGTAAGCCTGACGGAATTTCACCCGCAAACTGCTGGAGCTCATGGCTGCAAGCTGCGCCAGGGCATCGAGGGTGTAGGCTTTTTCCGGTTCTTGCTCAAGCAGGCGTCGCACATTTTCCAGCCGGTGCTGCTCGCCACACGGTGCAACGCTGCGCTTTTCGCTGCCCTGCATGCGGCAAGACAACGCCTGCCCCAGCAGTTGCAACATCAGCCCTTCCATCATCAACTGACGCGACAGGCCAGGCCCGGCGCTCTGCTGCGCGGCATGCAGCCCCGAAAGTAAAAACGCCGGAACCTGCCATAAAAAGGTCGGCGCACCGCCCGCTTCCCATTGCTGCAACAACGCCATCAGCAACGGTGACTGCCGGCAACGGGCGGGATCGACGCCCAACGACAGCGTACGCAGATGGTAATCCGCCAGATGACGGGCATTCATCACCTGATGCTCGCTGAGGCGCGAGGTAAACGCCATGCCAGCACGCACCACAAATTCCTGCCCGTTAAGACGCAACATCACACAACCTTCCAGCACCACCAGCATATAGAGCGGGCAACTGTGCAGCGATGTGGTTTCATAAGGTTGAAGAACGCGAATATCGGAACGGGTCAGATTGAGGCCGGAAAAGAGCGTCATCTCTTCCACATCCCCACGGATCACAATCCGCTGCGCTTTATTGAAGGTGCAGTCGCCCGACAACGCCGGGAAGCGATAATCGATGCCATAGCGCTCGCCAAAGCCGATAAAGTCTTCAACCGAAAAGTGTGTTTTTTGCATAGCCGGCAGCCGTCGCGATCCTGTCGCATCCCTTGTCCCGGGCGGGACGAAATGGCTTACACCTTACCATTGGCGTCGGAGCGCTTCAATAATATTGAGAATTATTCTCACATACAAATTACAGGATTTTAACACTCAGCCAGTGGCCAGTGAGGTCAGGATCTGCTGGCGCAGCCATTTGTGCCCCGGATCGCGGTGCAACCTTTCATGCCACAGCATCAGCATGTCGAAGCCCGCCAGCTCAACCGGGGGTTCAACCACGCTTAATACGCCGGACTTTGCCACCAGTCGCTCCGGCAACACCGCCACCAGATCAGTTCGTGCCAGCGCATCCAGCATAAACAGGAAATGCGGCACTGACAGCACCACATTGCGCGTCAGTCCGCGCTGCGCCAGCGCCAGATCGGTCGCAGCGCTAAACCCGCCGCCCTCCGGCGACACAATCACATGTTCGAGCGAGCAAAACTGCTCAAGCGTGGGCCGACGTTGTAACGCCGGATGGTTTACGCGCCCCGCCAGCACATAGCGTTCGCTGAACAACAATCGCTGGTGTAAAGCGGGCGGCGAGCCATCGCGCAGGTGGAAAAAGAGGTCGATGTCACCCTGCTCCGCCTGGCGCTGGATCTGCCCGGGATTGAGTTCAAAGATAGCCAGGCGGCTGGCCGGAGCCGCAGCGCGCAGCCTGCCAAGTAACGGGAGCAGCACGGCCGTTTCAGTGTAATCGGTGGCCGCCACGCGCCAGGTCACCTGCGCCTGAGCGGGGTTGAACTCACTGACCGGTGAAACGGCGCGTTGCAGCGCCTCCAGCGCCTGACGTAACGGCTCGCGCAGACCATCGGCTCTGGCCGTGGGTTGCATGCCGCGCGGTCCGGGCAACAGCAACGGATCGTCAAAAATCTCCCGCAGCCGCGCAAGCTGTACGCTGACAGAGGGCTGAGAGAGGTTCAAACGCTGCGCCGCACGCGTGACATTATGCTCGCTGAGCAACACATCCAGCGTCAGCAACAGGTTGAGATCCAGCCGGTGCAGATTAACCATAACTATACCTGTGATATCGGTAATTAATTTCTACTATATCGCCGCCTCACCTACCCTGCAGCTTCAATCTCATTGCCGGGAGTTGTTATGAACGTATTGATTGTTTATGCCCATCCACAGCCCCATTCCCTGAATGGCGCGCTGAAAGAGTTTGCCGTGCAGCATCTGGAGAGCGCGGGTCACCGCGTGGAGGTTTCTGACCTGTATGCCATGCAATGGAAGTCGCAACTCGACGCAAACGACAGCAGCAGCGCCCCGGTTGGCGACATGTTTCACCCGTCTGTGGATTCAAAACACGCCTTTGAACAGGGCACGCAGTCAGAGGACATCGCCGCTGAACAGGCGAAATTACACCGCGCCGATGCGGTGATTTTTCAGTTCCCGCTGTGGTGGTTCTCCATGCCCGCCATTATGAAAGGGTGGGTGGATCGCGTTTACGCCTGCGGTTTTGCCTACGGCGTGGGTGAACACAGCGACAGCCATTGGGGCGATCGCTACGGCGAAGGTCGCCTTGCGGGTAAACGCGCAATGTTGCTGGTAACCACCGGCGGCTGGGCGTCGCATTACAGCCCGCGCGGCATCAATGGCCCGATTAACGATATTCTGTTTCCGATCCAGCATGGCATCTTGTTTTACCCCGGCTTCACGGTGCTGCCACCGCTGGTGATTTACCACAGCAGCCGCATTGATGAAGCGCGTTATGCCACACACTGTGCCGAACTGGCTGAGCGCCTGGATACGCTATGGCAAACGCCGCCGCTGCCGTTTCGCCAGCAAAACGGCGGCGATTACAACATCCCGGCGTTAACCCTGCGTGAAGACATTTTGCCGGGCGAGCAAGGTCTGGCGATTCATCAACGCATTAAAGCGTGACATCCATAAATAAACTGGCGTAATAAGCTTGCGCCGGTTTATTTAATTTGCAATAACTCATAATGCCTTCAAATTAACTGCACAGCTTTCCGCTATTATTTCCCTGCGCAATTTTCCATACTTCTTCATTATTTCTTCATAATGTCATTTTTTGTAAATTGCCATTATTTGCGCAGAAAATACTTACCCGTAAAACATAAATTCGTTTACTCTACTCGCAGATGAGAACGATCATTCTCAAATCGAATTCACGAGGGTCAGACATGCAGCCGAAAACATCGCAGGAACAACGCCATCAGCAGCGCAAAGATGAGATCATTGCCGCTGCCCGCAGGCGTTTTCGTGCCAGCGGTTTTCATGCCGCCAGCATGTCGCAAATCGCCCTCGAAGCGCAGCTCAGCGTAGGGCAGATCTACCGTTACTTCGTGAGTAAAGACGCGATCATTGAAGAGATGATCCGCCGCATCATTGACTACCGCATTGCGGAGATGGAAAACAAGACCGAGACCAGCCACCTGCCAGAAACGCTGGCCTGGCGCCAGTCTTTGAGCCCGGATGATGATGCGCTGATGCTGGAGATGGCCGCAGAAGCGACCCGCAATCCGCAAGTCCAGGCCATGATGATCGAAGCCGACGCCCGTATGTTTGAGAACGCCTGCAACCATATGCAAAGCCGACACCCGCATCTGAGCGCGGAGCGTGTCCGCTGTTGCGTGGAGTTACTGGCGGCACTGATGGAAGGCACCACCTTGCGCCGTTTAACACCGCAAAAATGCGACCCAACGCAATTACAACTGTTGTATCAGGAAATCACCACGATGCTTTTTGCAGACAAATAAATAACTCAAAAAAATAAGGGAATATAAACCTTAACCTACATATTGCTATATCCAATATATAGCACATCCGCCTGCGCCTTATCCTGTTTAAAAAAACGGGCAGGCTTCGCTCATGCCAGGAAAAAGAGAAATGAAGTTAATAAAAACAACGTTAGTGGCCGCCCTCGCCCTTGTTGGTTGCGATAATGCCACCCCACCTGCACAACAACCGGCCCAGGAAGTCGGCGTGGTGACCTTAAAAAGCCAGCCGCTCGCCATCGCCAGCCAGTTGACAGGCCGCACGTCCGCTTTGTTGTCGGCTGAAGTCCGTCCGCAGGTTGGCGGCATCATCCAGAAACGCCTGTTTACGGAAGGCGATACGGTAAAGGCCGGGCAGGCACTTTACCAGATCGATCCTTCCAGCTACCGCGCGGCGTTTGATGAGGCCGACGCTGCGCTGAAGCAAGCGCAAGCGCTGGTGACGTCTGACTGCCAGAAAGCAACCCGCTATGCGCAATTGGTGAAAGAGGATGGCGTATCACGCCAGGATGCCGACGATGCGCAATCCACCTGCGCGCAGGACCGCGCCAGCGTGGCCTCGAAAAAAGCCGCGCTGGAAACCGCACGCATCAATCTGAACTGGACTACCGTCACCTCGCCGATTGCCGGGCGTATTGGCATCTCTTCCGTGACGCCTGGCGCGCTGGTAACGGCAGAGCAAACCACGGCGCTGGCAACCGTGCGCGGGCTGGACAGCATGTACGTCGATCTCACCCGCTCAAGCGTTGATCTTCTGCGTTTACGTCGGCAAGCGCTCGCCAGCGACAGCAATACCCTGAGCGTCACGCTGACGCTGGAAGATGGCAGCACCTACAGTGAAAAAGGGCGTTTAGCGCTGACCGAAGTCGCCGTTGATGAAGCGACCGGTTCCGTCACCCTGCGCGCCGTGTTCCCGAACCCGCATCATCAACTGCTGCCGGGGATGTTTGTTCGCGCCCGTGTGGAAGAAGGGGTGATGGACAACGCGATCCTCGCACCGCAGCAAGGGATAACCCGCGACGCCAAAGGTAACGCCACCGCGCTGGTGGTCAACGCACAGAACAAAGTGGAACAACGCACCCTCGAAACCAGCGACGCCTACGGCAATAAATGGCTGGTGGTGAAAGGCCTGCAAAGCGGCGACAAGCTGATCGTGGAAGGCACCGATAAAGTCGCCGCGGGCTCAGCGGTTAAGGCCGTTGAGGTCCAGGAAGCGAACGGAGGAAAAGCCTGATGTTCTCCAGCTTCTTTGTGCGACGCCCGGTTTTTGCCTGGGTGATCGCCATTCTGATCATGATGGCCGGTATTCTGGCGATCCGCACGCTGCCCGTAGCGCAGTATCCGGATGTTGCGCCACCGGCGGTCAAAATCAGCGCCACCTATACCGGTGCGTCGGCGCAAACGCTGGAAAACAGCGTCACCCAGGTTATCGAGCAGCAACTCACCGGGCTGGATAACCTGCTCTACTTCTCCTCAACCAGCAGTTCAGATGGTGAAGTGAATATCACCGTAACCTTTGAGCAGGGAACCGACCCGGATACCGCCCAGGTTCAGGTGCAGAACAAAGTGCAGCAGGCGGAATCCCGTTTGCCGACCGAAGTGACCCAGTCCGGGGTGACGGTCGTGAAATCCCAGAGCAACTTCCTGTTGATCATGGGGTTGTACGATAAAACCGATCGTGCCACCAGTTCCGACATCGCCGACTGGTTGGTCAGTAACATGCAGGATCCGCTGGCCCGTGTGAACGGCGTCGGTAGCCTGCAAGTGTTCGGCGCGGAATACGCGATGCGCATCTGGATGGATCCGAACAAACTGGCCTCCTACTCGCTGATGCCGTCGGATGTCGAGTCCGCCATTGAAGCGCAGAACGTGCAGGTCTCCGCCGGTAAAATTGGTGCGCTGCCATCGTCCAACAGCCAGCAGTTAACCGCCACCGTACGCGCCCAGTCGCGCCTGCAAACGGTAGCGCAGTTCCAGGACATCATCATCAAGAGCGAAAGCAGCGGCGCGGTGGTGCGTGTGAAAGATGTCGCCCGCGTCGAAATGGGCAGCGAAGACTACAACGCCATCGCCAAACTGAACGGTCACCCGGCGGCCGGTCTGGCGGTGATGCTGGCACCGGGCGCAAACGCGCTGGATACCGCCACGCTGGTGAAAGATAAAATCGCCGAGTATCGCCATAGCATGCCGCAGGGCTATGACGTGGCGTACCCGAAAGACAGCACAGAATTCATCAAAATCTCCATCGAGGACGTGGTTAAGACGCTGATTGAAGCCATCGTACTGGTGGTCTGCGTGATGTACCTGTTCCTGCAAAATATCCGCGCTACGCTGATTCCGGCGCTGGCGGTGCCGGTGGTGCTGCTGGGTACGTTTGGCGTGCTGGCGCTGTTTGGTTACTCCATTAACACCCTGACGCTTTTTGCGATGGTGCTGGCGATAGGGCTACTGGTGGATGACGCCATCGTGGTAGTGGAAAACGTCGAGCGTATTATGCGCGACGAAGGCCTGCCCGCCCGCGAAGCAACCATCAAGTCGATGGGTGAAATCTCCGGCGCGCTGATTGCGATTGCGCTGGTGCTCTCCGCCGTCTTCCTGCCGATGGCTTTCTTTGGCGGCTCAACCGGGGTGATTTACCGTCAGTTCTCGGTCACCATCATCTCGGCGATGGCGCTGTCAGTGGTGGTGGCGCTGACGCTGACACCCGCGCTGTGCGGCGCGGTGATGCAACACAGCGTACCGCATAAAAAAGGTTTCTTTGGCGGCTTCAACCGCTTCTACAACAATACCGAGCACAAATACCAGCACGGTGTTATGCACGTTTTGCGTCGCGCAGTGACGGTCATTGGCACTTACGCGGTGCTCTGCGCAGCAATGGCGTTTGTCATGTGGCGACTGCCTGGCAGCTTCCTGCCCACGGAAGATCAGGGCGAAATCATGGTGCAGTTCACTCTGCCTGCGGGCGCAACGGCAAACCGCACTGAAGAGGTCGCCAACCAGGTAACCGACTGGTTCCTGAATAAAGAGAAAGCCAACACCGAAGCGATCTTTACCGTTACCGGCTTTAGCTTCAGCGGTAGCGGGCAGAACGCCGGGATGGCCTTCGTCTCACTGAAAAACTGGTCCCAGCGCGTGGGATCGGAAAACACCGCACAGGCCATTGCATTACGCGCCAGCCGCGAGTTGAGCAGCATCCGCGATGCCAGCATCTTCGCCATGACGCCGCCGTCTGTGGATGGTCTGGGTCAAAGTAACGGTTTCACCTTTGAACTGCTGGCCAGCGGCGGCACCGATCGCGACCAGTTGCTGAAATACCGTAACCAGTTGCTGGGCAGCGCGAACCAGAGCGCGGAACTGCATGCCGTGCGCGCTAACGACCTGCCGCAGATGCCGCAGTTGCAGGTGGATATCGACAGCAATAAAGCCGTGGCATTAGGCCTGTCGCTGAGCGATGTCAGCGATACGCTCTCCAGCGCCTGGGGCGGCACCTACGTGAATGACTTTACTGACCGTGGCCGTGTGAAAAAGGTCTATATCCAGGGCGATAGCGACTCGCGATCCGCACCGTCCGACCTCAACAAATGGTATGTGCGCGGCAGCAACAGCGACATGACGCCGTTCTCTGCTTTCGCCACCACGCACTGGGAGTACGGCCCGGAACGCCTGGTGCGTTACAACGGTTCAGCGGCCTATGAGATCCAGGGCGAAAACGCCACGGGCTTCAGCTCCGGCGTGGCGATGACCAAAATGGAAAACCTGGCCGACAGCTTGCCAGCGGGGACAACCTGGGCATGGAGCGGTCTTTCATTGCAGGAAAAACTCGCCAGCGGCCAGGCCATGAGCCTGTACGCCATCTCAATTATGGTGGTCTTCCTCTGCCTGGCGGCGCTGTATGAAAGCTGGTCGGTGCCGATTTCGGTGATTCTGGTGATCCCGCTGGGTGTGCTGGGTGCTGCGCTTGCCGCCTGGATGCGCGGACTGAGTAACGACGTGTACTTCCAGGTGGCGCTGCTGACGACTATCGGCCTGTCGTCGAAAAACGCCATCCTGATTGTGGAGTTCGCCGAAGCCGCGGTACAGCAAGGCAGTTCCTTGTCGCGTGCCGCCCTGCGCGCCGCCCGTACCCGTCTGCGCCCGATCATGATGACCTCGCTGGCGTTTATCGCCGGGGTGATGCCGCTGGCGGTTGCGACAGGCGCCGGGGCGAACAGTCGCGTCGCCATCGGTACCGGCATTATCGGCGGGACGTTAACGGCAACGCTGCTGGCCATCTTCTTTGTTCCTCTGTTCTTTGTACTGGTGAAAAAATTGTTCGCCGGTAAACGCGCACGTCAGGAGTAATTATGTTGCGTATCAGTGTTCTTTTTCTGGCCCTGCTCAGCGCCGGTTGCGTCTCGTTAGACCCAACCTATGAGCGCCCGCAGGCGCCAATCCCGGCGACGCTACCGGGGACCAGCGGCCAGGCGCAAGCCGTGGCCACCGACTGGCAGCAAATTGTTAACGATAAGCGCCTTAAACAGGTGGTTAGCGACTCGCTGACCAAAAACCGCGATGTGCAAAAAGCGATTGCGGATATTGATGCAGCACGCGCCCTGTATGCGGAAGACCGCTCAGCATTGTTCCCGACGGTCAATGCCGAGCTGAGCAATACCCGCAGCCGGACTGTTGCCAGCGGCCTGACCAATAGCGCCGAAGCGGATGGCGCGGTGTCCAGTTTTGAGCTGGACCTGTTCGGCCGTAACCAGAGTCTGACCCGTGCTGAGCGTGAAACCTGGCTTGCCAGTGAATATACCGCGCAGAACACCCGTCTCAGTCTGGTGGCGGAAATCACCACCGCCTGGATAACGCTGGCGGCGGATAACAGTAATCTTGCGCTGGCCAAACAGACGATGGAAAGCGCGCAAAACTCGCTGAATATCGTCAAACGAAAACAGCAGGTTGGCGTGGCAGCGGCGAGCGATATTGCCGATGCCATGGCGGTATTCCAACAGGCGCGCGCCAGCGTCGCCAGCTATCAGACGCAAGTGGTGCAGGATAAAAACGCCCTCAATCTGCTGGCAGGCGACACCGTGGCAGATTCCCTGCTGCCGGGAACGCTGGAAAGCCTGGCGGATAACAGCATCACCCTGACGCCTGCTGGCGTCTCGTCTTCCGTCCTGCTGCGCCGCCCGGATATTCAGGAAGCGGAACATAATCTGCTGAGCGCCAATGCCAACATTGGCGCGGCACGGGCAAACTTCTTCCCGACCATCTCACTGACCGCCAGCGCAGGCGTGGGCAGCGATTCGCTCTCCTCCCTGTTTAGCCACGGCATGAAGGTATGGTCATTTGCGCCGTCCATCTCCCTGCCGCTGTTTACCGGCGGCAAAAATACGGCGGAGCTGCGCTATGCTGAAGCGGAGAAGAAAGGGCTGATCGCCACTTACGAGAAAACCATTCAGAGCGCGTTTAAAGATGTCGCCGATGCGCTGGCCCGTCGTGAAACGCTGAATGAACAGCTCGATGCGCAGCGCCAGTACGCAGCGGCAGAGCAGAAATCGCTGGATATCGCCCAGCGTCAGTACAATGCCGGCACCGGCGATTACCTGTCCGTGCTGACCGCACAGCGCGCATTGTGGACGGCGCAGGAGTCACTGATTTCACTCCAGCAAACCGACCTGGAAAACCGCGTGACCCTCTGGCAATCACTGGGCGGCGGCGTGCGTTAATGGTTTTGCGCCGGGTTTTTCCGGCGCACTCTTTTCGGAGTTTGTTATGTCACGGATATCCCCTGCGTATGCCATCGTACTTGGCATGCTGACGGCCATCGGGCCAATTTGTACCGACCTTTATCTGCCCGCCCTGCCGGACATCACCCGGCAAATGGACACCACCAACACCTTAACCCAGCTCTCACTGACGGCGTCATTGATTGGACTGGGCCTTGGGCAGCTCTTTTTCGGCCCGCTAAGCGACAGAATGGGGCGCAAGCGCCCGTTGTTGCTGTCGTTACTGCTGTTTATCGTGTCGTCGGTACTGTGCGCCAGCACGCAGGATATCCACTGGCTGATCTTCTGGCGCTTTGTTCAGGGGATTGCTGGCGCGGGCGGCTCCGTCCTCTCCCGCGCCATTGCCCGTGATAAGTATCAAGGCACGCTGTTAACGCAGTTTTTCGCCCTGCTGATGACCATTACCGGCATCGCCCCTATTGTCTCCCCCATACTCGGCGGGTATATCACTTCGTTACTGCACTGGCGCGCGTTGTTCTGGACCATGGCGGTCATCGGCGTGGTACTGGTGCTCTGCGCCACGCTGCTGTTAAAAGAGACATTACAGGAAAAAAGCAGCGGTGAAAGTTTGCTGAAAACGTCGCTGATCGTGCTGAAAAACAGGCAGTTTTCCACCTTCTGCTTTATTCAGGCGTTTATGCTGGCCGGGTTGTTCTCATATATCGGTTCCTCGTCGTTTGTCCTGCAAAACGAATACGGTCTGACGCCAATCCAGTTCAGCCTGGTGTTTGGCGTTAACGGCGTGGGAATGATTATTTCCGCGTTGATTTTCGCCCGCCTGGCGCGGCGCATCAGTGGTGCGACGCTGTTAAAAAACGGTCTGGCGCTGGCGGTGCTGCTGGCGCTGATGACCGCCGTTTTTGCCTGGCTCAATATGGCGGTGCCGGCACTGGTGGGGCTGTTTTTCACCGTTGCGGTCAATAGCGGTATTTCGACCATTGCCGGATCGGCGGCGATGAACAGCGTCGACGCACGCCATTCCGGTACCGCCTCGGCACTGCTGGGGATGTTGATGTTTGTTTTTGGCGGCATCGCCACACCGCTTTCCGGCCTTGGCGGCGAAGCCATGTGGAAAATGAGTATCGCCATTGTGCTGGCTTACAGCGCTGCAATGGTGATCCATATTTGCGGGCGACAGCGTAGCCAGAGACAATGATAAGTTGACAAAATGGCAACCAGAGAATAGTGTTGACTTATTGGCAACGGACTCAGAGGACAAGCAGGGATGCATTTAATATCAATGAAAGCCATTCAGGAAGCGATACATCGTTTTCCTCAGTACAGAGGCGAGCTCCTTACGCTGGCGAAAACAATTGAACAAGCGAACTGTCCCACACCGGACGAGCTGAAAAAATTGTACCCAACGCTGGATAACTTTAAATACCTCAGTAAATATTATGTCATTGATATCGCAAACAATAACCTCAGACTGGTGGCCCTGATATTCTTCGAAAGCCAAAAGTTCTATGTTCGCCACATCTTCACACACAAAGAATACGACCGCTTTACCGAACAACATCGTACGAAGGGGAAGAAAAAATGATTGTCGCTGACGCCCTGAAAGCAACCGATGCGTTGATTGCTGCCGTTCCCCTGTTGGGAGAACATCCGAGTGAGAAAGACTATCAGGATGCATTAGAACTGGTGGAACATCTGTTAATAGACAATCCCGGTAGTCCTCTGCTGGACATCGTTTGTGCAAAGATCAGTGCCTACGAGAATAATCAGCCTGAGATTATTGCCTTACGTGAAGAAATGGCATCCATCCCTGCCGGTCTCGCGGTACTCAGAACGTTAATGGATCAGTACAAACTCACGACATCTGATTTTCAGGATGAAATTGGTGGCAAATCCATGGTCTCAAGAGTGCTGAACGGCGAGCGACAGCTCAACATCAATCACATCAAGAAATTAGCTGTACGTTTTGGCCTGTCGCCGCTGATGTTTATTTCCTGAACCTAGCCCTTCTTTCCGCCCGGTTTTAACCCACGGTGAAACTCATTAATGCGTTTCACCGTTTTAATGGCCCGTTGCGAGGTGGCGGACGCCACCGACAGGATAATCATCTCCAGGCACAGTAATACCGTGCCGTGCAGCGGAATTTTGCCCTTCTCGCCGCCACGCGGCACGTGGATCACCACATCCGCCTCCTGGCTAAAGCGCGAATCCACGGCATTGGTCAGTAAAATAACCGGAATGCCCAGCCGTCGCGTCTCTTTCAAAGTGGTCAGCCCTTCACGATGCGCGGATTTCTGCGCCATCATGATCATCACATCACCGCGTTGCAGGTTGATGAGCTGCTCCGACAAGGCGATCCCCGTACGGTTGAGCGGCGTGGCAGGCAACCCGATGCGGCTGAACAACCGGGCGGTGTACTCCGCCAGAATGCCCGATGCGCCAATACCGAAAATCGCCACCTGTCGCGCCTCCACCAGCAAGGCGACAGCCTGAGCAATGGCGTAGCGGTTATCCGGCGCGGAGAGGATGTCACACGTGTGTTGATGCCCTTCCAGCACAAAATCGATCCCGGAATTCACATCACAGGAGAGCGCATTCACCGTGGTGGTCATCTTCTCGGCGGATGAGATAGCCGGGCCAAACCAGTGCTCCAGCGTCTGCTTTAAATCCCGCAGCCCGGCAAAACCCAGCGCCTGAATCGCGCGCACCACCGTCGCGTCGGAGGTCTGCGTCGCCGCCGCGATTTCAATGGCGGTATGCTCCAGCACCCCTTCCCGGTTTTCATTGATATAACGTGCAACGGCCTGCAAGCGCGGCGACAGCGTATGCGCCCGCGCCCGAAAGCGCTCACCGTAGACATCCACGCGACCTTTGGCTTTTTTGGTGTTCAGCATGCTTATTGCCCTTATTTCGTCACTGGCAACGGCCGCCCGGCAATCTGCGATTGCACCTGCGCCACCATCAGGCTCAGCGAGGCAAAGGAGTTGGAGATCGCCTCTTCACGCGAGATCAGCACATAGCGCCCGCTACGACAGGCATTAAGAAAATCGCACCAGCCCGGCATCACGGCATCCATCGCCGCTATCTCATCCTGCGGCTTACCGCCGGTATCGCCGCGCCAGGTAGCAAAGACAAAATCCGCGTCCAGCTCCGGCAGTCGCTCCGCACTGACGTCAATGCGCCCGCCGTCAGGGATGCTCTCAATAAGCGGTGGGAAACGGAAACCGGCATCGCGCAATACGCGCCCCAGAGAGTGGTAACTGTGCATGGCGTTGATTTTGCCGTTATTCGCCTGGATAACCGACACGGTAATATTACGCGTGTCGATGGTCTGTTTCAGCGCCGCGATCTGCGCCTGGTAACGCCGCTCAAGGATCGCCAGCCTGGCCTGCGTGCCGGTCAGTTGCGCCAGTTTGCGGTAAATCTGCGGCGCGCCGCCGTCCAGATGATCGATGCTCACCGTCGGGGCGATCTTCTCCAGTTGCTCAACCGGCGTATTACGGCTGGGTTCGGTAATGATCAAATCCGGCTTTGCCGCAGCAACCGCTTCAATATCAATATCCGCCGAGCCGATAAATTTTATGTCCGCGTTATCAAAGTCGACCCCGGTCAACATGGCGCTGGAGCGCAGCGTATGCGTTCCGTCCGGGCGGGTACGCCCGTGACTGGCCACCGGCGGGACGCCGAGTTCGATCAGCGGGATGGTGATGTCAAGATCGTGCAGAGAAACGATCCGTGTTGGGTGCAGTGGCACGGTGACCACACGGCCCAGATCGTCGGTAAAAGCCTGCGTCGGTTGTGCGGCGCTGACGCTTAGCCCCACCAGCAGCAAAAGTGAAAGAAGTAAGCGCATACTGCTCCTCAGGATCTATAAACGATCCCGCCGCTGCCACAGCAGCAACAGGAAAAATGGCCCGCCGACCAGCGAAATCACAATCCCGGCGGGAATTTGCAACGGTGCAAAGGCCAGCCGACCGAGCGAATCCGCCAGCAATACCAGCAAGCCGCCCAGCATGGCGCTGCCCCACAGCAACGCGCGCTGTCCGCCGCGTAGCAGAAAGCGCGCCATATGCGGGGCAATCAGACCAACAAATCCCATGCTGCCGACGCAGGAGACCGTGGCGGCGGTCAGCAACACCGGGGCGATAATGCGCAGCAGTTCAAGTCGCGCCAGGCGGACGCCGAGGCCGGTTGCGGCCTGCTTTCCCAGCAACGCCACATCGGCAGCGCGCGCCGTTAACAGCAGGATCAGCGTTGCAGGCAGCGCCCAGCACAGCGCGACCACCAGCAGCGGCCAGGTGGCGGCATGCAGACTTCCCGCCAGCCACATCATCGCGGTTTGCACATCGCGCACATCAGCGGTGGTCATAAACACGCCGATACCGGCGGCAAAGGTCCAGGAGACGCCAATCCCCAGCAAGACAAAACGCGGGCGCGAAACATCCCGCGCCAGTCCCATAACCAGCCCTGCCGCCAGCAGACCGCCCGCCATACCCGCCAGCGGACGCCACACCACCCCCACCGCAGGGAAAGCAAGTACCAGCGTTAATACCACCACGCTGGCCCCCTCTTTCACGCCAATCAACCCCGGATCCGCCAGCCCGTTACGGGTTATCGACTGCATCGCCGCCCCCGCCATACCGAGCATCGCGCCGCACAACAGCGCCATCAGTACCCGGGGAAAACGAATATCCCACACCACATACTGTTGCTCTGCGCTAAGCGTTGCGGGGTAAAACAGCGCGCGACCTATTGCCGATGCCGGCACGGGTAACGAACCTTGCGTGACGCCACAGAGCAGCAGCACCAGCGCCAGCACGCCAAGCCCGGTAAGCCAGAACAGTGCTTGCGGGCGTAACAAACGGGAAAAACTGCCGATGCGCACGCCACACAACCCGGTGTGGTGAAGCCTTCCCTTCATTTAAAGAACCTCGCCACCAGCGCAATAAACAGCGGCGCGCCGACCAGCGCGGTCATCACACCCGTCGCCAGTTCCTGCGGCGACAGCAACATCCGGGCGGCGATATCCGCCAGTAATAACAGTAACGCGCCACTCAGCGCCGACAGCGGCACCACGGCGCGCAAATCGTCCCCGGCGAACCGACGCACCATATGCGGCACCACCAAGCCGATAAAACCAATGGGTCCGGCTACCGACACCGCCGCGCCGCACAGCAACGCAATAGCCAGCAGCGACAGCACGCGGGTGCGCGCCAGCGACACCCCCAGGCCACGCGCCATATTGTCACCCAGCGCCAGCATATTCAGCGATGGCGACAACCAGAGCGCCAGCACAAACCCGGCCAGCGCGGCGAAAGCCGCATGCTGAATCAACGCCCAGTTCAGCCCGGCGAGATCCCCCGCCAGCCAGGTGCGCATGCTCAACAGCGTTTGTTCATCAAGGATCAGGATCGCCGCCGTAATGGAGGAGGCGAATGTCGACAGCGCCACGCCGCAGAGCGTTACTTTCATCGGCGTAAACCCCGCACGCCCCGCCGCAGAGAGTGCCATCACCAGCGAGAAGAGCGCCGCAGCGCCGCCTGCGGCAATCAGCGGGCGGCTGAAAGGGGAATCCCCAAGGCTGACGCCAAGTGCAGTGGTCGCTACCACGGCCAGTGCCGCGCCGGCATTGAGGCCCAGAATATGCGGTTCGCCTAATGGGTTGCGGATCACCGACTGCAACAGCGCCCCGGCAACACCCAGCGCCGCACCGGTAAACAGCGCCGCAACCAGACGTAGCAGGCGCAGGCTGACGATCACGCGATGATCGAAATTGCGGGCATCAAAATCCACCAGCGCCCGGATAACCGCAGGCGGCGCAATATAACGCGCGCCCAGCCCCAGATGCGCAATACCCGCTGCCAGCAACAGCAGCAGTAACACAACAAACGTCATCCCTGTACGCCAGGAACGGCGGCGGGCGGCAAGCGGCACAGCGCTCACGCGCCGTCTCCGTAAGGTTTACGGAAGGGCATAAAGAAGGGTTTTCCGGTTAGCGGGTTCACCGACATCTGCACGTCAACATCGAAGACGCTTTTGATCAGCTCTGGTGTGCAGTTATCCCCTTCGTGGAGCACGCCCTGTAAGCGCCCTTGTTTGAGAAACACCAGCGTGTCGGCGTAGTTCACCGCAAAGTTAAGATCATGCAACACCACCACGACTGTCCGTTGATGATGGCGCGTCAGCGAATGCAGCAGTTCGAGGATCTCCACCTGGTAGCGCAGATCGAGAAAGGTGGTGGGTTCATCCAGCAGGATCACCGGCGTTTGCTGCGCCAGTGCCATTGCGATCCAGCAGCGCTGGCGTTGCCCGCCGGAGAGGCTGTCGACGGGCTGATGGGCAAACCCGGCGGTCCCGGTAAGATTGAGCGCTTCCAGTACCGCCAGTTCATCGTCTTCCGACCACTGGCGCATAAAGCTCTGCCACGGAAAACGCCCGCGCGACACCAGCTCAAACACGGTGAGCCCTTCCGGTACAATCGGCGACTGCGGCAGAATGCCTAACTGGCGGGAGACGGCTTTGGTCGGCTGTTGGTGAATGGCTTTGCCATCAAGCAGCACGCTGCCGCCAAGCGGTTTCAGCATGCGGGCAATGGTGCCAAGCAGCGTGGATTTGCCTGAACCGTTCGCCCCCACCAGCACAGTCATCTTCCCGGCGGGGATGGTCAGGTTGATATTGTCGACGATAACCTGTTGGTGATAGCCCGCGGATAACGCCTCCAGTACGATTCCTTGTTCTGCAGTTAGATTTTCCACTGACTGTGGCATGACGCGCGCTACCCTTACAAATAAAAATAAATATCATTCTCTTTTCGATATTGCCGTTTGCCACTGTAGTAGTCAAGCCTGATGATGAGATAAACCCGCAACGTTTTCAGGGCTGTCACTACAACAGAAACCCATCAAACATTTTTAAATTTATCTTTTTATATTCAATTAATTAGACATTGAAAGTTCGAATCTCAACCGGCTTATTTGGCGCGGAGAAGCGCTGTAGCGAAATTCTTTCTTTTTCCATTTACTACTACAAAACGCCATGATTGAATGATTCTCAATTACATATCTGAAACCACAGTAGCGGTTAACGGATAGATTGATGCAAAAGAGCAATTACTAAAAAAACGTTCACTCCTGCATGGCTCGCAGGATCCTTTCGGGAAAGTAGATTACATGGCTGAGTTAACTCGTTGTATTACCGGGCTGAAAGGTCGCGCGCTGTTCTCCGCGATCTTTTTGGGATCGGTCTTCACTCCATTTACGCACGCGGCGACCAAAACTGATCAGACCAGCGACGGCGATACCCTTACGGTGCTGGCAGACGCCTCCTCCGCCGATAAACAGGCGACATCCGGCTATCAACCACTGAATACCTCCACCGCTACGCTGACCTCAATGCCGATGCTGGATATCCCGCAGGTAGTCAACACCGTGAGTGATGAAGTGCTGGAAGATCAGCACGCCACCAGCCTCGACGAAGCGCTGTATAACGTTAGTAACGTGGTGCAGACCAACACACTGGGCGGTACGCAGGATGCGTTTGTCCGCCGGGGATTTGGCGCCAACCGCGATGGTTCCATCATGACCAACGGCCTGCGCACCGTAGTGCCACGCAGCTTTAATGCCGCCACGTCGCGCGTGGAAGTACTGAAAGGCCCGGCTTCCACGCTGTACGGGATCCTCGATCCCGGCGGGCTTATCAATGTTGTCACTAAACGCCCGGAAACCACTTTTGGCGGCTCGATCTCGGCCACCTCTTCCAGTTTCGGCGGCGGCACCGGGCAGTTTGACGTCACCGGTCCGATTGAAGGAACGCGGCTGGCGTATCGCCTGATTGGCGAGTACCAGAATGAAGATTACTGGCGCAGTTTCGGCAAAGAAAAAAGCACCTTTATCGCCCCGTCGTTGACCTGGTTTGGTGATAACGCCACCGTCAACGTGATGTATTCACATCGCGATTATCAGACACCGTTCGATCGTGGCACCATCTTCGATCTCACCACCAAACAGGCGGTGAACGTCGACAGAAAAACCCGTTTTGATGAACCGTTTAACATCACCGATGGCGAATCCGATATCGCGCAATTAAATGCCGAGTACCGCTTCAACAGCGCATGGACCGGAAAAGTCGAGTACGGTTACAGCCAGGATAAGTACAGCGACAACCAGTCGCGCGTGATGGCCTACGATGCGAAAACCGGCAACCTGACCCGCCGCGTCGACGCAACCCAAGGTTCGACCCAGCGCATGCACAGCACGCGGGCGGATCTGCAAGGGAATGTGGATATCGGCGGCTTCTACAATGAGATCCTGACGGGTGTGTCGTATGAATATTACGATCTGCTGCGTACTGACATGATCCGCTGTAAAAACGTCAAAGATTTCAATATCTACAACCCAACCTACGGCAACGCCAGCAAGTGTACATCGGTTTCTGCCTCCGACAGCGATCAGACCATTAAGCAGGAGAGTTACTCCGCCTATGCGCAGGACGCGCTGTACCTGACCGACAAATGGATCGCCGTCGCCGGGATGCGTTATCAGTACTACACGCAGTATGCAGGCAAGGGCCGCCCGTTCAACGTCAACACCGACAGCAGCGACGAGAAATGGACGCCGAAATTCGGCCTGGTGTACAAGCTGACGCCGTCGGTTTCGCTGTTCGGCAACGTGGCAAAAGCGTTTATGCCGCAGTCGTCTATCGCCAGCTATATTGGCGATCTGCCGCCGGAGACGTCAACGTCTTACGAAGTGGGCGCGAAATTTGACCTGTTCGACGGTGTTACTGCCAATATCACTGCATTTGATATCCATAAGCGCAACGTGCTGTATAGCGAGATCGTGGGTGATGAAACGGTAGCGAAAACCGCCGGTCGCGTACGCTCGCAGGGCGTGGAGATGGATCTGGCCGGTTCGCTGACGCCGAACATGAATGTGATCGCCAGCTACAGCTACACCGCAGCCAAAGTGCTGGAAGACCCGGATTATGCGGGTAAACCGCTGCCGAACGTTCCGCGCCACACCGGTTCCCTGTTCCTGACGTACGACATTCATAATGTGTTTGCCGGGAATACACTGACCCTTGGCGGCGGCGGCCACGGTGTAAGCCGCCGTTCAGCCACCAACGGCGCAGATTACTATCTGCCGGGCTACTTTGTTGCCGATGCGTTTGCCGCTTATAAAATGAAGCTGCAATACCCGGTAACCTTACAGGTAAACCTGAAAAACATCTTCGATAAGACCTATTACACCTCGTCTATCGCCACCAATAACCTGGGTAACCAGATTGGCGACCCGCGCGAAGTGCAGTTTACGGTGAAGATGGATTTCTGATGTCACGACAAGAATGGTGTTAGAGATTTGCCCCGCATGATGCGGGGCTTTTTTTTATCTGCGCGCCGGATTGCCCGATGGCAGCTTCTCTTATCAGTCCCTACGCACGCCCCCATGAACACCGGTTCATTAAACAGTCACCTTTACGCCATCCTTTTGCAGCATTACTTTCACAGACTCTCTGGCTTTCAAAACCCGTAAATTCGCTTTGAAACGCTTATGAGAAAATACTGGCTTCCGTGGTTGATCCTGTCGCCGTCGCTGCTGTTCCTGGCGCTGTTCACCTGGTTCCCGCTGCTACGTTCGGTGTACGACAGCCTGTTCGATACCCGCATGGCAAGCGACAACGCCCCCTATGTCGGACTGGGCAATTTCGCCCGCCTGCTGGAAGACACCGTTTTCTGGCAATCCCTGTTTAACAACCTGGTTTACATCCTGCTGACCGTTATTCCGGGCGTGACGCTGGCACTGCTGCTGGCGGTGGCGTTGTGGGAAAACCACCGCATTAACCGCTGGCTGCGCACCGCGTTCTTCTTCCCGATGATTATCCCGATGGTCAGCGCCGCGGCGCTGTGGCTGTTCATTTTTATGCCCGGCCTCGGCATGCTCGATCACTACCTGGCACAGATCTTCGGCCCGATGAACAATAACTGGCTCGGGCGCAGTAACAGTGCGCTATTTGCCCTGGCGCTGATTGGCGTCTGGAAGTTTGCCGGTTACTACATGCTGTTTTTCCTTGCCGGGTTACAAAGCATCCCGGCGTCTACCCGGGAAGCGGCAGTGATGGAGGGCGCAACCGCCACGCAAGTGTTCTTCAAAGTCACCCTACCGCTGCTGCGCCCGACCATCAGTTTTGTGATCACCACGGCGCTGATCTACTCCATCACTCAGATTGACCACGTAGCCGTGATGACGCGCGGTGGGCCGGATAACGCCACCACCGTGCTGCTCTATTACATCCAGAACCTCGCCTGGGACACCCACGATCTTGGCAAAGCCTCCGCCGCGACCTTCCTGACGCTGGCAGGCCTGTTCATCTTTTCGCTGGTTAACCTGAAACTGCTTGAGAGAGGAGCGCATTATGAGCGTTGAGGTTTCACCCGCCATCCCGCACGCACCGTCCGTGACTCGCCCATTGTGGCTGCGTCTGCGCCACTCACGCCCGATCACCCTCGCGGCGTTAATGATCTGTCTCGCACTGCTGTGGATTAGCCCGTTTATCTGGATGCTCTCTTCCGCCTTCAGCGCCACCACCTTTGGCGAGGAGATGGCATCGATTCTGCCGCGCTTCCCGCTGACGCTGGATAACTTCCGCGATGCGTGGGACAGCGCCAACTGGCTAAGCCTGTACGCCAATACGCTGATTTTCGCCTTCGGCACCTTCGCCGTGCAGCTCATCACCATTACCACCGCCGGGTACGTTTTTGCCTGCCATGAATTTCGCGGCAAGCAGACCCTGTTCGTTCTGTTTCTGGTGCAACTGATGATCATGCCAGTGGTGATGATGATCCCCAACATGCTGACGCTGAAAACCTTCGGCCTGCTCAACACCCTGACCGGCGTGATGATGCCCTACTTCGCTTCCGCATTTGGCGTCTTCCTGATGCGCCAGGCGTTTCTCGCTATCCCGAAAGAGATTGAAGAAGCGGCGCTGATGGAGGGATGTCGCTGGTGGCAGGTGCTGTTCCGCGTGATGTTGCCTATGTCGTGGCCATCGGTACTGGCCTTCGCCACCGTCAGCATTACCTACCACTGGAACGAGTATTTATGGCCGCTAATGATGCTCAACGATCCGGACAAACAAGTGCTGACGGTAGGGCTGGTCTCTTTCGCCATGGGCGCCGAGTCCGGCGGTCAGTGGGGCATGATCAGCGCCGGAACGTTAATGGTCTGCCTGCCGCTGATGGTGGCGTTTATTGCTTTTCAGAAACAGTTTCTCCGGAGCTTTGGCTTCTCCGGCATTAAATAAGGAGTGCAGTGATGTTTTTAGCGCAAATTTCCGACACCCATTTTCGCAGTCAGAACGAGAAGCTGTATGGCTTTATCGACATTAACGCAGGCAATGCCGACGTGGTCTGCCAGCTTAATGCCCTGCGCGAACGCCCGGATGCGGTGATCGTCAGCGGCGATATCGTGAACTGTGGTCGCCCGGAAGAGTACCGCGTGGCGCGCCAGATCCTCGGCGGGCTCGACTACCCGCTGTTTGTGATCCCGGGTAATCACGATGACAAAGCCCACTTTCTGGAGTACCTGCGCCCGCTGTGCCCGCAGCTTGGTACCGACCCACAGAATATGCGCTATGCCATTGATGATTTTGCCACCCGCCTGCTGTTTATTGATTCCAGCCTCGCCGGGGAGTCAAAAGGCTGGCTGACAAGTGAGACGCTGAACTGGCTGGAAGCGCAGTTAATCGCGGGCGGCGACAAACCCACCGCGGTGTTTATGCACCACCCGCCGCTGCCGCTGGGCAACGCGCAGATGGATCGCATCGCCTGTGAAAACGGCCATCTGCTGCTGAAGCTGGTGGAGCGCTTCCCGTCGCTGATCCGCATTTTCTGCGGTCATAACCACAGCCTGACCCTGACCCAGTACCGCCAGGCAACGATCGCCACCGTTCCGGCGACCGTGCACCAGGTGCCTTATTGCCATGAAGATACCCGCCCGTATTACGATCTGTCGCCCGCTTCATGCCTGATGCACCGCCAGATCGGCGATCAATGGGTCAGCTACCAGCATCCCCTGTCGCACTACGCAGGCCCGTGGCTGTATGACGAGAACATCAGTTGCCCGGTAGATGAGCGCTAAGTACATGTTAAAACTGCAAAACGTCAGTAAACAGTTCGAGGGCAAAGCCGCGCTGAGCGCGCTGTCGCTGGATATCCACGACGGGGAGTTTGTGGTACTGGTTGGCCCCTCCGGCTGCGGTAAAAGCACCCTGCTACGCCTGATCGCCGGGCTGGAGAGCGTCAGCGAAGGCGCTATCTGGCTGGGCGACGAAGAGATCACTGCGCGCTCACCCCGTGAGCGTAACTTTGCGATGATCTTTCAGAACTACGCACTGTTTCCGCACCTTTCCGTGCGCGACAACATCACCTTCGGTATGAAAGTGCGCAACGAAGAGAAAGCCAGCTGGCAGCCGCGGCTGGATCGCGTGGCGCAGATGCTCCAGCTCGACAGCCTGCTGGATCGCAAACCGGCGAAACTCTCCGGCGGCCAGCGTCAGCGCGTGGCCATGGCGCGCGCCATCGTGCGCAACCCGAAGTTGTTCTTAATGGATGAACCGCTTTCCAACCTCGATGCGCGCCTGCGTACGGAGGTGCGCGACAGCATTATGGCGATGCACCAGCAGCTAAAGACCAGCACCATTTACGTGACGCACGATCAGACGGAAGCGATGTCGATGGCCGATCGCATTGTGGTGATGAACGGTGGTCACGTGCAGCAAGTTGGCCGCCCGGAACACCTGTATGCCCACCCGGCGAACCTGTTTGTTGCCGGGTTTATTGGCTCACCGGCGATGAACCTGCTGTCGCTGCCGTGTGCAAACGGTGAGGTGCTGCTGTGCGAGCAGAGTCTGCCGCTTCCCGCGCATGCCCATGATTTACATGACGTTTGGCTGGGCATCCGCCCGGAGCACATTACCGATGCGCCGGAAGAAGGCCAGTTAGTATTGCCCGCTACCGTCATCCAGCGGGAGCTGATGGGCGCTGACTATCAGCTTCACGTCAGCACGCCGATCGGCAACCTGCGCTATATCCGCCGACACCGGGGCGATGTTCCCAACAAAGGGGACACACTCAGCGTCGGTTTTTCACCCCTTGATTGTCATCTTTTTAATGCCGAAACGCGGCTTAACTTACACCAGGAGAGAGACCATGCCTAAGCCTCTGACAAAGACGTTGCGAGCGCTTACTTACAGCATCACCCTTGCGATAAGCGGTACCGCGCTGGCGCAGGAAAAAATCGACTTTATGTTTCCCGCCCCGGTGGACGGTAAACTGACGATGGAGATGACGCGGGTCATTAACGCCTTTAACGACTCGCAAAAAGAGGTGGAAGTCCGCGGGATTTTTACCGGCAACTATGACACCACTAAAATGAAAGCCGAATCCGCGCAGAAAGCGGGCCAGCCACCCGCGCTGGTGATCATGTCCGCCAACTTCACCACCGACCTGGCGCTGAAAGATGAGATCCTGCCGATGGACGAGTTATTCAAATTCGGCGACAAAAAAGCAGGCGATTTCCTGCAAAATGAGTTCTGGCCAGCCATGCACAAAAACGCGCAGGTGATGGGCGTGACTTACGCCATTCCGTTCCACAACTCGACGCCGATTCTGTATTACAACAAAACGATGTTCGATCAGGCGGGTATCAAACAGCCGCCGCAGAACTGGAAAGAGCTGCTCGAGGACGCAAAAAAACTGACCGACCAGAGCAAAGGCCAGTGGGGCATTATGCTGCCCTCCACCAACGACGATTACGGCGGCTGGATCTTCTCTTCGCTGGTTCGCGCCAACGGCGGCAACTACTTCAACGAGAATTACCCTGGCGAAGTGTATTACAACGCTCCGACCACCATCGGTGCGCTGCGCTTCTGGCAGGACATGATCTACAAAGATAAGGTGATGCCGTCCGGCGTGCTGAACTCCAAACAGATCAGCGCCGCGTTCTTCTCCGGCAAGCTGGGTATGGCAATGCTGAGCACCGGCGCGCTGGGCTTTATGCGTGAGAACACCAAGGATTTCGAACTGGGCGTGGCGATGATGCCCGCGCAGGAGCAACGCGCCGTGCCGATCGGCGGCGCCAGCCTGGTGAGCTTTAAGGGCATTTCCGATGCGCAGAAAAAAGCGGCTTATCAGTTCCTGACCTATCTGGTGAGCCCGGAAGTAAACGGCTCCTGGAGCCGCTTCACCGGCTACTTCTCACCGCGCAAAGCCTCGTACGATACGCCGGAGATGAAGGCGTACCTGAAGCAGGATCCGCGCGCCGCTATCGCGCTGGAACAGTTGCAGTATGCGCACCCGTGGTATTCGACCTATGAAACGGTGGCAGTACGTAAAGCGATGGAAAACCAGCTTGCGGCCGTGGTGAACGACGAGAAAGTCACCCCGGAAGCTGCCGCCGAGGCGGCGCAGAAAGAAGCCGACACGCTGATGAAACCATACGTGGAGAAAACGGCGCTGCAGGCCGTGAAATAAAACGCCGCGTTACCCCGCAGGGAAGCGGGGTACGTCGCATCGTACTGAAAAAGGTAGATGATATGCAGACGCTACTACTCCAGTGAGCACTTACCAACTTCACAAGGTCATACTGAGCGTCGCTTGCCGGGTTTTAGGGTCATAGTCTATCGAAAACGTGTTTGCCTCCGGCACGCCCGGTTTGTGCCATTCTTCCGCACCGTATATCAGGCTCTGGTCCCGCTGGTAACCCATACTTTTCAAGTAGTCCCGCAATGCCTCAACGTTACGGGCATTCTCAAAAATGATGCTATTCATTGATGGGTAACCATCACCATTGTGGAATTCAAAGTGATAATTCGCGGTGATTCGTGGGGCTTGCGCAATCGCATCCTGCGTCAGTGAGTGGTAATTCCATAAATTTTGTTCGGTATACACCGTGGTTTCGCCAAGGCTGGAAAGCATCAACCAAAGCAAAAAAAACAGCACGAGACCCAATGAGACGACAAATAATATCCCCCACTTCAGCACGCTAAACATTAACGCAGCGGGTTGACTGATATTGCGCATGAGCTGTTCCTTTTCATCCTTGAATGTTGCCGCCCTTTTAAACGAACCTGACCCCGTTAATGACCATTTTTAATGGCAAATGGCATTATTCCTCCCGCGCGAGGATCTTCGCCAGACAGTTGTCGAGCTGGTGGCGCTGCAAATAAGCGGTCACCGCGCGTTCCCAGCCTTTCCCGTCCCCCAGCACTGCCCGGCTATGGGCTTGCGCATAAAGATAACGGGTATCGTACAAATTCAGCAGCGACTGGTTCATGGCATCAATATTTGCGCCGGTTTTTTGACACTTCTCCTGCTGAATAGCCAGCGAGTGTAAAACACGCTCCCGCGTCTCTTCATTCGGGGTATAGACCTGCTCGCTCAGTTCACTGAGTACGAGAAATTGCGGTTGCGTGCCTTCAAGTATTGCCGCTTGCAGGCGATCGTGCCCATCGAGGATGACAAACGACGCCAGCCCGGCGATAAACCACACCAGAACCGGCGGCAGCGCGTTCTCACGGCACTTCTTGCGCCACCATTTTACGCGCCCGCTGTTTGCGTCTACCGGATAGCGGGCAAGCAGCAGATGACCGCCCCACCACCAGTCGACAAAGGTGACTTTTTCCGGGTTTTGCAGATCGGGAAAATCTTCGCTGTAAAGCGCCCAGTTGACGCTGATCTGCGCACTGCTGGCAGGCGTCTGAAAGCGCCACTGCTCAAATGGCAGGGGTTTATTGACGATATAGGGCGCTGTCGGCTTTACCGACTCCATCGGCCGCAGCAACCAGCGTCCTGGCGGTAACAGCGGCGTAGGGGCTTCCATCAACTGCCGGGCAAAATAACGGCACCAGTGGCTTTGCCAGTTCGCTTCGCCGGCCCGTTTCGCGTTCTCCACCTCCGCAGAGCTCACCGCGGGCAGCAACAACGCCTGAGCGGGATGCTCCCCGTTAAACACCAGCCAGACACCCGAGTGATCTTTCAGCATCGTTGCCCAGAACAATGTTGCGCCGTTCACCTGCAACGCCATGCGCCCGTTGTGCCCACTCTGCATCTCCATCGCCTGACCGTCGCCCGCGCGCACCCTCAGCTCCAGCCCTTGCCAGCTGTCGTTGCGATCGCGAAGATCCTTCCACCAGTACTCTGTCATTGCGTTCTCCTTGCGAGGTGAGGGGAAAGTGTACGGCAACAGCCATTGGCTATAACCATAAAAATAATCCGGTTATTTGATCGGCGGGGCAATTCACTGCCCGCAGGAGTTGTATATTTATTATCCAATCCACAGACAAGGAGCGCACCATGCCACACCCAGAACAGTACTGCCACTCCTGCGGAATGCCACTTTCCGCACCGGATGCCCGTGGCCCGAGTGACCACTATTGTGCTTACTGCACCGACAGCGAAGGTAACCTGAAGTCCTGGGAAGAGGCCGTATCCGGTCTCGCGCAGTATCTCGATTCCTGGCAAAATGTGGGCAACGAAGAAGCGCGTAAACGCGCCGTTCGTTATCTGACGTCGATGCCCGCCTGGGCCGATCGGGCTTAAATACAGCAAGGCTGCGGAACCCACGTTACACCGTGGGTTCCTTTATTTTTGGCGCATTGGCCTCGTCATACGCCACCTGCGCAGCCAGCACGGCATCCATATTGTGTTCCACCCAGTGAGCCAGCACCGAGACGGTTTCCGTCAGCGTACGCCCGAGCGGTGTGAGGCTGTACTCGACCGATACCGGCACGGTGTAAAACACTTCGCGGGCAATAATGCCGTCGCGCTCCAGCTTGCGCAGCGTCTGGGTGAGCACCTTTTGCGTGATCAACCGGATATCCCGTTTCAGGCCGTTAAAACGCATCGGCCCGTTCTCCAGGCGCGCCAGCACTAACAGCGCCCATTTATCCGCCAGACGCGACAGCATGTCGCGCGTTGGGCAGCGGTTATCATAAATATCGTAAGGAATGGACGGCTTAATCATAACGACAAATTCTCGTAGTAGGTTTCCTCAAGGAAACGTAGTGACCTTTGGGTGCCTTCTTCCGCAACCGCAGCGGGGTGTGTATAACTCAGACCTAAGTTTCTATTTGATACTAAGGCGCCAGAAATGGCAAAAATTCTCCTACAGGATTGAAAGGAAAAAGGATGATTACGCGGTTAAATCAGGCATTTATTAACCTCACTTCGCACCCGGATTTCGGCAAGCTGCTGCTGCGCCTGACCTTTGGCGTGCTGATGCTGTTCCACGGCGTTGCCAAAGTACAACATGGCGTGGGCTGGATCGCCGGTATGCTGGCGGCGAAGGGATTACCGGGGTTTATCGCTTACGGCGTATTTATTGGTGAAATCATCACTCCGGTGTTAATTATTATTGGGCTGTTTACCCGCCAGGCGGCATTTATTTATGCATTTAATATTCTGGTCGCCACATTGCTGGTGGGCATGGGTAAATTCTTTACCCTGACCGACGTTGGCGCGTGGGGTCTGGAAAGTGAGGCGCTCTACTTCCTGGGTGGCCTGAGCATTATGTTTTTGGGCGCGGGGAAATATGCCCTGTCTGCCGATAAAGAAAAAGAATGGCGTTAGTTATCTCTCATTAACAGGAGAAAAATATGTCAATTGTTGTGGTTTATTATTCTGGTTATGGGCACACCAAAGCAGTGGCGGAGAAAGTGGCCGAAGGCGCGAATGCACAGCTTATCGCAGTGGATAATAATGGCGATATTCAGGAGAGCGACTGGCAGGCGCTGAATGACGCGAAGGCGATCATTTTTGGTGCCCCAACCTATATGGGCGGCGTGCCGTGGCAGTTTAAAAAGTTTGCCGATGCCAGTTCCAAAGCCTGGTTCACTCGCGCCTGGCAGGATAAAGTGTTTGCCGGTTTCAGCAACAGCGCCAGCCTCAACGGTGACAAACAGGTTTCGCTGCAATACCTGCAAACCCTCGCGTCACAGCATGGCGGCATCTGGGTCAGCCTCGGCCTGCTGCCCGCTAACACGCTGGCCGCGACTCGCCAGGACATCAACAACCTCGGTGGTTCTGTCGGCCTGCTGGTGCAGTCTCCGTCCGACGCGGGTGCCGACAAAATCGCCTCCGGCGACCTGGATACCGCAGTGAAATTCGGTCAACGCATTGCGGATATTACCCGTCGCTTTAACTGAGTCTGCCGGGTTTGAATAAGATAAGGCCGGGGAGACCTGGCTTTATTTATTTTAACAACACGGGCTTAACACCAGCAGCAGAAATGCGATCAATCGGCAACCTGTTCGCAGGTGACACATCAGCATCGATCATCAGTATTTTCTTATCAGAATTCATTAAACTCATAAAAAATGTTGTGAATTCAGCCAAAGGCCAACCACTTCGTTTTCATTGTTATCACTCGTGATTTTTATGATTCGGCGTAGAAAATTCCTGCGTCAGCCACGGTTTACATTGCTGCACGGCTTGTCGTTTCGCTTTTTTTGACGGCTGACGAAGTCGTCATTCCCTGCGGGCAGTTTATCCGGTAAGGCAATACGCAACCGTTTTTGCGACAGCGCGCTCATAGTCATCAGTCACGACGATGTTTGCCATCATCCCGGAACTGCCCGCCACACAGCCGGATCTCGTGCAATGGTCCTCCGTTTTTGTCCTGTTGTGTGGTGCGGTACTTGCCGATATGTTAGTTCCTCTTTGCGCACAACCTCATTAATCCCTCTATTTGTCAAACTGCGTATTAGATCACGTTTCATTCCTTCATCCCGGTTCAGCCTGTTGAACTCTATATATTCTCCACCCTCCCGGATGGATAAACTTTATATCAACAGCAAGAGGGAAAACGATGGCGGGAAAAGGATGTAATTCTCTGATTCGCGCAGAAAAAATATTAACTCACATCGCCTATGTTGGCGTGGCGAGCTATATGGAGCTGTTAAAGGAATTTCAGCTCCCGAAAAGTAGCCTGCTTAATTTATTAAATGTGATGGTGGATTGTGGCTTTTTGGTTAAAAACGAGAGCAATCAGTATGCGCTGGGAATTAAAAATTATGAACTGGGTTGTCAGGCATTACACCGAAAAAATATTTTCGAAGTGACCAAACGTCCCATGCAGGAACTGTCGCTGAAAAGCGGACTGGTGTGCCATTTAGGCGCGATGGAGAGCTATTCAGCCATCTACCTCGACAAAGTCGAAAGCCCGAGTTCCGTGCCCACACGCAAAAGCTGGATTGGTAAAAAACTGGAATTACATATCACCGCGCTGGGCAAGGCATTATTAGCATGGAGATCCCGCGAAGAGATTGATTATTTTTTAAATGCGTTAACGCTGAAAAAACACACCAGTAATACGTTTACCGATAAAAAACTGTTTCTGGAGGAGTTACAGAAAACGCGACTACGAGGATGGGCCATCGACAATGAAGAGTCAACTTATGGTGCCGTCTGTTTAAGTATGCCGGTATTTAATATGTATAACCGGGTTAACTATGCGATCTCCTTATCGGGTGACCCGATTGTTTATTCGGGTAATAAGGTCGACGGTTATCTGGAATTGCTTCGGCAATGCGCCGGACAAATATCATATGGACTGGGATACAGGAATGACAATGAATACTTAAGAAAAGGAAACTGAGGTAATGAAAACATTCAGGGGAATTATTCCGCCGGTCTCCAGCACGTTTAATCGCGACGGGACAATCGATAAAGCAGCAATGCAACATGTTGCTGATTTTTTGATAAATAAAGGCGTGAATGGGCTTTTTTATCTGGGCACCGGCGGCGAATTCAGCCAGATGAGTTCCTGCCAACGGATGGCTTTCGCCGAAAACGCTATCGCAGTGGTTGCCGGGCGGGTCCCCGTATTAATTGGTGTTGGCTCCCCTTCGACGGACGAAGCCGTGACGCTGGCACGCCATGCTGAGGCCAGTGGCGCCGACGGTATCGTTGCGATTAACCCCTATTACTGGAAAGTCGCCCCGCGCAATCTGGACGATTATTACCAGCAAATCGCCCGCAGTGTCAGCCTGCCAGTGATCATTTATAACTTTCCGGACCTGACCGGTCAGGACTTAACGCCGGAGACCGTCAAACGGCTGGCGCTGCAAAATGAGAACATCGTCGGCATCAAAGACACCATCGACAGCGTGGGTCACTTGCGCACAATGATCAACACCGTCAAAGCCGTGCGTCCTGAGTTTGCGGTGTTCTGCGGCTACGATGATCACTTACTGAATACGCTGCTATTGGGCGGTGCGGGTGCGATTACCGCCAGTGCCAATTTTGCGCCGGAATTATCCGTTGGCATTTATAACGCCTGGCGCAATGACGATCTCGCCACTGCCGCCACGCTGAATAAAAAACTGCTGCAGCTACCGTCGATTTATTCCCTGGAAACGCCGTTCGTCTCCCTCATCAAGTACGCAATGCAGTGCGTAGGGTTGCCCGTGCAAACATATTGCCTGCCACCCATCTTAGAGGCATCGGAAGAGGCAAAAGAGAAAGTTCATGCGTTATTGATGGCGCAGGGAATTTTACAACCATAAGGGGGTAATATGTCGGTTCGCGATATTTTAGATAACAACAGCCAGGATATTTACTGCGTCAGAACCCATGCCGCAGGGCCGCAAGGTGAACTGCCGCTCACACCGGACATGTTGATTAACCGCCCCAGCGGCGACATTTTTGGCATGACCATGAATGCGGGTATGGGTTGGACACCCGATGAACTGGATCGGGACGGTATTTTACTGCTCAGCACGCTGGGTGGACTACGCGGCGCGGACGGCAAACCTGTTGCGCTGGCACTTCATCAGGGGCACTACGAGCTGGATATACAGATGAAGGCGGCAGCAGAGGTGATCAAAATGCACAACGCCCTGCCCTATGCCGTCTATGTTTCCGACCCCTGTGATGGTCGCACGCAGGGAACAACCGGGATGTTTGATTCGCTGCCGTACCGTAATGATGCTTCCATGGTGATGCGCCGCCTGATCCGTTCATTGCCCGGCGCAAAAGCGGTGATCGGCGTGGCAACCTGCGATAAAGGCCTGCCGGCAACCATGATGGCGCTGGCGTCCCAGCACGACAAAGCGACGGTACTGATCCCCGGCGGCGCGACCTTGCCTGCACGTCATGGAGAAGACAACGGTAAAGTACAGACCATAGGCGCACGCTTCGCCAACGGAGAACTGTCGCTACAGGCCGCTCGTCGTGCGGGCTGCCAGGCGTGCGCCTCTTCCGGTGGCGGCTGCCAGTTTCTGGGTACAGCAGGAACATCGCAGGTCGTGGCGGAAGGCCTTGGGCTCGCGCTTCCCCACTCCGCGCTCGCCCCTTCCGGCGAACCTGTCTGGCAAGAGATCGCCAGAGCCTCCGCGCGGGCTGCACTGCACCTGAGCCAGCGCGGCATCACCACCAAAGATATCCTCACTGATGAAGCGATTGAAAACGCCATGGTTGTGCACGCCGCATTTGGCGGTTCCACCAACCTGCTGTTGCATATCCCGGCAATTGCTCACCAGGCCGGTTGCCGTATTCCAACCGTCGAGGACTGGACCCGCATTAATAAACGGGTGCCGCGACTGGTGAGCGTGTTGCCAAATGGCCCGGTTTATCACCCTACGGTGAATGCCTTTATGGCGGGCGGCGTACCGGAAGTGATGTTGCACCTGCGTAGCCTGGGTTTGCTGCACGAAGAGGTCATGACCGTCACGGGCTGTACACTGAAAGAAAACCTCGACTGGTGGGAGCACTCGGAACGCCGGCAGCGGTTTAAAGCATTGCTACGCGCGCAGGAACAGGTCGAGCCGGATGAGGTGATCATGTCGCCGCAACAGGCGCTCGAACGTGGCTTAACCTCCACTATCACCTTCCCGGTGGGGAATATCGCGCCGGAAGGTTCGGTCATTAAATCCACGGCCATTGACGCCTCGGTTATTAATGATCAGGGGATCTATTACCACAAAGGCGTAGCCAAAGTTTACTCTTCTGAAAAAACAGCCATTTACGATATCAAGCACGATAAAATTAAAGCCGGAGATATCCTGGTGATCATTGGCGTTGGCCCGTCCGGTACCGGTATGGAGGAGACCTATCAGGTTACCAGCGCACTGAAACACCTCTCTTACGGTAAACATGTGTCACTGATTACGGATGCCCGTTTCTCCGGGGTTTCAACGGGTGCCTGTATTGGCCATGTTGGGCCAGAAGCGCTGGCTGGAGGAGCAATCGGAAAATTACGCACCGGGGATCTGATAGAAATTAAAATTGACTGTCGCCAACTCCAGGGAGAAGTCAATTTCTTAGGGAGCAGCACCGATGAAAAATTACCATCACGGGAGGAAGCCAGCGTTATTTTAAATGCCAGAAGTAGCCATCCGGATCTTATGCCAGACCCTGAACTACCAGACGACACAAGGCTTTGGGCCATGCTTCAGGCGGTGAGTGGAGGAACCTGGCGCGGATGTATCTACGACGTTGATAAAATTAATGAAGCTCTGCGAGGCGCTATAAATAAATCCTGAAAAATATAAACAGATAAGAACATCTTCACCCTAAATAATTCAGACTGTTGGCGAAAATACCGCGACAGCCTGAATTATGTTGGGTCATTACCTGAATAATGAGAGGTCGTTATGCCACTATTTATCGTTGTGGCAGGTATTGCTGTACTCCTGCTTTTAACCATAAGAATTAAATTAAATACCTTTGTTTCTTTAATTATTGTGTCGATAGGCGTCGCCATCGCCAGTGGAATGCAACTCAGTAAAGTTGTCGCCTCGGTTGAGTCCGGGCTTGGCGGCACGCTCGGCCATATCGGCCTGATCTTTGGCTTTGGCGTTATGCTTGGCCGATTGTTATCCGATGCCGGAGGCGCACAACGTATTGCGCTAACGATGTTGAAATATTTCGGTGCGAAAAAGCTGGACTGGGCCGTCGTCTGTTCCGCGTTTATTGTCGGGATTGCGCTGTTCTTTGAAGTGGGATTGATTCTGCTGGTACCCATTTTATTTGCCATCGCTCGTGAAGCCAAAATCTCGCCGATGTATATGTGCGTGCCTATGCTGTCTGGTCTGTTAGTGGCACACGGTTTTCTGCCACCGCATCCTGGCCCGACGGTGATCGCCAGAGAATATGGTGCCGATGTGGGCATGGTGCTGCTTTATGGCATTGTGGTCGGTATTCCCTGCTTTATTCTCTGTGGACCGTTGCTGAATAAAGTGTGCCAGCGCCTGATCCCGGAGGCGTTTAAAAAAGAGGGCAATATTGCTTCCCTTGGCGCAACCCGCACCTTTAGCGAAAATGAGATGCCAGGGTTTGGCATTAGCTTCCTGACGGCCATGCTGCCGGTTATTTTGATGGCGCTGGTGACCATTATGCAGATGGCTCGCCCGAAAGATGCTGGCGACCCGGGTGTGCTCTTTAATATCCTGCTGTTTTTAGGCAACTCCACCATTGCGATGCTGATTTCACTGCTGTTCGCCATTTACACGATGGGCACAGGCAGGGGAAAAACCATCCCGGAACTGATGGATTCCTGTGGTAAGGCGATTGCCGGCATCGCCGGTCTGCTGCTCATCATTGGCGGCGGTGGCGCGTTCAAACAGGTATTAATCGACTCGGGTGTCGGACAGTATATTTCCACGCTGGTATCGGGAATGGACATCAACCCGATTCTGATGGCCTGGGGCGTTGCCGCATTCCTGAGGATTTGCCTGGGTTCAGCAACGGTGGCGGCCATCTCTACCGCAGGACTGGTCATCCCGCTGCTGGCTGCACATCCAAACACCAACCTGGCATTGATTACGCTGGCAACAGGTGCAGGTTCCTGCATTTGTTCTCATGTTAATGATGCCAGCTTCTGGATGATTAAAGATTTCTTCGGGCTGACCACCAAAGAGACATTACTCTCCTGGACGCTGATGTCTACACTGCTCTCCATATCCGGATTGCTGTTTATTCTGCTCGCCAGCATGGTTATCTGATTATCACTCACCTTCAGTGAACCGTCCGCACGGTTCACTGACTCCCCCACTTTTCGCAAAACGCCTCAATGTGCTCATCCTGAAAATCCGCCAGCCGCTCGATGATGGTATCGAGCGGCCAGTCCCACCAGGCGATTTGCTGCAACTGGCGGGCAATCTGTGGGGAAAATCGCAAACGGATGGTTTTCGCCGGTACACCGCCGACAATGGTGTACGGCGCGACATCTTTGCTCACCACCGCACCCGCAGCAATAACGGCCCCATCCCCCACGGTGACGCCGGGCAACACGATCGCCGCATGGCCGATCCACACATCGTTGCCAATGATGACGCTGTCGCCGCGACGGCGGGCAAAGAAGTCATGATCGCGCGTGGCGCTGGCGGAGTAGTATTCCGGGCAATAGGTAATGCGGTGCTGTGACGGGCGTTCCATCGGGTGATTCGGCGCGCCAATACGTACGTTGTTGGCAATTGCCGTGAATTTACCGATCTCCGCGTCGGCAACGGTGCAGTACTCCCCCAGGTAGGAGAAATCTCCCAGCGAGCTGTACTCCGTCAGGCTATTGGCGAGCACTTCGCACTGTTGGCCGATCCTGCATTCGCGCAGGCGAACAGTCGGATCGATCCAGGTTTCCGCTAATTTTACGAGCTTCATCGCTTCTTCCCCTCATCACAGATAGCGCTACTGTATGAGAGATCTGTGTAGGGAAAATGACGGGAAGTGGCAGGTAAATAAAGCCGCAGCAAAGCGGCTTTATGTCATTGAGAGATAAGCGTTACTTCGGGTTGTCCTGCATCCAGCTCCGTTTCGGATGCGGAACATAATCCCGTACCTGCTGCTCAAGCCCGGTGCTGTGATACATGTCGATGCATTTCATCAGGTTCAGTTTTACGTCGTTCCCCTGATGGGAGTGATATTCACGGGCCAGATATTTATCAACCAACTCGCCCATCTTACCCGCACCTTTTTCCGCATCGTATTCGCTCCAGTTGTCCAGACCACTGGCGCTGGCAGCGGCATCTTTACTGGCTCCCGGTTCACTGGCATACGCTTTTGCGACACAAAGTGCTAACGCAGCGTCTTTATAATTTTGCGCATAAGTACGGCTCGCAGCATCAGGACGTTGTGCGTCAGCGGCAACAGCGCTGAACGACAGTACCGTCAGCAGCGCAACAAACAGTTTTTTCATGGTAAAGCCCAGAAGTTGGCATGCTCAGTTTTATAATTTACGCCGGGTTCATTGAAATAACAGTGATCGTAGCACTGAGCACCATTCCATAGTGTTGCGTGGCCCGTGGCATCTCCCCAACCGGATATTTCAAAGAGTATTAATCCTTTTTTTCCCGCCAACTCACCGCCGCCTGCGGGAGGATAACGGGTCACAATATCAGGTTGTCCCCAACGCTGCCGTAAAAAACGAATGACGTCCGCCACGTAATGAAAATACCATCGCCCATCTGCTCCGGAGACAGTTTTCCCCATAATAAAAGGAATAGCTACGCCAGTTTGATTGAGGATGTAGCTCATGCGCACTGCGCAGGTATTCTCCCATGTGCCGTGAGGCGCGATATTCATCGCGACTTTCCCGCCGATGACCTGAGCAACCTTTCCGCCTGAATTTGCTGGGTCATAGATCCTCATGGCGGCAGCCCATGCCATTGAAAAACTTGGTTTTGCCATTTAATCACCTCCGTGTACTTGTGTAAAAATAACACTAGCAGAACCTAACGGTAGATACATCAGAATATGCTTAACTAGTTTGGTCTGCTTCCGGGGAAACAATCTGTTCTTCGGTGAATCGAGATTTTCACATCAGCATCACCTCCGTTCAGACGTAGCCTTCATCATGCCGGAATTGAGTTTCTTAATGGAAAAGAATTTCGATTAAGAATCGACTTAATTGCAGTTAGCGCTACGAAATGAAAGACCTGTGCAGGGGAAATGACACCTTATGATTGGCAGCGCCTATATATTTACACGCCTCAAATACAATTATTGCCGCATAAATTGCAAGCCTATAAGATATGCCGCCAGGACAACACTGTATGATTAAATGGAATAGTCATGACCAAAACAAAAGGGCTTTTGCTCCTGGTAGTACTCGTTATTGTCGTTAACGTTATTTTCTTCTTTGCCGCTGATGACAAGAAAACAAAACAAGAAACATCGAATACAGACGCAGCACACGCACAGACAGCAGCCGCCGTTGATGCGCCTCATCAAGGTTACCAGCGTCATCAGGCAGGTTACGGGCTGAGCCTTGAACTGCCAGAAACATGGGTATTGATGTCAGCAGAACAAACCAAAGAGCTTGAAAAAGTCAGCGAGTCTGTAACCGGTATCTCGCGGGATGATAAAGCCATTTCGCTTTCCGCCAATGCAAACAAAGACGGCAAGTTAAACACCGCGACGGTAAGAGTGGTTTTCACGGATAAGTCGTTTGGAAAAGATGATTTACTCCACCTCACCCGCAGTAATATCGACGATGTTTGCGAAGTGATCTCGTCGTCATTAACGCCGTCACTGGAAAAGATCAACAGCACACTCACCAGCGAGGTCACCTGCTCATTATCCACTGTCAATAACACGCCCGCATTTCTTGCTGAGTTTCATCGCAAAGGTATCCTGGACAATGACGACTGGGAGGTGAAGAGCTACCAGCTCCCGCTTGCGGAAAAAACGGCTGTGCTGACCGTTACCTATAACGTCACGAGCCAGGCCAGCAAAAATGAAATCGATACGGTATTACACAGTGTGAAATTTAACTGACAGATACTGAGCGTATTCAGTTTGCTACGATAGCGGTCAACGTACAGCAATATTGACCGCTATCGGTACGTTATTCTTAAGACTCACGCCATGTTTTCAACACAGCGATTTCTTTTGGTGTGAGGGAACGTTTAAATATTCTGAGTGGTCAGTCCACTCAGTCTTATTACTATCATCATCTTTGTTTATCGTTCGATTCTGATTTTTCCCGGTACATTTGGATCGATCTCAAACGTTATCGTCACTATCTTCCACATATCGAATCGGGTGTTATCTAACGTGTAATTAACGGAATACTTTATGCCCGGTTTAAACACGTAACCCAACGTTGGCAGACAACGGTCACCTTCAGGAATAAAAGGATTCTTATAGAAAGCGTGGTTTACTGTTTCGCCCGAAGCACTGGATATCTCGGCAGCAATGATGCGATCACCATACTGTGAGGGATAGGCAATGCAGATGCTCCCGTTTCGCAGCGACACATTTGCAGTCACCCTATCCGCCATACGATCAGAATAACCCGGGCAACCGGATAACAAGAAAATAGCGCTCAGTAACAGGTAGGGTTTCATTGCTCATGATCCTCTTCCGGTGATGATCTTTTTATACAATGCAGGAATGTCGTAGATATTATCATCTCCCCTATATTTACCTCCACCTCGAGGTTGTTGAAACGCCAGCCACGTTGGTAATCCATAGACTAAAATTATCCAGTAATCGGCAAGGATAGATGGAACAACGCCAACTGAAGATAAAATGAAAGAGATATCATTAAGTTTTACGCTCATTTCCCAGAAGTCCTTTCCTGTCACTCTTTCCATCGTCACTCAGCCTTGTGACATTCAGCGCAAAATGATAAATAAAGTCACTTCATGACCGAATTTAACATTGCAATATATAATCACTGCGGGAAATTTTTCGCCCTTAGATCAGGATAATGGCAAACATTATCTTGAACACACCGATGATATGCCATGGCAGTTGCTCTTGTGGCACAACAATTAACTCGCGCTGAGAATGCAGAGCATAATCTCTTCATTATAAATCCTACACATGAGCATGCCCGGCGCTATCACTACCGCCGGGTTCATTGAGCTCACGCGACTAATATTTTACGCTTTGCTCTCCCATCTCGCTTTCAACGCAGCGATATCTTTTGGCGTCGTGCGGCAGCATCCGCCGATAAGCTTCGCGCCCGCCTCCAGCCATTGCGGTAAATAACCTACCAGAGTCTCGCTCGCGTCACCGTGGCTGCACCACGTTTTTGTCACGGCATCGTAGTGCTCGCCAGAGTTGGGATAAACCACCAGCGGCAGCGCGGTCAGGCTTTGCAGGTGTTTCAACGCCGGGGTGGTCTCTTTCAGCGCAATACAGTTGATGCCCAGCGCCACAATCTGCGGATAGGCCGCCAGCACGCTAACCACTTCGCGCAGTGGCGTACCGTCACTTAAATGCTCGCTGTCGCGCAGGGTAAACGAGAACCAGGCGCGGGCGCGGGGATACTCGCTCAGCAAATCCGCCAGCGCTTTGCTTTCGGCAAAAGATGGCTGCGTTTCGCAAGCCAGCAGATCGGCACCGGCATCCAGAAGCGCCTGCACCCTCGGGCGATGAAAGGCGATAAACTCCTCATGGCTGCGCACATAGTCGCCACGGTATTCCGAACCATCCGCCAGATACGCGCCATAAGGCCCTACAGAACCGGCCACCAGCAACGTGCCCGCGTTGGTTTTTTCAGCGAGGAACGCTTCGCGCGCCTTTCGCGCCAGCTCCACACTCTTACCAATCAGCGCCAGCGACTGCGCCTCATCCAACCCACGGGCAGCAAAGCCTGCGGGTGTGGCCTGGTAGCTGGCGGTAATCGCCACCTGCGCCCCGGCACGAAAATAATCGAGATGTACTTCGCGGATCAGCGCCGGGTTTTCCATCAAGACTTTGGCGGACCACAGGCTATCGGCGAGGTTGCATCCGCGCGCTTCCAGCTCCGTTGCCATGGCCCCATCCAGCACGATAAACGGCTGTTTTTCGAGGATGTGGCTCAGCGGATTATTCTGCGACATGTTCAGGCTCCTGCGTTTTCAGGGTTCGGGTCAGATAGTACGCACCATAACACAGGGCGACAAACGGCAACCCGCAATAGAGGGCGATTCTCTGGCTGGGATCAAACGCCAGCCCGATGCAGGCGACCAGGCACAGCACAAAGCCCAGCACCGGCACCAGCGGATACCAGGGTGCGCGGTACTGCAAGTCACTCAGCGGTTTTCCGGCCTGAAGATGGCGACGGCGGAACATAAAATGCGCAGCGCAGATGCTGATCCACACCGCCACCACCGCAAAGCCGGAGATCGCCGACAGCGCAACGAACACCGTATCGGGCGCAACGACGCTGGAGAAGAGCGCCAGCACGCCCCCGAGCATCGACACGGACAGCGCCGTCAGCGGGACGCCGTTTTTCGTGACGCGGGCAAAGCAGCGCGGCAGCGTGTTTTCATTCGACAGCGACCAGAGCATACGGCCGGAGGCATACAGCCCCGAGTTCGCCGCCGAGAGGATCGCCGTCAGGATAACGAAATTGAAGATGTCCGCCGCATACGGGATGCCCACCTTTTCGAACACCAGCACGAACGGGCTTTTCTCCACCCCGGCCTGCTGCATCGGGATCAGCGCCGCCAGCACACACACGGTACCAATAAAGAAGATCACCAGCCGCGCAATGGTGCTGCGGATGGCAACCGGGATCGCTTTATGCGGGTTTTCCGTTTCCCCCGCCGCAATGCCAATCAGTTCCGTGCCGGAGAAAGCAAAGTTAACGGCGACCATGGTCATCAGGATCGGCAGCGCGCCGTGCGGCAACCACCCTTCCACCGTAATGTTCGATAATCCCGGCGCGGGAGAGCCATCCTGCATGGGGATAAAGCCAAAGATCGCCGCGCCGCCCAGCACAATAAAGACGATGATGGTGATCACTTTCACCAGCGAGAACCAGAACTCACCTTCGGCAAAAAAGCGGGTGGAAATCACATTCAGGCCAAAAATGACCGCACAGAACACCACGCACCATACCCATACCGGCACGTGCGGGAACCAGTACTGCATGCAGAACCCGGCGGCGGTAAAGCTGGAGCCGAGCGCCACCGTCCAGGTCAGCCAGTAGAGCCACGCGACGGTGTAGCCAGTCGCCGGGCCAAGGTAACGGCTGGCATAAACGTGAAACGCGCCGGTTTCCGGCATGGCAACGGAGAGTTCGCCCAGACACTGCATCACCAGCCAGACCACCAGTGCGCCAATCAGGTAGGCGAGCAGCGTTCCCGCCGCCCCGGTGGTCGAAATGATATAACCGGTGTTGAAAAACAGCCCGGTACCAATCACGCCGCCGAGCGACAGCATGATCAGATGGCGGGTTTTCATCGTCCGCTTAAGCTGTACTTTTTCTGGTTCCTGTTGCGTCTGCATATCACCCTTCTAAACGTGTAGACATCTAAACATCCATAGATATTTGTTATATCGTGATTGGTAGGAAAAAGCCAGATGAATGAATGGGTAGCGACAAAAAAGAGGACGGCTTTTCATTGATTAACTTGCCTGAATGTAAGCCATTCATTTATCACTTATATAGAACATCATTATAAAAATCTTAAAAACCCCGCATCGGATGCTGATTAATTTACTTACTGCGCCGCTTAAGTAAAAATAAACCGATTCTCTGCACAAGGATATGTGAGGTAATTAATTTGAGCACTCGTGAAGAAATATTAGATCCTTCCAAATATTGGTCTGAATCGGGTATTAAAAAAGGGCTTTTATACTCTGAAGTCCTGGGCTGGTTGGATATGGGGCACGCCCGTGGCAATGACATTAAAAAATTGATGGACAGTTTTGCCATAGGTGAAGCAAGTGGCAACGACTATTATGACGTTCGGTATGAACAGACAATGGCGATCGACCGATTCAGTACCGGACGCTTTAAAATGTGGCGAATAAAACGCGGAAGAAATATTGAAGAGCGCCGAAGTATAGCGCTGTCTATGATGATGAGTACGGCGGTGGCATTTGAGAACTGGCAATCAATGCCATGGTTCAGTTGGTACACCGACAGCGGTTTCAGCGCTGAGGATCTTGTGTCAGATCTATTCGGGTTTTATAAGTTTATGTTTCCACGCATTTATTGGCATGATCTCCGGATAGCCAGCAAAGAATCGGCGTTGCGTAGATGGGACTATTACGGGCCAATCGGTAGCCACAAAAATAAGGGCTTTTTGCCCCTTTTATTCCCGGATCCGGGCGATAAATTTACATGCCAGAGAGCCCCTTTTAAAGGACAACTGCCCAAATTTATGACTATGGTTACACCTTACAAATCAGCACCTGATGATGTTATCGCTCGCCCACTCAACAAAATTGCTGGCATACTAACTGCGATTGAGTAACTGGACGATGAAAATAATGAAAAGAGCCGCGGCAGTAATTCTGGTTATCATCACAGGATTTATATTGATTGACTGCAGTATGCAGAAAGTCGCTGAGCGCCATCAAGGCTATACCCGATCAAATCTCTGGGCATACTATCTCTATACTGATCGTGAGATACGTAATGCCCCGAAGCTTACAAAAAATTACCACTTCGCCTTCAAGGCCCAGGAGGGTACGCAACCAAATGACAGCAGCATCATTTACGAGCCCAATGCCAGCATCGCAGCACTCAGAGATTATCTCTCTTCTTTGGGGTATATCAGAGTGAAGCAAGAGGGACCAACAGAACAGTGGGAGCGTGATGGAGAACCTTCGCCCTACTTCGTCATTTTCAGAGATCCGGAGAACCACACCCTGACTCTCACCCGTTCGAGTTCTAAGTAGGGAGTGAAATTAACCGTTTTCTTGCCCAAAAATCCCTGCGCCACTCAGTAACAGAACTCCGATATATTTCCTAGTTTGATCGGAGTGTGGCGCGGTTCTAGTTTTTGACATCCCCGAGGACAACTATTTTCTCCGGATTAGAAGCACTGTAACGGATAGTGACTCTTTTTCCGGCCCGATATGCATCCGCATTAGAAATTTTGACGACAATATCTTTTTCCGCATTAATTTCCTTCCCATTAGCCATAAACCAAATGGTTAAACGCAATGAAAGATACCCTTCAACATTTTGGTTTTTATCTTGCTCGACATGCGTGATAAGAGCCACAGCCTCGCTACCCTTCTTTTTTATTTCGTCATTATCACGCTCAGAAACGACAGTATTACGAATAGCAACAATAACAAGGATCGCTATCGCTATGGAGAGTGAAATGAGAAGCCACATTGCAATATTTGCCACTACTTCACTATTCCCCAATTTGCATTACAGCGATGCGGTTATTTTTCCCTTTTTTCACAATAATAGGTAATCCTTTTTGCAACAGATGCATTTGCGAAGGCATAATCAGGGCCTTAGCCGAGTAAAGCTCCGGCACACCATCCAGATGGAAGAAAATGTCGAAAAAGTAGTCATTTCCATACATGGTGTTGGTCTGTTGCCATGCTTCAACTCTGGATTTGTGGAGCTCCCCTGGCCATTTATCGCGCTTCAGATACATTGTCGCTGCGCGGATGCTGGTCGAGTTGCCCCTAAACGTAAAAAAAATCAAAATAATACAAACGATTGGTGCTGCGATACCAAAAATCATACATACCAGCTCCAGGGTTGACAGACTTGCAAAAAAGCTTTTAAAAGACATTGTGAACACTCAACTTATAATAAATAAAGCGTTATTAGTGATATTTGTAACTGTATTAGTTACATTCGTTACGTTCATATTAACAGTAACTGTGCTAGTTTTAGCTTTAAAGACCGTCTTCGACCATTCTTTTAATTTAAATGACGATGAACCCAAAGCTACTGTATTTGACATTAATGAAAGGCTTGTGGTCACACCTGCAGTAGAGACATTGTTTCCATAGAAACTTTCGTTAAGAGCCGTAATGGTCAATGTATGTAATTTAGGTTGAATCAAAGCCTTAGGCGAATTCAAATTAATACCAGTATCACTGGTAATATTAATTTGTTGCGGGCTGTATAGGGTTATTGTTCCATTATTAACATTTTGCGTCCAGTTACCGCTATTTACGTCGATTGTTACTCCACCATCAATCGTTTCTTTTCTTCCTGCACTGCCAATAGTTGTTTCCTGCCCTTGGTCAAACGTCTCTGTTAATTTTTGAGAAACATGATGAGTTTCGTTTCCTGTAACATCTGTGCTTCTACCGTCTTTGATAATGACTTTATCACCATCAGTAATATTTAACGTGCGTCCTTTTTTAATGGTTGTCAATTCACCATTATTGAATGTGTTTGTCTCAGTATTATCAACTGTCGTGGTTCTTTTCTGGCGATAGTAAAATGTTGCATCGCCAGTAATATCATCGTTCTGCTGTTTTTTAATGGTTGTATTTCTGCAACCATCGATATCAACCGTTTGATCGTTCTCTACCGAGACTTTCATATCCTTTTCAGAATGCAGGTCAATTCGCTCATTGCCAGGATTATCCTCAAAGAACAGATAACTGGCGTTATCTTTATGACCATTCTTACTGCGCGTCATAAAACCCATTACAGTTGCCGCTGCAGGTAACTCCCACGGCGGCATACTGGACTCATTATAAACGCGGCCAGTAATAATGGGCCGATCGGGCTCCCCATTGATAAAATCAACCACCACTTCATCACCAACGCGCGGGATCTGTACACCGCCGAACCCCTGGCCTGCCCATGCGCTTGAAACGCGTATCCAACATGAGCTGGTATCATCTTCATTACGCTGACGATCCCAGTGGAATTTTACTTTTACGCGGCCATAACGATCGGTCCAGATACTTTCTCCGGCAGGACCTACTACCTTAGCTGTTTGGGGCCCGTAAGTTCGGGGCCAGGCTGTTTTGCGTTCCGGGCGATATGCTGTGGATGAAGGGATAACCGTAAAATCCGTACGATGCTCCGATTCACCACTGTCCGACGTGGCGTACTGATTCTCTTCAAAATGGTAATTCGCTTCAGTAACCAGGTAGGTATTGTTCTCATTCGAGAAGGGAGCATTTACCAGCTGGAAAATATGCCCCGGTGCAATGCCACTTGCAGTTGCAGTGCCAAAAATTTGTTGATGCTCAACCTGCCAACGTTCCTGATGAATACGTGCATATTTTTCGCCGTGACCATGCTCTGTATAACGACCAGGCCAGTCGTAGACATCAACAGTTCCCGGTTCTGGTGAAGATGCGTTTTGACGCGCCTGGAACAACCATGCATTTGGTTTGCGAAAATCGTAATCATTCAGGCTATATAACCCGGGAGTAATGCTGTCCTCCAAAGCCCATTGACTTATCCCTTCTTCACCCGTAATGCCTCCTGCCCCGGTTTGATGGTAAGGAATCACCTCGTAACCATTAATAGGCTGATACTGACTGCCAGGATCTGTTAATACCAATGTATGGTTACTGGCGCTATGATTGAAATAATAAGAAATCCCCTCTTGCTCCATTAACCGACTGACAAAGTCCAGGCTGCACTCCTGATACTGAACACAATATTCCCAGACACGATAATTTTCTGTCAGTTGATTATCTATATTGACGCGAAAGTCATTAAAAATCTCTTTGACGATCTCCGGTACCGTTTTTCCCTGGAAAATACGCATATTACGGTCACGCTTCATTGGCCAGAGATCGGATTCAACAGTAAGTATGTAAGCAGCATAGCGAGTTCCGGAGAGCTCCAGCGGGCTAACACTAACGCGAGTAATTTTACCGTTCAGGTAACGAGGAGTAAGAAGATTTTGTCCCGGTATCGTGACAGAGAGAGATTTACCAAGGAAATGGCTACGATCGAGTCGGCTTTCTTCCCCGAGTAGGGTTACCGTCCAGGTAAAGGATTCGGAGATCGCTTCGCGACCAGACATTTTCCAGAAGTGAAGTCCTTCATGTCCTTGAATATCTGCAGTAATTCGTGAGTTCATCATAAATTTACCCTGCTTTTTTTGGTTACTTTAGCATCGCAGAAAATGGGAGAAAGCGGATGTTGACTGTTTAGGATTAGTCTTAACCCTGGAAGAGGTAACGAAGAATGGACGGCTCGGAAGTGTCTAGATTATCTGTGGCGATTCAATTCGAAGAGGATTAACCAGCCCTTACTGGTTGTTACGAAACGCAGTTTCACTTAGGTCTAATACTTGTTGTGTATGTGGTTATTGTTTGTAAAATGACCGCCGTGATTATTTCAATAACAAGTAAAGGGACTTATGAAACAGTACACCAATGAACTTACCGCCGAAATGCTGGCAGCCTTTGACCAGTCACCATTCACAACCGAACAGCTCGCGGAAATGAACGAAGAAGCCCGTAGCCTGATCGCTGAAAGAAACGCCTACAACCTCGCTCATCCAGTTACAGCCGCTTATCTGGTTGCTACAGAAGGCAGTTTGACACGCGACGGGGGGACGGTTTTCAGTGAATACAACGGGCAGCAGATCGAAATTGAGGACGGTAAACGACTAAATGTCTCTCTTGTGGGTGATGAAGTTCGTTATCCAGATGGAACCACCGCGAAAATCAGCACTGGAGTAGGTAATACCTCTGGGGACTCAGCAGCTCTTGTCGGTAGCTCACTCGACAACGGCGACGAAATTATCAGTAGCCCTCAGGGAAGTGTCAGAAGAGCAGTACGAGCCGGAGAATCGTTACCTGCTAACTTTCTGAAATAAGGAGACTTAGCTATGGCATCGGTAAACAGAGGCTGCACTGTTCACGGTAAGAATGTTGGTCTGCACGGAGATAAAACCTCTACAGGCTCAGAATGCATCGCCACCCGCACCGGTTTTACGGTCATGGGAAAGCTAAAGCTCTACATCGGCGATAAGACCACCCCTTGCCCGAAATGCGGAAAAGTTGGAGTAATTGTTACTGGAGATCATCGACAGACAAACGGCGTCGCGGTTGCCGTGGACGGTGCTGAAATCAACTGCGGCTGTCCTAGTGGATCAAATTTCCTTATTGCGCCTGGCACCGTTGAGGTTAATACCCCTTCCTGGGCTACAGCACCTGTAGAGCCAGTGCAACACGCCCAAGTAGCGAAGAAGCAAAACAGCTTTGCTGACACCTGCAAGCCGGAAGATAATCCGCTACTGAACGGCGTTTACATCTGGACTGAAACCAAAAACGCAGGTCACGCTTTCGTTTCAGTGCACGAGAATAACAATGTCTATCTTTACACTTATGGTCGTTACGGCAGAACCAATCGCAGAGGCTTTACGGGAGATGGTATTCTTAACTTCCTGAAAGATGAAGACGCAAGGGTTTACTATCGTTCTGAACTCTATGAGATGGGTGCTCGTGTTTTCCACATAGACGATGCCGACCCGGTGAAGACAAGAACGTTCTTCGGAAACCTTTGGAACAGCAGTAAGCCAGCCATCCAAACATCAAAAATGCCAGAAACCACAAGGAGGAGAGGCCATACCATTGATGAGTATGACGTTACTGGCAGCAACTGCACCACACATTCAGTTGCGGGGATCAAGTTTGCTGGATCAAGGGTATTTGAGCACGGTTACACATCAACGACGACACAACTACCTATTGAAGCCGAAGAGGATTTCACCGTTCCGGTATCGCTGCAAAGATTTCTCATCGCAAAAGGTGGAGACATGTCCTCAATGCTTGTCGTTGAGATGACGGGAGTATTCAAAGAACAATACCCTAATTCAGGCAACTTGCAGCCATTCCAGGAAACTCTCGGTGGTGTAGTTCAACATGTTGCAGCGGAAGGTGCAGCCACTGGCGATTCATTGTCTCCGTATTCCGGCGGCACTGTAGGTGGCATATTAGGGGGATCTTATGGCGATGACGAATAGAACTAAAACCGTTTTCCGATGGGGTGGGATTGTCATTGTATCGCTTTGCTACTTTATCGCACTGATGCTCTCTACCTTCTCTTTTTCCGCATTCAGCGAGAGTGAAAGTATGCGGCTTTCTGGCCCAATCCAATTAAAAGAGTACCATGCTTCGATAGACTCGATCATGCAAGCCACTGATGGTGTTTTTAATGTCGCTTTTTTTGGATTTGCGATCTGCGTACCTCTTATTCTGCTTATCTTTAAAAAGATAAGATGATGAATAATAAGTTCTGGATCAGGTGGGTGAGTATCGCGCTAATCTGCGTAGCGTATTACGTTATCGTGCTGTATTTCGATCTTGTCTTCGCCCTTAACTTCTCCGAGACAATGAGCCAGGGCGAGGAGTTTACGCCTTCTCAATGCACTTGGTTTGTTAAGGAACTATCGCAAAATCACTCTGATTCAGCGTTAGCCTCTATTGTTGGTTTCGCTGTCTGCGTCCCTCTGATCCTGCTCATCTTCAAGAAAGTGAGATGAATGCCAAAGGCTGGAGAGATCCAGCCTTTCCCCTTCTCCCTGATTTCAGACAATAGAAGCCATAAAGCCCCGTTAGTGGTAAGGAGACAAGCGGAGCGTAACAACTTCATCAGATTGTCAGAGAGAGCACACCTTATCAGGGTGCTCGTGTACCGTTATGCAGTCACTCGTTGGCCAGATCGCAGAACAGGCGGATATGTCTTGTACGGAGCATCAGGTCAAGAGCGAACAGTCAAAAAGGCTCCCTTGATAATCAGCGTGTATAGTCAAAATCAGTTGACCACTACAGTTCAATTGTACCGGTTAACTAGTAAAACAAACTTAAAATCAAAATGTTAAATATAAAAAACCTGCCTTTTATGATATGCGATAGCTGAGTTATTAGCGCTAGCAATACGTTGCTGATTAAGAGTGCCCTTATCAAAAGGAATTTGTTGCTTGTGCTCGTACGTTCTGGCGGTATGATTTTCCGCAACTTATTTTGTTGCACATGTGTTCGCAGGCTTTTGACAGGACAGTGTCCCTTCTGCGACAGATGCTCACACTAAAGCTTTTTTGGAATCATTATGTCTAACAATAACTTCTCTCAAACGGCTGCGTTTATCTGGTCGGTGGCTGATCTGCTGCGCGGTGATTTTAAACAGTCTCAGTACGGGCGTGTGATCCTTCCCTTGACACTGCTGCGTCGCCTTGAGTGCGTGTTGGCGGATACCAAAGATGCAGTTGTGGCGAAATATGATGAATTAAAAAACAGCAAGCTGCCAGAAGATGCCAAAGAGAAGTACCTGCTGCGCGCCAGCGGCCTTTCCTTCTTCAACACTTCGAAGATGGATCTGGGCAAGATGGGGCAGAACGACATCAAATCCAACCTGGAAAGCTACGTGCAGGCGTTTTCACCGGACGCGCGTGAAATCTTCGAACACTTCAAATTCAGTGAGTTTGTCAGCCTGCTGGAAGACGCCAACCTGCTGTTCAAAGTGGTAAAGAAATTCGCCACCACCGACCTGAGCCCGAAAGCGATTTCCAACTATGAAATGGGCCTCGTGTTTGAAGAGCTTATCCGCCGCTTTGCGGAAAGTTCTAACGAGACAGCCGGTGAACACTTCACCCCACGCGATATTGTGCGTTTAACCACCTCACTGGTGTTTATGGAAGATGATGAAGCCCTGACGCAGGATGGTATCATCCGCACCATTTATGACCCGACGGCCGGGACTGGCGGCTTCCTCTCTGCGGGTATGGAATATGTGCACGAACTGAACCCTAACGCGGTTATGCGTGCCTTCGGTCAGGAGCTGAACCCGGAATCCTACGCTATCTGTAAAGCCGATATGCTGATCAAAGGTCAGGACGTCAGCCGTATTAAGCTGGGTAACACCCTTTCTAACGACCAGCTACCGCAGGATCAATTCGACTACATGCTTTCTAACCCGCCGTTCGGCGTGGACTGGAAAAAGATTGAAGGTGAGATCAACGACGAGCACACGCAGAAAGGCTTTAACGGTCGATTTGGCCCGGGCCTGCCGCGCGTCTCTGACGGTTCGCTGTTGTTCCTGCTGCATCTGATCAGCAAAATGCGCGACACCCACAATGTGGATGGTACCGTGAACAACGGCGGGCGTATCGGGATTATCCTTAACGGCTCGCCACTATTTACCGGCGGTGCAGGCAGCGGTGAAAGTGAAATCCGACGCTACATTCTGGAAGCCGATTTGCTGGAAGGTATCGTCGCGCTGCCAACAGACATGTTCTACAACACCGGTATTGCTACCTACGTCTGGATCCTCTCCAACAAGAAAGCGCCTGAGCGTAAAGCTAAAGTGCAGCTGATTGATGGCACTAACTTGTGCGGCAAAATGCGTAAATCATTGGGTTCCAAGCGTAACCTGATGGGTGATGACGATATCAAATTGATTACACAGACCTTCGGTGATTTTAAGGTGGTGGATGCCACAACCCTGGAAGAACTGGGTCTGGAAAAAGTCGCTGAGCAAAAATCCAACCGTGGTCGTCAGTCTGCCACCGCCAAAACCTTCGCCAGCAAAATCTTTAACAGCACCGACTTCGGCTATCGTCGCCTGACCATTGAACGCCCGCTGCGTTTATCCGCTCAGGTCACTGATGAAGCGATTGCGACTCTGCGCTTTGCGCCGAAGCCATTTAATGCGCCTATGGAACGCCTGTATGAAGAGTTCTCTTCGCAGTGGCAGGAGAATAATTACGGTGATTTCTCCGGGTTGGAAGCAGAAGCGCGCGCCATTATTAAAGCCGAGTTCGCTGAATTGAAAGAGAAGCAAATTAAAGACCTGCTCGACAGCAAGCTGTGGCTGGCGCAGCGCGCATTGATGGAAAAAGCGCAGCAGATTCAGGCGGCTTTGGCTACGCAGGCAGGTGGTAAAACGCGGGTGAGCAATGACTTCAACCAGTTCCAACTGACCCTGAAAGGGGCAATTAAAACCGCTGGCGTGAAGCTGGATACGAAAGAAAACAAACAGTTTATCGACGCTATCACCACCAAAAGCCCGGAAGCCGAGCCAGTGGTGAAGAAAGCGCTGAAAGAAGCAGCTCAGCCGCTGTACGGTGCGTTTGAATACAAAGGTAAAGTGGTTGAATTCGAACAGGACGGCGAGCTGCGCGATAACGAAAACGTGCCGCTGAACCCGGCAGTGTCTACCAGTGACCTGATTGAAAATTACTTCAAAGCAGAAGTACTGCCACATGTGAATGACGCGTGGATCAACGCCGATAAGCGCGATGTGAAAGATGGTGAAGTGGGGACTGTGGGGTACGAGATTCCGTTTAACCGCCATTTCTATGTCTATCAGCCGCCGCGTCCGCTATCCGAGATTGATGCCGATCTGGATGCGGTCAGCGCCGAAATTATGAAGCTGCTGCAGGAGGTACATTCCTGATGGCAAAGTATAAGGCGTATCCGGAGTATAGGGATTCTGGGGTTGAGTGGTTGGGGTTAGTGCCTAAATCTTGGACTATTTGTAGATTAAAAAACTTGGCGACAATAAAAAACGGCCAGGATTATAAATCTGTTCAAAGTGATGATGGCTATCCAGTTATGGGGTCAGGTGGGCAATTTACGTTCGCATCTAAATTTATGTATGACAAGCCATCTGTATTACTTGGACGCAAGGGAACTATAGACAAGCCATTATATATAAATGAGCCATTCTGGACTGTTGATACAATGTATTACACGGAGTTAAATGAAGGTTTCGATGCAAAATATCTTCATTATCTTGCGCTCACGATACAGTTTTCTAGGTATTCAACAAATACAGCACTGCCAAGCATGACTCAGGAGCATTTGAGTAATTATAAGTTTTCCGTACCAAAGGCTGAGTCAGAACGGAAGAAAATAACCGAGTTTTTAGATCTCGAAACCGCAAAAATCGATGACCTGATCGCGAAACAACAGCAATTGATTGAACTATTGAAAGAAAAACGTCAGGCAGTGATTAGCCATGCCGTAACCAAAGGGCTAAATCCTGATGTGGCGATGAAAGATTCTGGTGTTGAGTGGTTGGGGGAGGTGCCGGAACACTGGAGAGTTTCTAGCCTTGGTTACTATAGCTCACTCAATACGGGAGCGACTCCCGACCGTTCAAATTCTAAATACTGGAACGGAGAGATTGCTTGGATTAAAACCGGAGAGGTTAATTACAACAACATATCCTCCTCCGAAGAGAAAATAACATCTGAGGCTGTGAAAAACACTTCTGTTCGCCTTTCCCCTCCCGGAACACTGCTAATGGCCATGTATGGCCAAGGAATTACAAGAGGAAGAGTTGCAATATTAGATATCAGCGCAACTTACAATCAGGCATGCGTTGCTATTTCTCCAAATGAAACACTGTTGAATGTATATCTAAGATTGTTCTTTATGGCAGGTTACCATGCAATTCGTGACGGTGGTAATGAAACAAGCCAAATGAATTTAAATGCAGATATTGTTAGGAAATTTAAGATACTGGTACCACCAGTATCTGAGCAAAGAGAAATTGTAAGATATTTAGATTGCAATCTACCTCAGATAGAAATTCTATTAGAAAGAGCCGATTCGGTTATTGCACTATTACAAGAACGCCGCACCGCCCTGATCTCCGCCGCCGTCACCGGAAAAATCGACGTCCGCGATTGGGTTGCCCCTGAGAAGCAGGACGTTGAGGAGCCACAGGAGGCCACCGCATGAGCATGGACAGCACCAAGGAGCTGATTTTCCAGAATGAGATAATCGCTCAGATGGAAGCAACAGGTTGGATTCGTGGAAAAACGGACGGCTATGACCGCGAACGTGCGCTGTACTCGCAGGATGCGCTGACCTTTGTGCAAACCACACAGCCGCAGGAGTGGGAGAAGTTTGCCAAAATTTATCCTTCGGATACCGAGCGTCATTTCCTCGATGCACTGGTGGCGCAGCTGAAAAAAGCGGACATCAACGCCACCGATATGCTTTCACGCACTTACGGCACGCTCGGCGTGCTGCGTCATGGTATCAAAAGCCATAATGCGCGATTTTCCCTGTGTCAGTTTAAGCCGGAGCATAACCTCAACCCGGAAACCCTGACGCGCTACAAACAGAATATCTGCCGTATCGTGCCTGAGCTGGTTTACAGCCCGCATGCGTCGAACGCCGCATTTGAAGAAACGGGCGTGAAGGCGAAGAAATGGCGCATCGACCTGGTGTTGTTCGTCAATGGCCTGCCGATAGCGACCCTGGAGCTGAAGTCTGAATTTAAGCAGACGGTGCAAAACGCCATCACGCAATATAAGAAAACGCGTTTGCCAAAAGATCCTGGCACCAATAAACCCGAGCCGCTGCTGACCTTTAAGCGCGGCGCGCTGGTGCACTTTGCCGTCAGCCAGTACGAAGTGTTTATGGCGACCAAACTCGATGGCGATAAAACCTTCTTCCTGCCGTTTAACAAAGGGACCCATGACGGCGGCGCGGGGAACGATATCCCGGAAGATGCCAATGACTACGCCACCAGCTACCTGTGGAACGAGGTGCTGCTGCCGGACAACCTGCTGAAAATTCTCGCCAGTTTTGTGCATCTGCAAATCGTCGAAAAAGAAGATGCCATTGGCCTGAAGTACAAAAGTGAGAGCCTGATTTTCCCGCGCTATCACCAGTGGGATGTGGTGAACAAACTGATCACCGCCGCCACGGTGGAAGGGACCGGCAATAAATACCTGATTCAGCACAGTGCGGGGTCGGGCAAATCGAACTCTATCGCCTGGACGGCCCATCAGCTTTCCCGCCTGTATGATGAAAATGGCGAGAAGCAGTTCCACTCGGTGATTGTGGTGACGGACCGTACCGTGCTCGACGATCAACTGCAGGACACCATCTATCAGTTTGAACATCAGGATGGCGTGGTCGGGCGTATCAATAACAAAGAAGGCGACGGTTCGAAATCGGAGAAGCTGGCCAGCGCGCTGGAAAACTCGCAGCCGATTATTATTGTCACCATTCAGACCTTCCCGTTTGTCCTGAAGGCGATTGAAAACAGCGTCAGCCTCAAGCAGCGTAAATATGCGGTGATTGCCGATGAAGCGCACTCCTCACAGAGTGGTTCTACGGCACGTCAGCTGAAAGAAGTGCTGATGACCGAAGAAACGGATGACGACGTGGAGATGTCTTCAGAAGATATTCTGGATGCCACCGTCGCCGCGCGTAAAGGCAGCAACAACCTCAACTATTACGCCTTTACCGCCACACCGAAAGCCAAAACGCTGGAGCTGTTTGGCCGTCGCCCTAATCCGCAGGAACCGGCGTCTAAAACTAACAAACCGGAAGCGTTCCACGTTTACTCAATGCGTCAGGCCATCGAAGAGGGCTTTATTCTTGATGTGCTGAAGAACTACACCAACTACAAAGTGGCGTATAAGCTGCTGCAAAAGCTGGACGATCCTGACCGGGAAGTGGACAGCAAAAAAGCCAAGATCAAACTGAACCAGTGGGTCTCGCTGCACGATCATAACGTGTCGCAGAAGGTGAAGGTGATTGTTGAGCACTTCCGCAAGCATGTGATGCACTTACTGTCCGGCCAGGCCAAAGCGATGGTGGTGACCAGTTCGCGTAAAGCGGCGGTGCGCTATAAGCTGGCATTCGATAAATACATTGCAGAGCAAAAGTACGACAGGATCAGCGCGATGGTGGCGTTCTCCGGGGAAGTGGAATTCCATGCAGATGACAACAACAGCCTTGCGCTGCTTAACCAGAAGTTCACCGAAATCAATATGAACCCAGGCCTCAAAGGCCGGGATATGCGCAAAGCGTTTGATACCGATGACTACCAGGTGATGCTGGTGGCCAACAAATTCCAGACCGGTTTTGACCAGCCCAAGCTGTGCGCCATGTACGTGGATAAAAAGCTGGGCGGCGTGGAGTGTGTACAGACGCTGTCGCGCCTGAACCGTACCTATCCTGGGAAGGCGCAATCCGGAACCTTTGTGCTCGATTTCTACAACGAACCCGACGAGATTTTGGGTGCTTTCCAGCCGTACTACCAGACAGCAGAACTGACGGATGTCAGCGATCCACAGTTGGTCTTTGAGCTTTATGAAAAGCTGCGCACCAGCGGTATTTTCCTGTGGAACGAAGTAGAGCAGTTCTGCGAGGCGTTCTTCAGCAAAAACAAATCCAACGCGGCCATTAGCAATATCTGCAAACCTGCGGTGGAGCGCTGGAAGCATCGCTACACCTCGGCGATTGATGCGTATGTGCTGGCCAAAGAGATGTTTGAACGCACCAAAAAAACCGGCGATGTTGTGCTGATTACCAATGCGGAAAACACCTTTAAGGACTGCGAGAAAGAAAAAAGTAAGCTGGATATCTTCAAGAAAGATCTCGGCAGCTTTGTTCGCTTTTACGAGTTTATGTCGCAAATCGTCGATTACGATGACAAGAGCTTAGAAAAACTAAGCCTGTTTGCCCGTCACCTGCGCCCGTTACTGCATGAACAGCGCATTGAAGAAGATGAGATTGATTTAAGCAACGTAGAGATGAGCCATTATCGTCTGTCAAAGCTTCACGAACAGCATCTGAAGCTGCAAGAGGACGCAGAAGAATACAAAATCAAACCGGGTAATGATATCGGTACGGCCAAGCCGAAGGACAAGAAAGAGGAGTTTCTGTCGAATATCCTGGCTCGTCTTAATGAGCTATTCGTCACCGATAATCTGACCGATAAAGACATGATCAATTATGCCTTCGCGGTGCGCGACAAGCTGTCAGAAAACCAGGCGGTGATGACCCAGATTGCGAACAATACGCGCGAACAGGCGATGCTCGGAGATTTCCCGAAAGCTATTGATGATGCCGTAATGGACAGCAACGACGCTCAACAGGATATGATGATGCAGTACCTCTCCAACCCTGAACTGGCGAAAGGCTTTGCCCGCGTAGTATTCGATCTGTTGAAAGGGATTTGAAATCTGGGGCCGCTGGCCCCATGAATCGCCACGGTTTTACCAAACAAGAAAGTGATCTAAAACGAATCACACAGAGCTAAAAACGAGGCAAGCCGCATAGCCCCAGATTCCAGACAAAAAAAGCCACCCGGAGGTAGCTTATTTTTGCATCACTTGGTGCGAAGGCCGGACTCAAATCATTTCATATATCAATGAAAATAAAAGAATAAATAAAAACAAACTCTTGATATGCCCCCTTTTGTGCCCCCATAATTTTTTTTTCGCCTCAGAGGCATGTAACTGTTTGAAGTAAATACGTGATAGTACTTTTTTGCTCAACTCGGTTAGGTTCCGTCAATCGGATCCTTACCAGAACGGATTTAACCAGCCATTAATGATAGTGCCGCTTTGATGTAATTTTCCTCTGGTTTAAATCTCGACATATGGCGCACACAAATTACTGGGATGTTTCTGCCGTTGAGTTTGGCTATAAAAGCGAACGTGGTGTGATAGCCCTTAGGGTGAGAATATTTTAGCGTGGAAGCATCGCCAAAGTGTTGAAGTAATAAACTCGCGGCAGAAAGCGTTTGAAGACTATTGCTATACGCAACAATGATCTCGGGCTCACTCAGCGACATCGTTACTTGTTCGAAAAATGCCATTGAGCTTTTGATTATTTCTTTCACAGTCATGTTGAAATGCTGCGCTTCCTCCCGAAGCGTCGAAGCATTACGGGAACACATCATCAGCGCGTTGGTATAAATAACATCCTCCCAGCTATAACCGAGGCTACCAGGTATTTGCTGTAGCCTTTTTGCCAAGTGCGTTATCCCCCACTTTCCCTGAATACCCTGCTGAACACCAGAAATAAGAGGGTAAGCGTGATCCCGTAGAACCGACTGAGCATTAGTCATACAGGCATCTGCTGACGAGCCGTTGAAGCCCATCATAACCAGCCGTTTTCTGGAAGGTGGTGCGGCCAGAAGTTCAAAAGCACAGTCATACGGTCTACCCGGTAAATTCGCCAGCCCCAGACGTGATAGCCCCGTTAGAATATAATCTCTTGTCTTATCCATCAAAAAATTGTCCATCAAAGCTGTTATTCAGATCATACGAGAAAAAAAGTTTTTTTCCGATTAACTGATCACACTGTTCACCAGCGATAGTTTTTCTTTATTTTCAACAATATGACTAATGAATACATGGTGAAGAGTGAACAGTGCATTGTTCACCTTTGTGTCGGTGGGAGTTAAAATCCGCCTTCATAGAAGGCGGCATTGATTTCGCCCCATAGGGGCGTATTAAAAACCTTTAAAAAGAAGTCTCCTGCCCGCCCTGTAAGATTTAAATCCAAAGACAATAAGGCAGAACCAAACCTGTTGATGACCACGCCCACAGGACGTGGTTTTCAGTTGGCAATAAAAAGACCGGCAGGAGCCGGTCTGAGTGGGTTATTTCACTGCGGGTTCGTCGCACTTCGTAGCCAATCGTTGGCAGAGTCTGAATAAATTCGCTAATTAATTGAATTAAAATGTTTTTTAGTGAATTGGACTTGCATTCGTATACCTAAGCGTATACCAATGTTTATATGTAATATGTCATTCACAAGCTGACTTATTGAGTTTTGCGCCTTATCTTTATTATTAAATAACAATAACATAAGCATCATAATGAGAGGAGGGAATGCAATCTACCACTTAAATGCGGACTTTAGCCGTTAAAAATAAAGCGTATGGTCGCTTGATTATCAGTTTTGGTTAAAAAGCATTCTAACCAGGTGACGTTTTGTTATAATATTTTCAGGTTAGATATTATTTAACATTTCGGCGATAAAGGGGATGAAACGATGGGAAAGCGAAAGAAGCCATCTGGAACTAGTACATCAGTACAAATCACTTCCTCAGGAACTTACATTAAAAAAATAGACTACCCTCCAGCAAAGGACGAAATTGAGTTACTGATAGCAGAATCATTCTGCGAGGGAAAACCTGCGCTAAATCCCCACATTGCACGTTATGGTAGTTTCACCAAACTTGAACCTCAACACGAGAACAGCTTGGATTTCCAAGTCACAACAGAGAAAAAAGGTCAAAGATGGCTCGAATTAACAGAATTTGCCCCGTTAGAAAAGTTCGGTGGTAAGTATGGGAATATACCTGCTGCATGGAATGCTGAAGATATGATTGCCTCATTTTTAACCCTGATTAACAATAAAAAAAATAAATGCTATGGTGATGAGGTTATTTTGCTTATTTACATTACACACGACACATTATTTGTTCCTCCTCCAGTTCTTCGGTACATTCGTAATCGTTTAGAATCCTTAACCATTCCATTTGAGACTATATATTTTCTATCTCCCCCATCGAAAGTATGGCAATTATATCCTAATGATATTAAAGATGATGGGCCTGTGTTATCTTTTGGGACTTCTAATATAATAACCTGAATGATTTCCTGCATAAGTTTGCATTGCTTCGTTTTCAGGATGTTATGGAATGTAATACTATTTTACAAAGCGCGATATTTCTATATGCAGTATAGTTCCAAAAGTTGTAAAGCATTATGATTTCTTGGTGCTTATTTATGAGTTTGATAGGAATTGTTAAAAAAACATTTAATTTGAGTTGTGAAGAGAGGGTGTTGATGTTAATGATGCTAAAAGAAGTTCTGAGTATCCCGGTAATATCAAGTATTATTCTTGCTATCTTGGCTGCGATTTCAAAAAAATATACTCATTTCAGTCGTCGTGATTTTTTTTCACGATCACCAGATGAACAAGTGAAAGCAATTAAGTGGCTTAGGCAGGAAACTGATCAAACTTTAGACCCATTAGCTAAAGCTGAACAACAGTTCCGTCTTCAATCATTTGGTCTTCATAGAGATAGGGATTTATCATGTAAGCTAATTGCATTTCATTCCAGTCAACCTCAATCGTATATCCCGGCGCTTAAATCGATATTACGCTGGCCTGGTCTGTATGATGTTGACAATGGAAAAATAACCCCTCACAGACATCAGTACTGGGCTATACCAGGTATGATGCTTTATTTATTATTGGTAATAGGTACAGAGATTGTAAAAAATTGCTCAAAAAATGATTCCACTCAGTTTATTATAACCTTAGTAATTTCTTTTGTAGCGTTTACTATGTGGTGTTGGCTTGCTTACTGCTCCCTGAGTATTTACACAATGAGTAAAAGATTAAATGAATACAATCCACTATTGGGTGCACATAAATCCTATCGTGACGATTTTAGCTCTATTCTTAACGATGAGCATTCTTGATTTTGGTACTTTTTAAAGAGAAGATAATGCAATGTAATAAATAGATATGATTTTTAATTTGTTATTTTAACGATTATTTATCGCGTTCAAATATCTATTACTCTTTATGCATAGATGCTTACAAAGTCCACATCTCGCCAAAAGCTTTCAGATACTTAGGGGTATAATTAATACTTGGAGAGCCTAGCATCTTATACTGGCGGCGGGAATTTACAACTAGAGCGATCATTATAATTGCATTAAACAAAAGCCACTAAGTCATATTAAGAGAATTTTTTTCAGATTAACTGGCCACACTGTTCACTCTTGATAATTTTACTTTATTTTCAGGTAGATGAATGACGAACACATAGTGGAGAGTGAACAGTAAGCTCTTCATTTTTGGCTATTTAGGGTAAAGAAAGACCGGCAATCGCCGGTCTGGTTAGGTCATTTCGTTACTGCCTCATTGCACTTCGGCAGCCAGTCGCTGTTGCTTTTCTCTTTCAGCGTCAGGTTAGTCTGCATGCCCTGATTTGTGCGCCGTTTGTCGTAATTCAGTCCGTACTCTTTCAGCATGGTTGGCAAGCCCTTCCCGAACATGGTCAAGCTCAGGGTATTTTTGTAGCCGTGGGCTTCCATATACACCAGATAGGCGTGATACAGGTAGAGTCGCGGCTGGCGCGGAACGATGTTCGCATTTCCCATAAACATTCCGCTCGCTTCCGGCATCGCCTCAAGGTAGCCACAAAAATCAAATGCCGGGTCGGCGTCGCGCTTGATGCTCAGTGCTTCGCCGGAGTTCTGCTGCGACTGGAGCAGCGTGCGGGCGGTCATCGGTCGCTGAACCGCTGCATAAGCTGGCGCACAATGACGGCCAGCTCGCGGGCGAATTTATCCTTCAGGTGTGGGTCGCGCTCCTCCGGGGCAATCTGTTCCGGGAAGTGCAGGATAACCCGGCGACGTGACACGCCACCGCTGCGGTCGCGAGCTGGCGGAGGAGTTCACCGCCCTGATTGCGGAGCTGGAAACTGATAAATCCCGCGCAATGCTGGCCGCCTGCGCCTCCGGTGAAAAGTACGTGGAAGAACACCGGACAGCGTTTGGCCTGTACGCTCAGAGCGAATGGGCGGACGCCATGGATACAAAAACCGCTGCACGCCTTGATTTTAAAAGGTTTGGTGGACTTTCTCGGATGGTCTTGGAAGAGATCTTGGTGCCGAAGGCCGGACTCGAACCGGCACGTATTTCTACGGTTGATTTTGAATCAACTGCGTCTACCGATTTCGCCACTTCGGCACTGAAGGGGATGCGGAAACGTGTTGGATTATACCTGCCGCGGGCGGCTATGCAAGTCACGATCTTGTCATAAGCCGCTAAGTGCTGAAAAAAACAGCGCCATCTCAGGCTGTTGGCAACCGGCCGGGAAATCAATCGGCCTCATAAGGTGTATGAGGCCGCATAATGAACAATGCATATATGAGACGTCGTTCGCGTTCACGCTTTCAAAAACAGCGCCCGCTCCGCTTCACGTCGCCGGGTCAGCCCGGCCAGCACTTTGCCGCCCGCTTTGTTCCAGCGCGGAAACTGATCGGCGGCCTGAGCATACTCTCCCTGGTTCAGCAGTTTGAGCAGCGTGGACGTCTGCAAATTCCCGGCGCCAAGGTTAAAGGTAAAGGCCACCAGCGCATCAAACTGGTTCTGATTTAAATCCACTGTCACCAGCCGGTGAATACTGCGTTCGGTGACGCCCAGGTCGTCACGCAGCAACTCGTCGGCCTCCGCCTCAGTCAACGCGCGGGGGAAACTCTCGTTCGGCAGGATCAAATGACCATATCCGATGGTCCATTTACCCACAGCATCCCGGTATTTCTCAAGCCTGAGCCCTTCAAAAGACTTGATTAAAGCCACGCCGGCATCGCCGGTGCTTTGCGGTTGTTCAGCCATTTTTCATTGCTCCTGTAGGGTGTGTACGGCATCTCTTTGAGGATGGTACGGACACATTCTGTTGCACAGCCGACAGGCCGAAATAGTCCTATGGAAAATCCTAAAAAGCGGGCGGTGGCGGTGCGTCAGCGGGCATCGCTTTGGCGAAACGGGCTATCTGCGCGCGCAGGCTGCCACGGGATCGCCAGATGCCCTACACTTCATGCGTCCCCCTCTAACTCGAAGGAATCCGTGATGAGCATCATTAAAAGTTATGCCGCGCCACACGCCGGCGCTGCGCTGGAGCTACAGGAATACGACGCAGGCCCGCTGGCGGCAGAAGATGTGGAAGTGCAGGTGGATTATTGCGGGATCTGCCATTCCGATTTGTCGATGATCAACAACGAATGGGGCTTCTCCCAATACCCGCTGGTCGCCGGGCATGAAGTGATCGGCCGGGTCGTGGAACTGGGCAGCGCTGCGCAAAACAAAGGCTTAAAAGTCGGTCAGCGCGTGGGTATCGGCTGGACGGCCAGAAGCTGCGGGCACTGCGATGCCTGTATCAACGGCGATCACATCAACTGTAAAGAAGGCGCAGTGCCGACGATCCTCAATCGTGGTGGCTTTGCCGATAAGCTCCGGGCCGACTGGCAATGGGTGATCCCCCTGCCGGACAGCATTGATATCGAAACCGCCGGGCCGCTGCTGTGCGGTGGCATCACCGTGTTTAAACCGCTGCTGATGCATCACATCACCGCCACCAGCCGCGTCGGGGTGATCGGCATTGGCGGTCTGGGGCATATCGCCATCAAACTGCTGCACGCCATGGGTTGCGAGGTGACCGCGTTCAGCTCTAACCCGTCGAAAGAGGCGGAAGTGCGCATTATGGGTGCGGACAATGTGGTCAACAGCCGCGATCCGGACGCGCTGAAAGCACTGGCGGGCCAGTTTGATCTGATCATCAACACCGTTAATGTGGATCTGAACTGGCAACCTTACTTCGAAGCGTTGACCCACGGCGGGCATTTTCACACCGTCGGCGCGGTGCTGAAGCCGCTGGAAGTCCCGGCGTTTACCCTGATCGCCGGCGATCGCAGCGTCTCCGGTTCTGCCACCGGCACACCCTTTGAGTTGCGTAAGCTGATGAAGTTTGCCGGGCGCGCCAAAGTGGCGCCGACCACCGAACTGTTCCCGATGTCGCAAATTAATGACGCCTTGCAGCACGTGCGTGACGGCAAAGCCCGTTATCGCGTGGTATTAAAAGCAGATTTTTAACAGAGTAACAAGGCCGGATACGCTCGCGTTATCCGGCACATGGCCCGGTGGTGTTCACGCTTACCGGGCCTGTAACGCCATCCGGATGGGTTATTACGCGATGGCGGTAAACACTTCGGCAATCGCGACCGCTCCCGGATCGCTCACGCCGTCGAGATTTTCACGGTTGACGTACGACGAGCGCCCGGCACCCGCTTTTTGCATGGTGGCGGTGCTGGCTGCGCCGTTTTTCGCAGCGGCGACGGCGGCATCCAGCCCGCTGTCACGCAGTGCTTCTAACGCCGGTTGCAGCGCATCGATCAGCGTCCGATCGCCGAGATCCGCCCCGCCATAATGTTTCATCTGCTTCAGCCCGAGCAATAATGCATCCGACAACGCTATTCCGTTGTGCACCGCCTGGCCTGCGGCCGTGAAGAAAATCGACATCAGCACGCCACTGGAGCCACCCATCACCGTCGCCAGCCGTTCGCCAACCAGTTGCAGCAACTGCGCCGTATTATTTAGCGGCAACGCATTGCTCTCCAGCAGGCGCACGATCTCCCGCGCCCCTTCGGCGAAGGTTGAGCCGGTATCGCCATCTCCGACTTTTGCATCCAGCGCGTTAAGGCGGTTCTCAAGGCCAATCAGCGTCTGCGCCGCGCTGCTGACCAGCGCCCTCACCTGCGGGTTCTCTGACGGTTCACTCTCCAGCCCGGTATAGACGGCGCTATGCGGCTGCGTTTTCATCGGTGCGAACGGTACCGGCTTCTGCCAGCCAACCGTCTGCACCTCGGCGCAAATCGCCTGTTCAAACACATCGTTCAGGCGCAGCAATGACAGTGAAAAGCCTTTCATATCCAGCGAGCTGACCAGCGGCGCGGGGCCGATCAGATAAGCAATCTGATCTTTCAGCGCCGAGTGCGCCAGCTCTTTGGTCAGCAACGCCATCTCCAGCGCCGACACGCCGCCAAGGTTGTTGATCAACACCGCCACGCGATCGTCGCCCACCGCCACTTTGAGCGGTTGCACCAGCGTCTCAATCAGCGCCTTGCTGTTATGCGTATCGACCACGCTGGCACCCGGTTCACCGTGAATGCCCAGCCCCAGTTCGACTTTACCGCGCTGAATGCGCCCCTCTTCTTCGCTGTCGCTTCCCGGCAAGTTGCAGGTCTCCATCGCCAGGCCAAGACTGTAGACACTGTCGCAAGCCTGGCGGGCGATATCGCGCACTTCGCTGAGCGACTTACCGTGCTCAGCGGCGTAGCCCGCAATCTTATGCACCAGTGCCGTCCCGGCGATGCCGCGCGGTTGTTTATTGTCCGGCAGAGCGATGTCGTCCGCGACAATCACCATCTCCACTTTCAGGCCGTAGCGTTTGGCTTTTTCCGCCGCCAGACCGAAGTTCAGCCGGTCGCCGGTGTAGTTCTTCACAATCAGCAGGCAGCCGCGATCGCCGGTGACGGCGACAATCGCGTTCAGTACGGCGTCGACGCTGGGCGAGGCAAACACATCGCCGCAGACGGCGGCCGTTAGCATCCCTTTGCCGACAAACCCGGCATGCGCCGGTTCATGGCCCGAGCCGCCGCCGGAAATCACCGCCACGCGGCTTTTATCCCAGTCGGCGCGGGCAACAATGCGAATGGCAGGATCGATATCAAGTCGGACGAGGTTGCCGTGCGGAGCTGAGATTACCAAACCTTCAATGGCGTCATTGACCAGTTGTTTGCGGTCATTGAAAAAGAATCTGGACATGGTCTTCCACTAATTGGTAAACGGTATGCAAAAGCATAGTCTCTGGTGCGAAGAAGCGCGCAAAGAACAGATTTTACTGAGAAGCACTTACGGGACGGTACGCCCAAAGCCGGTGGTATAACCGCGTAATTGGCGTAGGTGTTCAAGACGGTGGCTCTGCCAGAACGCCCCGGCGATGGCCAGAATCAGCAGGCCGCCGTGCACATAGAGCGAGAGGCGTTCATCCAGCAGGATAAAACCGGCGATAGCGGGCGGGAGAAATATAAGGCACTGGAACTCCTGCGCTTTTTCAGCGGTATCAAAGCGGGATAACACGCGGTCTGCCTGTTCCTCTTCTGGCGAGCCAGGCCGGACAGTACCGACGGCGCGCGCCAGCGCATCCGCGCGGCGGGTCAGCCAGCTTACAAGCCCCAACGCCAGCAGCGTGACCAGCACTTCCACTGCCAGCACCACACTGTCGCCAACCAGAGAAGCAAACCACTGCGCGCCAATCACCGCCACCGTAAGAACCGAACTCAGCATCCCGCAGAGAAAAATAGAAGAGAAACGAACAACCGTACGGGTAACCCACTGCAACATGCGCGGCTCCTTGCACCCAAAAAAAAGAGAGGCCGCAGCCTCTCTTGATGTACTGATTAACTTTTTTTCATCATCAGCCACAAGCTGATCACGAAGAACGTGGCGCTTGGCAACAATGCGCCCACCACAGGGGGAATGCCGTAAACCAGCGTCAGCGGGCCGAAAATCTTGTCCAGCACGTAGAATACAAAGCCGAAACTGATGCCCGTCACCACACGCACGCCCATCGCCACGCTGCGCAGCGGGCCGAAGATGAACGACAGCGCCATCAGCATCATCACCGCCACGGAAAGCGGCTGGAAGATTTTGCTCCACATATTAAGCTGGTAGCGCCCGGAGTCCTGGCCGCTCGACTTCAGGTACTTCACATAGTTGTGCAGGCCGCTGATCGACAGTGCATCCGGATCCAGCGCCACAACGCCCAGTTTGTCCGGCGTGAGGTTGGTTTTCCAGGTGCTGCTCACGGTCTGTGTACCGGTCACCTGCTTCGGATTGGTGAGGTTGGACTCATCCACCTGCGACAAACGCCAGATTTTCTGTTCTGTATCGAACTTTGCCGATGCCGCATAGCGCACAGACTGTAAACGGCGCTGATTATTGAACGCGTAAATACTCACGCCGCCCAGTTCATCGTCACCTTTCACTCGTTCAATATAAACAAAGTCATTACCGTCTTTTGCCCACAAACCTTGCTGGGTGGAAAGCAGTGAGCCGCCATACATCGACTGCGCACGTTGGTTACGCGCCATTTGCTCACCCTGCGGCGCAACCCACTCACCAATCGCCATCGTCAGCAACACCAGCGGAATGGCGGTTTTCATCACCGACAGCGCAACCTGCATACGGGTGAAGCCGGAGGCCTGCATCACCACCAGCTCACTGCGCTGTGCCAGCATGCCAAGCCCCAGCAGTGCGCCGAGCAGCGCTGCCATCGGGAAGAAGACCTGAATATCTTTCGGCACGCTGAGGATGGTATATAACCCCGCGCCCAGCGCGTCGTAACTGCCCTGCCCGGCTTTTTTAAGCTGGTCGACAAACTTGATGATGCCGGAGAGCGACACCAGCATGAATAACGTCATCATGATGGTGGTAAAAATGGTTTTACCGATATAGCGGTCAAGTACGCCAAAAGCCTGCATTATACCGCTCCTCTACGGGCAAAACGGGCGCGAACCCGGCGCATCGGCACCGTATCCCACATGTTTAACGCCACCGCCAGCGCCAGATAAGCAAGGTTAACGCCCCACATCCAGATCATCGGATCCAGTTTGCCTTTCGCGCCATTTGAACGCAGCGAGGTTTGCAGCAGGAAGAAAACCAGGTACAGCAACATGGCGGGCAGCATGGAGAGCACGCGCCCCTGACGCGGGTTGACCACGCTAAGCGGAACCACCATCAGCGCCATCATAAAGACCGTAAACACCAGCGTTAAACGCCAGTGCAGCTCCGCGCTGGCGCGGGGGTTATCTGTGCTGAACAGGGTGCGCATGTCCATCTGTTCGGTATCGGAGGGATCCAGCGTAACGGTCTGGTGGCCGATAATCGCCTGGTAGTTCTGGAAATCGGTAATGCGGAAGTCACGCAGCATCGCCGTGCCTTCAAAGCGCGTCCCTGAATTGAGCGTGACGACCTGCGAGCCGTCTTTATGCTGTGAAATGTGGCCGGAGTCCGCCACTACGACCGACGGGCGGGCATTGCCTTTCGGGCGGATTTGCGCGAGGAACACGTTATGGAACGTACTGCCTTCCACGCCTTCAATAAACAGCACCGAGTTGCCGTCCGTCGCTTGCTGGAACTGCCCCTGCGCCAGCGCGGCCATGCCGGGGTTGGCTTTGGCGTCCGCCAGTACCTGATCCTGATGGCGGGATGACCACGGGCCAGCCCACATCACGTTCACCGCCGCAATAGCGCCGGTAAACAGCGCCAGAATCATCGCCGCTTTTACCAGCACGCCACGGCTCAGCCCACAGGCGTGCATGACCGTGATTTCGCTTTCAGTATAAAGTTTGCCCAGCGTCATGAGCAGGCCGAGAAACAGGCTCAATGGCAGGATAAGCTGCGCCATCTCAGGCACGCCCAAACCCAGCAGTGAGAGCACGAGGTTGGTAGGGATCTCACCGTCTGCCGCTGCGCCTAAAATCCTGACCAGTTTTTGACAAAAGAAAATCAAAAGCAGGATGAATAGGATCGCAAGCTGGCTTTTTAGCGTCTCCCGCGCCAGATATCTTATGATTATCACTTTAATTACGCCCGTAAAAACCAGTCTTTTTCCTGGAAAATCGCTTGTTTCATGGCTTAAACGTCATTTATTCTCTTGAGTCGTCGAAATGATCGCTAAGATTAATATACTCAGCGGATACGTGCGTAAGACCCGATTCTGACGTGCCGAAACCGAAGTAACATTAAGATTAACACGAAGTCACCGCAACAGCGGACATGAGTTACGAAAGCTTGCAATTCTATCCGTAGCCGCCGCTGTTGTCTTTAAGATTCAGGAGCGTAGTGCATGGAGTTCAGTGTAAAAAGCGGTAGCCCGGAGAAACAGCGGAGTGCCTGCATCGTTGTCGGTGTCTTTGAGCCGCGCCGACTCTCTCCGATTGCCGAACAACTCGATAAGATCAGCGACGGCTACATCAGCGCGCTGCTGCGTCGCGGCGAGCTGGAAGGCAAGCCGGGCCAAACGTTGTTGCTTCATCACGTACCGAATGTCCTCTCCGAGCGAATTTTGCTGATTGGCTGCGGTAAAGAGCGTGAACTGGATGAGCGCCAGTACAAGCAGGTGATCCAGAAAACCATCAACACCCTGAATGATACAGGTTCCATGGAAGCGGTCTGTTTTCTGACCGAACTGCATGTTAAAGGCCGCAACACCTACTGGAAAGTCCGCCAGGCGGTAGAGACAGCAAAAGAAACGCTGTACAGCTTCGATCAACTGAAGACCAACAAAAGCGAACCGCGTCGCCCGCTGCGTAAAATGGTGTTCAACGTACCGACCCGCCGTGAGCTGACCAGCGGCGAGCGCGCTATCCAGCACGGTCTGGCGATTGCGGCCGGCATCAAAGCCGCGAAAGATCTCGGCAATATGCCGCCCAACATCTGTAATGCCGGTTATCTGGCTTCTCAGGCGCGCCAACTGGCGGACACCTACAGTAAAAATGTGGTCACCCGCGTGATTGGCGAGCAGCAGATGCGCGAGCTGGGCATGCACTCTTACCTGGCGGTAGGTCAGGGCTCACAGAATGAATCGCTGATGTCGGTGATCGAATACAAAGGCAACCCGTCTGAAGATGCGCGCCCGATTGTGCTGGTCGGCAAGGGCCTGACCTTCGACTCCGGCGGTATCTCTATCAAGCCTGCCGAAGGCATGGACGAGATGAAATACGACATGTGCGGCGCGGCGGCGGTCTATGGCGTGATGCGCATGGTGGCCGAGTTGCAACTGCCGATCAACGTGATTGGTGTGCTGGCGGGCTGTGAAAACATGCCTGGCGGGCGCGCGTATCGCCCTGGCGATGTGCTGACCACCATGTCCGGCCAGACCGTGGAAGTATTGAACACCGACGCGGAAGGCCGCCTGGTGCTGTGCGATGTGCTGACCTACGTGGAACGTTTCGAACCGGAAGCGGTGATTGACGTGGCAACACTGACCGGCGCATGCGTGATTGCGCTGGGTCATCACATCACGGGCCTGCTGTCGAACCACAACCCGTTGGCCCATGAGCTGATTGGCGCTTCCGAGCAGGCAGGCGACCGTGCATGGCGTTTACCGTTGGGCGATGAATACCAGGAGCAACTGGAGTCCAACTTTGCGGATATGGCGAACATTGGCGGCCGTCCTGGCGGCGCAATCACTGCCGGGTGCTTCCTGTCGCGCTTTACCCGCAAGTACAACTGGGCTCATCTGGACATCGCCGGTACCGCCTGGCGCTCCGGTAAAGCCAAAGGTGCGACCGGTCGCCCGGTGGCGATGCTGTCGCAGTTCCTGCTGAACCGCGCCGGGTTTAACGGCGAAGAGTAATGTAAAGCCCCCCTCACCCTAACCCTCTCCCCAAAGGGGCGAGGGAATCACCGCTCCCTCTCCCTTAGGGAGAGGGCCGGGGTGAGGGTATGAGATTTAAATCCACCACAAGAAACCCCATATATTATGAAGACTGCAACGTTCTATCTTCTGGACAACGACAACACCGTTGATGGCTTAAACGCCGTGGAACAGCTGGTGTGTGAGATTGCCGCAGAACGTTGGCGCAATGGCAAACGCGTGTTGATCGCCTGTGCCGATGAGCAACAGGCTATCCGGCTGGATGAAGCGCTGTGGGCGCGTCCGCCGGAAAGCTTTGTGCCGCACAACCTGGCGGGCGAAGGTCCGCGCGGCGGTGCGCCGGTTGAGCTGGCCTGGCCGCAAAAGCGCAGCAGCAGCCCACGCGATGTATTAATCAGCCTGCGGGTGGAATTTGCAGATTTTGCCACCGCTTTCACAGAAGTGATAGACTTCGTCCCTTACGAAGACTCTCTGAAACAACTGGCGCGCGAACGCTATAAAGCCTATCGCGTGGCCGGTTTCAACCTGAACACGGCAACCTGGAAATAATGGAAAAGACATACAACCCCAAAGATATCGAACAGCCGCTGTACGAGCAGTGGGAAAAGCAGGGCTATTTCAAACCCAACGGTGATGAAAGCCAGGAAAGCTTCTGCATCATGATCCCGCCGCCGAACGTCACCGGCAGTTTGCATATGGGACACGCCTTCCAGCAAACCATTATGGATACCATGATCCGTTACCAGCGCATGCAGGGCAAAAACACCCTGTGGCAGGCGGGGACTGACCATGCCGGTATCGCCACCCAGATGGTGGTTGAACGTAAAATTGCCGCGGAAGAAGGGAAAACCCGCCACGACTACGGCCGCGACGCCTTTATCGACAAAATCTGGCAGTGGAAAGCCGAATCCGGCGGCACCATTACCCGCCAGATGCGCCGTCTCGGCAACTCCGTGGACTGGGATCGTGAACGTTTCACCATGGATGAAGGCCTCTCCAACGCGGTGAAAGAGGTGTTCGTCCGCCTGTATAAAGAAGATCTGATCTACCGTGGCAAACGCCTGGTGAACTGGGATCCGAAACTGCGCACGGCGATCTCCGATCTGGAAGTGGAAAACCGCGAGTCGAAAGGCTCCATGTGGCATATCCGCTATCCGCTGGCCGATGGTGCGAAAACCGCCGACGGTAAAGATTACCTGGTGGTCGCCACCACCCGTCCGGAAACGCTGCTCGGCGATACCGGCGTAGCGGTAAACCCGGAAGATCCGCGTTATAAAGATCTGATCGGCAAATTTGTGGTGCTGCCGCTGGTGAACCGCCGTATTCCGATCGTTGGCGATGAACACGCCGACATGGAAAAAGGCACCGGTTGCGTGAAAATCACCCCGGCGCACGACTTTAACGACTACGAAGTGGGTCGTCGTCACAAGCTGCCGATGATCAATATCCTGACCTTTGACGGCGACATCCGTGAAAGCGCGCAGGTGTACGACACCAACGGCAACGAATCCGACGTTTACCCGGCAGACATTCCGGCGGAGTTCCAGAAACTGGAGCGTTTTGCCGCGCGTAAAGCGATGGTCGCCGCGGTAGACGCGCTCGGCCTGCTGGAAGAGATTAAACCGCACGATCTGACCGTACCGTACGGCGATCGCGGCGGCGTGGTCATTGAACCGATGCTGACCGACCAGTGGTACGTCCGTGCCGACGTGCTGGCAAAACCGGCAGTCGAAGCGGTGGAAAACGGCGACATCCAGTTCGTGCCGAAGCAGTACGAAAACATGTACTTCTCCTGGATGCGCGACATTCAGGACTGGTGTATCTCCCGACAGTTGTGGTGGGGCCACCGTATTCCGGCCTGGTACGACAACGATGGCAACGTATTTGTCGGTCGCAGCGAAGAGGAAGTGCGTCAGGAAAACAACCTGTCCGCCGATGTCGCCCTGCGTCAGGACGAAGACGTGCTGGACACCTGGTTCTCCTCCGCGCTGTGGACTTTCTCTACCCTCGGCTGGCCGGAAAACACCGACGCGCTGCGTCAGTTCCACCCGACCAGCGTGATGGTCAGCGGCTTCGACATTATCTTCTTCTGGATCGCACGCATGATCATGATGACCATGCACTTTATCAAAGACGAAGATGGCAAGCCGCAGGTACCGTTTAAAACCGTCTATATGACCGGTCTGATTCGTGATGACGAAGGCCAGAAGATGTCCAAATCCAAGGGTAACGTCATTGACCCGCTGGATATGGTGGACGGGATTTCACTGGCGGATCTGCTGGAAAAACGCACCGGCAACATGATGCAGCCGCAGCTGGCGGAAAAAATCCGCAAGCGCACCGAGAAGCAGTTCCCGGACGGCATCGAGCCGCACGGCACCGACGCCCTGCGCTTTACCCTGGCGGCGCTGGCCTCTACCGGCCGCGACATCAACTGGGATATGAAGCGCCTGGAAGGTTACCGTAACTTCTGTAACAAGCTGTGGAACGCCAGCCGCTTTGTGCTGATGAACACCGAAGATCAGGATTGTGGCTTCAACGGCGGCGAAAAAGTGCTGTCGCTGGCGGACCGCTGGATCCTCGCCGAGTTCAACCAGACCATTAAGGCTTACCGCGACGCGCTGGATAACTTCCGCTTTGATATTGCGGCAGGCATCCTGTACGAGTTCACCTGGAACCAGTTCTGCGACTGGTACCTGGAACTGACCAAACCGGTCATGAACGGCGGTTCTGAAGCGGAACTGCGCGGCACGCGTAATACGCTGGTCACCGTGCTGGAAGGTCTGCTGCGTCTTGCGCACCCGATCATTCCGTTTATCACCGAGACTATCTGGCAGCGCGTAAAAGTGCTGAAAGGCATCACCGCCGATACCATCATGCTGCAACCGTTCCCGGCGTTCGACGCCTCTCAGGTGGATGAAAACGCGCTGGCGGACACCGAATGGCTGAAGCAGGCGATCATTGCCGTACGTAACATCCGTGCGGAAATGAACATCTCTCCGGGTAAACCGCTGGAGCTGCTGCTGCGTAGCGCAAGCGACGATGCAAAACGTCGTGTGAACGACAACCTGAGCTTCCTGAAAACGCTGGCGCGCCTGGATAGCATTACGATCCTGCCGGCTGACGAGAAAGGCCCGGTTTCGGTCACCAAGATTGTTGACGCCGCAGAGTTGCTGATCCCGATGGCGGGGCTTATCGACAAAGACGCCGAACTGGCGCGTCTGGCGAAAGAAGTCGCTAAAGTGGATCAGGAAATTGGGCGTATCGAAAGCAAACTCGGCAACGAAGGCTTTGTCGCACGCGCACCAGAAGCGGTGATTGCGAAAGAGCGTGAGAAGCTGGAAGGCTATGCAGAAGCGAAAGCGAAGCTGATTGAACAGCAGGCTGTTATCGCCGCACTGTAATCACGTCGCATAAAAAAACCGGGCTATGATGCCCGGTTTTTTATTGGCTTGCCGGATAAGGCATTGAGCGCCGTCCGGCAAAAGCGGTCACATTAAAATGCCGCCGGATAGAACGACAAACCACGCGCCAACAGGTTCGCCGGATCTTTTGCCGGTTGAACGTCGTGTTTTTCCAACGGCAGCGCTTCCAGATCACCGTGTACGTGCGTATTTTCCAGCAGGTAGCGGGTAAAGCGCACTTTCGCCCACGGCCACGCCAGGAACAGCGTCACGCAGCACACCAGCAGGTTGGTCACAGAGATCACGAACACGCGCCCGATGGTCACCGTAGACGAAAAACGAATATCCCCTTCCAGCGTCAGTTGGCTGTAGAGGTAATTACGCAGCTTCACAAAGGCGAAAATATAGCAAACCACCGCACCGGCAATATACAGCAGATAGCTGAACATTAATTTGCCGTAGAACGGTCCCATCAGCAGCGCTAACTGTTCCGGGTCATCGCCAGCCGCATAGGCATACTGCGTCATCATAAAGAACGCCGGAATAACGATATACAATACAACGGCGATAAACGGCACAAACAACAGCATCGACAATACAATAATTGTGATGCATTTTTTCGCGGAAAATTCACCGGCGAATTTCAGTTTGCCGTATTGCAGATTATTAACCAGCATGCCAAACCATTGTGCAGTATATACACCCTGCATAATGGCGATCCCCAGCATTAATACCAGCGTACCGATACCAATCATAGCGAAAATAGCGCCGTACGAACCGCTACTGACAGCAGAAGAGGCAAAGAGGGAGAAGATCACCACTGAAGCGATAATAATCAGCAACGGGCACCCCATCATCACCCACCAGGCGCGCAGCGGGCTGGCGTAGAAATTGAAGCGTACGCCGTTTATTTCCGTCATCAGTAGTTGATAACGCAGCCCCTGAGTAATCAGCCACGGGAAGAAAATCAGGAATAAGCCAATCATGCACAGTTGCAGACCAACGTTCTGGTGCACCACGTTAATCAGGAAAATCACATACAGCACCAGCAGACAGAGCCAGCCAACAAAAATCGAACGCCCGGTAGCATGATAAGAAAAACGCGCGCCGCCAAGTTCAGTATTCTCGTAGAAATAACGACGTGCACGCACTAATGCCCAGGGCAAATATAACCCTGCGGTTATTAGGGTAAGAAGAATATTCACCAGCCATACCGCGAAATAGCCTTTGCCGCTGCCCTGAAAGAGAAAATGGCGAACGGGAGCCGTTACGGAACCATGAGTTTCGGAAGTCATAACAATCCTTATCGTAAAAAAAACAAGACAAACAGAGTCAACCATAACAATATTGCGGTTGAGTTAAGTCCATTCTTAAGTCTAGATACTTTAAAGTCGAAAGAATAGCGACCAATATTCCTGGTCTTGCCAGAACGCCGTTGTGGTGGTATTAAGCAGGATCACGTCATAACCCCAAAAACAGAGTGCAGAAATGAATGTGACCGCTCCGGTAGAGGTGAAAATGCGCCGGATTGCTGCTGCAGATAACGCGGCAATCGCATCGGTGATCCGCCAGGTTTCGGCGGAGTATGGCCTCACCGCCGATAAAGGCTACACCGTCGCCGACCCCGAACTGGATGAGCTTTACCAGCTCTACAGCCGCCCGGGTTGTGCGTATTGGGTGGTGGAACAAAACGGCGCCGTGGTCGGCGGAGGCGGCGTAGCGCCGCTAAAATGCAGTGAACCGGATATCTGTGAACTGCAAAAAATGTATTTCCTGCCCGCGGCCCGCGGCCAGGGTCTGGCGAAAAAGCTGGCGCACATGGCGCTCGATCACGCCCGCGCGCAAGGCTTTACCCGCTGTTATCTGGAAACCACCGCCTTTCTTACCGATGCCATTGGTCTGTATGAGCATCTGGGCTTTGAGCACATTGACGGGCCGCTGGGCTGCACCGGCCACGTAGACTGTGAAGTGCGCATGCTGAAAGCGCTGTAATGCTACAGCGCGTTTTTACGCCGGTACGCCGCTGTGAAAACGAAACTCCGTATCCGGCGTTGAGATCAGCGCCGCTTCCACCTCGCCAAAATGACGCACGCGCGGCGTGATATCCACCTGTGATACCTGTTGCGCCAGCGCCAGATAATCCTGGTAGTGACGTGCCTCGGAGCGCAACAGTGACAGATAGAACTTCTGTAAATCCTCTTCCAGCCATGGCGCCAGCGCGGCAAACCGCTCGCAGGAACGCGCTTCGATGTAAGCGCCGCAGATTAATTTATCAATCAGCGTCAGCGGCTCATGCGTGCGGACCTCTTTCAGCATCCCTTTGGCATAGCGGCTGGCGGTGATTTTGACATATGGGATGTTGCGCGCCAGCATCGCTTCCCGCACCTGCCAGAAATGGTGCAGCTCCTCTTTAATCAGCAGCACCATGCTGTTAATCAGCGCCTGGCCCCAGCTATCATCCGTTTGCGGCATCGCGCTTTTGCCAATCTGCTTGTGCAGAGCAACAAAGTCCGGCTCCGGTCCTTCACGAAAAGTGAACTCTTCATAGGGTTTGAGCCACGCCAGCAGCGCATCGGAACCGCGTTTATCCGCCACGTATTTACGCACCAGCAGCATTGCGGTTTGCGCCGCTTTCAGCTCGCACACCATATGATCGGTCAGCAGCAGCGGCAACATGGCCGGATCACGGGCTTTGTCTATCCAGGATGGCGGGGTCGGGCAGTGGAGAAAATCGAGAACCGGGGAGAGTATTTGCGGGTAATCCATGGCTGTTCCTTGCTTGCGGCAGCGGGCGCTGCCGCAACGGTCACTCAGTGACGTACACCGTCGTCGTCTTCGTCGATGTAGTCTTCATCTTCGTCATCGTCACCCTCTTCGCCATTCGGATCTTCGTAGTAGGTGCCCCAGCCGTCGTATTCAACCTCAAATTTTTCAGCCAGGTTCAGCAGTTGCTCGACCTGCGCGTCAATCAGATCGGCATTCAGCGCGCTTTCGCTCAGCACGTCGCAGCAGATCACCACATCGCCCTCTTCCAGCTCCAGCTCTTCCGGTTCGGTCACTTCGTAACCCAGTTTGAAGGCTTCCACAGCGACCTTTTCCAGCGTTTCGAAATCATCTGCCGACAGGTGATGCTCAATGGTGTACAGCGCGTCAGGATCGCTACCATCTTCCAGCAATTCTTCAATAATCAAACGCGTCTCTTCGCGCTGTTCTTCCAGGTGTTCCGGGTTCGCCATGGCTCGTTCCTCATAATGTGGCAGATACACTTATTGTCACACACCGCCGCCAATGCCTCCACTCTCTGCCGAAAAGATTTCTCCCCTGGGGTTGCAAATGAATATTCATCCATATAAATTGAATTTTAATTCAATAAGTGGCCTTAGCCATGTGAGGAAATTATGTCTACGTTTTATCAGAAACATTTCTTGAAGTTGCTCGACTTTACACCCGCTGAAATCAATACCCTGCTGCAGCTCGCCTCGCAACTGAAGGCAGACAAGAAAAAAGGTCAGGAAGTCCAGAAACTTACCGGCAAAAACATCGCGCTCATCTTCGAAAAAGACTCCACCCGCACACGATGCTCTTTCGAAGTTGCCGCATTTGACCAGGGCGCTCGCGTCACTTACCTCGGCTCCAGCGGCAGCCAAATCGGGCATAAAGAATCAATTAAAGACACCGCGCGCGTGCTCGGCCGGATGTACGACGGGATCCAGTATCGCGGCTATGGTCAGGAGATTGTAGAAACGCTGGCGCAATACGCAGGCGTACCGGTGTGGAACGGCTTAACCGACGAATTCCACCCCACGCAACTGCTGGCGGACCTGCTGACCATGCGCGAGCACCTGCCGGGCAAAGCCTTTAGCCAGATGACGCTGGTGTATGCAGGCGATGCGCGCAACAACATGGGCAACTCGATGCTGGAAGCCGCCGCGCTTGCTGGCCTCGACCTGCGTCTGGTTGCGCCGAAAGCCTGCTGGCCAAATGCCAGCCTGGTGGCGGAATGCCGGGCGCTGGCGGTGAAAAACGGCGGAAACATTACGCTGACGGAAGATATCGCCGCAGGCGTAAAAGAGGCTGATTTCATCTATACCGATGTCTGGTTGTCGATGGGCGAAGCCAAAGAGAAGTGGGCCGAACGTATCGCCCTGCTGCGCCCGTATCAGGTTAACAGCAAAATGCTGTCGCTGACCGGCAACCCGCAGGTGAAATTCCTGCACTGCCTGCCCGCGTTCCATGATGATCAGACCACGCTTGGCAAGAAAATGGCGGAAGAGTTTGGTTTACACGGCGGTATGGAAGTCACCGACGAGGTGTTTGAATCTCCGGCGAGCATTGTGTTTGATCAGGCGGAAAACCGCATGCACACCATCAAAGCGGTGATGGTGGCAACACTGAGTCAATAACGCGATACGGCCCGGTCAGCGCTGTGCGACCGGGCGCCTTTTCTTATTCCACCCGCAGTTTAACCACCACTTTACGCACCTGCGCCGGGGCATTCACCGCGCACAACGGTTTATGCACTTCGCCCGGGTAGAACACCACAAAATCCCCTTCGTTCAGCACCACCGTCTTTTCCTGCACGCCTTCCGGTAAAAAGGCGATGTCTTTATCCGCCAGCCAGTCGGTATCCGGCGCGCCCGCTGGTTGCGTACTGAACGTCATGCCTTCCTGGCCTTTGAGAACGATCTGAATATCCAGATAACGTGCGTGATACTCCGCACGGCGCTCGGCAAAAGGCTGGGTCATATCTTCCGATACCAGATAAAACAGGCGGCTGCCGTCGATCTCATGTTTACCGGTCGGCGTTGCGTCGGTGACATGTTGCTTAATCAGTTCAATCGCCTGGCGCAGCTCTTCCGGCAGCCAGGACTGTACATTATGAATATTGCCAACGATCATGGTTCAATCCTCGATATAAAACACCGTTTCATTTCCCATGGTTATACGAGAATTCCCACTGCCATACCACCCTTTTTTGCAGGAGATTTGCGACAACGCATAGTTATCGCAACGGGTGTTAAATGGCTGTTAAGACGCTGACGGCATTTATGCAGAGATTATGCATAAAGCCAGCGAGAGGCGGTATCCGGCAAGCGCTGTGTGACTGATTAAGCATGGTTTATTAAAAAAAATGGGGTTGCTTCACACTTTATTCCCCCCACTCTGCGCGCATAAATTCACGCATTATTTTTAAATTAAACCGTTGCAGGAAATATTTTCATTGCTTTTATGCATACCCATTCCGCAGCAGAAAACAAATGCACTAAATTCAACACGTTACAAAATATGCAAAATTAATCATTCCACACAAATCTATAACAACCATGAATAATTACAGCCGTTAACGCGTAGGCATTCACCCTGATAATATTGCTGATTAACAGTTCTCTGATGCGAATCATGTATTCAAACACTCTCCCGACAATATCAATTTCGACGTGAACCAGCTCACATTTTTAATTTTCCCGACACCTACTATGAGCCATGAAAATTAATTGAGCTTATCGAGCCATGAATTAAATCATGTTCATGGCACGCCCCTTTTTATTCTTAAAAAACAGTTAAAGGAATAATTATGGAAAAGCATTACGTCGGTTCTGAAATTGGTCAATTGCGTAGCGTTATGCTGCACCGCCCAAATTTAAGTCTGAAACGCTTAACCCCTTCTAATTGTCAGGAGTTGTTATTTGATGATGTGTTATCGGTTGAACGTGCGGGTGCAGAGCATGATGTGTTCGCAAACACCCTGCGTGAACAGGGTGTGGAAGTCCTGCTGTTAACCGACCTTCTGACACAAACGCTTGATATTGCTGAAGCAAAAACCTGGCTGCTGGAGATGCAAATCTCCGATTACCGCCTTGGGCCTACCTTCGCCAGCGATGTACGTGGCTGGCTGGCGGATATGCAGCACCGCGAACTGGCGCGCCGGTTGAGCGGTGGACTCACCTACGGTGAAATTCCGGCATTTATTAAAAATATGGTTGTGGATACCCACACTGCTAATGATTTTATTATGAAGCCGTTGCCCAACCATTTATTTACCCGCGACACATCATGCTGGATTTATAACGGTGTTTCGATTAATCCGATGGCCAAACCTGCCCGCCAGCGTGAGACCAATAATCTGCGGGCAATATATCGCTGGCACCCGGCCTTTGCCGACGGAGAATTTATTAAATACTTCGGCGACGAGAATATTAATTATGACCACGCCACCCTCGAAGGCGGCGACGTATTAGTGATTGGTCGCGGCGCGGTATTAATTGGCATGTCGGAACGCACCACACCGCAGGGCGTCGAGTTTCTTGCCAACAGCCTGTTTAAACACCGCCAGGCAGAGCGCGTTATCGCCGTGGAATTGCCGAAACACCGCTCCTGCATGCACCTCGATACCGTGATGACACACATCGATGTCGACACCTTCTCTGTCTATCCCGAAGTCGTCCGCAAAGACGCCCAGTGCTGGACGCTGACGCCGGACGGGCGCGGCGGGCTGCAACGCCTTCAGGAAGAGGATCTGCTGCATGCCATTGAAAAAGCGCTCGGCATTGACCAGGTACGCCTGATCACCACCGGTGGAGACGCTTTCGAAGCCGAACGCGAGCAGTGGAACGACGCCAATAACGTGCTGACCCTGCGCCCTGGCGTCGTGGTGGGTTACGAACGCAACACCTGGACCAACGAAAAATATGACAAAGCCGGCATCACTGTGCTGCCGATCCCCGGCGATGAACTGGGACGCGGACGCGGCGGTGCGCGCTGCATGAGCTGCCCGCTGGAACGAGATGGCATTTAAAGGAGCAAACATGAAAAGGAAACCCACACTGGTTGTCGCCCTTGGCGGCAATGCCCTGCTCAAACGCGGCGAACCGCTGGAAGCTGATATCCAGCGCCAGAATATCGATCTGGCTGCGCGCACCATTGCCGCGCTCACGGAACAGTGGAACGTGGTGCTGGTCCACGGCAACGGGCCGCAGGTCGGCCTGCTGGCGTTGCAGAACAGCGCCTACGACAAAGTCGCCCCCTACCCGCTCGACATCCTCGGCGCGGAAAGCCAGGGGATGATCGGCTACATGCTGCAACAGGCGTTGAAAAACCGCTTACCCCAGCGCGAAGTCAGCGTCCTGCTCACGCAGGTGGAAGTGGACGCGGCCGATCCCGCTTTCCGCCATCCGACCAAGTATATCGGCCCGGTCTACAACGACGCGCAGGCTGCCGCTCTGCAACAGGAAAAAGGCTGGGTCTTTAAGGCTGATGGCCACTACGTCCGCCGCGTCGTCCCTTCTCCGCAGCCCAAACGCATTGTCGAGAGCGACGCGATTGCCGCGCTGATCCAGCGCGAGCATCTGGTGATTTGCAATGGCGGCGGCGGTGTACCGGTGGTGGAAAACGCCAACGGCTATCACGGCGTTGAAGCGGTCATCGATAAAGATCTCTCCGCTGCGCTGCTGGCCCGTCAGATAGAAGCCGACGCTTTGTTGATCCTCACCGATGCAGACGCCGTCTACCTCGACTGGGGCAAACCGACCCAGCGCCCGCTGGCGCAGATATCGCCGGAAGTCCTGCAAGGGCTGTCGTTTGACGCAGGGTCTATGGGGCCGAAAGTCGCCGCCTGCAGCCAGTTTGTTGAAGCCTGTAACGGTATTGCCGGGATCGGCGCGCTGGCGGATGGGTTGTCCATCCTCAGTGGGGACAAGGGCACGCTGATTCGTCACTGATTTTTCCCCTCACCCCGGCCCTCTCCCTAAGGGAGAGGGGGAAAACACAGCTCGCCTCACCTCGCCAAAAGGAAGAGGAAAACAGAGCTCGTCTCACCTCCCCATGGAGAAGAGGAAACGGGACCGGTCCCCTCTCCCCTCTGGGGAGAGGGTTAGGGTGAGGGGCAACAACGCTTTCATTTAACAAGGATCACCAAATGACTATCAACCTGAAAAACCGCAATTTTCTCAAACTGCTGGACTACACCCCGGCAGAAATCCAGCACCTGATCGATCTGGCCATCACGCTGAAAGCCGACAAAAAAGCCGGGCGCGAGAAGAAAACGCTGGTGGGCAAAAACATCGCGTTGATTTTTGAAAAAACCTCCACCCGCACCCGCTGCGCGTTTGAAGTCGGCGCTTTCGACCAGGGTGCGCAGGTGACATACCTCGGGCCAAGCGGTTCGCAAATTGGTCATAAAGAGTCGATGAAAGACACCGCGCGCGTGCTGGGCCGTATGTATGACGGCATCGAATACCGCGGTTATGGGCAGGATATCGTCGAGGAGCTGGGCCAGTACGCTGGCGTTCCGGTCTGGAACGGGCTGACCAACGAGTTTCACCCCACGCAGATCCTTGCGGATTTGATGACCATGCTGGAGCATGCGCCGGGGAAAACCCTGCCGGACCTGAGCTTTGCCTACCTGGGCGATGCACGCAATAACATGGGCAACTCGCTAATGGTGGGCGCGGCGAAAATGGGGATGGATATCCGTCTGGTCGCACCAAAATCATTCTGGCCGGAAGAGGCGCTGGTTGCCCGCTGTCGCGACATTGCCAAACAAACCGGAGCACGCATCACGCTCACCGATGATGTGGACGAAGGCGTACACGGCGTTGATTTCCTCTACACCGACGTGTGGGTGTCGATGGGCGAGCCGAAAGAAGCCTGGTCCGAACGCGTCAGCCTGATGAAACCCTATCAGGTTAATGCTGCGGTGGTGAAAGCCACGGGCAACCCGAACGTCAAATTCATGCACTGCCTGCCCGCCTTCCATAACGAGCACACCAAAGTCGGTAGCGAAATCGAGATGGCCTATGGCCTGAAAGGACTGGAAGTCACGGAAGAGGTCTTCGAATCCGCCAACTCTATCGTCTTTGACGAAGCAGAAAACCGTATGCACACCATTAAGGCGGTTATGGTGGCGACACTCGGCGACTAACGACTCCCCCGGCGTGCCGAGGGTGCGCCGGGGCAACGGAGAACATCATGGGCAAGTTCAAATTTCCTTCCGCTTACACCATTCTCTTTTTCCTGATCGCCGTGGTTGCCGCCCTGAGCTGGGTGATCCCTGCCGGGCAGTATCAAATGACGCTCAACCCGGCCTTAGGCAAAGAGGTGCCGATAGCTGGCACCTATGCCCACGTCGCCGCCCACCCGCAGGGGCTTATTTCGGTGATTATGGCCCCCATCAGCGGCCTGTACGATCCGGTGAGCGGCCAGGCGGGCGCCATTGATGTGGCGCTGTTTATTCTGATCATCGGCGGCTTTCTTGGCATCGTCACCAAAACCGGGGCGATCGACGCGGGTATTGAGCGCGTCACCACGCGGCTGCGCGGGCGGGAAGAGTGGATGATCCCGATCCTGATGGCGCTGTTTGCCGCGGGCGGCACCATTTATGGCATGGCGGAAGAGTCTCTGCCGTTTTACACCTTGCTGGTGCCGGTAATGCTGGCCGCCGGGTTCGATCCGCTGGTCGCCGCATCAACGATCCTGCTCGGCGCGGGGATCGGTACGCTCGGCTCCACCATCAACCCTTTCGCCACGGTGATCGCCGCCAACGCCGCCGGGATCCCCTTTACCCACGGTATTATTCTGCGCGCGGTTATGCTGGTGGTGGGCTGGATGATTTGCGTGGCGTGGGTGATGCATTACGCCCGCAAAGTGCGGGCCAACCCGGCGCTCTCGATCCTCGCAGATAAACAGCAAGAAGATCGTGCGTATTTTCTCGGCAATAAATCGGCGGAAACGCTGGCGTTTACCCCGGTGCGCAAAGCGATCTTGCTTATCTTTGTGGTGGCCTTTGCGGTCATGATTTATGGCGTGTCGGTGCGTGGTTGGTGGATGGCGGAAATCTCCGCGGTGTTTCTCGCCAGTGCCATTATCATCGGGCTTATCGCCAGAATGAGCGAAGAGGAACTGACCTCCACCTTTATCAACGGCGCGCGGGATCTGCTGGGTGTCGCACTGATTATCGGCATCGCACGCGGTATTGTGGTGATCATGGATAAGGGGATGATTACCCACACTATTTTGCACAGTGCCGAGGGTATGGTCAGTGGGTTATCCACCGTCGCGTTTATCAACGTGATGTACTGGCTGGAAGTGGTGCTGTCGTTCCTTGTGCCTTCTTCATCCGGGCTGGCGGTTCTGACGATGCCGATCATGGCGCCTCTCGCTGATTTCGCTAACGTCAACCGCGACCTGGTGGTGACGGCCTATCAATCTGCATCCGGCATCGTCAACCTGGTCACGCCCACCTCCGCGGTGGTGATGGGCGGTCTGGCGATTGCGCATGTTCCATATGTGCGTTACCTGAAGTGGGTGGCGCCGCTGCTGGCGATCCTGACTGTTCTGATCATGGCGGCGTTGAGCCTTGGAGCCCTGCTGTAAGGGTGGATAAATGCCGGATAACGCGTTGTTTATCCGGCTTACAGCAGGTTCGGCAACATCAATGGGAAAAATAACATGAACGAATATGGAGATTATTCTGCGAAAGAGCAGCTACAGCTGGAGGTGTGCCAGCGTCTGATTAGCGAGAAAAGCTACCTTTCCCAGGAGGAAATTCGCCGTGACCTTCAGTATCACGGCTTTGACAGTATCAGCCAGTCTACCGTTTCCCGCCTGCTGAAGTTGCTCGGCGTCATCAAAATTCGCAACGCCAAAGGACAAAAAATTTATTCGGTAAATCCGCAATCGCGCCCCGCGCCAGACGCCGCCCGTTCCATTTCTGAAATGGTGGTCAGCGTCGAACATAACAGCGAATTTATCCTTATCCACACTGCCGCCGGGTACGGCCGCGCGGTGGCGCGTATTCTGGATTATCACCAATTATCCGGGGTACTTGGCGTGGTGGCGGGAAGCAGTATTGTCTGGGTGGCACCGCGTGAGGTCGCACGCACTGCGCTGGTGCATAAACAGATTAAATATTTGCTTAAATCGCATGATTATTCATATAGAACCGTTTGCCATGGGTAAAATGTGCATCAATCGCTTGATTCGCAAAAACAGCTGCGTATAATCCGGGACAATTTGCCGGGAGGAAGTATGGTCCAGTGTGTACGACAGACTGTCTTACCGCGTCTGAAAAAGGGCGCAGGCCTGCCGTTTTCCTTTCCCGTTGCTAATCCTATTCACAGCCCCTCTATTGAGGGGCTTTTTTTTGCGCAGTCGTCAGGAGATAACCATGGCTAATCCGCTATATCAGAAACATATCATTTCCATAAACGATCTCAGCCGGGAAGAACTTGAACTGGTGCTCGCCACCGCCGCGCGACTGAAGGCAACCCCTCAGCCGGAGCTGCTGAAACACAAGGTGATCGCCAGTTGCTTCTTTGAAGCCTCCACCCGCACGCGTCTCTCGTTTGAAACCTCCATGCATCGACTTGGCGCGAGCGTGGTGGGCTTCTCAGACAGCAGCAACACATCGCTGGGGAAAAAAGGCGAAACGCTGGCCGACACCATTTCGGTCATCAGCACCTATGTTGATGCGATTGTGATGCGTCACCCGCAGGAGGGCGCCGCGCGACTGGCCACGGAGTTTTCCGGCGGTGTGCCGGTGCTGAATGCCGGCGACGGCGCTAACCAGCATCCGACGCAAACGCTGCTCGATCTGTTCACCATTCAGGAAACCCAGGGCCGACTGGAAAATATCAATATCGCTATGGTCGGCGACCTGAAATATGGCCGCACGGTGCACTCGCTGGCGCAGGCGCTGGCGAAGTTTAGCGGTAACCGTTTCTACTTTATCGCCCCGGACGCACTGGCCATGCCGCAGTACATCCTCGATATGCTTGATGAAAAAGGCATGGCCTGGAGCGTACACGCCAGCATCGAAGAGGTGATGGAGGAGGTCGACATTCTGTACATGACCCGCGTACAGAAAGAGCGCCTCGATCCCTCGGAATACGCCAACGTTAAAGCGCAATTCGTTCTGCGCGCCAGCGACCTGACCCGTGCACGCAGCAATATGAAAGTGCTGCACCCGCTGCCGCGCGTTGATGAAATCACCACCGATGTGGATAAAACGCCGCACGCCTGGTATTTCCAGCAGGCCGGTAACGGCATTTTCGCCCGCCAGGCGCTGCTGGCGCTGGTACTTAATCGCGATTTGGCTCTGTAAGGGGAACACGACAATGACACACGATAATAAACTGCAGGTCGAAGCGATCAAACGCGGCACCGTGATTGACCATATTCCGGCACGCGTCGGGTTTAAACTGCTGACGCTGTTCAAGCTGACGGAAACCGATCAGCGCATCACCATCGGTCTGAACCTGCCGTCCGGCGAGATGGGGCGTAAAGATTTGATCAAGATCGAGAACACCTTTCTGACCGCCGAGCAGGTCAACCAACTGGCATTGTATGCCCCGCATGCCACGGTAAACCGCATTGACGACTACGAAGTGGTGGGCAAATCACGTCCCAGTTTGCCTGAGCACATTGTTGGCGTGCTGGTCTGCCCGAACAGCAACTGCATCAGCCATGCTGAACCGGTGTCATCCAGCTTTGCGGTGAAACAGCGCGAAGACGATATCGCCCTGAAATGCAAATATTGTGAGAAAGAGTTCTCGCACCACGTGGTGCTGGCGAACTAATTGCGGTTGGTAAAGCCTCTCCCCCTCCCTATAATGTGGGGGAACCTCATCACCGTAGTCATTCAGGAACTATTATGACCAAAGTTATCGCGACGGAAAATGCACCAGCAGCTATCGGCCCTTACGTACAGGCTGTTGATCTTGGCAATATGCTCCTTACCTCCGGTCAGATCCCGGTCGACCCGAAAACCGGTAGCGTTCCGGACGACATTGCCGCGCAAGCGCGTCAGTCGCTGGACAACGTGAAAGCTATCGTGGAAGCGGCAGGTCTGAAAGTGGGCGACATCGTCAAGACCACCGTGTTTGTGAAAGATCTTAATGATTTCGCAACGGTTAACGCGACATACGAAGCGTTCTTTACCGAGCATAACGCAACGTTCCCGGCCCGCTCCTGCGTGGAAGTGGCGCGTCTGCCGAAAGATGTGAAAATCGAGATCGAAGCGATCGCGGTACGTCGCTAAGCGACTCGCGCTTACCCGGTAAAACGCCTGCATCAGGCTGGGTAAGCGCCGCAAAGATGCCTGATGGCGGTTCGCCATCAGGCTCACAACGTTTGACTACTGCCAGCCGTAGCGGCGGCTGTAGAACCCTTTCACCCACTGCGTCAGCGTCATGTAACCCGCCAGAATCGCCACCAGCCACGGGAAGTAGGAGAGCGGCAGCGCCTGTAATTGCAGGTAACCCGCCAGCGGCGAAAACGGCAGCGCAATCCCCACGCAAATCACCATCAGCGTCATCGCAATTAACGGCCAGGCCGCACGGCTCTGAATAAACGGCACGCGACGGGTGCGGATCATATGCACAATCAGCGTTTGCGACAGCAGGCCCACCACGAACCAGCCAGACTGGAACAGGGTTTGCGCTTCCGGCACATTGGCTTTAAAGACCCACCACATCAGGCAAAACGTCAGAATGTCGAAGATCGAGCTGATCGGGCCAAAGAAGATCATAAAACGCCCAAGATCGGCGGGATTCCAGCGTTGGGGTTTCTCGATCTGTTCGTCGTCAACGTTATCAAACGGGATCGCCACCTGTGACACATCGTACAGCAGGTTCTGGATCAGCAAGTGTAACGGCAGCATCGGCAGAAACGGCAGGAAAGCGCTCGCCACCAGCACGCTGAAGACGTTGCCGAAGTTAGAACTGGCCGTCATTTTGATGTATTTCAGCATATTGGCGAAGGTGCGACGCCCTTCAATGACGCCCTCTTCCAGCACCATCAAGCTCTTTTCCAGCAAGATGATATCGGCCGCTTCACGGGCGATATCCACCGCGCCATCTACGGAAATACCAATATCCGCCGCGCGCAGCGCCGGGGCGTCGTTAATACCGTCGCCCATAAAGCCCACCACATGCCCTTCACGCTTCAGCAGCGTGACGATACGCTCTTTGTGCATCGGCGTCAGACGGGCGAACAGCGTCGTGCGTTTCGCCAGTTGCGCCAGAGCATCGTCATCCAGGTGCTCAATCTCACTGCCGGTCACCGCATCACCGACCTCCAGCCCGACTTCGTGGCACACTTTCGCCGCCACCAGCTCGCTGTCGCCGGTGAGAATTTTGACAGTGATGCCGCTGGCTTTCAGCGCCTTTAGCGCGGGCGCCGTGGTCTCTTTCGGTGGATCAAGGAAAGCGATATACCCTTCGAGGATCAGATCCGACTCATCCGCACGCTGGTAATCACCGCTGCGCGCCGGAAGGTATTTCGTCGCCACCGCCACCACACGCAATCCCTGGCGATTCAGAGTGCTGGTCACACGTTCAATACGCCGCAGCATGGTCTCATCCAGCGGGAAGATCTCACCGTTAAAGCGCACCTGGGAGCAGACGCTGAGGATCTCAGCCAGCGCACCTTTGCAAATCAACTGATGCACATCGGCCTGCTGCGCCACCACCACCGACATCCGGCGACGTTCGAAATCAAAGGGGATTTCGTCCACTTTACGCCAGCTGGCGGCCAGCGTTTGTGCGGCATCCGCGTCCACACCTTCCAGCACGGCGGTATCCAGCAGATTTTTCAACCCGGTCTGGTAATGGCTGTTCAGCCACGCGCTGTGCAGCACCCGTTCGCTGCTTTTACCGCTGATATCCGTATGATTTTCCAGCACGATTTTATCCTGGGTCAGCGTGCCGGTTTTATCGGTACAGAGGATGTCCATCGCGCCGAAGTTCTGGATCGCATCCAGATGTTTGACGATCACTTTCTGTTTCGACAGTTTCACCGCGCCGCGCGCCAGCGTTGAGGTGACAATCATCGGCAGCATTTCCGGCGTCAGACCCACGGCAACGGACAAGGCAAACAGCGCGGCTTCCCACCAGTCGCCTTTGGTAAAGCCGTTGATCAGCAACACAATCGGCGTCATCACCATCATAAAGCGGATCAGCAGCATGCTGACGCGACCAATGCCTTTCTGGAAAGCGTTCGGCTCGCTCTCCTGCTCACTCACCCGCCCGGCCAGTTGCCCGAACCAGGTGTGACCGCCGGTGGCGATCACCATCGCCTGCGCCGTCCCGCTCACGACGTTAGTGCCCATAAAGCACAGCGTGTCGCATTCCAGCGGGTTCTGTTGCCCTTGCTGACGGGTCGCGGCCACTTTCTCTACCGGCAGAGATTCGCCGGTCAACGAAGCCTGCGCGACAAACAGATCCCGTGCCTGAATCACACGCAGATCGGCGGGGATCATGTCGCCTGCCGCCAGTTTTACGATATCGCCGGGCACCAGTTGATCGATCGGGATCTCGCACCAGCCGTTTTCGCCCTTCTCATTGACCACCCGCAATACCGTTGCGGTATTGCTCACCATCGCTTTCAACGCATCCGCGGCTTTGGTGGAGCGCGCCTCTTGCAGGAAATTCAGCAGCGTCGATATCGCCACCATCAATGCAATCACGCCAGCGGCAAACAGATCCTCCGAGGCATAGGAGATCACCCCCAGGCAGGTGAGCAGCAGGTTAAACGGGTTGCGATAGCACACCCACAGGTGCACCCACCAGGGCGACGGTTTCTGCGCCGGGATCAGGTTTTCGCCGTGCGTTTGCCGGGCCAGCTCGACTTCCTGCGGGTTCAGCCCTTCCGGGTGGCTGGCGAACGTTTGCCACAGCAGCGCCTGTTCCATGGTGGCGACATTCAGACAGCGTTCGCTCAACGAGGCGGGGATGTCGCCATGCGCAATGTGTTGTGCGCCCGGCAGCGGATCGCGCTGTACCAGGCGGCGGGGTAAATGGCGGTTCAGGCGAGCAAAAAGCTGCCGGGTAATGTTTTTCAGCATAACAGTGTCCTTGCCCCCGCATCACGCGGGTGCTTATGTTGCAGACACGAAAAACCGCGCCTGCAGGCGTTATCTGGTTGGCAGGGACAAAAAAGACGTCGCTGCCTTACGCATCCGGTAAGGCAGCAAAAGCAGGCTTACCGGTAGTTTCTCCGTCGCGGGAGAGGGGTGGGATCGGGATCCATCTGGCCTCCGGTAAGGTAGTGAAGAGCGAATGATTACAGTGCGGTATCATAGCGCAGCCGAATTAAACGAAACGTATACATACAACAATCCATATGACTAAAAGGCAGCGCCGCAGCCTGTAAACCAGACTTTGCTCATTGCCTATCGGTTGGAACCAGGACGAAACTCCTTTATTCTGCAAACCGCCTGAGAACGGAGAGGGATTAACGCATGCAAAACCGGCTGACCATTAAAGATATCGCGCGCTTAAGCGGGGTGGGTAAATCCACCGTCTCCCGCGTGCTGAATAATGAAAGCGGCGTGAGCCAGCGCACGCGCGAGCGGGTTGAAGCCGTCGTCAATCAGCATGGTTTTTCCCCTTCCCGTTCGGCGCGCGCCATGCGCGGACAGAGCGATAAAGTGGTGGCGATTATCGTCTCCCGCCTGGATTCCCTGTCAGAAAACCTTGCGGTACAGACCATGCTGCCGGCGTTCTACGAGCAGGGGTACGATCCAATCATGATGGAGAGCCAGTTCTCCCCGGAACTGGTGGAAGAGCATTTGCAGATGCTCAGCCGCCGCAATATCGACGGCGTGGTGCTGTTCGGTTTTACCGGCGTCACAGAGTCCCTGCTCGCCTCCTGGCAATCTTCGCTGGTGTTGCTGGCGCGCGATGCCGAGGGTTTTTCCTCTGTCTGTTATGACGATGAAGGCGCTATTCAGCTATTGATGGAGAACCTCTATGCGCAGGGGCATCGCCATATCAGCTTTATCGGCGTACCGCACAGCGACATCACCACCGGCAAACGCCGCCACGATGCTTACCTGGCGTTTTGTAAAACGCATCAGCTTGAGCCGCTGTCGGTGCTGCCAGGCCTTGCCATGAAGCAGGGTTACGAACATGTGGCGCAAGTGCTGACCGCACAGACCAGCGCCCTGCTCTGCGCGACCGATACCCTGGCGCTCGGCGCCAGCAAATATTTGCAGGAGCAGCGCATAGGCAACCTGCAACTCGCCAGCGTCGGTAATACGCCGCTCATGAAATTCCTGCACCCGGAGATTATCACCGTCGATCCCGGCTATGCCGAAGCCGGTCGGAAGGCTGCCGCACAGTTGATCGATCAAGTGAATGGCCGCGTTGATCCGCGGCAGATTGTGATCCCCGCCCACCTGGTTTGATCCCACCGCCCTACGGTTTATTGTGATCCTCGCCCAATTTCGGGAACGTTCCCATTTTCTATTTTTTTGCCTGCGGTTACGCTTTGCTCCGGTCATTACGCATCATTTCTCCCCCAGAGGCACCATGATGAGCAAAGTAAATCAAACGGACATCGAGCAGCTGATCGCGCTGGTCGGCGGACGGGAAAACATCGCCACCGTCAGCCACTGCATTACGCGGTTGCGCTTTGTATTGAACAACCCGGCGGCAGCCGATCCGAAGGCCATTGAGCAGTTACCGATGGTCAAAGGTTGCTTCACCAACGCCGGGCAATTCCAGGTGGTGATCGGCACCGACGTGGGCGACTACTACCAGGCGCTGCGCATCGCCACCGGGCTGGCCCACGCAGATAAAGAGCAGGCCAAACTGGCGGCGCGGCAGAATATGAAGTGGCACGAACGCCTGATCTCCCACTTCGCGGAGATCTTCTTTCCGCTGTTGCCTGCACTGATCAGCGGCGGTCTGATCCTTGGCTTCCGCAACGTAATCGGCGATGTGCCCATGAGCAACGGGCAAACGCTGGCGCAGATGTCTCCCGCGCTGAAGACGATTTATGACTTCCTGTGGTTGATTGGCGAGGCCATCTTCTTCTATCTGCCCGTGGGCATCTGCTGGTCGGCGGTACGCAAAATGGGCGGCACGCCAATCCTCGGCATCGTCCTGGGCGTAACGCTGGTTTCCCCGCAGTTAATGAACGCCTACCTGCTGGGTTCACAAGCGCCGGAAGTGTGGAACTTCGGCCTGTTTACCATCGCCAAAGTGGGTTATCAGGCGCAGGTGATCCCGGCATTGCTGGCCGGGCTGGCGCTGGGCGTGATTGAAACCCGCTTAAAACGTCTGGTGCCGGATTACCTCTATCTGGTGGTGGTGCCGGTCTGTTCGCTGATTCTGGCGGTCTTCCTGGCGCACGCCTTTATTGGCCCGTTTGGTCGCCTGATTGGCGATGGCGTAGCCTTTGCCGTGCGTCATCTGATGACCGGCAGTTTTGCGCCTATCGGCGCGGCGCTGTTCGGCTTCCTGTATGCGCCGCTGGTGATCACCGGTGTGCATCAGACCACGCTGGCAATCGATATGCAGATGATCCAGAGCATGGGCGGAACGCCAGTCTGGCCGCTGATCGCCCTCTCCAATATTGCGCAGGCCTCGGCGGTGGTCGGCATCATTATTTCCAGCCGTAAACAGAATGAACGTGAGATTTCCGTTCCTGCCGCCATCTCCGCCTATCTGGGAGTCACGGAACCGGCAATGTACGGCATCAACCTGAAATACCGCTTCCCGATGCTGTGCGCGATGATCGGCTCCGGCCTCGCCGGGCTGCTGTGCGGCCTGAACGGCGTGATGGCCAATGGCATCGGTGTCGGCGGCTTGCCGGGGATCCTCTCTATTCAGCCGGCATTCTGGCAGATCTTCGCCCTGGCGATGGCTATCGCAGTGGTGGTCCCCATGGCGCTGACCTCCTTTGTTTATCAGCGTAAGTTCCGTCACGGCACATTGCAGATTGTGTAATTTTTTGGGGCGCCGTTGCGCCCCTTCCTTTTCGCAGGACATTGTTATGAATACCCTTCCCCACTGGTGGCAAAACGGCGTTATCTATCAGATCTACCCCAAAAGCTTTCAGGACACGACCGGCAACGGCACCGGTGATTTGCGCGGCGTCATCACCCGGCTCGACTATCTGCAAACCCTCGGTGTGGACGCCATCTGGCTGACGCCGTTCTATATTTCGCCGCAGGTGGATAATGGTTATGACGTGGCGAATTACACCGCCATTGACCCTCTGTACGGCACGCTGGACGATTTTGACGAACTGGTGGCGCAGGCTCATCAACGCGGGATTCGTCTGGTGCTGGACATGGTGTTTAACCACACCTCAACGCAGCACGCCTGGTTTCAGGCGGCGCAGGATCCCGCGAGCCCTTACCGCTCTTTTTACATCTGGCGCGACGGCGAACCCCAAACGCCACCCAATAACTGGCGCTCTAAGTTCGGCGGCGGTGCATGGCGCTGGCACAGCCAAAGTGGTCAGTACTACCTGCACCTTTTTGCACCGGAACAGGCAGATCTCAACTGGGAAAACCCGGCAGTACGCGATGAACTGAAAAAAGTCTGTACTTTCTGGGCAGATCGCGGTGTTGACGGTTTACGTCTGGATGTGGTGAATCTGATCTCCAAAGCGCAGGATTTCCCCGACGATGAGAATGGCGATGGTCGCCGTTTTTATACCGATGGCCCGCGCGCTCACGCTTTTTTGCAGGAGATGAGCCGGGAGGTCTATCAGCCGCGCGCGCTGATGACGGTCGGGGAAATGTCCTCCACATCGCTGGAACATTGCCAGCGTTATGCGGCGCTGGATGGCAGTGAACTGTCGATGACCTTTAACTTTCATCATCTGAAAGTGGACTACCCCAACGGGGAAAAATGGATGCTGGCGCGCCCCGATTATGGCGCGCTGAAAGCCCTGTTCCGCCACTGGCAACAAGGAATGCATAACGTTGCGTGGAACGCGCTGTTCTGGTGTAACCACGATCAGCCGCGCATTGTGTCGCGCTTTGGTGATGAGGGCGCATTGCGCGTGCCCTCAGCAAAAATGCTGGCGATGGTGTTACACGGTATGCAAGGCACACCATATATCTACCAGGGTGAAGAGATTGGCATGACCAATCCGCACTTTTCCCGTATTACCGATTACCGCGATGTGGAAAGCCTGAATATGTTTGCCGGGCTGCGCACCGCCGGGCGTGAACCCGATGAATTGCTGGCGATACTCGCCAGTAAATCCCGCGACAACAGCCGCACGCCGATGCAGTGGACGGCCCGCAAAAACGCCGGCTTCACCACCGGCGATCCGTGGATCGGGCTTTGTGATAACTACCGGGAAATTAATGCGGAAAACGCCGTCGGCGATGCGGATTCGGTGTTTTATACCTATCAGACACTGATCCGTCTGCGCAAAACCCTGCCGTTGTTAACATGGGGAGATTATCAGGATCTCCTGCCTGCGCACGGGCATTTATGGTGTTATCGCCGCCAGTGGCAAGGGCAGACGCTGCTGGTCATCGCCAACCTCAGCAACGAATGCCAGCCATGGCGGCCCGGCGCCTTGCCAGGCGACTGGCAGGTGCTGCTGAGCAACTATGCCGAAACCGCTTCCCGCCCCGTCGACATGACCTTGCGGCCATTTGAAGCCGTATGGTGGCTGCAAGACTGATTTTCATCCTTTTGCACAGAAAAACAGCAGGGCATAAACCTGCTGTTTTTGTTGAATTTTTAGTCAAAATGAGAATCGGAAAATTTACACTCCGCCAGGTCGCCCGTCCTCTGCGCTATCAGATTTTTACTTTGTTCTGAGTCAATAAAAGCGTAAACATGTTTGATGCAAATCACTATATATAGAAATTAGAATGCACGCCGGCCCTATATGTTGTATTGATCGACTACGATCTACACAAGCATACCGCCTGAACAGCAATGCATGCTGTGGATAACGCGGGCCGAAACGGGACGAACCTATTGGTTTTGGTAATGAATAATCCGCCAGTCAGCGCGTCCTTTATTGTGGATAACCTGTTTTCTAAAATGGAGTGATCATGACACCGCATGTGATGAAACGAGATGGCTGTAAAGTGCCTTTCAAATCAGAGCGCATCAAAGAAGCGATTTTGCGTGCAGCTAAAGCAGCGGGAGTCGATGACGCAGACTATTGCGCCACCGTCGCAGAAGTTATCAGCAACCAGATGCAGGGCCGCTCGCAGGTTGATATCAGCGAGATTCAGACCGCCGTCGAAAACCAGCTTATGTCCGGGCCGCATAAACAACTGGCGCGCGCCTATATTGAATACCGCCATGACCGCGATATTGCGCGGGAAAAACGCGGTCGCCTGAACCAGGATATTCGCGGTCTGGTTGAGCAGACCAACTCGGCACTGCTCAACGAGAACGCCAACAAAGACAGTAAAGTGATCCCCACCCAGCGCGATCTGCTGGCGGGTATCGTTGCCAAACACTACGCCCGTCAGCATCTGCTGCCGCGTGATGTGGTGCTGGCGCACGAGCGCGGCGAGATCCACTATCACGATCTCGATTACTCCCCATTCTTCCCGATGTTTAACTGCATGCTGATCGATCTGAAAGGCATGCTGACGCACGGGTTTAAAATGGGTAACGCTGAAATCGAGCCGCCAAAATCAATTTCCACCGCCACCGCCGTGACCGCACAGATCATCGCGCAGGTCGCCAGTCACATTTATGGCGGCACCACCATTAACCGTATTGATGAAGTACTGGCGCCGTTCGTGACCGCCAGTTTCGAAAAACATCGCAAAGTGGCGACCGAATGGAATATTCCGGATGCCGATGGCTACGCCCACAGCCGCACTGAAAAAGAGTGCTACGATGCCTTCCAGTCGCTGGAATACGAAGTCAACACGCTGCATACCGCCAACGGCCAGACGCCGTTCGTGACCTTCGGTTTTGGTCTTGGCACCAGTTGGGAGTCACGCCTGATCCAGCAATCAATTCTGCGCAATCGTATTGCCGGTCTGGGTAAAAACCGCAAAACCGCTGTGTTCCCGAAACTGGTTTTTGCGATTCGCGATGGCCTGAACCACAAGTTTGACGATCCGAACTACGACATCAAACAGCTCGCGCTGGAGTGTGCCAGCAAACGCATGTATCCGGACATCCTGAACTACGATCAGGTGGTCAAAGTCACGGGCTCGTTCAAAACCCCGATGGGCTGCCGCAGCTTCCTCGGCGTGTATGAAGAGAACGGCGAGCAGATCCACGACGGGCGTAATAACCTGGGCGTAATCAGCCTTAACCTGCCGCGCATTGCGCTGGAAGCGAAAGGCAATGAAGAGGCGTTCTGGAAACTGCTGGACAGCCGTCTGCAGTTGGCGCGCAAAGCGCTGATGACGCGTATCGCCCGCCTGGAAGGCGTGAAAGCGCGCGTGGCGCCCATCCTCTATATGGAAGGCGCCTGTGGCGTACGTCTGAAAGCGGATGACGACATTGCGTCTATTTTCAAAAATGGTCGCGCCTCCATCTCGCTGGGCTATATCGGGATTCACGAAACCATTAACGCGCTGTCGGGTAATAAACATATTTACGACAGTGAAGCCCTGCGTGCGAAAGGCGTGGCGATTGTTGAACGCCTGCGCAAAGCGGTGGATGAGTGGAAAGAAGAGACGGGTTACGGCTTTAGCCTGTACAGCACGCCGAGCGAAAACCTGTGCGACCGTTTCTGCCGTATCGATACCGCCGAATTTGGCGTGGTGGATGGCGTAACGGACAAAGGTTACTACACCAACAGTTTCCATCTCGACGTCGAGAAAAAGGTTAACCCGTACGACAAAATCGATTTTGAAGCGCCGTACCCGCCGTTGGCCAGCGGGGGCTTCATTTGCTATGGCGAATACCCGAACATTCAGCACAACCTGCGGGCGCTGGAAGATGTCTGGGATTACAGTTACCAGCATGTACCGTATTACGGCACCAACACGCCGATCGATGAATGTTACGAGTGCGGTTTTACCGGTGAGTTTGAGTGCACCAGCAAAGGCTTCACCTGCCCGAAATGCGGCAACCACGATGCCGCCCGCGTGTCGGTGACCCGTCGTGTATGCGGTTATCTTGGCAGCCCGGACGCACGTCCGTTTAACGCCGGGAAGCAGGAAGAAGTGAAACGCCGCGTCAAACACCTCGGCAACGGGCAGATTGGCTAACGTCTATTTGCCCGATGGCACTGCGCTATCAATCTGCTATGTATCCGCAACGCAATTGACGTCAGAACAAGGCGGCAATTGCGTGTGTCCCGGCGAGCCTATATCAGTAAGTGACCCGGGTGCACGAGCGTAGCCAACACGGCTACAGCGCCAAATGCGACGAGGAAACATGAATTATCACCAATACTACCCAGTCGACATTGTGAACGGCCCCGGCACCCGCTGCACGCTGTTCGTCTCCGGCTGCGTGCATGAATGCCCCGGCTGTTACAACAAAAGCACCTGGCGGCTGAACTCCGGCGTGCCGTTCACGGCTGAAATGGAAGAGCGCATTATCGCGGATCTCAACGACACCCGCGTTAAACGCCAGGGGATTTCACTCTCCGGCGGCGATCCACTGCACCCGCAAAACGTACCGGATATTTTAAAACTGGTCACCCGCATTCGCGCCGAATGCCCCGGTAAGGATATCTGGGTCTGGACAGGCTACAAGATCGACGAACTCGACGCCGCACAGCGTGAAGTGGTCGCACTGATCAACGTGCTGGTGGACGGCAAATTTGTCCAGGATCTGAAAGACCCGATGCTGATCTGGCGCGGCAGCAGCAACCAGGTCGTGCATCACTTGCGCTAAACAGCGCGGCAGCCGTTCAGTGGCATCCCGGTAAGCGGCCGCGTTTTCTCGTTTGCCCACAGCCACAACAAAAACCGTCGCCGGGTTGTCCCTGACCGGGTATATTCCCCTGGCATTACATGCATTTTTGGATAACAGCTCACACGTTCATCAAAAGCACGATCCTCCAATAATTAGCCACTTAATTATTACTTCCTGTTTCTATTTATAAAACCAATCATTCACGCTTTCATGTAAAATTAAAACGTTATTTCACTTTTAAATGTCTTATTTTTAATTTTAGATAAGGATCGCACCTATCTTCATCTGGTTGCCAGCGAAGCGGCAAGCGTGGCAGTAAGGCAAAGGTGGTTGAAAAAACATCGGATTACTCTCCTCAAGTATTTTAAACCACCCACAAAATAACGTCAGACAGGTTTTACGCCACACAACCCTACATTTAATAAAACCATTAGCCCTGTGGAAACAGGGTGCTGGAACAGGAACACAAACATGCCTATTCGTTATGAAACTGCCGCTTTACTGTTATTTTCTGCCTGTAGTTACAGCAATACCGATTTACCCGTATCGCTGACCGTATCAGGAATGAATGCCACGCTGGATAATGGATTACTGCACGTCGAATTTAAAGATGACGCCAGCGCCGTTGCCATCGTTAAAGACGGCATTAATCTGACGACATCACTGTCTGGCGCACAACGCGATCCCAGTAAAAACCGCAGCGCTTACCTCGACTTTTATTCGAAAGGGGTGAAAGATTTTCTTCCTGAACGGCTGGAAATAATCCGCAACGATAAAGAGATTGCGCATATCGCCTGGATTGATGACAAAAAAAGCTTACTGCGCCTGGAATACCACTTAATTATGCGAAAAGGCGTCAGCGGTTTTTACAGTTATGTGGTCGCGGAAAATACCGGGAAAGAGACGGTGACAGTCAGTGAATTACGCAATGTGTATCGTTTCAACCCGCACCTGCTCGACCATATTTCTAACGGTGAACGGGAAGGCCGCCCTTATTTGTATGCCGATCTTGAGAAAATGCCAAAAGTGCAGGATGAAACCTGGCGACTGCCAAACGGCGAAGTCTATACAAAATATGATTTTGCCGGTTATCAGCGCGGCAGCGCATTCTGGGGCGTATACGGAAAAAACAGGGGCGCATGGCTGATCCCCGGTAGCGGTGAATACTTCTCCGGCGATGCTCTGAAGCAAGATTTAATGGTCCATCAGGACGCTATCATCCTGAACTACATGACCGGCGCACATATGGGAACACCGGATATGCAGGCACAACCCGGCTGGAAAAAACTGTATGGGCCATGGCTGCTGTATATCAACCAGGGCAGTAGCGAGCAGATGCTCGCCGACGCCCGCCAGCAAGCCGTTACCGAGCGGGCGAACTGGCCCTATCAATGGGTTGGAGATGCGCGTTATGCCGACAAACGTACCCAGGTCAACGGTCATATCGCGACAGATCAACCGGTTACCGTCGTGCTCTCCTCATCGCTGGATGAACCTTTTGATGTGCAAACCCGCGGTTACCTCTTCACGGCCACCACTGACCGCCAGGGCGCATTTCACCTCGATAATGTGATCCCCGGCCATTACCAACTTGCGGTATATGCCAACGCCGGAACACAGCCTGGCGTGCTGGCACAGCAACAGGTAGAGATCAGCGGGGAGAAACAGACGCTGCACGACATCACGCTGCCTCCCGCGCCGAAAGTGGTATGGGCGATAGGCCAGGCCGACCGCCAGGCACGCGAATTCCGCTTCGGCAGTGAGGCGCGGGGTTACCACTGGCAGCAGGATGTCCCGGCGAATCTGGTATTTGATATTGGCCACAGCGACTACAGCCGCGACTGGTATTACGCCCAGACGCAACCCGGACACTGGGATATCCGTTTTGCTATGACTCCCAATAAACCCAGCTATACGCTGAACATTGCCCTTGCCGCCGCCAGCAACAGTGGGATGGGCGCGGCAAACAGCGCGCCGTCGCTCACGGTGAATGTTAACGGCAAGGTGCTGGATACGCTGAAGTACGCTAACGATAAAACCCTCTATCGCGGTGCGCTGCGTAACGGGCAATATCACCTTGCAACGCTTCCGATCAGCGCCGATCTGTTACGCAAAGGTAATAATCAGATTTCGCTGCAACTGAATGGCGGCAGCGTGATGTATGACGTCATAACCCTGAGCGAATAAGCATTTTTATTTCTTAACCGTATTGTGGTGAAAACCACAATACGGGCGTCTGCCCCTTGCCAATTAAAAAGTGAAAAGGTTTTTAATAATGAACAAGAAAATTATCAATACGCTCTGCATCCCGCTTTCGTTATTCTCCGTTGGCTATGCGAGTGCCGCCGACGTGGTATTAAGCAACGTCAGCATGGATTATCGCCACGAATATCGCCTGCGTGATCGCACGCATTACGATAAATTAACGCTGGCGACGCAACTTCCTTATGACTACTCTTTTGCAGTCGAAACAAAATTTAAAACCGGTGGTTCTGACGTAAAAGACAAATATTATGAAGACCCGGTATTAAACGCGGTCGAAATGACACTGGCGAAAAAATACCGTTTTGGTAACTGGACCGTATCACCGCTTTTCCAGCCAGAATTTAACTCCACGCGTACCGAGTGGAAAGTCGGCGTATCACCGTGGTATAAAATTAATGATAGCTGGTCGGTTGGCGGTCTTTATCGTCTCGAATTAACCGATTATGCTCACGACAACAGCGGGTGCGCGAATTGCAGCACGAACCGGCACCGTACCGTTAATCGGGTGGATGGCTACCTGCGTTATAATGTGGCGAATCTGACCACCACCTATAAATTGATTTATCAGTTGGGTGATGAAAATCTCTACGCGAATAAAAAATATAATTATGAGCAGGAATTACAGTTTAACTACGCGTTAGGCGATAAAAGAGAGTGGAGCCCTTATATTAGCTTCGGCGATATTAACCGCTCATCAAAATCCAGCGAGCGCCAGTTACGTTTACGCGCCGGTATCGCTTATACCTTTAAATAAACCCGCCCGCGACGATGGAAGAGTATTGCGGTCTCTTCCATCCCCGACAGGCACTAAAAACGGCTGAGCGATTCCATCGCCACGCTTTTGAAGGTGGCAAAGTCTGCGCAGGTGCAAAGCCTGGCGGTGGCGCGTTCACGCAGGAAAGTGACGAAAATATCGTAGATCGCCATCGCCTCTTCGTACTCGCTTTTGCTGATCGCCAGTAAAAAAATGACATGCGCGGTGTCGTCTCCCCAGCGGATCCCCTGCGGGGCCAGCACAGTATAGACCACGGTTTTTTTCGCCAGCAGCCCAAGGGCGTGCGGTAAAGCAATGCCTTCCCCCAGCAGGGTGCTGACAATCGCTTCACGCTCGATGACCGAGTCGAGAAATTCTGCGTCGACAAAACCTTCATCGCGCAGTTGGTCACACAGGGTGGTAAACAGCGTTTGCTGATCCATCTCACCGTCGATAATGCGGAAATGGAGCGCATCAAAATACTTTTCCAGCATCCACGGGCGCGTTCTGTCCACCAGCACCAGTTTGCCGATCTGCTCCAGTTGGTAGTCGCTGGGGAACGGCGCAATGGTGACCACCGGCTTATCTTTTTCGCTGACCCGCGCGGTGGAAATCACAAAATCTTCGGCAATACTGGCGCACTGCTCGTAATCACGCAGCGTCACGGTGCGGGTGACCACAATCTGCGGGTATTTCCGCGCCAGCACAGCTTCAATCATGCGCGCCATCGCATTTCCGGCATCACACACCAGTAACACCTGCGGTTGCCGCTGGTAACCAATGTTGTAGTGACGCTCCAGCCCCACGCCAATGTGCAGCACCAGAAAACCGATCTCATTTTCGCTGATCACATACGGTGTGTATTTCCCCCAACTGGAGACCGCCGCCAGCGTCATGTCCCAGGCCATGGGGTAGTGCTGCTTGATGTTATCCAGCAGCGGGTTCGGGATCATGATTTGGTAGCGCACGCGGGTGATCATAGTTTTGATATGCGTCAGCAGGTCTGCACGCAGTTGCGTGTCGTTTTGCAGGTTGTAGTTATAGTGGCTATTGATATAGCCAAGAATGTAGTTGACCAGCGTTTCATCATCATCGGCGCTGATGGCGCTGGGTGCGAGTTCCTGAACGCGACGCCCGGCGATATGGACCCGCAGCCAGTGCTCTTCCGCCGCCGCCAGCGGTTTCCCCGCCAGTTGTTGCAATGCGGCTGAGATATCCCGCGCGGCGTCGCGCACGTTCTCATCGCCATCGTCGGCAGTAAATTCCGACAGCGGATAGCCCTCGCTGATGCGGCGTACGGCGACCGCGCAATACAAGCGGATAAACAGATCGCCCTCATCAGTCAGGCGAATGTGATAACGACTAAAGCAGTCGTGCAGAACAGACGCCAGCGCTTCCGGCACGCCCGGATTGAGCGCATCTTCCGTGATCAGCGGGTTCTGTGCATTCTGTTGCGCCAGCTCCCACAGCAGATCCGTCAGGCAGGCGCGCAGCGCCATTTCACTGCCAAACAGCTTCATACCATGGCGCGGGCGGGTTTCCAGCGTCAGGCGATAGCGGGAAAACCACTCGCGCACTTCCGTCATGTCGTTTTGCAGCGTGGCGCGGCTGACAAACCATTCGTCCGCCAGATCTTCCAGTTTGAGGGAAAACGCGGAGGTGAGAAAACGCACCACCAGATAGTGCACCCGCTCCGGAGCACTGCGCGGAATCCGTAGCGCACGCGGGCGCGTGGCCTGCAAAGAGTGGTACAGCGAGGCATCGTCGATTTTCAGTTGATAACCGCTGCCACGGTTCAAAATAAACTGCGCGCCGTGGCGTGCCAGCAGCGCGTTTAATGCGGTGATATCCGCCCGGACGGTGCGCGTGGAGACCGACAGCCGCTGCGCCAGCTCGTCCTGTGGCAGCGTCTCGTTTTGCAGCATAGTAAACAGCTGCGCTAAACGTTGGTTCGGAAATCGCACGTCGTTGTCCTCGTCATCATTTTCTGCCAGCCAGCGACAGGCCCGGCCCGTTAAACCCGCGCCTTTGTGATGGCCAGTAGCTGGCGCACATCTGCCGGGCGGGTATCACCACTCACCTTATCAATAATAGAGCTATAAATATGCGGAATGATTTTGCTGACCCCCGCATCCAGCGCGATTTGCAGGATCTCACCGAAATTATCCAAATCGATACCGCCGGTCGGCTCCAGCCAGAAATCGTAACGCGCGCAGGCTTCGGCTACCGCCTGATACTCATCACGGCACGTCAGACCGCCCATCGGGAAGTATTTAATCGAGCTGCCGCCCATATCTTTTAACAGTGCAATCGCGGTCTCAACTGACACAACGCCGTCCGCAGCCTGGCTGCTGAGCGGGCCAGTGGAGATTTTCACCAGCCCTGGCGTTCCCGTTGGCGAGACCAGACCGTTCACCACCGTCTCACGCTGCCCCAGCAGCGCCCGGCTGGTTGCCACGCCGGTAAAGACCTGATTCACGTGCTGCGGTTGCACCTCGCGGGCGATGGCACTGACCATGGCAGACTGGTTCGGATCGCCCGCGCCCAGGCCAACAGAGAGCGCGTTATCAATGCGCGCCGCATAGCCGCGCATATCGGCGACCGCCGTTGCCACGTCCGGGTAGTTTTTTGACAGTACGCCCACCAGCACATGGCCTTCTGCCGCCTCGTAAATGGTACTGGCATTCTCTTTACTGCCTGCCAGCACATTCAGACATACACGGTCACGGTAAAAATTGGGGGTCAGTTTCATGGGCGTTGCTCCTTGTTCAGTTCTTCGGCGATGCGGCGATACACCACCGCCAGTTGGTCGGCGGTTACGCTACGAACATCGGCTTCGATAATGCCTTCATTGGCTTTATAGCCACGGAAGTAAATGGCGTACTCCCCCTGTTTCAGGGCGCTGACTAAATCACCCGTGGCGATACCGGTCACCGCTTCGTCAAACTTGATTTCGCTGCGGGCAATGTCGCGCCCGGCGCTATCCCATACCACGCGCGCGCTGACGCCCGGCAGCGTATTAAGCTGGTCGATAAACGGCGTCATTTTGGCGACCATTTCCGCCCCGCTCTCTTTCCGGGCGCTAAGATAATGTTCAATGGCGCAGGTCAGCCCAAGAATGCCCTCTTTGCCCACTTTCATCGCCCGACCAATGCCCGCCGTCTGGCGTTTGACCCACTCGACGTACTGCGTTTTGCCGATCACCAGCCCGCTGGTTGGCCCTTCGATCGCCTTCGCGCCGCTGTAGATAACCAGATCGGCGCCAGCACGGTAGTAACACTGCAAATCCTCTTCCGCCGCCGCATCAACAATCAGCGGCAGATCGTGTTTACGCGCGACCACGACAGCCTGCTCAACGCTGAGCATGCTTTTCTGTACGCAGTGATGGGACTTGATATAGAGGATCGCCGCGGTGCGCGGGGAGATCGCCGCCGCCAGTTGATCGGCGGAGCATTCGTTGGCGTAACCGGCTTCCACGACCTTGCCGCCGCCCAGCGCCACCATCGTGCCGACCGGTGCGCCAAAGTTAACGTTGTGGCCGCGCGGCAGCACGATTTCGTTGTTCTCAATCACCGTGCTGTGCAGGTTTTCCAGCAGCCAGTCGCTCTCTTTCACCAGTACGGCGGCCACCGACTGTGCAATACCGGCAGACGCGCAAGAGACCACGGTCGCGCCCTCAACCTCCAGCAGATTCGCGATGTACTCCCCGGTCTTGTTCACCAAATCTTTCATTTCGAAGTAGTGATTCATGCCGCTTAAGACCGCCTCAACCACTTCCGGGCGCGGGGTGGAGACGCCAAGCGCCGTCATGCGCCCGGAGGCATTAATCACCTGTTTTAACTGGTACTTATCATAAATCGAAGGCATATTCCGCACTCCCCTGTTCGGTCATATAGCCGTGGCCTGCGCGAATGGCGGCCAGCGGCGTGATTAACTGTTCAGCCTGTAAGCTTTCGTGTTCCGCATCGGTAAACAGCACCGGCTGGCGCTTCAGGTCGAAAATGGTCAGATCGGCGTCATAACCGACCGCCAGTCGCCCTTTCTGTTTCAGGCGCAGGCCCTCGGCAGCGTGGTCGGTCACGCAGGCAATCACCTGCGGCAGCGACAGGCCAATGGCGAGAAATTTGGACATCACGTTCGCCAGCGAGCGCACCGGACCGTCAATGCGGTTGCGGCAGTAGATGTCGGAACTGATGGTCTGCGGCAAAATGCCCAAACCTATTGCGTGTTTTGCCACCGCAAAGCTAAAACTGGCGCTGCCGTGCCCGGCATCCAGCCGCACACCACGGCGAAGCGCGCGGGCAACGGACGCGCGCAACTCCCCGCCGGGGGTCAGAATGCGGTTCGGTTTGCCGTTGTAGCAGTGGGTGATGATGTCGCCGGAGGTGAGCAGATCGGCAATCTCGTCGAGGTTCGGCGGATTGTTGCCGATATGCACCATCAGCGGTAAATCACCGTTCTCTTTTTGTATCGCTTTCGCGCGTTCCAACGGTGTAATGCCGTTGTCACCCACCACGCTGCTGCTCATCCGCGCTTTCAGGCCAACGATAAAATCCGGGTGGCGTTGCACCGCATCACGTACGGCGCTGGCATCGATATTATTCAGGTTCGCCAGTTCATTTTGTGCAATCAGTCCCACGCGGGAGATATTCAACAGCGCATAGACTTCCGTGGTTGCCTGGCGGGTGAGGGCATAAAAATCGTCAATATCATCCGCACCGGTGCTGCCCGCATCGATCACCGTGGTGACCCCGGTTGCGATCCCGACGCTGTCGGGCTGATCGTGATAGATCGGCGAATTCGGGTAGCAGTGGACGTGGGAGTCGATCCACCCGGCGCTGACATAATGTTCACCGTGTAAATCAACAGATTTCACCGCCGGGCCGCTGATATCGCCCAACGCGGCGATTTTACCCGCGCTGATGGCGATATCCGTCACCGTATCGTCAACCAGACGCGCCCGGCGCAGGAGTAAATCAAACATGCGTATCTCCAGAAGTAACGGGCGCCGTAGCGCCCGCGGGTATCAGAGGGCCACCGGGAAGATGGCGCCCAGCAACATCGCACCCAGGATTGCGCCCCCGGTGATCGGCTTTTGCCAGAGGTAAAACAGCAGTGCGCCCACCAGTGAACCGATGCCAATAGGGATCGAGGCCGTCATGGCGCTGAGAATAATCAATGGGCCAAGGAAGCGACCCGACGCGTTACCCGCCCCCATCATCACGTCTGCGCCGTAGGTGGAGTCGCTCTGGTTAATGGTGAACTTACGCGCCAGGATAATCAGGTAACCAATCAACACGCCAATCACCAGACCGGTTGCCAGCGAGGCAACAAAGTTCGCCACCGGGAAGACAAAGCCCGCGCCAAGCAGCAGTGCCGGAACACCCAGCCCGACACCGGTCTGGATCGCGCCGCCGATATCCAGAATCCCCACCAGCGAACCTTCAATAATGCGCGCGAACAGGAAGCTGGCGCCAAACGCCGCCACCGCGCCGTATACGCCGGTGTCCATGCCGGATCGCAGCATCGAGACAAACGCCACTTCGTTGAACGCACCAATGCCGTACAGGTAGTACATATGTGTCCCGGCGAAGACGCCGGATGAGAGCAGGCCGACGAAAATCGGGAATGACCAGTCGGCGTACCAAAAGCCTTTATTCTGTTCCATCGTCTTTCCTTATTTGCCGCTGAGCGAATTGTGGATGAGCTCCAGCCAGTTCGGCGCGCTCAGGTGGAAGGACTCGATCATTTTCAGATCGAAGCCGCGGAAGAAACCGCTCAGGACAAACAGGGCGACAATCGCGGTCATCATCACTTTGGTGACGCGGTTCCAGCCGCTCTCTTCCACGCCTTTACCGATCAGAATGCCCAGCACCAGACCCGGTACGGCGTTGCCCATGATTAACTGCGCCGCGCCGCCAAAAACGGTGGCCCAGAAGCCGGATTTTTTACCCGCGTCGATGGCCGCCAGCCAGAAGATCACCGGCATCACGGTATTCACCAGTAAGTTTGCCGCCGGTACCAGCACTTTCACCGCCGTGACTTGCAGCGCTGCCGGCACGGAAGAGGCCGTCAGGTTGAGGAAGGTGACCACCACCATGCCGATCAGCCCACAGGCAATGGCCATCTTTTTCGGATCGTGCAGGGTTTCGCCGACGTTACGGTTTTTCACCATCAGCGCCGCCGCGCCCCAGTTGGGAATAATGCGGTGGTCAACGTCCTGGGTAAATGAACCCGCGGCAACGGATGACGCCCAGGCGTTAAAGAAGAACCCTAAGCCAAAGGAGAAGTGCGATGCCGGATCCCCTTCACAGGAGTTCAGTTCTCCCAAAGTACGAAATGCGCCCATTCCCTGAGTGGTCGGCGCATGGAACATGCGTGCAGCCCCGGCTCCCACACCGACGCCGACCAGGCCGCCGATGATGAGCGATTTTATTAGTATGATTAAGAACATCAGTCTGCCCTCTTCTACCCGGTGGAACGGACTCACGGGTATGCATTGAGTTATTTCGCGACGAAATCCACTTTATCGAGATTGATGGCGGTCACGTTGACGGTCACATCCAGCTCCACGCTGTAGGTGCGTCTTTCCCGACGCAGGAAGAGGAACAAAAAGGCCTCTTTCCGCGTCGTTTCCTGCGCATGAACAACCTGCACATCCTGTGGCTCAATACGCAGTAAAATATGCGGCGACGCTTTCATCACCGCGGCCTGAACGTGGTTCAGCGCATCGGCGAAGGCGCGGGTTTTCGCATCGCCCTTGCCGTTAACCCTGACCGTAGTGGTGAACTGTTCTTTCATGGTTATGCGCCGTATTTTTTCAGCCACGCCTGCACCAGGCGCTCGCCCAATTCTTCTTTGTCCATAAAACCGAATCCCAGCACGTTGCAGCCTTCATTGATGGCGGTAACGCCCTCTTCCACGGAGCGCATGCCGTACTTCGCTTTGTAGCCATGTTTGTTTTGCGCGGTGATGGCACCTGCGCCGCCGCTGCCGCAAAATGAAATGCCGAAGGTAGCGTTTTCCGCTTTCATCACGTCGCCAAGTTTCATATCCGCCGCCACGCCCGGTACAACCACCGCGCGGCCGCCTGCTTTTTCTACGCCTGCCGCCACTTTCTGGCCTTTACCCAGACGATCGCCAATCACTACGGTAATTTGTTCCATCTTTCGCTCCTTACAGGTTGTCTTTCGCCACTTCGAAGTGCACCGACAGCAGCCAGGCTTCTTCTTCCGGTAAATTGCCGAATGCCGCCACCACCTCGCGGGCAAGGTCCATCGACCCGGCCGAAATTTCATCAAACAGGCTGGCATCTACATCCGGCAGCGGTTCGCCCGTCACGGAACGGTGCGCCATTGCCCGGACATGCGAGGTCAGCATCTGCTGCTGTACTGCATTCGGCGTGATGCCCTGATCGCTTAACAAGGTGTACACCTGCGTCAGCATGCGCTGTGCGAGGGTTGCCGTTTGCGCTGCCTGCTCCGCGTCGTTCATTACCGCTCCGTTATTCACTCGTCTTACCCCACTCATGGCTTCGGGATAAAACTAACGTTGCAGGTTAAGAGTTTGTAGCGAGGAGTTTTCCACTTCGAAGTGGAAAGGCGGAAGGTCTTAGTGATCTGCGCCACATAAAACGGGTCATTGGAGATTTTTGACTGGGCAAAGGTCACAGGAATGCAGAAAAGTTGCGGAAATCAGTGGGGAAATGAGAATAAAAAAACGGCGAGCCGAAGGGGAAAAGTGTGAGATGAATAAGGTTTACTTATCGGTAAAGCGGGGCCGCAGCCCCGCCGGGTATGCTTAGCGGAATTTCTTGTGATAGGTGTTGCGGGTGTTAGCCAGACCTTCAGCGGCCGCCTTCGCTTCTTTCACTTTGCCTTCGTTAGCCAGCTTCAGCGCATCGTCAATCTGCCCAACCAGCACATCAAAGCCGTGACGATAATCTTTCATCTCGGCGCTATCCGGCGCTTTCCCTTCCAGCTTCGGCGGGGTGGCTTTTTGCGCATCCAGCGCGGCGGTGCGCATATTGGTTAATGCGCCTTTCAGCTCGGTGGCATCATTGGTTTTCTGCACCACTTTGAGGTTGTCACTCAGGGTGCCCATATCATCCTCAAGATCGGCGGCAAACACCGCCGAGCCCATAAACAACGACGACACAGCAAGGATTGCTAACAGGTTTTTACGCATTGCTCACTTCCTTTTTTATTATCACGCTGAAGGCGCAGGTCTTAGCGCCACGGAGTTATTGTCCGGCGATTTTCATCTCCGGGAGTAACACTGAACCACACTGAATATTACTGCGTTGTTCAATATCGTCACCGACAGTAACAATATTGCGCCACATCTCTTTCAGGTTGCCGGCAATGGTGATTTCGCTCACCGGATACTGGATTTCACCGTTTTCCACCCAGAAACCGGCGGCGCCGCGTGAGTAATCGCCGGTGATGCCGCTAACGCCCTGCCCCATCAATTCTGTTACCACCAGACCGGTGCCCATCTCTTTCAGCATTTGTTCAAAACTGAGGCCGCGCCCGGCAATCCGCCAGTTATGAATGCCGCCCGCATGCCCGGTACTCTTCAGCCCCAGCTTGCGCGCTGAGTAGTTGGTCAACAGCCACTGGGTCAGCACGCCGTCTTTAATAATATCGCGACGCTCGGTGCGCACCCCTTCGCTGTCGAACGGCGTGGAAGCCAGGCCTTTCAGCAGATGCGGATGCTCTTCAATCGTCAGCCACTCCGGCAGGATCTGTTTGCCCAGGTAATCCAGCAGGAAAGTGGATTTACGGTATACCGCGCCGCCGGCGATCGCGCCGACCAGGTGACCAAACAGCCCGGTCGCGACTTCGTTGGCAAAAATCACCGGTGCTTTCATGGTCGACAGCTTACGCGGCGACAGGCGGGACAGAGTACGGCGCGCGCACTCTTCACCAACCCATTCCGGCGTGTGCAAATCGCGGATATCGCGCCCGATGGTGTAGGCGTAATCGCGCTCCATATCGCCATTTTCTTCCGCAATCACGCAGCTCGACAGGGAGTGACGGGTGGAACAGTAGCTTTGCAGCATACCGTGGCTGTTGCCGAACACTTTGATGCCATAGTGGCTGTTAAAGCTCCCGCCTTCGGTATTGTTGATACGTTTGTCTGCTTTCAGCGCAGCTTGCTCCGCGCGCGCAGCCCACTCGATGGCTTCATCCGGCGTCACTTCCGCCGGGTGGAACAGATCGAGATCCGGGGCATCAAAAGCCAGCAGCTCTTTATCCGCAACGCCCGCGTAAGGATCCGGCGAGGTGTAACGGGCGATATCGATCGCCGCTTGCACCGTACGGGCAATGGCGTCCGGACTGAGATCGGTGGATGACGCGCTGCCTTTACGGTTCTGGTGATAGACGGTAATGCCCAGTGCGCCATCGCTGTTAAATTCAACATTCTCCACTTCGCCGTAGCGCGTGCTGACACCGATGCCGGTGGTTTTACTGACAGCCACTTCCGCACCATCCGCCTTCCCGGAGGCCAGCTCCAGCGCCGTGGAAACTGCGTCTTCCAGTACTTTGCGTTGTTGTGCAACTTGTGTGATCACTTTCATCGCCAATGCCATAATTAAGGGAGAGAATCTTTGAAGTCTAACAGAGAACCGTTTTTCAGTGCGCGCCTTAACTGGTAACATTAGCCTCTTTTTTTAAGGAGCCTGAGATGACAAAGCAGCCCGACGACTGGCTCGACGACGTGCCCGGTGATGATATTGAAGACGAAGATGATGAGATCATCTGGGTCAGTAAGAGTGAAATTAAGCGCGATGCTGAAGAGTTAAAGCAGCTTGGCGCAGAAATGGTAGAGCTGGGCAAAAACGCGCTGGATAAACTCCCGCTTGACCCGGATCTGCGCGATGCCATTGAACTGGCGCAGCGCATTAAGAAAGAGGGTCGTCGCCGTCAGTTGCAATTGATTGGCAAAATGCTTCGTCAACGCGATGTGGATCCTATCCGCCAGGCGCTGGATAAGCTGAAAAACCGTCATAACCAGCAGGTGGCGTTTTTCCACAAGCTGGAACATCTGCGCGATCGTCTGATTGAAGAGGGCGACGATGCCGTACCGGATGTGCTGAATCTGTGGCCGGAGGCCGATCGTCAGCAATTGCGTTCACTTATCCGCAACGCCCAAAAAGAGAAAGAAGGCAACAAACCGCCGAAGTCCGCGCGGTTGATCTTCCAGTATCTGCGCGAACTGGCTGAGAGTAACGACGCCTGATAACCGCACGTACAACCCTCCCTGTCGGGAGGGTTTTCTTTTATTTATCCCTTTGTTTTACCGCCGTACACTGCCGACATTTCGGCATTGAGTATTTTAGCTGAATCGTTAAAGCTAAAATCAATGCATCTCACAAATTCTTCCTATCAATATTTTGCATTTCATAAATAAATGCGATCAATACCAGTTATTTAACCTCTTGTTGCCGCTCATTTTCATCAGATGAAACGGATCACATTTTCCTGCCTGCGCAAAACGTAGATTTCAATCGTGGTAAACATAATCGATTCAGCATAAAAGGAATAAATGATGAAAAAAACCGTAATGCTTTCCGCGCTGGCACTGCTTATTTCTGGCCCTGTGATGGCGAAAACCTGGGTGCTGACAAGTGCTGAAGGCGGTATTGAACAAGGAAACTGGCGGATCAGCAGCGATCAGCTGAACGTCAAAGGACAGCAGTTCAGCATTGAACAAATCGTACTGCACGGCGGCAAACAGGAAGGCAGTAAAGTCATCAAGATCACCAGCAAAAACGGGCTCACTATTGCCCTGAGCCCCACTCGCGGCATGAACCTGCTGTATGCCGACGGCTTCGGGGTGCATATGGGGTGGAGTTCCCCGGTCAAAGAAGTGGTGAACCCGGCATTTATCAACCTCGAAAGCCGTAACGGCCTTGGCTGGCTGGAAGGTTTCAACGAGATGGTGGTGCGCTGCGGTTACGAATGGACCGGCCACCCGGTCACCGCAGACGGGCAGATTTACACCCTGCATGGCAAAGTGGGCAATACGCCTGCATCACAGGTGTCGGTGGACGTCAGCGAAACCGCGCCGTATGAGATCCGCATTCGTGGGCTGGTGAAGGAGAGCACCTTTAAAAAAGCCGATCTGCAAACCGAAATGGAGCTGCGCTATATTCCGGGCAGCAACAGCTTCAGCCTGCATGATGTGCTGACCAACCACGCGGATTACCCCCACGACTACCAGATTATCTATCACAGCAACTTCGGCAAACCGATCCTTGAACAAGGCGCTCGCTTTATCACGCCGTACGAAAACGTCAGCCCGTTCAACGATTACGCGAAAGCGGGTCTGAAAGAGTGGCAAACCTACGCCGGGCCAACCAAGGGCTTCGACGAAATGGTGTTTAACATCAAACCGCTGGCCGACGCCAATAAACAAACCGTCGCCGCCCTGCTGAACAAAGCCGGCGATAAAGGCGTATCCATCAGCTACAACACCGAACAACTGCCGGTGCTGACGCTGTGGAAAAACACCGACACGGAAAAACAGGGCTACGTCACCGGCATCGAGCCGGGCACCAGCTATGCCTACCCGGTCACCATTGAACGCCAGCAAAAACGCGTGAAACAGCTGCAACCGGGCCAGAGCACACGCTTTGATCTGACCTACACCCTGCTGCATAACGGTAGCCAGGTGGCGGATGTGGAAAAACGCGTAAAAGAGATTCAGGGCAGCAAAACCCCGCAAGCCATTGAGACCCCCATGGCGAAAGAGTAAACCACAGCCATAAAAAAACCGCGCCGGGATACCAGGCGCGGTTTTTTATTTGCACTGCCGGGGTCAGGCGTTTTCGGCTGCGATTTCCGCTTTTTTCGCCAGGCCATCCAGCAGTTTCTGGTGAATGCCGCCGAAGCCGCCGTTACTCATGACCAGGATGTGATCGCCCGGCTGCGCGCTTTTGACAATCATGTCCGCCAGCACGTCAACATCCGCACTCCAGTACGCAGGCTGCACGCAGGCGTCGGCCACTTCTGCAACCTGCCACGGAATATGCTGCGGTTGCAGCAGGTAAACTTCATCCGCGCGTCCTAAAGATGGTGCCAGGTCGTCTTTGCAGATCCCCATTTTCATGGTGTTCGAGCGCGGTTCCAGCACGGCAATGATCTTCGCGGTGCCGCCAACTTTACCGCGCAACGCAGCCAGCGTCGCGAGGATGGCCGTCGGGTGGTGAGCAAAGTCGTCATACACCGTTACGCCGTTAGCTTCGCCACGCAGCTCAAGGCGGCGGCGGGCGTTAATAAAGGAACCCAAGGCATTCGCCGCATCCGCCGGGGCAACGCCGACATGGCGCGCCGCGGCAATCGCCATCAGGCCATTGTGCATGTTGTGCTCGCCCACCAGCCCCCAGTTCACCTGACCCACGCACGCATTATCCAGCCACACTTCCCAACTGGATGCATCGGTGTTCAGTTTTTTCGCCTGCCAGTGGCCCTGCTCGCCCACCAGTTCCTGCTCGCTCCAGCAGCCCATCGCCATCGTCTGTTTCAGATTGATGTCATTTTCCGGCCAGATGATTTTCCCCTGCCCCGGCACAATTCGCACCAGGTGGTGGAACTGCTTCTGGATCGCTTTCAGGTCGTCGAAGATATCCGCATGGTCAAACTCAAGGTTATTGAGCACCAGCGTGCGCGGGCAGTAATGGACGAATTTGGAACGCTTGTCGAAGAAGGCGCAGTCATACTCATCAGCTTCGATCACGAAGAACGGGCTGTCGCCCAGACGTGCGGAGACGTCGAAGTTACCCGGTACGCCGCCAATCACAAAGCCGGGTTTGTAACCACAAGCTTCGAGGATCCAGGTCGCCATGCCCGCAGTGGTGGTTTTACCGTGCGTTCCGGCAATCGCCACAACCCAGCGATCCCGCAGGACAAAATCGTGCAGCCATTGCGGGCCGGACATAAACGGAATGTTTTTTTCCAGCACCGCTTCCACACACGGGTTTCCGCGTTTCATCACGTTGCCAACAATCACCAAATCCGGCGCGGGATCGAGCTGACTTGCGTCATATCCCTGAATCAGATCAATACCTTCTTTTTCCAGCAAGGTACTCATCGGCGGATAAATATTGGTATCCGAACCCGTAACCTGATGACCCAGCGAGCGCGCCAGCATGGCCAGCCCGCCCATAAAAGTGCCGCAAATCCCCAAAATATGAATGCGCATACGTCATTATCCTTTCTTAAACTGGCGCACATTTTACTCATATGTTTAACGTCTGAGAAATGCATTTCAGGATAATCCGTATGTAGCTGGCGCGATTCACCTGTGCGCGAAGTTTTTAATCTTTGTTAGTATTGTTGTATGTCCGCCGCGTTTTCGTTTGCGAAAGCTCTGGCTGTTACGGCGCGAGCTGTTTAATATCCGGAACTTGCTGTTCTAAGCAACCTGAAAACCACAGGCTACAATCGCTTTACTCCATATTAAAAATGCAGGGAAAGTGTTATGAAAACGTTAGGTGAATTTATTGTCGAAAAGCAGCATGAGTTCTCGCATGCAACGGGTGAACTGACTGCTTTGCTGTCGGCGATAAAACTGGGCGCCAAGATCATTCATCGTGATATCAATAAGGCCGGTCTGGTCGATATCCTGGGTGCCAGCGGTGCTGAAAACGTGCAGGGTGAGGAGCAACAAAAACTCGACCTGTTCGCCAATGAAAAACTGAAAGCTGCACTCCGCGCCCGCGATATCGTGGCAGGCATCGCCTCTGAAGAAGAAGACGAAATTGTCGTTTTCGAAGGTTGCGAGCACGCCAAATACGTGGTGCTGATGGATCCTCTGGATGGCTCTTCCAACATCGACGTTAACGTCTCTGTCGGGACCATTTTCTCTATCTACCGCCGTATTACGCCGGTAGGCACGCCGGTCACCATGGAAGACTTCCTGCAGCCGGGCAACAAACAGGTTGCCGCCGGTTACGTCGTGTATGGTTCTTCAACCATGCTGGTTTACACCACCGGCTGCGGCGTTCATGCTTTCACGTACGATCCGTCGCTGGGCGTCTTCTGCCTGTGTCAGGAGCGTATGCGCTTCCCGGCGCGTGGCAACACGTACTCCATCAACGAAGGCAACTACATCAAATTCCCGCAGGGCGTGAAGAAATACCTGAAGTTCTGTCAGGAAGAGGATAAGGCGACAAACCGCCCTTATACCACGCGCTACATCGGTTCTCTGGTGGCGGATTTCCACCGCAACCTGCTGAAGGGTGGGATTTACCTCTACCCAAGCACCGCCAGCCACCCGGAAGGGAAACTGCGTCTGCTGTACGAATGCAACCCGATGGCCTTCCTCGCTGAACAGGCGGGCGGTAAAGCCAGCGACGGTAAAGCGCGTATTCTGGATATTCAACCGGAAAGCCTGCACCAGCGCCGTCCGTTCTTCGTCGGCAATGAGCATATGGTTGACGATGTTGAACGCTACATGCGTGAGTTCCCGGACGCGTAAGACCGGAAAGAAGAGAAAACGCCACGTTATGTGGCGTTTTTTTTAGCGCACAACGGTGCGTTTTTCTTTGCTGATTTATCCCTGAGGTTGCAGGCGGAACGACGCCATTGCCTGCAACAATTCACGAGATTGTTCTTCCAGCGAGCGCGTGGCCGCCGAAGATTGTTGTACTAACGCCGCGTTCTGTTGCGCCGTTTCATCCATCTGGCTGACGGCAATATTGACCTGCTCAATACCGCGGCTCTGTTCCTGCGAGGCATTGGCGATTTCGCGCATCAGTTTGGTCATTCGCAACACTTCTTCAGCGATTTCGTCCATCGTTTCGCCGGCCTGCATCGCCAGATCGCTGCCTTCAGACACGTGCGCCTGCGAACTGCTGATAAGCGAGCGGATCTCCTTCGCCGATTCGGCGCTGCGGCTGGCAAGGTTACGCACTTCACCGGCAACCACGGCGAAACCGCGCCCCTGTTCTCCGGCGCGCGCGGCTTCAACGGCGGCGTTCAGCGCAAGAATATTGGTCTGGAAAGCGATGGCGTCGATAACGCTAAGAATATCGGCGATACGATCGGAGCTTCCGGAGATATCGCGCATTTTTTCAATGACATAGCAAACCATTTCGCTGCCGCGATCGGCGGTATCGGAGACGGCCTGCGCCAGTTTATGCGCCTGCTCGGCGTTGTCGGCATTCAGTTTCACCGTGGCGGTGATTTGCTCCATGCTGGCGGCGGTCTGCTCCAGCGATGTCGCCGTGGATTCGGTACGCTGGGAGAGATCGACGTTGCCAGCGGCCAGCTCACGACTGCCGGTATCAATTTGCGAGCTGGCGTCGCGCACCCGCGTCACCGACCCGACCAGCGACTGGCGCATCTCTTCAATTGCCGCGTTAAGCCGGTTGAACTCGACACTGGCTGCTCCGGAGGTGGTCGACGTCAAATCCCCTGCCGCCACATGCTCAAGCTGCTGTATTGAAGTTTCCAGCGGTTTGAGCAGCATATGGCGCAGCGCCAGCCAGGCCAGCACGATAATGCCCGCCACCAGCAGCGCCACCACCACAATCAGCATCATCACGACGTTTTTGCTGCTCTGAACGGCGGTCACTTCCGCTTTGCCGCGCGCTTCGCCCCAGCTCTGGAAGGCCTGCATATCGGTATCGAACTGACGGGAGATCGGGATCAGCTTGTTTTCCAGCAGTTCATAATAGGTGTCGGCGCTCTGTTTGTTCAGCGCATCCTGCATCGGCGTAATGCCCTGGCTGACGTAATCGCCGTAGCTTTTCGCCACCTGCGCCAGCAGCGCTGCGCCTTTTTCATCCTCGATGCCAGCCTTGATAACGCTGGTGAGGGATGTTTCGCCCAGGGTGATTTCGGCATTAATCATCTTGACCGATTTTGCCGCATCATCCAGCAAGCCGACTTCCATCATACGCACGGCCTGACCTGCTTCATTACGGGCGCGCAGGATCTGGGTATAGCCTTCGCTCAGGCGCGCCATCTTCTCGCCCTGCAACTGACTGATACGCTCCAGCGATGAGGAACTTTTATTTAGTGCATACACTCCAATGCCGCTCACCAGCAGCAGGAGGAGAGTCATAACAGCCAACAACGAAAGTAAACCAGTACGGATCGAAAGCGTTTTAAGCATGATGTGAATTCCGGTAGCAGTGATACTTTTTGGCGTAAATTAAGCCCATTCGTCAGTTATCGACTGCTAACGGAATTACTTTAGGAAAAAATAAAGATTTCAGTGTGTTATTATTTTGTAGCGTTTGTGCTAACACGTGTAACAGGAGAGCTCTGCCGATTCTCCCACAGCACGGTAAGGCCACGTTGCAACGCGATAAAAATAAACAACAGAATACCAATGGCGATTTTTGTCCACCACGAACTGAGCGTGCCGTCAAAGTTGATATAGGTTTGAATCAGCCCCTGAATCGCCACACCGAACAACGTTCCCAGCACCGTGCCCACACCGCCGCTTAACAGCGTGCCGCCAATCACCACCGACGCAATGGCGTCCAGTTCAACGCCGACGCCCGCCAGCGCGTATCCCGCCTGGGTATAAATGGAGAAGACAATACCCGCCAGCGTCGCCAGCCCGGTGGAGAGCATATAAATGCGAATGGTGGTGCTGCGGGTGGAGATGCCCATCAGGTTCGCCGAGGTGGCATTGCCGCCAATGGCGTAAACCTGGTTACCGAAGCGGGTGCGATGGGCGACGAAAATACCGATCACCACCACCGCCAGCATCAGCAATCCCATAGCGCTCAGTCTGCCGCCGCCGGGAATTTTCCACGCCAGGCTTGAGAGCGTGTCGTAAATCGGGTGGTTGATCGGAATCGACTCTTCCGACAGCAGGTAACTGACCCCGCGCAGGAAAAACATCCCGGCAAGGGTAATGATAAAAGCAGGAATTTTTAGCGCATCAATCAACAACCCCATAAAGGCGCCGAACGCACAGCCCAGAATCAAAATGAGCGGAAAAGCCATCAGCGGCGAGATGCCCCAGTCGCCAATGGCTTTCGCCAGAAATACCCCGGTGAAGGCGATGACCGACCCGACGGACAAATCGATGCCGCCGGAGAGGATCACAAACGTCATGCCCACGGCGATAATGCCGAGAAAGGCGTTATCCGTCAGAATGTTGCAAATCACACGCGTGGAGGCGAACCCCGGAAATTGCGTCAGACAGTAGAGATAGCCGAGCACGAAGACGCCCAACGTTATCATCAGCGGTAAGTTACGTTTTATCATGGCCGCGCACTCCTTTAATCATCGCGATAAAGCGCGGCGACTGCACAATCAGCACGCACATCACCACGACCGCTTTCACCACCTGGTTGAGTTCTGGCTGGAAACCGGAGAGCAAAATCCCGGTATTCATCCCCTGAATAATCAATGCGCCAACCACCGACAGCACAAGGTTAAAACGCCCGCCCATTAATGACCCCCCGCCAATCACCACCGCGAGGATCGCATCCAGTTCCAGCCACAACCCGGCGTTGTTGGCATCAGCACCGCGAATATCCGCCGTGACAATCACCCCGGCTATCGCCGCACACACGCCGCTCAGCACATAGGTCAGCATCACCACCGTGCGGGTATTCACCCCGGCGTTTTTCGCCGCGCGAATGTTAATCCCCACCGCTTCGATAAACATACCGAGCGCGGTTTTGCGGGTGAACAACCAGAACAGCAACAGTGTGACCAGCGCGATAATGACCGGCGTCGGAAACAGCAGCAGGGAACCGCTGCCGAGCCAGGCCAGCGACGGGGCGTTAAAGGTGACGATTTGCCCGGAGGTGATCAACTGCGCCACACCGCGCCCTGCGACCATCAGGATCAGCGTGGCGACAAAAGGCTGAATTTTCAGCACCGCCACCAGTATGCCGTTCCACAGACCAGCCAGGACGCCAGTCCCCAGCGCGGCCAGCAACACCACTGGCAGGCTGTGTCCGGCGACGGTCATCGACGCCGCTGTTGCGCCAGCAATGGCCATCACCGCGCCCACGGACAGGTCGATCCCGCCCGTCGCGATGACCAGTGTCATGCCGATCGCCAGCAGTGCGACCGGCGCGGCCCGGTTAAGAATGTCGATAGGACTACCAAACAGGCGACCATCCTGTAGCACCACCTGGTAGAAATGGGGCGCGACGAGGCTGTCCACCAGCAGCACCAGCAGCAGGGCTATCAGTTGCGGCGTGCCGGTTGGCCAGTTAATACGCCGCCTGGGCGCCCCGGTTTGCCCAAGAGATTGAGGCATCACACTCTACTCCTTATGCCGCAATGGCATTCATGATCGCCGGGACCGACAGTTCAGCGAGCGGGATCTCCGCTACCTGTTTGCGATCGCGCATGATAATCACCCGATCCGCATAGCCCACCAGCTCTTCCAGTTCTGACGAAATAACCAGTAGCGCCAGACCATCGGCACACAGGGTTTCGATCAGGCGAATGATCTCGGCGTGAGCGCCAACATCAATGCCGCGCGTCGGTTCATCGAGGATCAAGAATTGCGGTCGGGTCAGCAGCCAGCGTGAGAGCAACACTTTTTGCTGGTTTCCCCCGGAGAGGAACTCAATGGGCTGCTCGGCGCTGGGGGTACGAATGCCAAGCTGGCGAATAAAGCGTTCGGCGATGGCGTTCTGCTCTTTGCGGGCAATAGGACGCAACCAGCCGCGCTGCGCCTGTAGCGCCAGCACAATATTTTCCCGGACCGATGCGGCAGCGATAATGCCGTCCGTTTTACGATCTTCCGGGCAAAAACCAATGCCCAGGCACGACGCCTGATGCGGTGAGCGCAGCGTTTGCGGTTTGCCTTTGATGGTGGCGCTCCCGCTGTCGGCCGGTTTGATGCCGAAGATGACCTCAGCGGTTTCGGTACGCCCGGAACCGAGTAACCCGGCCAGACCGACGATTTCGCCGGGGCGCACGTCAAGATTGAAGGGGGAAATGACCCCTTTCTTACCAAAGCCCTCAAACGCCGCCACCGGTTTTTCGCTCAGCAGCGTACGCCCGGCGCGTTGCAGCGCGTTGCTGTCCAGTTCGCGCCCCAGCATCATCTTCACCAGCTCGATTTGTGGCAGTTCACTGGTGGAACGGCAGCCGACGAAACCGCCGTTGCGCAGTACGGTAATGCGATCGCTGACTTCGTAAACCTGGTCGAGAAAGTGGGTGACAAAAATCAGGCTGACGCCCTGGGCGCTGAGCTGGCGCATCAGGGTAAACAGCATTTCCACTTCCTGAGTGTCAAGACTGGCAGTGGGTTCGTCGAGGATCAGCACTTTCGCCGACAGATCGATTGCACGGCAGATCGCCACAATCTGCTGCATCGCCACCGAGTAGCGGTTGAGCGGCTCGCGCACATCCAGCGAGAAACCGTAGGATTCCATCAACGCCGTGGCGCGCGTTTCCATCTCTTTGCGGCGTAGCAAACCAAAACGCCGCGGTTCGCGGCCAATAAACAGGTTATCCGCCACCGACATATTGGGCAGCAGATTCACTTCCTGATAAACCGTCCCGATCCCCAGTTGCTGAGCGTGGGCGGTATTTTTCGGGCGGATTTCCTGGCCTTCCAGCCAGATAGTGCCTTTATCAGCGTGGTAGACCCCGGTCAGGGCCTTAATCAGCGTGGATTTCCCCGCGCCGTTCTCCCCGAGTAAGGCCATGATTTCGCCGCGACGCAGGCTAAAATCGACGTTATCAAGCGCTTTTACGCCGGGAAAGAATTTACTTAAGCCCTCGGTTCGCAAAATCTCCTGGTGTGCTTCGTCGGTCATGGTCCTCTCCACTTCACGGTATTTCCCGGACGATCACAGGGTTTCCCTCTCACCCTGCCCTCTCCCCGGTGGGGAGAGGGTTATCAGAACTCTCCTCGGTGGAGAGCGGGTTAGTAACCCATGTTTTTCTTCTTCTCTAACTCTTCTTTCGCCGTGTCCGGCAGATAGAGCGTCGATTTGGTAATGGTCAGCTTCGGCGGCTGGGTGCCATCTTTTTTGAATTTTTCCAGCGCGTCGAACGCCGGGCCCGCCATGTTCGGCGTCAACTCTACGCTGGCGTTGGCTTCGCCATCGATCATCGCTTTGTAGATGTCCGGTACGCCATCGATAGAGCCGGTAAGAATGTCTTTGCCCGGTTTCAGGCCCGCTTCTTTAATCGCCTGAATCGCACCGATCACCATGTCATCGTTGTGGGCGTAAACCATGCAGATGTTTTTGCCGTTGTTTTCCGCCTTGATAAAGCTCTCCATCACCTCTTTACCTTTACTGCGGGTAAAGTCGCCGGACTGGGAGCGAATGATTTTGATGTTAGACGCTTTGGAGATGGCTTCAGCAAAGCCTTTCTTACGATCGATAGCGACGCTTGCGCCGACGGTGCCTTGCAGTTCAACGACGTTGCAAGGTTTACCGGCCACGGTTTTCACCAGCCAGTCGCCAATCAGCTTGCCTTCCAGCACGTTGTCGGCGGTGACGGTGGTCATATAGAGCGATTTGTCTTTCACATCAATGGAGCGGTCGAGCAGGAAGACCGGAATCTGTGCGTCTTTCGCCTCTTTCAGTACCGGTTCCCAGCCTGTAGCGACCACCGGGGCGATAAAGATGGCATCCACGCCCTGAGCGATGAACGAACGCACCGCTTTGATCTGGTTTTCCTGTTTTTGCTGACCGTCAGCGATTTTCAGCGTAATGCCGCGCTTGCTGGCTTCGCTTTTCGCAACGTTGGTTTCAGCGGCTCGCCAGCCGGATTCGGACCCAACCTGCGAAAATCCTACGGTTAAGGGGGCGGCCATCGCCATAGACGACATGGCTGCCGAAACTGCTGTGACAAGAAGTAAGCGCTTCCACATAAGAGCATCCTCGTAGGGTTATTGTTGGCTACAACTTCACCTGCGGGGAAAACTATAGACAATCGGGGATGTAACAAAATGCGTTACATCACAAATCGGAAAAGTGAACGAATTGTTGTGAGTCAGTTGCGATCTGGCGCGCGAAAAGAGGCGTTTTAACTCACCTCAATTATCCATTGAAATTGCAGAAATTTACTGCATTGAAAAGTAGCGAAGATCTCACTGTAATCGCTTACAAAATATTATTCAGTATGCTGCTATGGTTATGGACAAAATGGTCATAAAAAGAGGCTAAAAAACGTGTATAAAATGTGAGGAAATTAAAACAGGCGAAGACTTTCGTCTTCAGTTGGCTATAATACCCGGCACTTGTTTGCCACACATTTTAAAGGAAACAAACATGAGCTTACTGAACGTTCCGGCGGGTAAAGATCTGCCAGAAGATATCTACGTCGTTATCGAAATTCCGGCTAACGCAGATCCGATCAAATACGAAGTGGACAAAGACAGCGGCGCGCTGTTTGTTGACCGCTTTATGTCCACCGCGATGTTCTACCCGTGCAACTACGGCTACATCAACCACACCCTTTCTCTGGATGGTGACCCGGTAGACGTACTGGTCCCGACGCCGTACCCGCTGGAGCCAGGCTCTGTGATTCGTTGCCGCCCGGTTGGCGTGCTGAAAATGACTGACGAATCCGGTGAAGATGCGAAACTGGTTGCCGTTCCGCATACCAAACTGAGCAAAGAGTACGATCACATCAAAGATGTGAACGACCTGCCGGAACTGCTGAAAGCGCAGATCACCCACTTCTTCGAGCACTACAAAGACCTCGAAAAAGGCAAATGGGTGAAAGTTGACGGTTGGGACAACGCGGAAGCCGCTAAAGCGGAAATCGTTGCCTCCTTCGAACGCGCTGCGAAGAAGTAATCCGTTTTTTCTGAAAAACCTCTGATCGCTCCCGCGGTGCAGAGGTTTTTTTTCGCCCCTGCCTGTTGATCTTTAAGGCATTCCGCCTGTTTTTTCACCTCTCCTGTCAAAAAATCATCATCCGGACAAGCTACCAACATTCGCGGCCTCTCCTTGCCCCGATTAATTGCAAATGCAATTAGCAATTAATATCATTCGCGATACGTAAAACAATGTGAATAAACGTAAATGAAAATAACTGCACTGTTCCCGCCTAAAACCGTCCGTCGTTTCACACTTACGCTGACTCTGCTGATGTCTACCCTGTGCGCCCAGGCGACGTCAGCAGAGGATGCGTTCCTGAGTGCCACGCCTGGCCCGGGTCTCTATGAACTGAGCGTCGACAGCCGTCAGAACGCCCTGTTTGTCGCTGCCGCGCCCTCGTTCGATAAAGACAAAACCCAGGGCCTGATCTATCGGCTAAACCCAACAACGCTGACCACTGTCGATAGCTGGCCCACCCGCCGTCGCGTGTTCGCTACCGCACTGGATGCAGAAAACCACCGCCTGTACCTCGGCAACACGCTGGAAGGTTCTGTCACGGTGGTGGATACACGCAACGGCAAAGAGCTGGCGACGCTGCAACTGAGTGATGCCCAAAAACCGGAAGATCGGGTACATACCCGCGAAATGGTGCTCGATAAGCAGCGCCAGCGCCTGTACGTCTCCGGCGTCACGGAAAAGGGCATTGTTTGGGTGGTGGATACGCAAAACCTGACGCTGTTGACCACGGTGGAGAACATGGGGAAATACCCGACCGGGCTGGCGATCGACAGCGCGAAAAACAGCGTGTATGTGGTGAATGGCGACAATGAAATCATCACGATTGATGCGCAAAAAAACACCCTGGCGGCGCGGCATAAAGTGGATGCCGACAAGAAGCACTTCTTCCTCAATATTGCGCTGGACAGTAAAACCAACCGCGCCTTTATTACCGATCCGGATTTGCCCGGCGTACTGGTGATCCGCCCCGACAGCGGCAAACTGATCCACCGTATCGACGTTCCCAATTCGCTGGCGGTGCTGTTTAACCCCGTACGTAACGAAGTCTATATCAGCCACCGCACCGCGAAGTTAATCAGCATTGTCGATGCCGACACCTACAAAGTGAAAGCCACGCTCCCCACCCGCATGCTGCCCAACAGCCTGGCGCTCTCTGCTGATGGCCAGTCGCTGTACGCCAGCATTAAGCAGGGTGAAAAAGAGATGAGTAAGCAACCCGACGACGTGATCAAAATCGCGCTGGGAACCTTCTGACACGCCTTTATCCCCCTGCACCTGCAGAGGCACAGGGGATCGTTTTTACCTTTTCTGGTCATGGAAAAAAATGGATAACAAACACATTGCGCTCACCGGTGTGGTGACACTGCTGGCGGGTTCTGTTTTCACGGCGCAGGCACAAGAGACGCAAACCAGCGCCGACGAAGATGAAATGGTGGTGACCGCCGCAGGTTTCGCGCAGGAAAAACGCAACGCACCGGCCACGATTTCGGTTATCGACAACACTGCGCTGGAAAAAAAAGCCAACCGTAACGTGGGTGAAGCCGTGCAGGATATTCCCGGGGTACTGGTGGGTGATGGCGCCAGCAATATTGCCTCCGGCGATATTATGATCCGCGGGATGGACTCCTCCTACACCGCGTTTATGGTCAACAGCGTGAAACAAAATACCGGTGAGTCACGCCCGTACGGGCAAAATATTGGCGCGGAGATGAACTTCCTGCCGCCCATGTCAGCCATTGAGCGTATTGAAGTGATCCGCGGGCCGATGTCTTCGTTATACGGCTCAGATGCCATCGGCGGCGTGGTCAACGTGATCACCAAAAAACCCTATGGCCTGACCGACTGGACCGGCGCGCTGGCGAACAACTACTTTATTCAGCAACACAGCGCTTTTGGGAACACCAACCAGTTGAACCTGTTTGCCATGGGGCCACTGGTACCAGAGAAGCTCGGGCTGAGCGTGGCGGCCGACTGGCTGAATCGCCGGGATGACGAACGCAGCAACTATTTTATTAAGCACGATCGTAAATCGGTGGATATGACGCTGGGGCTGGCGGCCAATGAAACCAACCTGTTCGATTTGAATGTGGTGGTCGGCGCGCAGGAGAAAAACCGGACGCACAACACCCCATGGTTGTGGAGCTTTGATCGCGATGCCGTCACCCTCAGCCACTCGGGCTGGTATAACGACGATGCGATAATAACCAGGAACTATATTAACTACGAAAAAGGCAAGTCCAAATACTGGTATGACGGGCTGACGCCGCAGTATATCGCCACGGAAAACTACGTAGCCAACAGCCAGACGACCTTCACGCTGGATACCCATAAACTGACCGTCGGCGCTAACGTTACCCGTGAGGAGCTTAACGATCGCTTCGATGTGGCGCATAAAGAAGCCCCTGGCGTCGATCCGGTGACCAAAATCAGCCGTGATGGCTGGGCGCTGTTTGCCGAAGATGGCTGGGAGATCGGCGACGTTACCCTGACCACCTCGGCACGTCTGGATCGGGATAACTACTTCGGTACGCATATCACGCCCAAACTCTACGGCAACTGGGCGGTCAATGACGCCTGGACAGTGAAAGGTGGGATCTCATCCGGCTATAAAAAACCGGAACTGCGCGCCACCTCAGGCGACTTTGTTACGCCGCACGGCTCCACGCCGCCTTACCCTTACCTCACGGTGGGTAACGAGGATCTGAAGCCTGAGAAAAGCGTCAACGCCGAACTCGGTCTGTACTGGACCGGTGACGATCTGGCGCTGGATGGCACGGTGTTCTACACCGACTTTAAAGACAAGATTGCAGAGCAGACCATCTGCGAAACCACCGCCGATGTCCAGTGTTCGGTGAATGGCTATAACGCCGACTCTATCGACAAGTATTTCAATATCGGCAAAGCCGAGGTGTACGGTGTTGAACTGAATGGCGACTGGCACATCACCGAAACGGTCAAAGCCAATGCCAACTACACCTTTAACCACAGCGAACAAAAAAGTGGTGTGAATAAAGGCTTTGCGCTGAACGACTTCCCGCGCCATATGGTGAACCTGTCGCTGACCTGGTCAGCCACACCGGATCTGGATCTGTGGAGTAAAGCCAATTACCGCAGCCACAACCGCGACAGCGGCGATCACAATCTGTATGACGCTTACACCATGGTGGATGTCGGCGCGCGTTATCAGCTGAATAAAAATACACAGCTACTGGCGGGGGTGTATAACCTGTTCGATGCCGATCCGAAACGCGTCAGTAACTGGGGCGAATATGGCGTGGTGGAAGGTCGCCGCTACAACGTTGGCGCACGCATTGAGTTTTAACCCCGCGAACCCGCAATAAAAAAACCGCGCCCTGCGGCGCGGTTCTCTGAGAACAACGATTACTGGTACTTTTCTCTGTCGAGCCAGTTACCACTTTCGATAAAAGTCTTGCCTTCAACCGAACGTTGATACACATACATCCAGGCGCTGCCATACGGCGTCTGGATCAACTGGCGTTTATATTCGCCGCCAGCGGTGCGCAGCGCATCCAGCTCACCGAGCGTTGCCGCATCGATGCGATACACTTCGCCCTGTACGCTTCCTTCGCCCGGTACCGCACCCGGGTAATGCCCCAGACTAAACAGCTGATGATTTTCGACGCAAAAATCCCCCAGCCACTGTGCATTGGTCATCCAGTGGCTGTTGCCTTGTTTGCTTCGTAAACTGCCGTAGACAAATATTCGCATTGCTAAAACTCAAACTGATAGAGCAAATCAAGTGCCTGATCTACGCCAGACACCGCTTCAAGATACAGCTTAGGCATCAGGCGATAACGTAACGTGAGAGTCGCCAGTGAGTCAAAAATTCCGACACCATATTTTACCTGCAGACCCGGCAGCACGTAGCCACTGACCACTACCTGGGAGGAGTCGCCTACCCCCTGAGTATCCAGCGCCAGATTGCTTACGCCAAACGTCTCGCCGATTTTACCCACAACCTGCCCACTTTGTGCAACCCCCAGGCCTACAAGCATTGAGGTCATTGCGGCGCTATCGCTCTGTTCACTGTCCAGACCCTGCCCGCGAAGCAGGTAAGAAAGCGCTTCCTGCTGCGACATCGCCGGATCGGAAAAGATCTCCGCTTTAGGTTCATCGGCAGTTCCGGTCACGCGAACCCCGGCAATAACATCATTTTCCGTCGCATCCGGGTTACGGATCGCCTCAATATTCAGCAGGGGCTGATCCGGTGGACCGGAGAACAGCAGTTCCCCTTTGCGCACAATCAAATCCTGACCATAAGCGTGGAAACGCCCTTCCGGGATCGTGATCTGCCCGTTAAGCCCCAACCCTTGCTTATCCTGCGCCACTTTCAGGTCGCCGGTCAGCCGCGCTTTGAGCCCAAACGCATCCAGACGCACATTGTTGCCAACGTGGATAACCAGATTACTGTTGATCGGGATCGACGTGCTTTGCGGTTTCTCAGGTTTCAGTTGATCGTTAAGCATCACCTCATCGCCAGAGACGCCGACTGCGCTTTCCGGCACGTCATGCACCACAATGCGTGCCCACGGCACATCCACGCAGCCGTCAAGCGTAAACAGGCTCGGTGTGGCTTCAAACACCACATCCGGCGACACATCCAGCCGCACCATCGGCGGCACGGTAATGCGCACTTTGCTGCCCTTCGCCGCTACCCGCGCGCGCCAGTTATTGATCTGACTCCAGTCTGCATCACCGCTGAGGTTAATCTGCCCCTGACCGGTGCGCACCACGCCCTGAAGCACGGAGCTCGTACCGTTGAAATTTATCGCCAGCTGACTGGGCTGCATGTCGAACGGCATAAAGTTGCCTTCGACATCCAGTCCGTTCAACCCCAGCTGCCCGAACAGTTGCGGGTTCTGCGCGTTTCCGCCCAGTCGCAAATTGGCGTTCAGCGTACCCGCCGCTTTTTCACCCCGGCTGAAGATGGCATTGGCCATTGCCAGCGAGAAGTTGCGGATATTGACGTTGCCGCCCAGATTCCGTCGCCCTTGCGGATCGGTGACCTGCACCTGACCATCAAACTGCCCATTGTTGGTCAGCCGAATCAGCCAGCCGAGATCGGCGCGGTCGTTACGCAGTTGGGCGTTCAGGTTCAGGGTATCAAACGCCACCGGCAACGGCGCATCGTTCACCACCTGCGTCACCTTCACGTTACGTCCGACGAGTGTCACCTGCCCCTGCGGCAGCCCGGCCTTTGTCGTGTCCCAGCTCACATCGGCTTTACCGCTAAACACACCGCTCGCCTGGGTGGTCTCCGGCATAAAAGGCTTCAGCATGGCGAGGTCGAAACGGTTAAGGTTCACCAGCGCGTGGCCTTCCGCCCCGGCATCAATCGGTTGCGGCACGCACAGCTCGGCGTTGGGGTTAAGCCAGCAGTGCGGGCCAATGGCGATTTTCTGCTCCAGGTTCCGGTAATCCAGCGTGATTGGCCGGTTGATCGACCACGGCCCTACCGGGGTGGCAAAGCGCGTATTACTGAGCGAGCCTTTCCAGCGCTGCTCCTGGCGATCGAAACTCCCCGCCAAATCCAGTTGCCCGGAAACCGGCTCTCCCTGCACACGCAACTGTAAGGTGTGCTGTTTTTCGCTCCCCTCCGCAGCCAGCGTCACCAGGCCCAGATTGACATTGACACCCGGCTGCACAATACGCTCCACGCGCACATTGAGCTTCCCGGCAATTTGCTCGCTGGATTTCACATCCCCGTCGACCCGCACACGGGCAACGGAAAGATCCTGCCAGCGCAGATTATTGGCTGTGATGTCCGCCAGCACTTGCGGCGCATCGACCGTGCCGCGAATGTTCACTACGCCTTTGGCGCTGCCGCCAAGGCCCGGCAGTGCGTTATCCAGGCCTGGCGCATCAATATTGGCATCAAGATTGAGATCTTTTACCCCCAGTTCACCTTTGATATCTGCCCTGTTGCGCCCTAACTCCAGATGCAAACCGGGAATGATCCATTGTAAATAGCTATTGCCCTTCAGTTGCCCGGCGACATTCACCTTGTTGTTTTTCACGTTACCGTTCAGCTTCAGCTCCGGCACATCCACCTGCCAGCTACCGCCGTACAGGCTACCGCGCGTTTTGATCAGGCCATTCAGTTTTGACGGCCATGCCGGGAAGGCTTTTGCCGTATCAATCCCGTTCAACGCCAGTTCGCCGCGCCAGCTGATCGCCTGCTGCCAGTCGAGCAGCGCCGTGAGCTCGGTTGTCCCTTCCAGCGCAGCAATGGTCAGCTTATCGAGGTTGATTTGCTGCTCATTGCCTTTTGCATCTAGCCGGATGGCGGCGGGCGGCAGATCCTGCCCTTTCACCGCAGTACGGAACGCCAGCGTGTAGTCGGTCATCTTGCCGGTCAGCGTCAGCGAGACATCATCCGCCTGATACTGTTTCTCACCGGTAAACGGCCAGTAGAGTTGCTTACTGGTCATTGCAACCTCCAGCGGCAAACCGGCCTGGGCCAGTTGCGTTTGCGCCCGCAGCGTCATATCCACCGGGCCGGAGAGGTTCACATCCATAGTGAGCTGTTGGCGCACGTCGCCGCCAACCTGCAGCTTCACCTTTTCGCCTTTTAGCGGCTCCACATTCAACGTGCTGTTGAGGGTAAAATCCACCGGCCAGTTATCACGCAATTGTGCGCGGCCCGTGGCGCTGACCTGCCCCTGGTTCGAGTCGATATCCAGCGCATCGAGCGTCATTTGCCCGTCAAGGCTGCTCACTTTCAGCAACAGGCTGCGCACCAGAATATCCGTGTCGCCGGTGAGTCGCAGTTGCTCACCGCGAAACGACTCAATATTGAGATTGAGCGGCAAATGCACATCGGTCATTTCCGGTAACAGCGGTTTGGCAAACAGCGCTTTCAGCGTTTCGCCGAGCGGCTTTTCCTGCGGCTGCGGGTTGTGGATTTTCGGTTCAACCACCTCTTCCTGCGCCACCTTCGCCACTTTCGGCAGCGCAATCAGCAGCCCTTGCAATGAGGTGGGTTTCAGCGTCAGGTTTTTCTCTTCCCAGCTCAGCCCGGAACTGAAATCCATCACAGAGACGGTTGTATCGTCAATCTTGATATTCACATTGTTCAGCGCCACCCGGCTGAGCGTAATCGGGTACGGCGTGGAGAGGTTCAGCGGCCCGCTCTCCTCTTCCTGCACAGGGGCGGCAGGCGGCATCTTTTTACTGTCGATCGCCACGTTGATATCTTTCAACGACAGATCGTTGACGCACAGGCTACTGCTGCGCAGACAGCCCAGATTCACCGCCAGGTGGATTTCCCCGGCGTTCACTGCCACGCCGGGCTGATCGTAACGCAGGTTTTTCAGCGTCAGATCGCGCCAGCCCCCCGTTACCTGAGTAATGTGCAGCCCCGGCACCCAGCGGTTCGCCGCCTTAAACAGCAGATGAAGCCCGCTGGTGGTCCCCACCAGAAAGGCGACCGTCCCCAGCACTAACAGGATAAACACCAGTACGCCGAGGCTGATTTTCTTCCATAAACTCATAATTCTGGCCCCAGACCGATGTAAAACTGCACCCCATGTTCCTCTTTGTCGCCGACCGGAACGGCGAAATCGAGTTTGATTGGCCCGACAGGCGACTGCCAGCGCACGCCAACACCCGCGCCGGTTTTAATGTCGCTCCGGCGGATATCGCTGACCGCTTCGCCGCTGTCGATAAACGCCGCGCCCCACCATTTCCCGGTGACGTTGTACTGATACTCCAGCGAGCCGGTCGCCAGTTTTGAGGCACCGATCAGCTTGCCATCGTCATCTTTTGGCGCGATGGATTTGTATTTGTAACCACGAATGCTGCGATCGCCCCCGGCGAAGAAGCGCAGATCCGGCGGTACACGATCAAAGTCGCCGGTCTCGATCCACCCCAGGTTGCCGCGCACCACAAAGCGGTGGCGATCGTAGAGCGTGCGGATCCAGACGTTTTGCGCCTGCAAGACGAGGAAGTCGACATCCGATCCCCATGCGGTGTTGGAATAATCCACCGAGTAGCGCTGGGAGTCGCCCCAGGTCGGCATCAGGCCGCCGCGAGAGCGGGTGCGGCTGATCATCACGCCTGGGTAGAGCAACATGGTGGTATTGGTGACGCTGGCTTGCGTAAAGTGGTCAAGGCTCCAGCGCAGGTTAATGGCGCGCTGCCAGCCGCTGGAGAGATCCCAGTAGCGCGAAAGCGCCAGCGTAGTGGAGTCGGCTTGCGTATCGTTCAGGTCAGTGCGCTTAAAACCGCCCTGCACCAGATAGTATTGTTCAAGCGGGTTTTTCAGCAGCGGCATCTTATAACTGAAATCCAGTTGCTGCTCCGGCGCGGAGACGCTCATGCTGGTGGTCAGACTGTGGCCGTAGGAGTTCATCCACGGCTTTTTCCACGTCGCTTTCACACGCGGCCCCACATCTGTGGAGTAACCCACCCCGGTTTCAATGGTGTTTTCCGTACGCGGCGAGACCACGCCCTTCAGCGGCAGTACTTTGGTTTGCCGCGCTTTATCGAACTCCGGTGCTACCACCACCGACTTGAACCAGCCGGTGGCCGACAGACGGCGGTTCAGTTCCGCCAGGTCTTTGGTCTGGTAATAATCGCCCTGGTGAAAAGGCACCAGGTTTTGCAGGTACTCGTCGCGGATTTGCGACCCTTCAAATGTTACCGCGCCAAACCGGTAGCGCTGACCGCTGTCATAGTCGATGTCCCAGAACGCCTGATGCCTGTCGAGGGCGACGCCCAACTGGCTCTTATTGAACTGGCTATCGAAGTAGCCTTTACGCAGCGCGACGTTGGTGAGGCTTTTTTTAAAACCGTCATAGTCGCTGTGATTGAGCACCGTGCCATTGGCCGGGCGTGTTTTGAGTAAATCGAGGTAGTCACTGTCGGTACGCGCACCGCCGCGCAGGATCACGTCGGTGCCGCCAATCCGCACGGGTTCGCCTGGCGAAACCCGCGCGATCAGCACCTGTCGCCCCTTTTCCGGCGGCGGGCGCAGTTCAAAATCAATGGTAGGCTCGTAATAGCCTAACGCTTTTAACCCTTCGCGAATGGCATCATCCACGCGTGCCTGAAAACGTCTGTCAGGCGTAACTTCATCACTCTGGATCGTGGATAACTGGGCGCGCACATTTTTTTGCAGCGCCCCGGTCAGCCCCTCCAGTTGCAATCGCACATTGGCAGCGAAAGCCGTTTCGCTCGCCAGCAACAAACCGGCAAAACATAAAAGACGGATCTTTGGCACGTTCTCTCCTGAATATCCTTGTTCCCACCCCTGGAAGGAAACGTAAGCGCAGCTCCGCGCTGAGCCCTGCTCCGCCTTTGTGACGGAACACAAGCCGATAAAAACCCAAAACATGGGTTGAAAAACGGACGACTACCCCAAAATTTCTTATGTTTAAATCTAGTCTGTTTATGGTGCTTATTGTGTTAAAACACGCGCACCGTGACAACCTTGAACCGCAATTCGACCCTCCGGGAGGTTCCACCGTGAGTCTGTTTGATAAAAAAGAGCTTGTTTCTCAATCGGATGCATTACCCGGGCGCAATACACCGATGCCGGTAGCCAGTTTACATGCCGTTAACGCGCATTCAATGACCCATATTCCGGAAAACATGGAGATTGCCCTGTTCGCAATGGGGTGCTTCTGGGGCGTTGAACGCCTGTTCTGGCAATTACCGGGTGTGTACAGCACTGCGGCAGGGTATACCGGCGGCTTTACGCCGAACCCGACCTACCGGGAAGTGTGCAGCGGGCAGACCGGCCACGCTGAAGCGGTGCGCGTGGTGTACGATCCGAAGGTGGTAAGTTACGAACAGTTGCTACAGGTATTCTGGGAAAACCACGATCCGGCGCAGGGCATGCGCCAGGGTAACGATCACGGCACCCAGTACCGCTCGGCGATCTACCCGCTGACGCCGGAGCAAAACGACGCCGCCCGTGCCAGTCTTGAGCGTTTTCAGGCGGCGATGCGCAGCGCCGGAGACGATCGCCAGGTCACGACGGAAATTAAAACCGCCACGCCGTTCTACTACGCGGAAGATGATCACCAGCAGTACCTGCATAAAAACCCGTATGGTTACTGCGGCATCGGCGGTATTGGCGTTTGCCTGCCGCCGCAGCTTAACCCTTAACATTTTGCGGAAATACGCCATAAAAACGGGCAAAAATTAAGCCTCTGGTAGCTTGTAACACGCTTACGCTATACTAGCTCTCGAAATTGCCGGTCCACCGCTTCGGACCGGCTTTCATTGTGTTTACCACATGGATATTCAAAAACCCCTTCCGAGGATCCGGTCAATGGCTGGATAAATTATGTTAAACAGTATCTTAGTCATACTCTGTCTCATCGCAGTAAGTGCGTTTTTCTCGTTATCCGAGATCTCACTTGCCGCATCGAGAAAAATCAAACTCAAGTTGCTGGCCGATGAAGGCAGCATCAATGCGCAACGCATCCTGAAAATGCAGGAAAACCCCGGCACCTTCTTTACCGTGGTGCAAATCGGCCTTAACGCGGTCGCCATTCTCGGCGGTATCGTCGGTGATGCCGCCTTCTCTCCGGCGTTTTACAGCTTGCTGGTCAGGGTGGTTTCTCCGGAGCTTGCCGAACAGCTCAGCTTTATCATCTCCTTCTCGCTGGTCACCGGGATGTTCATCCTGTTTGCCGATCTGACGCCGAAACGCATCGGTATGATTGCGCCAGAAGCCGTGGCTTTGCGTATCATCAACCCGATGCGCTTCTGTTTATTTGTTTTCCGTCCGCTGGTCTGGTTCTTTAACGGCCTGGCGAATGTCATCTTCCGCATCTTTAAACTGCCGATGGCGCGTAAAGATGACATCACCTCTGACGATATTTACGCGGTGGTGGAAGCGGGTGCACTGGCCGGCGTGCTGCGTAAGCAGGAACATGAACTGATTGAGAACGTGTTTGAGCTGGAATCGCGCACCGTCCCTTCCTCCATGACCTCCCGTGAAAACGTGATTTGGTTCGATCTGCACGAAGATGAGCAGAGCCTGAAAAACAAAGTCGCGGAGCATCCGCACTCGAAGTTTCTGGTCTGTAACGACGATATCGACCACATTGTTGGCTATGTGGATTCGAAAGATCTGCTTAACCGCGTGCTGGCGAACCAGAGCATGGCGCTCAACAGCGGCGTGCAGATCCGTAACACGCTGATTGTGCCGGACACGCTAACCCTCTCCGAAGCGCTGGAAAGCTTTAAAACCGCCGGGGAAGATTTCGCCGTTATCATGAACGAATACGCGCTGGTGGTGGGGGTTATCACCCTTAACGATGTGATGACCACGCTGATGGGCGACCTGGTCGGCCAGGTGGAAGAGATGATCGTCGCCCGTGATGAAAACTCATGGCTGATTGACGGCGGTACGCCCATTGACGACGTCATGCGCGTACTCGATATCGATGAGTTCCCGCAGTCGGGCAACTATGAAACCATCGGCGGTTTTATGATGTTTATGCTGCGTAAAATCCCGAAACGCACCGATGCAGTGAAGTTCTCGGGCTATAAGTTCGAGGTGGTGGATATTGATAACTACCGAATTGATCAGCTACTGGTGACGCGTGTCGACACGCGTACAACGCTGCTCACGCCAAAGCTGCCGGATGCGGAAGAGAAAGGCGCAGCGTGACGCGCCACTAACGCTAAAATGTCAACGGCCCCATCGGGGCCGTTTTTTTATAGTACTTAAACTACTGCATAGCACGACGGGTTAAGCCATCTCAGTTTGCAGACGCATAACCTGACGGTTGACTTCAGACATCACAGACAGGTGCTGCTTGTCTTTCACTTTCGGGACCAGGATCTTGCCTTTGTCAAACTCGAAAGCGCCAACATCCTTGATATACAACCGTCCACGGAACAGGATTTTCACGTACTTGGCCACCTGAAGTGGATTGTAACGCTGGAAAATTTTCATTCTTTTATCTCCTGTAAAGCATTACGCCCTTGCGGTACCACAATCGGACCAGCGTTGATGAGCGCAAATTTAATGCTCAGTGACTATAGTTCAGAACCGCACTGATACATAGTGTGTATAAGTTTATTTACCTTTTGATGACAATTATTCAGAATTTTCTTTTCAGTGCGTTTCGCTATGCAGTATAAATCCGCATTTTTGTGCGGATATGTGCGTCCACCCGCAAACTGGCATCCTGATTGCGGGAAAAACGGATTGATCGCACATATGATTAAAATGGCCACCCAAGTGGTCGGATCACCTGCATAAACACAAGGAAAAACCATGACCCTACGTAAGATTCTGGCAGCGACATGCCTGTTACTGCCGCTGGTTGCTTCAGCCCATAACTTTGAAACCAACCAGCGCGTGCCGCCTGTGGGCATAGCCGACAGAGGGGAGTTGATGCTTGATAATGACAAGTTTAGCTATAAAAAATGGAATAGTGCCCAGCTTCCTGGCAAAGTGCGGGTTGTGCAACATATTGCCGGTCGGACCTCTGCCAAAGAGAAGAACGCCGCGCTGATCGAAGCCATCAAAACCGCCAACCTGCCGCACGATCGCTACCAGACCACCACCATTATCAATACCGATGACGCCATTCCCGGCAGCGCCATGTTCGTGCGCAGCAGCATCGAGAGTAATAAGAAACTCTACCCGTGGTCACAATTCATTGTTGATAGTGACGGCGTTGCGCGCAAAGCCTGGCAACTGGAAGAGGAAAGCTCGGCGATTGTCGTGCTGGATAAAGACGGGCGCGTGGCGTACGCAAAAGATGGCGGGCTGAGCCAGCAAGAGGTGCAGCAGGTCATCGCCCTGCTGCACACGCTGCTTAGTAAATAAAGACCCGGAAGCCGGGGTTGAGGAAGGACTCACGGGGGGTGTAATCCAGCGAACGCCCCTGCCAGTCGTTAACGTGCGCCCCGGCAGCCACCGCCACCGCATGCCCTGCGGCCGTATCCCATACGTTGGTCGGCCCGAAACGCGGGTACAGCTGAGCTTTCCCTTCCGCCACCAGGCAGAATTTCAGCGAGGAGCCGATCGCCGTGGTCTGGTGCTCGCCTAACTGGTGCAGGTACTCTTTCAGTTCGTCATCCGCATGGGAACGGCTGACGACCACCAGCGGCGGCCGGGCATCGCGCACCTGAATCTGATGATGATTACCCGCTTCATCTTTCCACGCTTTGCCGTCACCGGCGTAATACATCACTTTCAGCACCGGTGCGTAAACCACGCCCATGACCGGCTTCCCCTGGTCAATCAGCGCGATATTGACGGTGAACTCACCGTTACGCTTAATGAACTCTTTCGTGCCATCCAGCGGGTCAACCAGCCAGTAGCGCTGCCATGTCTGGCGCGTCTCCCAGCCCGGAGGATCTTCTTCTGATAACACCGGAATGTCCGGCGTCAGCGCCTGCAAACCGCGCACAATCACCTGGTGCGCCGCAATATCTGCGGCGGTGACCGGGGAGTCATCTACCTTGCTGGTGACATCCATCGGTTTGTGCCCATCGTAGACCTGCATAATGGCATCGCCCGCTTCCCGCGCGAGCCGACAAATTGCATCTAACATTCTCCACCTCTTGTCTGTTCAGTGGTTTGTAACTCGTTGTTTTACTTATATCGCATCGCACCGGAATCTGCCATCTGTGATAGTGATTGCGTTTTCTTTACCCACTTTTATGGCAGTATTCACAATTCTGTAAGCAACAAAATGTACATAACAATTTCTTTTGTGGCCCAGATCGAAAAAGGATGCCTCTGATGATTAAGTTTAGTGTAACGCTTCTTGCCACGCTGATCGCGGCAAGCGTCCAGGCCGCGACGGTGGAGTTGCGGATTCTGGAAACCACTGATTTACATAGCAACATGATGGATTTTGATTACTACAAAGACAGTGCGACGGAAAAATTCGGACTGGTGCGCACCGCCAGCCTGATCAACGCCGCCCGCCAGGAAGTCAAAAACAGCGTGCTGGTAGATAACGGCGACTTAATCCAGGGAAGCCCGCTCGGCGATTATATGGCGGCAAAGGGACTGAAAGCGGGTCAGGTGCACCCGGTCTATAAAGCAATGAACACCCTGGATTACGCCGTCGGCAACCTGGGTAACCACGAATTCAATTACGGTCTCGATTACCTGCATAAAGCGCTGGCAGGCGCGAAATTCCCCTACGTCAACGCCAATATCATTGATGCGAAAAGCAAAAAACCGCTGTTCACACCCTACCTGATTAAAGAGACGGCTGTTCAGGATAAAGATGGCAAGGCACATACTCTGCGCATTGGTTATATCGGTTTCGTGCCACCGCAAATCATGGTCTGGGATAAAGCCAATCTGAGCGGCAAAGTGACCGTCAACGACATCACCGAAACGGCGCGTAAATACGTACCGGAGATGCGCGCCAAAGGCGCAGATCTGGTGGTGGTGGTCGCGCATTCCGGCTTGTCTGCGGAACCGTATCAGGCAATGGCGGAAAACTCGGTCTACTACCTCAGCCAGGTACCGGGCGTCGATGCGATTCTGTTTGGTCATGCGCACGCGGTGTTCCCGGGTAAAGAGTTTGCCGCCATTAAAGGCGCAGACATCAGCAAAGGCACGCTGAACGGCATTCCGGCGGTGATGCCAGGCATGTGGGGCGATCATCTGGGCGTCGTCGATCTGGTGATGAACAATGACGCCGGTAAATGGCAGGTTGCCGACGCCAAAACCGAAGCGCGGCCCATTTACGATACGGCGGCGAAAAAAGCGCTGGTCGGCGAAGACAGCAAACTGGTGGCGATCCTGAAACACGATCATGACGCCACCCGCGAATTTGTCGGTAAACCGATCGGCAAGTCCGCCGACAACATGTACAGCTATTTGTCGCTGGTGCAGGACGATCCCACCGTGCAGGTGGTGAACAACGCGCAGAAAGCCTATGTTGAGCACTTTATTCAGGGCGATCCGGATCTGGCGAAATTGCCGGTACTCTCTGCTGCCGCGCCGTTTAAAGCCGGAGGACGTAAAAACGATCCCGCCAGTTTTGTTGAAGTGGAAAAAGGGCAACTGACGTTCCGCAACGCAGCGGACTTGTATCTCTATCCGAATACGCTGGTGGTGGTCAAAGCGACCGGTAAAGAGGTGAAAGAGTGGCTGGAGTGCTCGGCAGGCCAGTTTAACCGTATTGATCCGCACAGCGATAAGCCGCAAAGCCTGCTGAACTGGGACGGTTTCCGGACCTATAACTTCGATGTGATCGACGGCGTTAATTACCAGATTGATGTCACGCAACCGGCGCGCTATGACGGGGAATGCCAGAGCATCAATCCGCAGGCGGAACGCATTAAGGATCTGACCTTTAACGGCAAGCCTGTCGACCCCAACGCCGTTTTCCTCGTCGCGACCAATAACTACCGCGCTTATGGCGGCAAGTTTGCCGGGACCGGCGATAGCCATATCGCGTTTGCCTCGCCGGACGAGAACCGTGCGGTGCTGGCAAAGTGGATCAGTGACGAATCCAAACGCGCCGGTGAAATCCACCCGGCGGCGGATAATAACTGGCGGCTGGCGCCCATTCATACCGACAGTAAGCTGGATATCCGCTTTGAAACCGCGCCAACGGATAAAGCCGCTGCGTTTATCAAAGACAAGGCGCAATACCCGATGGAAAAAGTGGCGAACGACGAGATCGGTTTTGCCGTCTATAAAGTCGATTTAAGCAAATAACAGCGGTGCCCTGTCCGGCCTGAACCGCAGGCCGGATGGCGGCTGTCGTGTTACCCGATCTACGCAGCTACGCCACCTGTTGGGCATGGTGCGCCAGCACCTGGGGAACATTCAGTTCGATCCAGTCCGCCAGCGCGGCAACCTTCTCACTCACCTGCTCACCGAGCGGGGTCAGGCTATACTCCACATGCGGCGGCACCACCGGATAAGAAACGCGGTTGATAAAGCCATCCTGTTCCAGCCACTGCAAACTCTGCGACAGCATCTTCTCGCTGACCCCGCCCATTTTGCGGCGCAGATCGCTAAAACGATGGGTGCCATCGCGCAGCGCAATCAGGATCAACACGCCCCAGCGGCTGGTCACGTGCTTGAGCACCTCCCGGGACGGACACTGCTCTGCGAACAAGTTGCCGTTGCGCACTTGCTCGCTCAACGTCAGAGGGCGAGATTCTTTTTTCATACTTACCTTTTTGTACGTACTTACTAAAAGTTAGTTAAGGTGATAGCGTACCACGACACTCACCGAAATCGAAGGAGAATACCCATGATCGCACTTACCGGCGCGACCGGCCAACTGGGCCAGTTTGTGGTAGAAGAACTACTGAAAACCGTGGCGGCGAAACAGATTGTCGCTATTGTTCGCAACCCGGCAAAAGCCGAATATCTCAGCCAACAAGGCATCCTTGTGCGTCAGGCTGATTACGGCGACCAGGCTGCCCTCACTCAGGCACTGGCCGGGGTCGATAAATTGCTGCTGATCTCCAGCAGTGAAGTCGGCCAGCGAGCCGTACAACACCGCAACGTGATCAACGCCGCCAAAGCTGCGGGCGTGAAATTTATCGCCTATACCAGCCTGCTGCATGCGGATACCTCCCCGCTTGGCCTGCACGTTGAACACGTCGAAACTGAAAAAATGCTGGCGGATTCCGGCATTCCTTATGCGCTGCTGCGCAATGGCTGGTACAGCGAAAACTACCTCGCCAGCGCGCCTGCTGCACTGGCGCACGGGGTGTTTATTGGCGCGGCCGGAGAGGGCAAAATCGCCTCGGCAACCCGCGCGGATTATGCTGCCGCCGCAGCGCGTGTGATCAGCGAAGAAGGGCATGCTGGCAAGATCTATGAACTGGCGGGCGACACCGCATGGACACTGAGCGAACTGGCGGCACTGCTGAGCAAAGCGAGCGGTAAAAACGTGGTGTATCAGAATCTGAGTGAAGCCGATTTCGCCGCTGCGCTGAAAGAAGTGGGCCTGCCGGAGGTGTTTGCGAACCTGCTGGCGGACTCCGATGCGGGCGCGGCAAAAGGCGGTCTGTTTGACGACAGCAAAACGTTGAGCAAACTGATTGGCCGCCCGACCACACCGATTGCCGACAGCGTCGACACCATTCTGTAAACGTTACAGGTTGGTTAATTTTTGTAGCCTCCTGCCAGGTCATCCCTAATAATAGAGAGATGGCCTGTGCGGAGGAACCTGAAGTGGAAGGCGTACCAGAACAGTTTAACGACAAGCGAGATTGCGCCAGTTTTCGTCATCTGGATTTACTGCCAGGGGTCGAGCTGTACCACGCGCATATCTCCCGTTACGCCTTTGAACCGCACACCCATGAAGCATTCGGCATTGGCGCGATTGAAGCGGGTGCCGAGCGTTTTCGTTATCGCGGCACGCAATATATCGCCCCGGCGAATTCCGTGGTCACTATGAACCCCGATGAGCTGCATACCGGCGAAGCGGAAACCGCCGACGGTTGGCGTTATCGCATGGTCTATCTGGAGCCAGCGTTACTGGAACAGGTTACCGGCATCCGTCATTGGTGGTTTAGCGATGTCACGCGTCACGATCCCTTGCGCACCCGGCTGATCTGCGCGCAGATCCACAGTCTGTGGCATACCGACGATCCACTGGCGCAACAGGGGATCCTGCTGAATCTGATCGACACGTTCCGCCCACTGGCGCACCATGCGCCGCAGCGTCCTGAGGGGGCGCACCGTTTTGATCGGGTGCGCGAATACCTGCACGATAACTATATGCACAGCCTGACGCTGGATGAGCTGGCAAATGTCGCAGCGCTCAGCCCGTATCACTTCCAGCGCCAGTTCAAGGCCCATTTTCACGTCACCCCGCACCAGATGCTGATGGCAATCCGCCTGTGGCGCGCCAAAGCATTTCTCTCGCAGGGCATGCCCGCTGCCGATGTCGCTGCGGCGACCGGTTTAAGCGATCAGTCGCATCTCACCCGCGCCTTTACCCATCGTTACGGCATTACGCCGGGACGCTACCAGAAACAGGTTGCGCGCCGTTAATGCGCAATCTCATACAATATTCCTGCCTGTCACTTCCCTACACTGCTTCTGAACAAGAGAGAAATGGATGGGAAGATGATTAGTGGTGTGTTGTACGCCCTGCTTGCCGGGCTGTTGTGGGGGCTGATTTTTGTTGGGCCGCTGATTGTGCCGGATTACCCGGCGGTACTGCAATCAACCGGGCGCTACCTGGCATTGGGGCTGATTGCCCTGCCGCTGGCCTGGCTGGGCCGTGCGCGCCTGCGCCAGTTGACGCGCAGCGACTGGGTCACCGCGCTGTGGCTGACCATCATGGGCAACCTGATTTATTACGTCTGCCTGGCTAGCGCTATCCAGCGTACCGGAGCGCCGGTCTCCACCATGATTATCGCCACGCTGCCAGTGGTGATCCCGGTGTGCGCCAACCTGCTCTACAGCCAGCGAGACGGTAAACTCTCGTGGCGGCGTCTGTCACCTGCATTGGTGTGCATTGCGCTGGGGCTGGGGTGCGTAAATATTGCTGAACTGCGCCACGGTTTGCCCGATTTCAGCGCCTGGCGCTACGGCTCCGGTATTGCGCTGGCCTTTACCTCGGTCGCCTGCTGGGCATGGTATGCATTACGTAACGCCCGCTGGTTGCGGGAAAATCCGGATAAAAATCCGATGATGTGGGCCACTGCGCAAGCGCTGGTGACGCTGCCGGTGTCGCTGGTTGGGTATATTGCCGCCACGCTGTGGCTCTGCGGACAACAACCGGACTTTGCCCTGCCTTTTGGCCCGCGTCCGTGGGTGTTTATTGGCCTGATGTTTGTGATTGCGGCGTTTTGCTCATGGGTTGGCACGCTGTGCTGGAACATCGCCTGCCAGAGGCTGCCCACCGTGATTGTCGGCCCGCTGATTGTTTTCGAAACCCTTGCCGGGCTGCTCTATACCTTCCTGCTGCGCCAGAGCATGCCGCCGCTACTGACCTTCTGCGGCATTATTTTGCTGGTGGGCGGCGTGGTAACGGCGGTGTTATCAAAACCGGTGAAAACCCGCGTTACGCCGCTGAGTGATGCGACGTAACGCGGTGGGAAGATGACCCGGCCGGAGAAGCCGGGTTAACGCGATTTAGAAGGTTTCCCAGTTCGCTTCATTGAAGCTTTCCGCCGCTTTCACTGTTGGCGTGCTGACCGGAGAACGCAGCGCGGTGGTTTTGGCGCGCTGTGTGCGGTTGACCTTAAACACCGCCACGGTTTCGGTCAGGCGCGCCGCCTGCTCTTCCAGTGCGGCTGCGGCAGCGGCAGACTCTTCCACCAGCGACGCATTCTGCTGTGTCACACGATCCATCTCAGCCACGGCCTGGCCCACCTGGTCAATCCCACGGCTCTGCTCATCAGACGCCGAGGAGATTTCCCCCATAATATCCGTCACACGCGTGACCGCGCTGACGATCTCGGCCATGGTTTCACCCGCCTGGTGAACCAGCGCCGCCCCCGCATCAACGCGGTTGCCGGAATCTTCGATCAGCCCTTTGATCTCTTTCGCCGCCTGGGCGCTGCGCTGCGCCAACGTACGGACTTCACCGGCCACCACCGCAAAACCACGCCCCTGCTCACCCGCGCGGGCGGCTTCTACGGCGGCGTTCAGCGCCAGGATATTGGTCTGGAAGGCAATGCCATCAATGACGTTGGTGATCTGCGCAATTTTGCTCGAGCTGGTGGCGATTTCATCCATCGTACGCACCACGCCATCCACCACCTGGCCGCCTTTTTTAGCGGTACCGGACGCATTCAGCGCCAGTTGCGTTGCCTGACGGGCGTTGTCGGCGTTTTGTTTCACCGTGGCAGTCAATTGCTCCATGCTGGCTGCCGTCTCTTCCAGAGAAGCCGCCTGCTGTTCGGTACGGGAAGAGAGATCGTTGCTACCGGCGGAGATTTCGCCCGCACCGGTATAAATTGTGTCTGCGCCATCACGCACCACACTCACGGTTTTCACCAGCGACTGCTGCATCTCCTGCACGTTTTTCGCCAGCAACGCCATCTCATTTTTGCCATCGGCGTTAATGTTGTGCGTCAGGTCACCAGTGGCGATATGACGAATATGACCCATCACTTCGTGCAACGGTTTCAGCAGGACGCGCTGCATTGCGGCCCAGCTCATCACGATAACCGCCAGTACCACCAGCATGACCAGCGCGATGATCCACATAATGCGCTGGTAATCACGTTCGTTCTCGACGACGCCTTCGTTCGCCAGCACGGTCTGTGCATCACGCCATGCGCGGTAGCTTTTTTGCATCGCGGTCTGCTTCTGCTCGGCGTTCTGGCGGAACATATCTTCCAGTTTACCGGCCAACAGCAAACGGTTCATTTCCGTCAGCGTGGCATGGTAGACGCCATACTGGGTTTCCAGATCTTTCGACAGATTTTTGTCGAGACCCGGGGTTTCCGGAATGGCTTTGTATTTGTCGAAATGCTTTTGTGCCTGGTTCAGCAGTTCAGTGGCATTGTTTGCCAGTTCACTGAGTTGCCCACCGTTAATCTGGCTGGCGGTGCTGCTTTGCAGACGCAGCATGCCGCGGTTCAGCGTCACGCGCGCCTGGTTAAGGCTGATCCAGGCATCGGTAAATTCGGAAACGTTCTGGCTGGAAACCTGAGAAATGGTGAAGTTGTTTTTATCGTTATTCAGCGCGCTGATAAACACGCCTGCGGAGATCAATTGCATGGCGCCAAGCACGAGTAACACCATGATTAACAATGTAATAACTTTAATTCGTTTGAACATTATAGGCCTATAGTAAGTGCAGGATATTGTCTGAGGTGTTTGTATCGGCAGTGCGACAGAGTTGTTTAATCTTGCAACATTCTCTTATCCAAAACTTTCCCAAAAAATCATCTGCATTCAATATGTTAACATCGAAAGAATTTTTGTGATGAATATCACGGTTTTTTGCCTGTGAAAGGCATAAGGCCATTCCCGCTGCCCCGAAAGGGGTATATCATCGCCATAAAGATGTATTTAAAATACAACTTATAATTTCACGATGAGGTAACTGCTATGGCTTTCCGCGATCAACCCCTGGGTGAGCTGGCGCTCTCTATCCCCCGCGCCTCCGCTCTGTTCCGTAAATACGATATGGATTACTGCTGCGGCGGTAAGCAAACGCTGGGGCGCTCAGCGGCCCGCAAAGAGCTGGATATTGAGGTTATCGAAGCGGAGCTGGCGACGCTGGCGGAACAGCCGATCGACAAAGACTGGCGCATCGCGGGGCTGGCGGAAATCATCGAACACATCATTGTGCGTTACCACGATCGCCACCGTGAACAACTGCCGGAACTGATCCTGCAAGCCACCAAAGTGGAGCGCGTTCACGCCGACAAACCTAACGTGCCGCGCGGTTTAACCAAATACCTGACGATGCTGCACCAGGAACTCTCCAGCCACATGATGAAAGAAGAGCAAATTCTCTTCCCGATGATCAAACAGGGTATGGGGTCGCAGGCGATGGGGCCGATCAGCGTGATGGAAAGCGAGCATGATGAAGCCGGTGAGTTGCTGGACGTGATCAAGCACATCACTAATAACGTGACACCGCCGCCGGAAGCCTGCACCACCTGGAAAGCGATGTACAACGGCATTAATACGCTGATTGATGACCTGATGGAACACATCAGCCTGGAAAACAATAATCTGTTCCCGCGTGCCCTCGCAGGCGAAAAATAAAGGCGCCCGAGAGCGCCCTTGATTCATGGAAGTTTAGAGCCGCATTGCGGCTCTTTTTTTTATGGCTGGCGGTCGGCCAGACGCTTTTTACCGGCGTACAGCCAGCCTGCGCCCAGCACCACAAACCACAGTGGCGTCACCAGCAGTGCCTGGCGGGTGTCCGTTTCCAGCGTCAGCAGCGCCAGCACAAAGACAAAGAAGGCCATGCACACCCAGCACATCAACTTGCCCAACGGCATTTTGTAACTGGATTGCTCATGCAGGTGCGGACGCTTCTTGCGGTAGACCAGGTACGAGCAAAGAATAATCGTCCAGACAAACATAAACAGGATCGCCGACACGGTCGTGATCATGGTGAACGCCGCAATCGCGCTCGGGTTCACATACAGTATCGCCACGCCGCCGAGCAGGCACAGGCAGGAGAAGGTCAGCCCTTTCGCCGGAACGGCGCGTTTAGAGAGTATCCCGAACGATTTGGGCGCGACGCCATCCTGCGCGAGGCCAAACAGCATGCGGCTGGTGGAAAAGACGCCGCTGTTGGCGGAAGAGGCCGCAGAGGTCAGCACCACAAAGTTAATGATGCTCGCCGCCGCCGGGATCCCTACCAGTATAAACAGTTCAACAAACGGGCTCTTATCCGGCACCACGGAACTCCACGGCGTCACCGACATAATGACAATCAGCGCAAACACGTAGAACATGATAATGCGCACCGGGATCGAGTTAATGGCGCGCGGCAGAGATTTCTCGGGATCTTTGGTTTCCGCGGCGGTTGTGCCCACCAACTCAATACCCACAAACGCAAACACGGCAATCTGGAACCCGGCAAAGAAACCGCTGATGCCTTTCGGGAACCAGCCACCGTCATTCCACAGATGCGCGAAAGAGGCTTCTACGCCAGCCGGTGATTTGAAGTGCATCAGCACCATCACCACACCCACAATGATCAGCGCGACAATGGCGACGATTTTGATCATCGCGAACCAGAACTCCATCTCGCCGAACATTTTTACCGTCGCGAGGTTCAGACTCAGCAGCACAAACACCACCGCCAGCGCTGCCACCCAGTCAGACAGACCAGGGAACCAGAACTGCGCATATGCCGTGATCGCCACCACGTCCGCCATACCGGTTACCACCCAACAGAACCAGTACGTCCAACCGGTGAAGTACCCCGCCCACGGCCCCAGCAAGTCGGCAGCGAAGTCGCTAAACGATTTGTATTCGAGATTCGACAGCAGCAACTCGCCCATTGCACGCATAACGAAAAACAGCATAAAGCCGATGATCATATAGACAAAAATGATCGAAGGGCCGGCGAGGCTGATGGTTTTTCCGGAGCCCATAAACAGCCCGGTGCCGATGGCGCCGCCGATAGCGATTAGCTGGATATGTCGGTTAGTAAGATTGCGCCGTAGCGACTGTTCAGCCGGGGCCTGTTCGTCGGCCACGACTTTAACCTGATCTACCATGTTTAGTTCCTGTCTGTGTTGTGTTGGGGCTCTGCTGGCCTTTTTTATCTGCGCGTTCCGCCCTTTCCAGGACGCAACGATATTAGGTAAGAATCGGCGGGATGAATACTCTGAATTAAATCTAATGTTAAATATTTGTTTAAAGTGAGTGTCATATCACTTACTTAATGCGAAATAGTTCACAAAAATACACCCGATCGTGCAGTTTGCAAGATAATATATTGATAATAGTTTTATTAACGAACGATCAGCGCAGTCAGACAACCTCTCTCCTGACGGAGAGAGGTATTCATGCGGGGAATTACAGGATTTCCAGCAGTTCCACGTCGAAAATCAGCGTACTGAATGGCGGAATCGATGCGCCAGCGCCACGCTCGCCATATGCGAGGTTGTGCGGAATAGTCAGTTCCCATTTGGAACCCACCGGCATCAGCGTCAGGGCTTCGATCCAACCGGCAATCACGCCGTTAACCGGGAATTCAGCCGGTTCGCCGCGCGCCACGGAACTGTCGAAGACCGTACCGTCGATAAGTTTACCGGTGTAGTGCACGCGAACGCGGTCGGTGCGCGCCGGAATAGCGCCCTCGCCCTGGTTGAGCACGCGGAACTGCAGGCCGGATTCGGTGCTGTTCACGCCTTCACGCTCACGGTTTTCATCCAGATATTTCACGCCTTCCGCCGCCATTTCTTCAAAACGTGAACGACGAACCGCATCGGCACGCTCGTGAATTTCGCGCAGCGCGCGATGTACAACATCAACCGGCACGGCAGGTTGTTTGCCCGCCAGCGCGTCCGCGATACCCGCGACCAGCGCTTCCGGTAACAGCCCCTCTAACCCGGATTCGCTCAGCTGCTGTCCTACCTGTAAACCAATGCCATAGCTGGCTTGCGCTTCGATCGTGTCAAAAGTTGGGGTTGTCATGGGTTTTCCTTCCATCGCTTTTTAAGGTAGCGCGCAGCATAACAGTCGCGCTGCGCCGGGTACAACTTTGTCTCAGGAAAGATGACAAATCACCGAGAAAGGGAAAGAATAACGGGAACCAGGATAAATCCTGATTTGTGGTCGCAAGAAGCCGCTTTACACCATCAATCAGGCAGTTATCCGCCGAAGAAACGACGCTAAAAGCATAACGTGTATATACTCAACGAGACAGGACATTACATGACGCGGAGCAGGAGGAAAGCCATGCCCGGGCGCTTTGAACTGAAACCTACCCTGGCGAAAATCTGGCACGCCCCGGACCATTTTCGCCTGATGGACCCGCTCCCGCCAATGCACCGTCGTGGTCTGATCCTCGCCGCTTTACTGGTGGTGGTAGGTTTCCTGCTCCCGGCAACGGACACAACATCCACCGCTCCCACATCTGCTCCCCGTGAAGCGCAAATTGAGTTGCCTTCATCAACATCAACGACGACACAACAAACCGCACCAGAGCAGACACCGCCGCCAGTGGTGAGCGAACCACAGCAAACAACAACATTTAGCGAGCCGCAGCAGCAACAGCCCGTTCAACAACAGCAACCCGCCGCCACCCAGAACCGGCCGGTCGCCTCGTCTGGCGGTATTGAGCAGCAGTGGCGTGCGTATCGCGTTGAAGAAGGGAAAACACTGGCGCAACTGTTCCGCGACCATAACCTGCCGCCAACGGATGTGTATGCAATGGCAAAAGTGGAGGGTGACGGTAAACCGCTCAGCACATTGCAAAGCGGCCAGATGGTGAAAATTCGCCAGAACGCCAACGGCGTCGTGACCGGGCTGACCATTGAGACCGGTGGCCAGCCGGTGCTGTTCACCCGCCAGCCGGACGGCAGTTTTATTCGCGCCCGCTAAATTCACCGCCGGGTAGCGGTTTACCCGGCGCGTTTATTGACCCACCAGATCCCCGAACAGACCAGCACCAGCGCAATCGCGTATTTGAGTTCCAGAATATTCTCACCGAGAAAAATGGCGGATAACACGGTACCCGCAACCGGTATCACAAAGTTGAACGGTGCAATCATGCTTACGCGGTTCACTTTCAGCAGCATGCTCCATAACGCAAATGCGATCGCCGACAGTAACGTCAGGTAGCCGAGGATCGCCACTGCCGCCACGCCAGTCACGTCGAGCCTGCCGCCCGACAAATATCCGCCCGCCAACAGCGCAACGCCACCGATAGCCAGTTGCCAGCCGGTCATTACCGTCGGGTCGACCGTCTGGGAAATACGTTTGCCGTAGAGTGTGGAAGCAGAAAGGATGAACGCCGCCAGGATAATGAATCCATCGCCATGCCAGACAAAGCTAAAGTCACGCAATCCGCTGTGGAAGTTAACCAGCATTACACCCACAAAACCCAAAATACAGCCCAGCGCTTTGTTAAAACTGAGTTTGTCGTTCTGATAGATAAAGTGAGCCAGCAGAACGCTAAAGAACGTGCCGGTCGCATTCATGATCGAACCGTTTACGCCGGTGGTGAAGGCAAGACCAATATAGAAAAAAGTGTACTGCAGGGTGGTCTGGGTCAGCCCCAGTATCGTCAGTTGCCCAAACTGGGCGGTGGTCATCCTGCCGATCGGTTTACGCTGCGCCAGCGCAAACAGCAGCAATAGCGCACCGGCAAATAAAAACCGATACCCGGCGAACACGACTTTTGACGGGATATCATCGGTGGCAATGTGAAAAAGTTCGTAGCCGCTTTTTATTGCCGGGTAGGAACTGCCCCAGAGTAGGCAACAGAGTGTAGCACAGGCATAAGCAACATTTCGGCGGGCAAAAACGGGCGTGGGTAAAGCTGTGTCCATGACAAATCTCAGAAATAAAATTGCGTTTCAATTTATTATCGAAGAATGCGCCTGAAATAGCTACCATACAAGGCGAAATAGCCTTTTTTGGTCATGCAGAAAAGCAAAACGCCGGCACAAGGCCGGCGTTTCAACATCGTTTTAGAGTAAAAAATTACTCAGCAACAACGTTTACAGTCAGTTTAGCGAATACTTCGCTGTGAACCTGGAAGTCCACTTCGTGCTCGCCAACAGTACGCAGAACGCCGTTCGGCAGACGAACTTCGCTCTTAGCCACTTTAACGCCAGCTGCAGTTACAGCGTCAGCGATATCGCGAGTACCGATGGAACCGAACAGTTTACCTTCGTCGCCAGATTTAGACGCGATGGTAACGCTGCCCAGTGCATTGATGCTTTCAGCACGAGCGTTAGCAGCCGCCAGAACGTCAGCCAGTTTGGCTTCCAGTTCAGCACGACGTGCTTCGAAATACTCAACGTTTTTCTTGGTAGCCGGAACAGCTTTACCCTGCGGTACCAGGAAGTTACGAGCGTAGCCCGCTTTAACGTTAACCTGATCACCCAGGCTACCCAGGTTTGCTACTTTATCAAGCAGAATAACTTGCATTACCTTATCCTCTCAAAGTCGTATTAATGGACCGTGACCGATTACTGATGACGATCAGTGTACGGCAGCAGGGACAGGTAGCGAGCGCGTTTGATAGCGCGAGCCAGCTGGCGCTGGTATTTTGCACGGGTACCGGTGATACGGCTCGGGACAATCTTACCGCTTTCGGTGATGTAGTTTTTCAGCGTAGCGATATCTTTATAGTCGATCTCTTGAACGCCTTCCGCGGTGAAACGGCAGAACTTGCGACGACGGAAATAACGTGCCATTTGGCTAGTCTCCAGAATCTATCAATTCAATCTGCTCGGCATGCAGAACCATTTTGCTCAAGCCGTTCTTTGCCTTGTGGCAACTGATGAACCCCTGAACGGTTACTGCGCTACCGACCGTTATACTGTGAGTAATGGCCTGGTTCTCTTGCCCGCTGATTATTACAGGCATTTGGCACCACGCCTGCCGGTGAAAACCGGCTTCCTCCTGCACAGAACGGTGCTCAAGCACGAACTGGCAATGAGGAATTCCTGATGGGCTGACCTTACGAAGCGGCGTCCTGCACACGGTGCCGGACAACTCCAGACGGTTAACCATCAAGGATTACTCTTCAGAATCCCCAGCATCTGCATCATCTGCGGTTTCGTTTGCGAAATCATCGCGACGTTCACGACGCTCGTCTTTCGCTTTAACCATCGGAGATGCTTCGGTAACAGCGTGTTTAGTACGCATTACCATGCTACGGATAACGGCATCGTTGAAGCGGAAGTTTGTTTCCAGCTCATCGATAACTTCCTGCGGTGCTTCAACGTTCATCAGAACGTAGTGTGCTTTGTGCAGTTTGTTGATCGGGTAAGCCAGCTGACGGCGGCCCCAGTCTTCCAGACGGTGGATCGTGCCTTGCGCACCAGTGATAGCACCAGTGTAACGCTCGATCATGCCCGGAACCTGTTCGCTCTGGTCAGGATGGACCATAAAAACGATTTCGTAATGACGCATCGAATTGCTCCTTACGGATTATTCAGCCTCCTGTCTGGGTCAGCCGAATCCCGGGGAGGCAAGGAACGTGTTAAAGGTCGGCTGAAAAATTGACGCGTCATAATACTTACCTCCCTCGCCAAACTCAAGTTCATTGAGCAAATAATTCGCACTAAGCGCAAAGAGAACTGGCCAGCACGGCTTAAAATTAAAACAAGCCTGATACGGCAATTTTTTGAACGACAGCATCAGAAATGGTCGCGATACGTTTTCAGGCGAACGAGTAGACTTTAATCAGGCCTCAAAACACAGGAGGAGAGATGTTCAAAAACGAATAACTCACGTCGTACTGGAGCGTAATATCATGAAATACATCGCAATCTTACTTACAACTTTGCTGCTAAGCCTGAACGCAGCAGCAGCAATCAAACTCAATAACCAGCAAGCCCGGAACATGGACGATGTGCATAGCTTAGGCGTTATCTATATTAATCATAACTTCGCCACCGAAAGTGAAGCAGACCAGGCTCTCAATGACGAAACGGACGCGCAAAACGCCCAATATTACCGGCCGATGCTGACCCGCGAACCGGGTAGCAACGGCAACCTGCATGCCAGCGCGTATATCTACCGCTAAGCACACAGATATCTATTTTCTCTTCTGGATATTGCGGCCCCTGCCCTGGGGCCGCTGTTGATAACAATTATTTCCCCTTCTGTCTTATCAAATCAGCTGCCGGCAGGTTTAATAACCGTCTGACTGCATTGTGAAAGCATGGTGGGGAAAACATGTTCAGGCGTTTTGCAACATTAAGCCAGATACCGAAAGGTGTCTGGGTACTGGGCTGCGTCAGTATGCTGATGGATATCTCGTCAGAAATGATCCACAGCTTACTGCCGCTGTTTATGGCGACCACACTCGGCGCAAGCGTGGTGATTATCGGCCTTATTGAAGGGCTGGCGGAAGCCACCGCGCTGATGGTGAAAGTCTTTTCCGGCGTGCTCAGCGACTATATTGGTAAACGCAAAGGGCTGGCGCTGCTGGGCTACGGCATGGGCGCACTGAGCAAGCCACTGTTCGCGCTGGCGTCTTCATCCGGCATGGCGTTTGGCGCGCGAATGATAGACCGCCTTGGCAAAGGCATACGCGGCGCGCCACGTGATGCGCTGGTCGCAGACGTAACGCCGGCGGAGATCCGCGGCGCCGCCTTTGGTTTACGCCAGTCGCTGGATACCGTTGGCGCTTTTCTTGGCCCACTGCTGGCCGTCGCCTTTATGCTGCTGTGGAATGACGACTTCCAGACCGTATTCTGGATTGCGGTGATCCCCGGCGTGCTGGCCGTCGCATTGCTGTTTTTTGGCCTGCACGAACCGAAAGCGCCAATAGCCCACAAACGCACCAATCCTATCCGCCGCGATAATCTTAAACGCCTGAGCAAAGCCTATTGGTGGGTGGTGGTACTTGGTTTTATCTTTACTCTCGCCCGCTTTAGCGAAGCGTTTCTGGTGCTGCGCGCCCAGCAGATGGCGATCCCGCTGGCGACCATTCCGCTGGTGATGGTTGCCATGAACCTCGTCTACTCGCTGACGGCCTATCCATTCGGCAAACTCTCAGATCGCATCAGCCACAGCCATTTATTGCAGTTTGGCTTGGTGGTGCTGATCCTCGCAGATGTTGCACTGGCGCTCAGCCAACACTGGAGCATGCTACTGCTCGGCGTCGCCTTGTGGGGTGTGCATATGGGGATGACACAGGGCCTGCTGGCAACCATGGTCGCGCAGACCGCACCGGCAGAACTGCGCGGTACAGCCTTTGGTGTGTTCAACCTGCTCAGCGGCATCGCCCTTCTACTGGCAAGCCTTGGTGCAGGCATTCTTTGGGAAACACACGGCGCAGCGTCAACATTCTGGGCCGGTGCGCTTATCTGCATCCTCGCCTTGATGAGTATGCGAATCGCTCCACGTACCCCACGAGCGCAATAATATCGGCGGGGATCCCCCCCGCCACGCCTGGCAGAAGGCTCTATTACCGCTGCCCGTAGTACGCATTGGGGCCATGCTTGCGCAGAAAATGCTTGTCCATCAGGTAATCGTCGATGCCATGGAGATGCGGATTGATACTGCGGGCAATCCACGCCATTTTTGCCACTTCTTCCATGACCACCGCGTTATGCACCGCGTCATGGGCATCCTTACCCCACGCAAATGGCCCATGCTGCCAGACGATAATGCCCGGCGTATGCAACGGTTCGCCTGCGCCCAGCGTTTCGATAATCACCTTACCGGTGTTGAGTTCATACGCGTGCTGCACCTCTTCCGCTGTTAATGCCCGCGAACAGGGAATATCACCATGAAAGTAGTCGGCGTGCGTCGTACCCAGCGCGGGAATGGCCAGACCGGCCTGCGCCCATGCGGTGGCATGTGTAGAGTGGGTATGCACCACGCCGCCCAGCGATGGGTAACGCTGGTAAAGAGCGAGATGCGTCGCGGTATCTGACGAGGGAAGCAACCTGCCGTCAACGACATTCCCGTCCATGTCCACCACCACCATATCGTCCACGGTCATCGCGTCATATGCCACACCGCTGGGCTTGATCACCACCAGACCGCGTTCACGATCGACAGCGCTAACGTTCCCCCAGGTAAAGGTCACCAGCCCATAGCGCGGTAGCGCCATATTCGCCTCAAAGACCTGCTGTTTAAGCTGTAGCATGCACATCCTCCATAAGCCCGGCCTGCATCATGCGCTCGCACACCCAGTTTCGAGCTTTAACCACTTCAGCCAGTGGATCGTCAGCGGTTTCGCTCCACATCTCAATCAGGTAGGGGCCGCAATAACCGCTCTGTTTGAGCGTGCGGAAGCAGCGTTCAAAATCCACCACACCATGACCAAAAGGCACATTTTTGAACATGCCCGGTCGGGTATCTTTTACATGCACGGCAACGATGTGCCCGATACCGGCCTGCAACTCCATTTGCACATCGTTGTCCCAGGCGGATAAGTTGCCGATATCCGGGTAAAGCTGGAACCACGGGTTATTCAGGTAGTGGGCGTAACCCAGCGCCTTACTGATGGAGTTCATTAATGGATAGTCCATGATCTCCATCGCCAGCGTGACCTGCGCGCGGCTCGCCATTTCAACGCTCGCTTTCAACCCCTCGCGAAAAAGGCGGCGCGTCTCATCGTTGGCTTGTTGGTAGTACACATCGTAGCCAGCCAGTTGGATCACGCGGATACCCACATCCTGCGCAAATTGAATCGCTTTACGCATGATGGTTAACCCATGCTGACGAACCACCTCATCTTCGCTACCGAGCGGGAAACGACGGTGCGCGCTCAGGCACATGGACGATACCCGGACGCCCGTTTCAGCGACTGCGTTCACCAGCGCCAGTCGCTCGTCACGGCTCCAGTCAAGACGAGCAAGACGCGCGTCTGTTTCATCCACCGACATTTCAACAAAATCAAACCCGAGCTTTTTGGCAATCCGCAGTCGCTCGCGCCAGTCCCCCCCTGACGGGAGGGCTTTTTCATAGATGCCAAGCGGAACCTGTTTGAACAACATCGGCCGCTCCTTAGCCCCACAGTTGAGCAATTGAACGCTTAAACTGACGCGCGGCAGCAACCGGGTCGGCAGCATCACGGATACTGCGACCGGCAATAAAGACATGAATAGGGATACCCTTGAACAGCGGCAGATCGTCCAGCGCCAGCCCGCCCGTGACGGTCACTTTAAAGCCCATCTCCGCCAGCCGAGTAATGGCGCTAATATCTGCATCGCCCCACGCGACGCCTGCTGCCTGCGCATCGCGGCTACGGTGGTATACAACCTGTTGGATCCCCGCATCGCGCCACTCTTTTGCCTGCTCCCAGGTCCAGTAACCGGTCAGTTCAATCTGCACGTCGCCGTTAAACTCTTTCGCGACGTCCAGCGCCCCTTTGGCCGTGTTAATGTCGGCACAACAAATCACGGTGACCCAATCGGCATGGGCTTCAAAACACATCCGTGAAAGAATTTTCCCGGCATCGGCAATTTTGGCGTCCGCCAGCACGATTTTGTGCGGATAGAGCGCCTTAAGGTCGCGCACCGCCCGTACGCCTTCTCCGACGCACAGAATGGTGCCGACTTCGATAATGTCCACCTCTTCGGCAATTAAACGGGTGGTTTCATAAGCGTGAGACAGCGTCTGGTTATCCAGCGCGACCTGTAACATTGGTAACTGAGACATATCAACTCCCTCTTAAACAGCCGCCGCAGTGGCGTTATCGATTAAATCCAGAACATCCTGCTCGCTGCGGCAGGCGCGCAAACGGTCAAAATTGGCCTCATCTTCAAATAAATTAACGATTTGCATGATGCCGTCTTCCTGATGCGTCCGCGCATCCACCGCCGCCAGCGTGATCAGGATATCCACCGGGTCGTTCTCTTCATGGTTAAACGGCAGCGGCGTCTTCAGCACCACCAGCGCAAAACCATTCTTTTTCACCCCCTCTTCCGGTCGCCCATGCGGCATAGCAAGCCCTGGCGCAATCACAAAATAGGGGCCGAACCGTTCCACTCCATCCAGAATGGCCTGGTAATAACGGGGTTCCACCACGTCGGCGGCAACCAGCAGATCGACGCCGATTTTCACCGCGTCTTGCCAGCAACTGGCTTCAGCCTGCACGCGCACTGAATGGTTCTGCGCCAGCGAATCACGTAATTTCATGGCATCTCCCTATTTCACGTCAGCCGGGAAATGTGCAGCGATCACTTCCATCAGCTTCGGGCCGAAATCCGCTGGTGACAGCATGTTGCGCACGCCGACCACATATTTGTTGCCGGACACCTCGATTTCACTGGCAACATGGGTCGAGGCAATAATGATGTCCGCATTATTCAGCTCGCTTTTGTACTCCCCCACTGCGCAACTGCTCACGCTGTGCGCCACGTTTTGTTGACTCAGAAACTGGTCGACTTTCATCTTCATGATCATGGAACTGCCCTGCCCACAACCACATACAGCCAGGATACGTACGGTCATAATCGGAACTCCTTATTAAGCAGAGGCTTCTGCCCGCTGTTTGTCCGCGTCTTCTTCAGCACGCAATGCGCGCCCGGCGAAGACCATATAAACCAGAGAAATGAGAATAATGACGGCCATAAACACGATGCCGAGAGAAGCAAAGCCCTGCATCATCGGCGGCGCCAGAATGGACCAGTCAGCCATGCCCATCCACGCGCTCATAGCGGTCAGCTTGACCGCCCACACGCAGCCGAAGATTTCAATCATGCCCATCAGCAGACAGATCTTGAGCGCCGCGCGCCAGCCGCCGAAATGGTTGGCAAACACGCCAATGGTGGCGTTAGAGAAAAACATCGGAATAAAACCGGGGATAATCAGAATGGACGAGCCACAGGCGACGAGGATGCCGACAGCGATAAGCTGGCCAATGGTGCCCCACATAAAGCCCCACACGACGGCGTTCGGCGCGAAGCTATAAATAGCCGCGCAGTCGATCGCCAGCACGGCGCCGGGTATCAAGCGCTGGGAGATGCCATTGAACGCGTCGGACAGTTCAGCGACGAACATACGCACGCCCTGGGTAATGATGAAGATCGCCACGGCAAACTGGAAACCTGTTTGCAGGATATAGACCGTCCAGTGCGTTTTCCCGGCCATCGTCTGTACGGTATTGATACCAAAAGAGAGCAAAATCGCGCCAAAAAAGAGGGTCATGACGATGGCGGTAGACACGATGTTGTCATGGAAAATGTTGAGCCATCCGGGCAATTTCAGGTCTTCAACGCTCTCCTCTTTCTTCCCCAGCCACGGCGCGCATTTCCAGGCCAGCCATGACGCGAACTGCTGCTGATGCCCGATAGAAAAACCGCAGCCATCGGTCACCTCCTGCGTTGGCTTGTACATCATATTGGAGGTGATTCCCCAATAGAGTGACACCAGAACCGCCGTACAGATGATGGTGGTCCACATCGAATAGCCGGAGATAAAGAAGAACACCGCAATAAGCCCGGCCTGCTGGAACATAATGTGGCCGGTAAGCATGATGGTGCGGATACCGGTGATGCGGCGCAGCAAGACGTAAAGGATGTTCAGCGCCAGTGCCAGCAATACCGCGTACCCCACCCAGCTATAGGCCGCCCCCATACGCTCGATAGTCGCCATCATTGACGCGTAAGTGTCAGAAATCGCGCCATTAATGCCATACACTTCCGACATTTTGGCAACAACCGGTTTAAACGTGCTGGTCAGGATGCCGGACCCTGCCTGCAGCAGCATAAAACCGATAATGGTTTTGATGGTGCCTTTGATAATCACGCTCACGCTTTTGCGCAGCAGGATGTAACCCAGACAGGTAACGATACCCAACAGCAGCGGAGCATTGGTCATTACCTGATTAAAAAAAACGGTAAATACGCTGTAGAGGATCTCCATAGCACTCTCCAGAAGGTGAGAACACGAGAAACGATCTCGTGCAGTAAGTGCCACTCACTCTATTAATCACAAACAATCACCACAAGATTAAATATGATTATTTGTGACGCATTACGCAAATTATTTCCCTTGCGATGATATGGATTTTCATCACATCCTCACATAAATATTTAATTTTTTAAAATCAATAAGTTAAAAACAAAATCATTCGTGATACGCGGATTCACTCTCCACAAAGCGCACGTCTGGCTATCGATCCTCGTGCATTCTGGTTATTGCTTTGCTGATTAAACGGTGACAGTATAAATCATAATAAATCACAAAATGATTCATTATGACTCAAGAAGGGGACTAAACGATGAGTAAAGTAGAGACGATCACCCGCGAATCCTGGATCCTCAGCACCTTCCCCGAGTGGGGAAGTTGGCTCAATGAAGAGATCGAACAGGAAAAGGTCGCGCCAGGCACCTTTGCCATGTGGTGGCTTGGGTGTACCGGGATTTGGCTGAAATCGGAGGAAGGCGCCAATATCTGCGTCGACTTCTGGTGCGGGACCGGTAAACAATCTCACGGGAACCCGCTGATGAAAAAAGGCCATCAGATGCAGCGAATGGCCGGGGTGGAAAAGCTTCAGCCCAACCTGCGCACGACGCCGTTTGTGCTCGATCCGTTCGCCATTCGCCAGATTGACGCCGTCCTCTCTACGCACGATCACAACGATCATATCGACGTCAACGTCGCTGCGGCAGTACTGCAAAATTGCCCGGATACGGTGCCGTTTATCGGGCCGCAAACCTGTGTGGATTTATGGATCGGCTGGGGTGTGCCGGCAGCACGTTGCATTGTGATGAAACCCGGGGATGTGGTGAAAATCAAAGACGTTGAAATTCACGCGCTGGATGCCTTTGATCGCACCGCGTTGATCACCTTGCCTGCCGATCAGAAGGCCGCAGGAATATTGCCCGACGGCATGGATAAACGCGCGGTGAATTACCTGTTTAAAACCCCGGGCGGCACCCTGTACCACAGTGGCGATTCTCACTACTCCAACTATTACGCCAAACATGGCAACGAGCATCAGATTGATGTTGCGCTCGGTTCCTATGGTGAAAACCCACGCGGCATCACCGACAAAATGACCAGCGCCGATATGCTGCGTATGGCGGAAGCATTGAACGCCAAAGTGGTGATCCCCTTCCATCACGACATCTGGTCAAATTTCCAGGCCGATCCGCAGGAAATTCGTGTGTTGTGGGAGATGAAAAAGGATCGTCTGGGTTACGGCTTTAAGCCGTTTATCTGGCAGGTCGGCGGCAAGTTCACCTGGCCGCTGGATAAAGATAAATTTGAGTATCACTATCCGCGTGGGTTCGATGATTGCTTTACCCATGAACCGGACCTGCCCTTTAAAGCATTTCTGTAATGGTTACCCGCAAGCGTCGGGCGTATGTTGCCTGGCGCTTGCTCTTTTCTTTAGTAATTTCAGGCTATTTCAAATATCATCTTTTCAAATCAATTTTTATCGGAATAGCTCATGACGGAAGCGCAACGACATCAAATATTGCTGGAGCAGCTGGCGCAAACCGGGTTTGTCACCGTTGAAGAAGTCATTGCCCGGCTAGGAATTTCTCCGGCAACGGCTCGTCGCGATATCAACAAACTGGATGAAAGCGGCAAACTCAAGAAAGTGCGTAATGGCGCAGAAGCCGTCAGCCAGCAGCGCCAGCGCTGGACGCCGATGAATATCCATCAAGCGCAGAATCACGACGAGAAAGTACGCATCGCCAGAGCCGCATCGCAACTGATTAGCCCCGGTGAAAGCGTGGTGATCAACTGCGGCTCCACGGCATTTCTGTTGGGGCGCGAGATGTGCGGTAAACCCGTACAAATCATCACTAACTATCTGCCTCTGGCGAATTACCTTATCGATCAGGAGCATGAAAGCGTGGTGATCATGGGCGGTCAGTACAATAAAACGCAGTCCATCACGCTAAGTCCACAGGATAGCGAAAACACGCTCTATGCCGGGCACTGGATGTTTACCAGTGGCAAAGGGCTGACCGCGGAGGGCTTATATAAGACCGACATGCTCACGGCCATGGCGGAACAGAACATGCTGAATGTCGTGGGTAAACTGGTGGTACTGGTCGACAGCAGCAAAGTGGGTGAGCGCGCCGGTATGCTGTTTAGTCGCGCCGAACAGATAGATATGGTGATCACCGGTAAAAATGCCGATCCCGCGATCCTCCAGAAACTGGAGGACCAGGGCGTTAAAATTCTGCGCGTTTAGAGGTGGCGAAGGAAAAAACGGACGGTTGCGTCCAGCGCCTGGGGGGTAATGCGATGCGTTACCCCACTCTCCCACAAATACGTCAGATGACTGTCGAGTCCGTTATCTTGTAAAGCTTGCTGTAAACGGAAAGATTCAGCTGCCGGAACCACGTCATCCTGCTCGCCGTGCCACAGCAGCAGCGGACGATCCGCAACGCGTGCAAGCTGGGTGCAGACATCCCACCGGGCAAGCGGTGCGATAATCGCGTCAAACTCATGCTGCCCCGCGGAACCTGTCGCCGCCAGCGGGGGAAACAGCGTGTGTGCGAGCGTTGTAAAGTAGCCGGACCCCATCAGGCTTGCGACGCAGCGTACCTCCGGATGATGCGTCATAATACCCAGCGCCGTCATGCCGCCCATGGAGGCTCCGCCTACCGCTAACCGCTGGCCCGCAATCAGTTCCCGCTGTTCCAGCGCATCCCGCAGTGCCGCAAACTCTTCAATATTGCCGCGGAGGATTTGCCAGAACTGGCCAAGCCGATGTTGTGCGTCGCCGCTAAACCGTGCACCGTGAGCCGGCGCATCCGGCATGATGACGCGAAAACCGGCCTGCGCCAGCGCCACCGCGAAATAGCTGTAGACCAGCTTTGATGAGGTGAAACCGTGGTAAAAAACCACACAGGGAAGCGGCTGTGCATGTTTCCCCGCCGGAAAAGCATGGAGCGCTTCCACGCCCGCAAATTGTTCAGTCTGAAGCTCAATCATCGCACTCTCCTTGATCTATAGTGCAGGTATGCCACCCGCGAACACGCGGTGCAAGTCAGAATTCATCTATGGATTTAGCGACGTTGAGATATAGGTTACGCTTTCAGGATACTTTCATTCGAAATTAGTGCTCGAGCTAACAGTTCGGGAACATTCCCCTAAAAGGGGTATTTATCAGGAACTACACTATGGCTATCAGGAGAAGGGAGAAAACGATGCGTGCCTTGCTGCCGGTACTGCTTGTTCTGTTGTTAAGCGCCTGTTCAGTACTGGAAGGCAACCCGCAACCCGCACCGCCGGTCAGCGACCATCCGCAGGAAATTCGTCGCAACCAGACGCAGGGACTGCGGGAAATCGGCGCGGTGAGCGCCGCCGTATTGGGATCTCCTATGGATGTGGAACGTGAAATCAAGGCCAAAGCCGCCGCCGCAGACGCGAATTATTACGTTATTCAGATGCTGGATGACACCATAATTCCCGGCCGCTGGTACGGACGCGCCCTGTTGTACCGACAGTAGCGAGGCATTGATTTTCAGGATATTTACACTGCTTTGCGTCCATTGATGTTCTCCTGTGCACAATAGGATGAGATGGAATCCGTTGTGCGATGGAATGCCCTGCAATGTCTCGGGGTAACGTAAAATGGAGCTGACAATGAAACGATCTCTTGCCTTAAACTCACTGTTGCTTTCTACAGGAATGCTTAATACAACAGCGCAGCCCGCAGAGTTCGCCAGCGCAGACTGCGTGACGGGGCTGAATGAAATCGGCCTGATCTCCGTCAACAATGTCTCAGGGAGCCTACAAGACGTGGAGCGTGTTATCGCCTTAAAAGCGGATGAGCAGGGAGCTTCCTGGTATCGCATCGTCCGAATGCAGGAAGATCAACAGGTTGACAACTGGCGGGTGCAGGCCATTCTGTACGCCTGACCCCTCTAAAAAGCCACCTAAATCTGGTGGCTTTTTTTATTCCCCTACATTCACTAAGATTATGTTATTGTAAAGAAATATCAATGTTACATTTTGTTACATTGATGTGCTAAATGTTATCCACTTTGTGCCGTTGAAGGAGCCTCACCCACAGATCAACGGACAAATTATGAGCGCCTTCTTTCGTCGCACCGGCCTTGGTGCAAAATTGTCACTGCTGACTGGCGCAAGCGTTGCAACGCTTTTCCTTTTATTCACTTTTCTGATGAGCAATAAAGCCAGCCAACAACTGGAAACGCTGGCCATGGAAGACCTGCATAACCAGTCCACCGGTGTGGTGGATATGGTGGAAATGTTCAACAGCAGTCTCAGTGAAGAGGTGGAAAGCTACACACGCTTGTTTAGCAGTTTTCTGCCGCAGCCGCTGAGTATCGATACACAACAGCGCCGCGAAATCAACGGCATTGATGTACCGCTGCTCAAGGCCGGCAACACCGAACTGCACAACAATAACGCGATTCCTGATGACTTCCTGAACCGTACGGGCGCCATTGCCACGCTGTTTGTACGCAGCGGCAATGACTTTGTCCGTGTCGCAACCTCACTGCGCAAAGAGAATGGCGATCGCGCGATTGGCACCAAACTGGATCCCGCCAGCCCGGCATTCGCTTCGCTGATGAAAGGCGAGCTTTATCGCGGCCTGGCGCTGCTATTCGGTAAACGCTATATCACCCAGTATCAACCGGTCAAAGATGCCAGCGGCAACACCATTGCGATCCTGTTTGTCGGTGTGGATATAACCCGCTCCTGGGATGTGATGCGTAATAAGATCCTCGGCCGTAAGCTGGGTGCCAGCGGTCATTTCTTTGTGATCGACCGTAACGAAGGCAAGAACTACGGTAATTATCTGTTCCACGACACTGACGAAGGCAAGCGCCCGCAGTGGGACGACAAGGATTTGCAAACCCTGCTGAAAAACAGCAACGGTACACTGGAACGCCTGGATACCACAGGCCGTACGTTGATGATGTCCTACACGGCCTTGCCCGGCTGGAACTGGACGGTGGTCGGCGAAGTCGACAAAGAGGTCTTGCTGAACGATGTGACCCGCATGCGCGATCAATTCCTGCTGGCGGGCGTTGTGGTTTCTCTGCTTTTTGCCGCGCTCTTTGTGGTGATTATTCGCCGCTGGCTGACCCGCCCGTTGCGCAGTGTGATCGATCTGGCTCAGCGTTATGCCGACGGCGATCTGCGCGCCACGCTGAATGTCGATCGTCATGATGAAGTGGGTCAGTTGATCGCGGCGATCAACGGCATCGGCGACGGTCTGCATAAAATCGTGTTGCAGGTACGTGAGTCCGCAGCAGAGATCAATCTCGGCACCACTGCGTTGGCCGCTGACAGCGGTGAGATTAGCGAGCAGATCAACAAGCAGGCCAGCAGCGTGGAAGAGACCTCTGCCAGCCTCGAGCAACTGACTGCGACGGTGCAACAGAATGCAGCCAATATGGAGCAAACGCAGCATCTGGTGAATGAAACCACCGACGCAGTGAAAAAAGGCGGTGAAACCGTGGATCACTCGGTCGCGACCATGGAAGACATTCGCGGCGCGTCACAGCGTATCGCAGACATTACCCACGTGATTGAATCCATCGCCTTCCAGACCAACATTCTGGCGCTGAACGCCGCCGTAGAAGCCGCCCGCGCAGGGGAGCACGGCAAAGGGTTCGCTGTGGTGGCGCAGGAAGTGCGAGCGCTGGCCGCGCGCAGCGCCAATGCGGTAAAAGAGATCGAAGCGCTGATTGGCGACACGCTGAAAAAGGTGGGCGAAGGGCATGCGCAGTCGGAGGCAACCCGTGTGGCAATGCAGTCGATCATCAGCCATATGGGCGATATCAACCAGCTGGTGCATGAAATTAACCAGGCCTCACATGAACAATCCGCCGGGATCAACCAGGTGAACCTGGCAATGACGCATATCGGCGATGCCACGCACATCAACGCCGGACGGGTTTCCCAGAGCGAGGAAACCGCCCGGACGTTGCGGGAAAAAGGGGCGCATCTGACGGAACTGGTGAGCCTGTTCCGCCTGAAAATGGACTAACAGGCCCCACCCGTGGCGCGTAGCAGCAGGTCGTTCTGTACCTGCCCGTCAACCGGCGACACGCCGCGGGTATCCAGCATCAGCCGACACCACGCCTGCGCCATCGGCGGCGATGCATATTGCAGCATCTGCGCCCCGGCACCGAGTAACCACAGCTGTTGCGCTACTTCGCGCCCCTGAGCCTCATCCGGTTTACGCAACCGTTGTTGCAGTTGCCGCCACGCACGATCAAAGTGACGATCCTGGCCTTTCACCGCGCCAAATTCATCCACCAGCAGCGCCACGGCGCCCGGTTGCTTACTCAACACGCGCAGCACGTCCAGACACATGACGTTTCCGGAGCCTTCCCAGATGCTGTTGACCGGCATTTCGCGGTAAAGGCGAGGCAGTTCATTCTCTTCGCAGTAACCGATGCCGCCCAGCACCTCCATCGCTTCCGCCACAAAAGGAATGCCCGCTTTGCAGACAGCGAATTTCGCCACCGGCGTAAACAACCGTGCCCACAATGCTTCCCGCTCATCAGTGCGGTTGTCCCAGGCGCGGGCCAGGCGAAACAGCATCGCGGTTTGCCCTTCCAGTTGCAGCGCCATACGGCTGAGGACTTCCCGCATCATCGGTTGATCGACAAGGTTTTTGCCAAATGCCTGCCGCTGATGGGCATGGTACAACGCCACGGAAAATGCACGACGCATCAGACCATGGCTGCCGAGCGCACAGTCAAGGCGCGTCAGCCCGCCCATCTTGAGGATCTGCCGAACCCCTTCGCCCTCTTCCCCCAGCAGCCAACCGCTGGCATCGCAAAACTCGGCCTCGCTGCTGGCGTTGGAACGGTTACCGAGCTTGTCTTTCAGACGTTCCAGCCGAACGTTATTGCGCTGGCCATCGGGTAAAAAACGGGGAACAAAGAAGCAGGAAAGCCCGCCTTTTGCCTGCGCCAGTACAAGGTGAGCATCGCTTTGCGGAACCGAGAAAAACCATTTATGCCCGGTCAGGCGGTACAAATCACCGCTCTTTTCCGCCCGGGTGGTGTTGCTCAGCACATCGGATCCCCCCTGCTTCTCAGTCATCCCCATGCCGATCAGCAATCCGCGTTTCTGGTCGCCAGGCAGCAGATGAGGATCGTAACGATCGCTGAGCAGCGGTTTTAGCCAGCCGTGAAAAGATTTTGGTAGCGACTGCGCCAGCAAGGGGATCGCGGCGAACGTCATGGTGATGGGGCAAAGGGTGCCGGATTCCACCTGCGCATGCAGCACAAAACGCGCGGCGCGGGCGACAAACGATCCGCTGCGCGCATCCTCTTCCCATGCCAGATTGTGTACACGATTGGCGCACATGCCCTGCATCAGCAAATGCCAGGCGGGGTGAAAGCGCACATCGTCGAGTCGCGCGCCGGTGGCGTCGTAGCGGAGTAATTCCGGAGGATTGGCGTTAGCCAGTCGTCCAAGTTCGAGCGACTCCGCCGTGCCCAACTGCTGGCCGATGCTGGCAAGCAGTTCAGCATCCCATGCCGCACCTTCGCGCAGCACAGCATCATACAGTGCGCGGTCAGAAAGGAATAAGTTGCTGTTATGTAAGGGAGTCGGTTGATTAAAAACCGTATGCGTTTGCCATTGCATGCTGTGTCCCTCCGTCAGTGGCAGTCGGTGTAAGTATGGACAGCCCGCGCGGACACTGCATGGGAGTGGAGTCACAAGGCAACGATTTTGCACCCGACATTCGTGAAACGACTCACATAATGCAGGAATAGTGTCAGCGCAATGCGCCCGGCGGCGCGGATGCCACCGGGCCTGCGGCTAAGCGGCGTTACCCGGCGATATAATGCGGAATAAAACGGGAGGTATCTTTGGTGATCAACGAGCAGTCTTCGCGGATGCCCATGCCAACGGCTTCATCATCCACCACCCAACTGCCAATCAACGTATAGCTGTCGCCAAAACGCGGTAATGGCTGAAAAGCCTGGAAAATCATCGGCTCGTGGCCATAATCGCCATCTTCGTGATCAATGACGTTATGCGCACCGTCGAGAATAGTGACATTCCCCCCTTCGCGGGAAAACAGCGGCTTACGCACATAGCTTGCACCCGGCGCCAGCAGCGGCTTTTCGCCATCAAACCACGCGGGCAACAGGTTGGGATGATTAGGGAAATAACGCCACAGCAGCGGCAGCAGCCCCTTATTACTGAGAATGCTCTTCCATAACGGCTCCAGCCACTGCTCACGACGTTTACACAACAAGGGGCCGTTCTCGTCGCGCATCATCCATTCCAGCGGATAGAGCTTGAAAGCCTGACGAATGACATTGTCATCCAGATCCGTCAACACGCCGCCAAGACCCAGCCCGAGATCGTCGATGTAGATAAAGCGTGTATCCAGACCCGCCTGACGCGCGCAATCCTCCAGATAAAGCACCGTGCCACGATCTTCTTCCGTATCTTTACAGCAACAAAAATAGAGTGGATGACGCCCCTGTATCTCGGCAAAACGGGCGATCAGCTTATCCTGAATCGCATTGTACTGATCGGCATCGCGAGGGATAACGCCGCTGCGCCGGGAATCCTCCATCCAGAGCCACTGGAAGTAAGCGGATTCGTACAGCGATGTTGGCGTGTCGGCGTTATATTCCAGCAGCTTGACTGGCTCCTTGCCGCACCAGACAAAATCCATACGCCCGTAGAGCGAAGGATCGCGGCTGCGCCAGCTATCGGCAATGGCATCCCAATACAGCGGCGGGATCGCCAGTTGTGTCAGCACGGCTTCGTCGGCTACGGCGCGATCCACCACCTCGAGGCACATTTGATGCAGCTCTGCCGTGGGTTTTTCGATCTGCTCCTCAATTTGCCGCAGCGTAAAACGGTACGCCCGGCTCTCGTCCCAGTAGATTTCGTTATCAATGATATGGAAGTCGAAACCATGATCGCGGGCGATCCGTTCAAGCCCGGGGCGAACGGCAACATCATGACGTAGCATACTTATCCTCCCCAGCTTCCACGTGCGCTGGAGGAGCGCCCGAAACCACCGCGGGAAAAGGTGGTCGCCTTTTTGGTGGTATACCCATAATGGCTGCTCGCGCTGGTGTTGCTGGTGCTGCCGCCAGAGCGCCAGCTATAGTCGCCATCGCGGTTACGCCACACCGGGCGGGAAGAGTATGTTGAGCCGCCGCTGCTGTAGCTATACTGCTCATCGCGGTCTTTTCTGATGGCTTTACTGAGTAAAAAACCGCTGAGCACTGGCATCCAGCGCTGGCCAATATTGTCGTAGTAGCAATGATCATATTGCTGCACGCATGAGGGCTGCGACATATTATTCGGGATTTCTTGCTCAAAGTTCATGCGCGCATTATTCCACGCATCATTACACACCTGCGCGGTATTACCGTCGTCGACGCAATCCTGCTGGGAAGTGTAATAAACGCCGTCGCCATCATTATCATCTTTGTGGTCGCTACAGCCTTTTAACGCAAAGAACGCGGCTCCCCCCATAATGGCCAGCGTCAGGTATTGCCCACTCTTACGCTCTTTCGGCGGTGAAAAAAGCGGGCGCTGGTTGCGGCTTTGCGCTGGCGACAGTGTATAATTTTTTTGCCGGGTCTTTCTCTTTCTGGCCATGATTATCCATTACCATGTCATGCAGGCGGCGTTAAAAATCCCGCCCGCCAGCGCCGCCGCGCCCATAAATAACCCGGCAGCAATATTACTGTGAATAATTTTGTCACTCAGCTTCGGCATATACAGACGTACGCCGCCGTAGACCATGAGTTGCACCACCAGTGCAATAAGGCCCCAGATTAAATAATCCGGAATACTGACAGAGTTAATGGCTGCGCTGGAGAGAGGAATAATATACCCCAACAGTGAACCACTGAATGCTAACGACGCGGCAATATTGTTCTCTTTAATTAACCGCCATTCGTCATGGGGCGTAATACGCGTATAAACAAAAAGAAAACAGAGCACCATCGCGACGCCAATAAAGAAATACGAGCCAAACGCCAGCAGTGAACCCAGAATATGAATTTCCGTTCCCATAATTATCCTATGACCTTTAATGATGTCAGGGGAATATCAACACCCAGCGCGCGCGAATAGATCCACTCGGGCTGATTTTGTTCATTAAACGTCTCTTCGCCGTTCAACAATAGATACTCAAACACGCCGTCTGTGACTTCTCGCTGGTAGGCCATCATAAAGTTGTGCACTTCCCAGCGTGCTCCAGCCGGGTTGTCGACGGTTTCCAGCGTATAAATCGGTTCGATATCGCCGCGCTCTTCCGCGTTAAACACGCGCTGCCACTGACAGTCGCGCCAGCGCAACGATGGCTTGCCCATGACTTTCGCGCTCAGCATCTCGCGCCAGTTTTTCTCACCGGAAACGCCTGCGCTCTCTTCATACACGAACAGCTTAATATCATCGATATTGCTGGTTTCCAGACCACCAGAAGTGCTGATTTGCAGGAACTCATCGCCGGTAGTGTAATAGCGGTGAATCATACAACCCGCGCCCAGGTCAAAGCTGCCGCAAGCGCCAATCGTGTACTCTTCGCCGGGAAGCGTGACCAACAACGCCTCTTCGCACAAGCGAAACAGCAGCGTATCGATGGTGAAACCGGCGTGCAGATGCAATCCGAGCGGACCTCTTACCGGGGCCGCCGCATCAGGCCGCCCCAGCAGGTTTTTAAGAAAAGAGAGCATCACTGTTTTTGTTGCTGTTGCAGTCGGGCCAGCACATCCTGCGCGGAGGTTTTATCGCTGCCGCCAATGCCTGCCTGCGCGAGTTTTTCATCCAGATCGCGCCCGTCAGCCACTTTTTCAAGCTGGGTGGCCGCATCCAGTCGCGCCTGACGTTCAGCCTGACGCGTCTGCAGACGTTTCAGCGATTCTGCCGCCGTCGCCACATTGTTCGATGCGCCAATGGTAGACGTCGTCACCGCCTGCTGCGCACGCTGCATCGCTTCGGTCGCTTTAATCACTTCCAACTGCTGCTCAAACTGCTCAATACGTTGCGCCGTCGCCGTTACCGCTTTTTCAACCGCATCGCGTGACGTTTCAAGGTTGCTCAGCACCTGCTCTTCCGCAGTCATGGCGTTTTCCAGACGGGCGATTTCCGTTGCCACCTCGTTGAGCAGCGCCGCATCGACATTTTTCGCCATCGCTTCCAGCGCACGCGCTTCAAGACTGGCTTTACGCTCGCGCAGATCCTCCAGCTTGTCGTTGCTCAGCTTCACGCGCGCCAACAGGTCAACGCGGGATTTTCCTGCCTTATCCAGTTCCGTGCGCGCATCGCGAATATGCTGTTCCAGCATGCGTACGCCCTGCGTCTCTTCAATCGACTCTTCTGCCTGAGCAATAAACGATTTACCCAGCGTAAACAGGCTTTTTAAAATTCCCATACCATCACTCCCTGACTCAGTTATTGGGTGAAATCATCTGTTAATTCAGCGAGATCCAGCGCATTTTCAGCAAGCGTGGTGATTTCCAGCAGAATATCGTCGATCGACGAGTTGAGTGACAGTGCGCCGAACGCGACATAATACTCTTCGCCGCCGACAGGCGAGATGCCAACAGAAGATAAAGGTAACAGTTTTTGATTGCGCAGCAGGAAGGCATTAAACGCATCCTGATGCTTAATTTCGTTCAGCGGGCAAATATAGGTTTCGATAATGATTTGCCGGGAGGTCAACAGCACGTTTAATTGTAAGTCGCCGTAATCATCCAGCGTCAGAATTAAGGCGTCCGCTTCGCGTTGAATATTTACGTCCAGCGTTGCTGATTGTAATAATGCTGCGCTCAGTGTTTCTACAGTCCATGCCATCTTTTCTATCCTGATCATTTCATCGCAATAAGTGTGAAATACCTGCCCGCGAATAGTACCAGCGTTAACGGTAAAAAAAACCACCCGAATAAGGGTGGTTTTTTTGCGCTTCGCCGCTTACAGACCGCGTTGGCGCACGGCTTCAAACAGACAGATGCCCGTGGCGACCGAGACGTTCAGCGACGAAACGCTACCCGCCATCGGGATGCTGATCAGCTCATCGCAGTGCTCGCGGGTCAGGCGGCGCATACCTTCGCCTTCAGCGCCCATCACCAGCGCCAGACGGCCGGTCATTTTGCTCTGGAACAGGGTATGGTCCGCTTCACCGGCGGTACCAACGATCCAGATATTCTCTTCCTGCAGCACGCGCATCGTGCGGGCAAGGTTGGTTACGCGGATCAGCGGTACGTTTTCTGCTGCGCCACAGGCGACTTTTTTCGCGGTGGCATTCAGTTGAGCAGATTTGTCTTTCGGCACGATCACCGCATGCACACCCGCCGCATCGGCGCTACGCAAGCATGCGCCAAGGTTATGCGGATCGGTGACACCATCGAGGATCAACAGGAACGGCTGATCGAGACTGGCGATCAGATCCGGCAGATCGTTTTCCTGATACTGACGCCCCGGCTTCACGCGTGCAATGATCCCCTGATGAACCGCACCTTCGCTTTTTTCATCCAGATACTGGCGACTCGCCACCTGGATCACCACGCCTTGCGCTTCCAGCGCGTGGATCAGCGGCAGCAGACGTTTGTCTTCGCGGCCTTTCAGAATAAAAACTTCCTGAAAACGCTCCGGAGCGCGCTCCAACAGGGCCTGCACCGCGTGGATGCCGTAAATCATTTCACTCATTGATGGTACTCATTTGGGGCGGTTTGCGCCGCGTTATTGGGCCGTGATTGTCATCACCTGGCCCCATTATACCCGACACGCGCCCCAGAACGAACCACCCGCCCGCGCTAACTCAGGTGCCGTTTCGCCTCCTGCCTGACCCGATGCAGGACATGCTGCTTGATAGCGCCGTATTGTGGATGTCCGACAAGGGTTTCAATGTCACGGTCACGGCCAAACGGCAGCGTAATCTCCTCGACGATCTTACCCGGCCGCGCCGACATAACCAGAATGCGGTCGGCGAGAAACAGCGCTTCTTCCACATCATGGGTCACAAACAGCAGCGTGGTACGGGTTTCCAGCCACGCTTCGCGCAACAGCTCCTGCATCATCAGCCGCGTTTGTGCGTCCAGTGCGCCGAACGGCTCATCCAACAGCAGCACATCCGGGCCGGGCAACCAGGCGCGCGCCAACGCCACCCGCTGTTTCATACCACCAGAAAGCTGCCATGGTGCATGGTGTTCAAACCCTTTGAGCCCAACGCGCGCCAGCCACTCCAGCGCCCGGGCGTTCACCTCCGCTTTGTGATGTTTTCCCAACCTCGGGCCAAAGGTGACGTTATCCAGCACCGATAACCACGGAAACAGGTTCGGCTGCTGGAAAATCATCCCCCGCGAGGGGCCGGGTTGTTGCACCGTCTGACCGCCCGCCAGCACCTGGCCGCTGTCTGGCTTTGTAAACCCCGCCACCAGGTTAAGGATGGTGGATTTTCCACAGCCGGATGGCCCAAGCAGCACGACAAATTCCCCTGGCGACAACGCCAGCGAAATATCTTCCAGTACCGTAAACGGCTGTGGTTTAGCGACAAACGTCAGGGAGACATTTTCCAGTGCGATATGTGCCGTCATCACTCTTTCCCCGCCCAGGGCGCTAACCACCGTTGCAGCCCCAGCAGTAATAAATCCAGTAAATAGCCAATGCCGCCCAGCAGCAAAATACCGAGCATCACAATGTCGGTGCGCAGATAAGAGCTGGCGTTGATCACCATCCACCCCAGGCCAGAACTGGCCGCCACCATTTCGGCGGCAATCAGTGAGGTCCAGCCGATGCCAATCGACAGACGTACGGTGGTAAACAGTTCCGGTAGCGCATCCGGCAGTACCACACGCAGGAAAATCTGCCTCCTGGATGCGCCGAGGGTTTGCGCGACGCGGATACGCGCCCGGCCGATGCGCTCTACCGCCGCGCTGGCACCGACCACTACGCTTAAAAAGGTGGCAATAAAGATCAGGAAAAATTTCGAGGCTTCACCAATCCCCAGCCATACCACCGCCAGCGGGATCAGGGCGATTTTCGGCAGTGGCCGCAGAAACTGCACGAAGGGGTTAAGCACAGCGGACAGACCGTCGGATAACCCCATCAACAGCCCTAACGGAATACCAATCACAATGGCGACGGCAAAAGCGCTCAGCGCACGTGCCAGACTCACGACAATATGCTGCCACAGCGGCACTTGCCGGTAACCATCCGCCAGCAGCTCTTCCGCCGTGAGGCCAATGTCGGTCAATGACGGTAATAGCAGCGGATCGACCCACTGCCGGGTCGCCGCCACTTGCCAGAACACGAAGAAAACCGCCACCGACAGCACACTAATGGCGATATGCTGACTCAATTTCATTGCGCGGTAGCCGCCGCATCACGAATATAACGGGAGTCGATCGCCGCGTCCCAGTTGGCCGGGATATCGCGCTTACGCAGCTCACCGATCCCGGCAAGGAAATCGGAGGTCTTGCTCAACGCCTTACCAATACCGCTGTCGGAGGTGTGCGTGCCGTTACCCAGCCACGCTGCCGTCCCTTGTTCGCTCAGCGACGGGTATTCCAGCCCGCCGAGGGTGTTTGCGGCAGTGGTCACTGGCGCACCCACCTCTTTTGCGACAATCGCAGCGGCACGTTCGGGATCTTTCTTGAACTCATCCACTTTTTGCTGATGTACACGCAGGAACGCCGTCACCGCGTCCGGGTATTGCTCCGCGAAGGCTTTACGCACCACGTAGTTGTTGTAAATCAGGTAGCCCTCTTTTTGCAGATCTTTGGTGGCAAACACCTGATGACCGCCAGAAGATTCCAGTTCCTGAGCGAACGGTGCCCAAACGTAACCGGCATCAATATCACCGCGTTTCCATGCCGCCACCATCTCTGCCGGGCGCAGCGGCAACAGCGTTATTTTACTGCGGTCGAGTTTGTTAACGCTTATCGCCGCTTCCAGCGCATATTGCGCAGTGGAGTTTGGCGGGTAAGCCACGCGTTTACCTTCGATATCACGGATAGTGTTGATGCCATCTTTGCCAATTAAACGTTCATAACTGGCAATCACCCCCGATACACCGATAATTTCCACCGGCAGTTTTCGCACAATACCCGCAGTCGCCGGGCTGGAGCCGAAATTGGCAATATCGATAGCGTTACTGGCGAAATAGCTTAACGCATCGGCACCAGAGGCAAATTGCACCCATTTCACCGGACTGTGTAAGGCTTTATCCAGCGAGCCGTCGGCCTTTGCCAGCATTAATACCTGTGAACCGCCGCTATACGCGATGCGGACTTCCGTCGGCGTGGCGGCGAAGCTGGCGTTGGCCCATAAGCTACCCGCTGCCAATAATAAGCAGAGACTTTTTTTCATTTTATTTAACCTTTAAAAAACGACGTTATTAGCGCTGAATCACTATATCCACTGGGGGCTCTTTTATTTATTCCAATTATTGCTTTGGGTATGCGGAAAATAAGAATGACGATATTCAAGCCATATTTCCGCGCAGCGCTGCGCCAGTAATTGCGCCGGATCGTGGGCCAGAGAAAGAAACGGTGCGGCTACCGCATGCAGTGCAAGCGGCACCTCGGTGCAAGCCAGTAGCAATTGATCAGCGCCGCGCGCCAGCAGCGCCTGCGCCTGTAAGCTCAGCAACTCGCCGCCCTCACGCAACGCACCGCGCTTCACCGCATAACAACCGGGCACAAACCACTGCTGCAACTCGTCTGCGGTGGGCAGCAACACCTCAATGCCCTTCTGCGCCAGCGCACGCTGGTACCAACCCGCATCCAGCGTGCCTTGTGTGGCTATCAGCCCTACCCGCTGCGGTTTTTGCGGCAGCGCCACCAGTCCTTCAAGAGTGGCATCAACAATATGCAGCAACGGCGCCGCGCTGGCGCGGCTGAGTTCATCAAACCAGTGATGCGCCGTATTACAGGGGATCACAATATGGCTGGCACCAGCCTGATTAAGCGTTTCGATGCCGAGCAGTAATTGCGGCAACGGCGATGGCCCCAGCCCGGCGAGGGCTTTTTGCCTGTCGGCAACCTGCGGCACATTCCAGACTACCGATGGCAGTTGCTGCTGATCGCTGTCGGCGGGAGTGGCATCCAGCAATTTATGCTGGAAATCCAACGTGGCGAGCGGCCCCATGCCGCCCAACACGCCGAGCAAAAAGGGCTTAGCCATGGCGGGCGTGCGCCTCCAGCACCTGGCGATAACCAAATAATCCGGCCGAACCACCCGTGTGAATAAACACCACGTTTTCGTCACGGCTAAAGTGACCTTTACGGATCAAATCAATAAGCCCGGCCGCGCCTTTTCCGGAGTAGACCGGATCAAGCAAAATACCTTCATGACGGGCAAACAGCGTCAGCGCTTCCAGCATGCTTTCTGTCGGCAGACCGTAGCCATCGCCAACGTAATCACTGTTAGCCACCACCGCTTCGCGCGGCAGCTCCCCCTTCACGCCGAGCAGCTCGCGGGTACGCGATGCCAGCGTCCAGACGTTCTCTTCCTGCTTCGCTTTCGGCGCGCGAACGCTGATGCCCAGTACCGGCACCTGGCTATTGGTGGCGCTGAACCCGGCCACCAGCCCGGCTTGTGTACCGGTGCTGCCGGTCGCGTGCACCACGCTGTCAATGCGCAAACGTAACTGGGAGGACTGGAACAGCAGCTCTTCAGCACAGGCAACGTAGCCCAGCGCACCGATCGGGTTGGAACCGCCGCCGGGAATGACGTACGGGTTGTGCCCCTGCTCGCGCAACTGTTGCGCCAGCTCTTCCATGGCCTGCTGCATGTCCGTACCGCCCGGCAGATGCGCGACAATCTCGCCGCCGAGCAAGTCGTCCAGCAGGATGTTGCCGGAACGCTGATACTCTTCGCCAAAATCCGTCACCCGCTTTTCCAGCAGCACTTTGGTCGGTAACCCGAGTTTCGCCGCCCCGGCGATAGTCTGGCGCACATGGTTTGATTGCGTCGCCCCCTGGGTAATGATGACGTCGGCGTTTGACGCCAGCGCATCCGCCAGTAAGAACTCCAATTTGCGGGTTTTGTTGCCACCGGTCGCAAGACCCGTGGCGTCGTCGCGTTTGATCCATAATTTAGGGCCACCGAGTAACGCGCTTAAATTATTCAGCGGTTCCAACGGCGTTGGGAAATGACCTAATGTCAGGCGGGGAAAACGGGCCAGATGCATAATCGCTCCTTGCAAAACAGAGATATGCCGAAGCGAAAAGGCTTCGGTTTTTATTCGGTGAATAAGAGATGGGTATTCACTATATACATCTGGCTGCGCAGGCTAACGATAAATACTAAATATCGATTTGCAGAAAATAACTAACCATAAAAAACCCCTTCACGGGAAGGGGTTCGGGAATATTACTGCGCGACTTTCTTTTTCGCCGCACGTTTTGCTTTGGTGGCGGCGGCGATTTTTTGCGTCTTCGCCGACGGTTTTTTGGCTTTTTTCGGTTTGCCTTTCCCCGGTTCGCCGCGGAAGGCGCTGTCCGGCTCAAAGTTCACCTTTTTGCCCATCTGGCGGCGCGGCGGTTTTTTCCCGGCGACTTTTTTACCTGCCGGGCCTTTCTTGCTGCGCTCACGCTCGGTTTTACCGACATTACGCGGACCGCGTTCGCTGGAGATCAGCGAGAAGTCGATCTTACGCTCGTCCATATTGACCGCTTCAACTTTCACCTGCACGCGGTCACCCAAACGGTAAGTCTGCCCACCGGATTCGCCAATCAGACGCTGGCCAATCTGGTCAAAGCGGTAGTAGTCATTATCCAGCGAAGAGACATGCACCAGACCATCAATAAACAGATCATCCAGGCGTACAAAGAAACCAAAGCCGGTCACGCTGGCGATCACACCCGGGAAGATGTTGCCTACTTGATCCTGCATAAAGTCGCATTTCAGCCAGTCCGACACTTCACGTGTAGCTTCATCAGCGCGGCGTTCGGTCATCGAACAGTGCTGGCCCAGTTGCAGCACCTCTTCCATGCTATAATGCCAGCCGCCGGTTTCGGTGCTGTTGCCCTTCAGCCCCTGCTCTTTCGCCAGCAGATATTTAATGGCGCGGTGCAGCGACAGATCCGGGTAACGGCGAATCGGCGAGGTAAAGTGTGCGTAGGATTGTAGCGCCAGCCCAAAGTGACCACGGTTTTCCGGATCGTAGATCGCCTGTTTCATAGAGCGCAGCAGCATGGTTTGCAGCATCTCATGATCCGGACGATCGGCGATGGACTCCAGCAGCTCTGCATAGTCGCGCGGCTCCGGTTTGTTGCCGCCAGGCAGCTCCAGACCCAGCTCAGCAAGCACACTGCGGAACGCCGTGATCGCGTCGTTAGAAGGTTTATCGTGAATACGGAACAGCGCAGGCTCGCTGGCTTTCTCCACAAAGCGTGCGGCGGAGATATTGGCGAGGATCATGCACTCTTCAATCAGTTTGTGCGCATCGTTGCGCTGGGTCTGCTCAATACGTTCAATGCGACGCTCAGCATTGAAGATAAACTTCGCTTCTTCGCTCTCAAACGAGATACCGCCACGCTCTGCACGCGCCTGGTCGAGGACTTTATACAGGTTATGCAGCTCTTCGATGTGCTTCACCAGCGGCGCATACTGCTCGCGCAGATCCTGATCGCCCTGCAGGATATGCCACACTTTGGTATAGGTCAGACGCGCATGCGAACTCATCACCGCTTCGTAGAATTTAAAGCCGGTTAAACGGCCTTTTGCTGAGATGGTCATTTCGCAGACCATGCACAAGCGATCCACCTGCGGGTTCAGGGAACACAAACCGTTAGAGAGCACTTCCGGCAGCATCGGCACCACTTGCGACGGGAAGTAGACCGACGTGCCGCGGTTGCGCGCTTCGTTATCCAGCGCGGTGCCGTGGCGCACGTAGTAACTGACATCAGCAATGGCTACCCATAAGCGCCAGCCACCGCCGCGTTTCTTCTCGCAGAACACGGCGTCATCAAAGTCGCGGGCATCTTCGCCGTCGATGGTGACCAGCGGCAGATCGCGTAAATCCACGCGACCCACTTTCGCTTCTTCCGGCACTTGCTCTTTCAGCCCGGCAATCTGTTTTTCAACTTCTGTCGGCCACAGGTAGGGGATTTCGTGGGTGCGCAGCGCCATATCCACAGCCATGCCGGTTCCCATATTATCGCCAAGTACTTCGACGATTTTCCCCAGCGCTTTGGTGCGACGGGTCGGTCGCTGCGTCAGCTCAACCACCACCACAAAGCCCATGCGCGCGCCCATGATCTCTTCCGGCGGGATTAAAATATCAAAGCTCAATCGGCTGTCGTCCGGCACCACAAAACCCACGCCGGCGTCGGTAAAGTAGCGGCCAACAATCTGGCTGGTTTTCGGCACCAGAATACGCACAATGCGCGCTTCGCGGCGGCCTTTGCGATCCGCACCGAGCGGTTGCGCCAGTACCTGATCGCCGTGGATGCAGGTTTTCATCTGTTCGCTGGAGAGATAGAGATCGTCTTTACGCCCTTCTACACGCAGGAAGCCGTAACCGTCGCGGTGGCCAATGACCACGCCTTTCAGCAGGTCCAGGCGTTCCGGTAAGGCATAGCACTGGCGGCGGGTAAAGACCAGTTGTCCGTCGCGCTCCATGGCGCGCAGACGGCGGCGTAGCGCTTCGTTTTGTTCTTCGCCTTCGATGTTCAGCTCAATGGCCAGTTCGTCCCGGCTGGCGGGTTTTTCGCGTTTTGCTAAGTGATCGAGGATGAATTCGCGGCTGGGAATGGGGTTGGTGTATTTTTCAGATTCGCGTTCGAGGAAAGGATCTTGTGACATTGCGGTTCCTCCGTTGTCAGCTCTGGCGGAAATTTTCGTCATTCCACCAGCAATAATTTGTAAAGCGGTTGATTCTCTTCAACCAAATCGGCAAGCGTGTAGTTATCCAGCTCCTTGAGAAAACTTTTCACGGCTTTGGAAAGCGCCATTTTAAGGCGACAGGCGCTGGTGATATGGCAGAATTCACTGCTGCAATTGACCAGCGAAAGGGGTTCGAGGGAGCGCACAACATCACCAATACGAATATCCTGCGCCGGTTTACCCAGGCGAATCCCGCCGTTTTTCCCACGGACAGCCGCGACATAGCCTTCACGACTGAGCTGATTGATTATCTTAACCATATGATTACGGGACACACCATACGTTTCCGTTACTTCAGTAATGTTGGTCATTTGCCCTTCCGGCAGCGACGCCATGTAAATCAGGGCGCGTAAACCGTAATCGGTAAAGCTTGTTAACTGCACATCAACCTCAATAAATGGGAAAGGGTGAGATACCCACAGGTATTAACTCTATTGATGATAAACCAGCCAGCTGTCAGGCCGCTAATTTATTTGAACAGAAGGGTAAAAAAAGCGAGGAAACGGGGCGCGATCAACACGCCCCGGAACAGCATTATGCGTCGAACGGGTCGCGCAGGATCATCGTTTCCGTACGATCCGGGCCGGTAGAGATAATATCGATCGGCACGCCGGTAAGTTCTTCAATACGTTTGATGTAGTTCAGCGCTGCCTGTGGCAGACCGCTGCGTTCTTTAACGCCAAACGTCGATTCAGACCAGCCAGGCATAGATTCGTAAATCGGCTCGATACCTTCCCAGTTGTCTGCCGCCAGCGGCGTAGTGGTCACTTCGCGGCCATCCGGCATGCGGTAGCCCACGCAGATTTTCACTTCTTTCAGACCATCCAGCACGTCCAGCTTGGTCAGGCAGAAGCCAGACAGGGAGTTGATCTGCACCGCGCGGCGTACCGCAACGGTATCCAGCCAGCCAGTGCGACGACGACGACCGGTGGTCGCGCCATATTCGTTACCCTGTTTGCACAGGAACTCGCCGATATCGTCGAACAGTTCGGTCGGGAACGGACCCGCACCCACACGCGTAGAGTAAGCTTTGATGATACCCAGTACGTAATCGACATAACGTGGGCCAAGGCCAGAACCGGTGGCGACGCCGCCTGCGGTGGTATTAGAAGACGTTACGTACGGATAAGTACCGTGGTCGATATCCAGCAGCGTACCCTGTGCACCTTCAAACATCACGAAGTCGCCGCGTTTGCGCGCCTGGTCCAGCAGATCGGAAACATCGACGACCATCGCGATCAGGATGTCGGCAATCGCCATCACATCGTCCAGCACTTTCTGGTAGTCAACCGCTTCCACTTTGTAGAAGTTCACTAACTGGAAGTTGTGATATTCCATCACTTCTTTCAGTTTATCGGCGAAAGTCGCTTTATCGAACAGGTCGCCAACGCGCAGACCGCGACGAGCAACTTTGTCTTCGTATGCTGGCCCGATACCACGGCCAGTGGTGCCGATGGCTTTCGCTCCACGCGCTTTTTCACGCGCAACGTCCAGCGCAACGTGATAATCGAGGATTAACGGGCATGCTTCAGACAGCAGCAGACGTTCACGAACCGGGATACCACGGTCTTCCAGTTCTTTCATCTCTTTCATCAGCGCAGCTGGAGACAGCACGACACCGTTACCGATGATGCTGGTGACGTTTTCACGAAGAATGCCTGATGGAATAAGATGGAGGACGGTTTTTTCACCGTTGATTACGAGAGTATGGCCTGCGTTGTGACCGCCCTGGTAGCGCACAACATATTTAGCCCGTTCAGTCAGAAGATCGACAATCTTCCCTTTACCTTCGTCACCCCATTGGGTGCCCAGTACGACGACGTTGTTACCCATTTTTCAAAATCACCGTTTGCTTAAAAATGGATTCTACCACCGCTTTTTTTCAGATTCAGCACTTTTTCCGGGCAAAATGGCAGCAAAATGCCCTCTTTTGCCTCAGCCAATCGTTTTCCTCAACATGTAGTAGATCACCACTCCCGCAACCACAAGCCCACCGCCAAAACGACGCAAAATATGATCCGGCAGCAGACTCAGGGAGGCAATCATGCGACGCCATGCGCGCGGATAGAACATCGGGCCAAGGCCTTCAAACACCAGTACCAGCGCCAGGGCAAGCCAGATTGTTGAATTCATTCCTGATCCTTCCAAAAAGAAAACCACCGCCTTAAGTCGGGCGGTGGTTTTTTATCATGAAAACCGCTGACGCTATCTTAGCGTGTCGCGGAACTCGGTGTCTTCATATAACGGAAGAAATCGCTGTCCGGGCTGAGCACCATCACATCCTGGTTGCTCTCGAAGCTGCTTTCATACGCGCGCAGGCTACGGATAAAGGCATAGAAGTCCGGATCCTGGCTAAAGGCATCGGCGAACAGCTTCGCAGCCTCCGCATCGCCTTCACCGCGCAGGATACGCCCCTGACGCTCAGATTCCGCCAGCGTTTTGGTCACTTCGTAATCCGCGGTGGCGCGCAGTTTTTCCGCCTCTTCCTGACCTTGCGAACGGTGACGACGGGCTACCGCTTCACGCTCAGCGCGCATACGGTTGTAAATCGCCTCGGACACTTCGGTCGGCAGGTTGATCTGCTTGATACGCACATCCACCACTTCAATACCTAACGCCGCCATACTGTTCGGGTTAATGACCGGTACTTTGCCGTTCGTTTCTTCGGTCACGCGTTCAGCGGCTTTGGCAATCGCATCATCCGCCGCCGGGGTCGACACTTCATCTTCGGTGCCTGCGGAACCGGAGTTCAGCGCATCGCGCACTTCCAGCGTCAAACGACCACGGGAGTCGGTCACGATGTCACGCACATCCAGACGACCGATTTCAGAACGCAGACGGTCAGAGAACTTACGTTTCAGCAGAACTTCCGCCTGGGAGATGTCACCGCCGCCGGTCGCCAGATAGTAGCGGCTGAAATCACTGATGCGCCACTTAATGTAGGAGTCGACGATCAGATCTTTCTTCTCTTTGGTGACAAAGCGGTCCGCCTGGTTATCCATGGTCTGGATACGGGCATCCAGCATTTTAACCGATTCAATAAACGGCAGTTTGAAGTGCAGGCCTGGCGCAAACACCAACGGTTTGTTGTCATCGTCGCGCAGGACTTTACCAAAGCGCAGTGAAATGCCGCGCTCACCTTCTTTCACCACAAAAATTGAGGTGTAGAGCACTACCAGCACGATGATGATGATCGCGATAACTGACTTACGCATCGTTATTCCCCCTGACGCTGGTAGTCGTTACGCTGCGCGTTAACGCGGCGTTGGTCCATGATGTCTCCCGCAGACGTTGCGGGGGCGCTGTTCGCACTGCTGCCAGAGTTAGACGCAGGCGGCAGGCGCAGCAAGTTGTTCGCGCCACTGCTGTCACTCTTTGCCGCAGGCGCATTGCCACCTTTCAGCATCTGGTCCAGCGGCAGCACCATCAGGTTGCCGCCTTTGTCGTTAACCAGCACTTTGCGGGTATGGCTCAGCACTTTTTCCATGGTCTCGATATACAGACGCTCGCGGGTAATTTCCGGCGCGGCTTTGTATTCCGGCAGCAGCTTCGCAAAGCGAGCCACTTCACCCTGTGCTTCCAGAATGGTCTGCGTTTTATAGGCGCGCGCCTCTTCGAGGATACGCTGCGCCTGACCATTAGCACGCGGCTGAACTTCGTTGGTGTACGCTTCCGCTTCACGAATATATTGCTGCTCGTTTTCACGGGCGGCGATAGCATCATCAAACGCGGCTTTCACCTCTTCCGGCGGACGAGCAGCCTGGAAGTTAACGTCCAGCAGTGTGATACCCATGTTATACGGACGAATGGTCTCTTCCAGCTCACGCTGGGTATCGCTACGAATAACGGTACGGCCTTCGGTCAAAATACGATCCATCACGTATTTACCGATCACACCGCGCAGGGCGCTGTCCGTCGCCTGACGCAGGCTGTCGTCGGCGCTGGTCACGCTGAACAGGTAACGCTCCGGATCGGTCACGCGGTATTGCACGTTCATCTCAACGCGAACCACGTTCTCATCAGAGGTGAGCATGACGCCGGACGCGGCCAGTTCACGCACGGACTCGACGTTGACGGCGGTGACATTATCAATGAAGGTCGGCTTCCAGTTCAGACCCGGCTCCACCAAGTGGCTGAACTTACCAAAGCGGGTAACCACGCCACGTTCCGCTTCTTTGATGGTGTAGAAACCGGTAGCAGCCCAGATAATCACGGCGGCTGCGGCAACGATACCGACAACGCGCCCGCCCATATTACCGCGCGGGCCAGCAGAACCTGGATTGCCGCCGCCTGAGCTCTTACCCCCGCCCAAACCACCGAGTTTTTTGCTCAGTTTGCGGAAGATATCATCCAGATCAGGTGGCCCCTGATCGCGACCGCCTTTGTTTCCATTTCCCTCAGAGTTGCCGCCTGGTTTGCTGCTTCCCCACGGGTCGCGGTCTTGTCCGTTGTTACCGGGCTGATTCCACGCCATGTATGTGCTCCATATATGTCTATCGTGCGGTGTATGCCCGAACTGGCGGGCACCCCCAAAGGGGAAAAATTTTCAGGCCTGTGCCGGTCAGACGACGTACTCTTCGAGTGCCGGTTCTTGTTTACAGAGTCGACGCCAGTCGACAATCGGCATACGCACCTGCATACCTACGCTGCCATCGTCTTCCATCCACTCTTTTTCTATTGCCTGAAGCTGATAAAACCGACTTCTCAGGCGCCCTTCCTGCGGAGGCAAACGCAGCGTGTGCTGCGCCACTTCCCCGGCAAGACGCTCCGTCAAAGCCTGGAATAACAGTGGTACGCCAACACCGGTCTGCGCTGAGAGCCAGACACGGATTGGTTTATTCTCTTCATCCCTGTCGATACGCGGCTCGAAGTCTTCCAGCATATCGATCTTGTTCATGACCAGCAGCGTCGGGATCTCGTGCGCTTCAATTTCTTCAAGCACCGTATTCACTGCGTCAATGTTTTCCTGCACACGGACATCGGCGGCGTCGATCACATGCATCAGCAGCGTCGCCTGACGCGTCTCCTGCAAGGTCGCTTTAAATGCCGCCACCAGGTCGTGTGGCAGATGGCGGATAAACCCTACGGTATCCGCCAGCACCGTTTCCCCGACATCCGCCACATCAATACGACGCAGCGTGGGATCCAGCGTTGCGAACAGTTGGTCTGCCGCATACACCTGCGCTTCAGTGATGTGGTTAAACAGCGTCGACTTGCCGGCGTTGGTATAACCCACCAGCGAAACCGTTGGGATATCGACTTTCGTGCGGGAGCGACGCCCTTGTTCACGCTGCTTTTCAACCTTCTCAAGGCGCGCCAGGATCTGGGTAATACGATTACGCAACAAACGACGGTCGGTTTCGAGCTGGGTTTCACCCGGACCGCGTAAACCAATCCCGCCTTTTTGTCGTTCAAGGTGGGTCCAGCCACGCACCAGACGCGTCGCCAGGTGGCGCAACTGCGCCAGTTCAACCTGCAATTTCCCCTCGTGCGTACGAGCACGCTGGGCAAAAATATCCAAAATCAGACCGGTGCGATCGATAACACGGCACTCGCACAGTCTTTCCAGGTTACGTTCCTGGGCTGGGGTCAGCGCATGATCAAAGAGCACAACGGAAGCACCCACGGCTTTTACGGCATCCGCAATTTCAACTGCTTTACCTTCGCCAACGAAATACTTAGGGTGCGGTGCTTTACGGCTACCGGTAATCACCTGCATTGCTTCGACACCGGCGGAAGAGACCAGAGATTCAAACTCCTGGAGGTCTTCCATATCTTTGTCTTGCGAAAAATAGATGTGTACCAGTACCGCCTGCTCACCGGCTTCATAACGGTCAAACAAGCGTAAACCCTCAAAAAAGATCAGCGGGGAACGCAGATTTTCTGGCTCCCCGATGTAGATAAACAGCAAAAACCTTATTCGGTTTCTTCGCCGTCCTGCTGTGCAGAGCCCTGCGCGTTGCTACCATGATGGTAGTTACTGCTGGTACCGCCGCCGGCATTGTTGCTGTGATGAGAAACCGGACGAGATGGAACAACAGTAGAAATCGCGTGCTTATAGACCATCTGGCTGACCGTGTTTTTCAACAGGATCACGAACTGATCGAAAGACTCAATTTGCCCTTGCAGCTTAATACCATTCACCAAATAAATTGAAACTGGAACACGTTCCCGACGCAGTGCGTTCAGGAACGGATCTTGTAAAGATTGCCCCTTAGCCATTCTATCTTTTCCTTATATGCTTGTTTTGTACTTAGAACCCGAAGGCTCTGAAAACTGCGTAAAAAATTCGCGCACGATACGACTTAATTGTACACATTCACCCTGCGATAGCACGAACAACCTGTAACACGTCCTGGTAAGACTTTTCTGGCTTTTCACTCTCTAACCAGTGGACGCCATCCCAGCCGCGCAGCCATGTCATCTGTCGCTTGGCTAACTGCCTCGTGGCGCAAATACCTCGATAAACCATTTCATCGTATGAAATCTCACCTTCAAGATACGACCACATCTGGCGGTATCCCACACAACGAATGGAAGGCATCTCCGTATGCAAATCTCCGCGAGCAAAAAGCGCCCGCACTTCTGCTTCAAAACCTGAAGCCAACATCTGATGAAACCGCTGCTCAATGCGTTGATGGAGCAGTTCACGGCTCGCCGGGGCGATGGCGAACTGATGCACCTGGTAAGGCAGAGCGTCTCCCGACGTTTGCGTCAGATCTGTTAAAGTTTTACCCGAAATGAAAAAAACTTCCAGTGCCCGGGAAAGCCTTTGCGGATCATTTGGATGAATCCGCGCTGCAGCAACCGGATCGATCTCCCGCAACTGCTGGTGCAACGCTTCCCATCCACGCTCTGCCGCTTGTTTTTCAATCTCTGCTCTGACTTTTGCATCCGCGGATGGCAAGGGCGATAACCCCTCCAGCAGCGCCTTGAAGTAGAGCATCGTACCGCCCACCAGCAGCGGAATGCGTCCTGCTTCGGTGATCGCACGCATTTCCGCCAACGCATCGCGGCGGAAATCCGCTGCGGAATACGCCTGCGCCGGGTCGAGAATATCCAACAACCGGTGCGGTGCGGCGTGTAACTCTTCCGCGTTCGGCTTTGCGGTACCGATATCCATGCCCTGATAGATAAGGGCAGAATCCACGCTTATCAACTCAACAGGCAAAACTTTACGCAACGCAATGGCTAACGCCGTTTTACCCGAGGCCGTCGGCCCCATCAGAAAAATAGCCTTAGGCAGGCCAGCCTTACTCACTTCACTCATCATTCAGGGCGTTCATTGCCGTTTGTAAATCAACAGGTTGTAATAAACCATCCGGTGGGGACTTCACCAGATGCGGACAAAGCCGTTCGACGTCGGCCAGCAGGGTAATAGCCTGCGCCACACTCCATTGCGGATGATCGCTCGCCAGATGACGAGCCAGCCACTGGGCAATATTCACCGCATCAATGCTTGTCTGCTGCGCCAGGTAGCCTATCAGTTCAGGAATCAAGATTTGTAAATTTTGTTGGCGCAAGGGTAAAGGCACGGCACGAATGGTCACGTGCTGGCCATCCGGTACAAATTCAATGCCCATTTTTGCCAACACCGGCTGCGCCTGTTTCAACGCCGCGCTCTCTTGCGCCGAAATTTTTAAACGCACCGGAATCAGCAACGGCTGACCGCAGGCGGGCGCATTGGCAGGAGAAAGCTGAGCATGGCGTAACCAACGCTCCGCGACGGGAAGCGCCAGCAATGCCAGCAGCCCGTTACGCTCAAGCAGTGCGTAGTGCGGCGCGATCAGCGTTAAAACGCGGCCAAAACTCTGGCTGTGCCCTTCCAGCGCGGGCGCTGCGGGCTGTGGCGCTTCATTTTTGCGCTCCACGACAGGCGTATCCAGCAACTGACGATACAGCGCGCCCTGCTGCTTTTGGTAACCCAGTTGCGCATGCGGCCAGGTGGGCGTTGTGCCCGTACTGCTGCTGTTGCGGGGAGCCGGAGCGGTGTTGGTTGGCATGCGCGGGGCATCCGGTTCACGAGCGACCAGCGGTTGAGAAAACTGGTTACGTCCTGCCGCCACTCGGTTCTCCGGCAACGCTCGTGGCGCAGGTTCGTCTGTTAGCGGCAAGGGTGCGTCGAGCTGCTGTTGCAGCACGCTGAGCACCCCCTGGTAGATAAAATCATGCACCAGTCGCGATTGATGGAAGCGCACTTCATGCTTCGCCGGGTGCACATTGACGTCCACCTGATGCGGATCGATCTCCAGATAGAGCACGAAAGCGGGTTGCTGATCGGCGCCCAGTTTATCTTCACAGGCCTGTCGGATTGCGTGATTGATCAACCGGTCGCGCATCATTCGGCTGTTCACATAGCAATACTGGATCTCAGCAAAAGCCGTCGTGGTCTGTTTAGGGTCCGCCACCCAGCCGCGCAGGGATAAGTCGCCATGCTGCCACTCAATGGCCAGCGCTTGTTCCAGAAAGGCGGTGCCGCAAATCGCCCCAAGACGGCGTTCTTTTTGCCCGCCTTCAGCGACCGCGCGATACTGACGCACCAGCTTACCGTTATGCGTGAGATTGATAGCGACATCAAAACGCGCCAGCGCAATACGACGGATAACCTCATCGATATGGTTGAATTCGGTTTTTTCCGTACGCATAAATTTACGGCGCGCCGGCGTGTTGTAGAACAGATCCAGCACTTCCAGCGTGGTGCCCACCGGGTGCGCGGCAGGTTTGACCGTCACTGCCATATCACGCCCTTCGGCGTAGGCCTGCCACGCTTCTTGCTGTTCCGCAGTACGGGAGGTGAGCGTTAAACGGGAAACAGAGCTGATACTGGCCAGCGCTTCGCCACGGAACCCGAGGCTAATAATGGCCTCGAGATCGTCCAGCGAGGCAATTTTACTGGTGGCGTGACGCGCCAGCGCCAGTGCCAGTTCCTCTTTGTTGATGCCGCAGCCGTTATCGCGGATACGGATAAGCTTGGCGCCGCCGCGTTCAATATCAATATCGATTCGCGTAGCGCCTGCATCAAGACTGTTTTCAACCAGCTCTTTCACCACCGACGCAGGGCGCTCCACCACTTCGCCAGCGGCGATTTGGTTCGCAAGCTGCGGCGGCAGAACCTGTATCGGCATGAAAATATCCTTAGTTAAGCAGACCGTTCGCAGGCGCCGCGGCGCTGGCTGTCTGCCCGCCTCCGCTTTGTGGCGCGGACTGCAACGGATGTGCGAGGAAATAGTTACGCAGACCGCCGTATATCGCTTCAGCGATCTGTTGTTGGTAATTGTCGCTCCCCAACAAACGCTCTTCTGCGGAATTACTGATAAAGCCCGTTTCAACCAGCACAGAAGGGATATCCGGGGAGCGCAGCACACCTAAGCTGGCGTGTTCCGGGCGACGCTTATGTAACGCGCCCACACGCTCAAGCTGGCCCAGCATACTGGTGGCGACATCATAACCGACGCGCTGGGAATGGCCGAATTGTAAATCCAGCACCGCCTGGCTCAGATAGGGGTCAGACTGGCTATTGGCCAGCACATCCCCGGCACCTCCCAACAGTTCCGATTGTTTCTCATGCTGTTCCAGCCAGCCCGCCATTTCACTGTTTGCACGGCGGTTTGACAGTACCCATACCGAGGCACCGGTTGCATCGCGATTCGGCGCAGCGTCCGCATGGATAGAAACCAGGAAATTAGCGTTCTGCTTACGCGCCACATCGGAACGCCCCATCACCGAAATAAAATAGTCGCCGTCGCGGGTCATCACCGGTTTGAACATCGGGTCATCATTCAACAACGCACGCAATTTACGGGCGATGGAGATGGTCACGTTTTTCTCTTGCGTTCCGCCTGCGCCAATCGCACCGGGATCCTGACCACCGTGTCCGGCATCAATGGCGATAACCACTTTGTCACCGGATACAGCGCGTGTCTGCACCGCCGGGCGAGTCACCGTATTACTGCTGGTCACGCTGGTAATGCGATCGTTATCCGCTTTAAACGGATTGCGCGCAGGCGTTGAAGGCTGTGCAGGACGAGAGGTAAAAACAGGCGTATCGTTACGCTGCACCACTGCTTTAGGTGGTGGTGGCGGCACATCGGCATCAATCGTAAAGACCACGTTGTAACCCGCGCCGCTTTGCTGCTTCACCGCCCGGGTTTTGCCATTTTGCGTTAAATCCACCACCAGACGGATCGACTGATTATCTTTTGCCGTCCCGGCACGGATACTTTTGACCAGATTGTTGCCGCTAAACTGCAGCGGCAGGCCCTGGATAATGCCGGTCTGTTTGATATCCAGCGCGACGCTACGCTTATCCTGCTGCGTAAACGCATATTCAGGATCGCCCATAAAGCTGAAAGTGATACGCGCCTGGCTGTCGCCATTGGAGACCTGAATATCCGCCAGGCTTGCCGCCCCCGCCTGCGTACAAAGCAGTAAGAACGCAGCCGCCAACCAACCTTTAACGCGAGAGATCATCACGTTATCCTTCCTGTCAACCGGCCATACGCGCCAGTAACGAATCGCCAGATGAGGATACCGCGCGAATGCGCGCCTCACGCCCCTGAGCCTGGTAATCTAAATGGATTTCGACATCCGGGTCAGGCAGTACACCCGCACCTTGTTGCGGCCACTCAACCAGGCAAATGGCATCATTGGCAAAATAATCGCGGATGCCCATAAATTCCAGCTCCTCAGGATCCACAAGACGATACAGGTCGAAGTGATACACCGTCAGCGAGTCGAGAGTGTACGGTTCAACGAGGGTATAGGTCGGGCTTTTGACATTCCCGTGATGACCCAGGGCCTGTAAAAATCCCCGGCTGAAGGTGGTTTTACCCGCGCCGAGATCGCCATACAGATAAATCACCGTCGCACCGACGCAAGCCTGCGCCACACGCGTGCCGAGATCCAGTGTTGCTTGCTCGTCAGGTAAAGGAATAACTCGATTAATCATCTTTTGTATCAACTACATCCGGGTTAACAACACGCCAAAGCGCCGTAAATAGATCGGTAGCCAGCATACCGCGCATACCGAATTGCGCCGCCAGCCTGTCTGCCGCAGCGCCATGAGCAACACATCCCGCGCAGGCCGCATCCCAGGGCGTCAATTTCTGCCCGAGTAGCGCGCCAATAATGCCTGACAAAACATCCCCCATGCCGCCGCTCGCCATACCGGCGTTACCGGCATCAACAATGGCCATTTCGCCCTCTGCACTGGCAACGACAGTACCCGCGCCTTTCAGCACAACCACACCGGCGTACCGTTTTACCAGGCGCTGCGCGGCGAGCAGGCGATCGCTTTCGATCTCCGCCACGCTGCAATTCAGCATGCGCGCAGCCTCGCCAGGGTGCGGCGTCAGTACGCGATTGTGACGTTTATCGGGATTGATTGCCAGAAGGTTCAACGCATCCGCATCCCATAGCATCGGTTTACGGAAATTCTCTACCTTTTGCAGCGCTTTTTTGCCCCACTCCTGCTGCCCAAGTCCCGGGCCGATCACCACTACATCCGCCCATTCAAGGCTCTCATCCAGCGAGGCGCTGGTCAGCTCATGAACCATCAATTCCGGGCGGGCGGTAAGCAGCGGCGCGATATTCTCGCTGCGCGTCAGCACACGCACCAGGCCAGCGCCTGCGCGCAGTGCTGCCTCGCCAGCCATGCGAATCGCCCCGGCGGTACCGTGATCGCCGCCAATGATCAGCAGGCGGCCATGATCGCCTTTATGTGACGTCGGGCGACGCGGCGTAAACCAGCGGCAAAGCTGGCTGGCATCAAACCGGGTCAGTGCTGTCTCTTGCCCGCTTAACCAGGATTCCAGTCCCAGCGCATGATGATGAAGCTGCCCTACGACATCCCGCGCCTTGCCTGTCAACAAGCCAGGTTTAAGGGCGATAAAGGTGATGGTGTGATGAGCCTGAATAACAGCGCCCGGCGCGGCGCCCGTTTGTGCATTAAGACCGGAAGGAATGTCCAGCGCCAATACCGGAGCCGGATGGGCGTTAGCGTGGTCGATCAATTGTGCGACATTGTCGCGCGGCGCACTGGCGAGCCCGGTGCCCAGCAGGCCATCGATAATCAAATCCACCTGTTCCGGCCAGAGAATGTCAGGGGCATGGATCACGCCACCCGCGTTAAGCCAGGCATCCCGCGCCTGCGCAGCCTCTTCCGGCAGCGGTTTGTTGCTCTCCAGCGCCAGCAATGTCACCTGTATTCCCGCTGCGGCGGCAAGCCTGGCAACCACATAACCATCGCCGCCGTTATTGCCGTGCCCACAGAGCACCAGCCAGCAACGCGCGTCGGGAAACTGCTCCCGCGCCACAGTAAAAGCGGCTTCGCCTGCACGTAACATCAGCTCGTAAAGCGTAATGCCGAAGCTGTCCGCCGCCTCTTTTTCAGCGCGTTTAAGGTCATCAGCAGGCCAGATGGAGTGTGGTATACTTGCTGCGATTTTCTTCATTTTTATGGTCCGTCATGTCACAGCCCCTCGATCTCAATCAGTTAGCGCAACAAATCAAACAGTGGGGCTCTGAACTGGGTTTTCAGCATGTCGGTATTACCGATACCGATCTCAGCGCCAGCGAACCGAAGCTGCAGGCGTGGCTGGATAAACAATATCATGGCGAGATGGAGTGGATGGCGCGTCACGGTATGATGCGCGCCCGTCCCCACGAGCTTCTCCCCGGCACGCTGCGCGTGATCAGTGTGCGCATGAATTACCTTCCTGCGCAGGCCGCTTTCGCCAGCACGCTGAAAAACCCAACGCTCGGCTATGTCAGCCGTTATGCGCTGGGCCGCGATTATCATAAGCTGCTGCGTAACCGGCTTAAAAAGCTCGGCGAGATTATTTCGCAGCAATGTGCTTCGCTGAATTTTAGACCTTTTGTGGATTCCGCGCCTATTCTTGAGCGCCCACTGGCAGAAAAAGCCGGGCTTGGCTGGACAGGTAAGCACTCACTTATCTTAAGCCGCGATGCGGGCTCATTTTTCTTTCTGGGCGAATTGCTGATTGATTTGCCCCTGCCTGTCGATAAGCCGGTGGAAGAAGGCTGTGGGCGTTGCGTGGCTTGCATGACGATTTGCCCTACCGGCGCGATTGTCGAGCCGTATACTGTCGATGCCCGCCGCTGTATCTCTTATCTCACGATTGAGCTTGAAGGCGCTATTCCGGAAGCGTTGCGCCCCCTGATCGGCAACCGTATCTATGGTTGCGATGATTGCCAACTCATTTGCCCATGGAATCGCTACTCGCAACTGACCAACGAGGACGATTTCAGCCCACGTAAAGCGCTGCATGCGCCCGCGTTGATCGATCTGTTCGCCTGGAACGAGGCGCATTTTCTGAAAGTGACAGAAGGGTCGGCGATTCGCCGCATTGGTCATTTACGCTGGCTGCGTAATATTGCCGTCGCCCTGGGCAATGCCCCGTGGGAAGAAGCCACTATTCAGGCGCTGGAGCAGCGTCTTGGTGAGCACCCACTTCTCGATGAACACATACAGTGGGCGATTGCGCAGCAAAAAGAGAAGCGAAACGCCTGCCGCGTTGAGGTACAGATGCCGAAACAGCAGCGGCTGGTCAGGGTGGTGGAAAAAGGTCTGCCGCGCGACGCCTGAGCCATCCACAGCTTGTGAATAAAATAAAAAACACATTGCGATTCAATGACCACAAATTCGTCAAGTGATCACATTAACAATTTGATATGTTATTTTGTTTTTATTTTACAGGCAGTTAAAAAAATATTATTCACCCTTCAAAGTAATCATTATGTTGCGAATGAAAGACTGGCCTGTGGATAAGTCTGTTTACAACACTTTCCTGAAGGAAATAAAAAACGTCCCCAGCGAAGCATTCCGCTGTGGATAATTTTTTGATGTGAAAATTTGGAGCGGGAAACGAGACTCGAACTCGCGACCCCGACCTTGGCAAGGTCGTGCTCTACCAACTGAGCTATTCCCGCATACTTATCTGGACCAGCTTGCTTGCCGGGGCCAGTAAATCTGGATGGTGCGTGCCTTTCGGCATTTCAAATTTGGAGCGGGAAACGAGACTCGAACTCGCGACCCCGACCTTGGCAAGGTCGTGCTCTACCAACTGAGCTATTCCCGCATATTTATCTGGTTTCAGCTTCATTGCCGACGCCAGTAAATTTGGATGGTGCATTTCAAATTTTGGAGCGGGAAACGAGACTCGAACTCGCGACCCCGACCTTGGCAAGGTCGTGCTCTACCAACTGAGCTATTCCCGCTTATCATCGATTTTTCAGTAAGTTAGAACTACTTTTTACTGAAATTTCGTGATGCCGTGTTTCACATTTCTGTGTCTTCACGGGAGGCGCATTATACGAGAAATCCTTCCTGCTGCAAGCCCCTGAAAGCAAATTTTCGCTTTTTTTGTTTAAATGCCGATTTAATCGACAAAGTGCACATTTTTACAGCAAACCCACGCCAGCACTGGCTTACAGGGCCAGAAAAAAACCGACCCTGCGCGCATGAACATTACAACTTAATAAAATGTTCGCGATACCAGGCCAGCTCAGCCACGGATTCGCGAATGTCATCCAGCGCCTGATGCGTATTCTGTTTTTTCAGTCCTTCCAGCACTTCCGGTTTCCAGCGGCGAGCCAGCTCTTTCAGCGTGCTGACGTCCAGGTAGCGATAATGGAAGTAAGCCTCCAGTTCCGGCATGTACTTAAACAGAAAACGGCGGTCCTGACCGATGCTGTTGCCGCAAATGGGCGATTTCCCCTCCGGCACCCACTCTTTTAAGAACGCGAGGGTAGCCAGCTCCGCGGCGCGATCATCCAGTTGACTGGCCTTCACGCGATCCACCAGCCCGCTGCCGGTATGCGTACGCACGTTCCAGTCATCCATTAACGCCAGTTGTGCGTCGGTTTGATGCACGGCGATGACCGGCCCTTCCGCCAGAATGTTCAGGTTTGCATCGGTCACCAGCGTCGCGATCTCAATAATGCGATCGCGCTCGGGATCTAACCCCGTCATTTCCAGATCGATCCAAATGAGGTTGTTTTCATTTGCGCTCATGCTATTTTCCACCCTTCTCGCGTAACTATATTCATCTAGAATTGCGTGTATCATAGTTGTTTTGCCCATCCAGGGCGACCAGGAGCCAGCACGATTGAGTAAAAATAAACTCTCCAAAGGGCAGCAGCGCCGCGTCAAAGAGAACCACCAGCGCCGGTTGAAAACCTCTACGGAGAAAGCTGACTATGATGACAACCTGTTCGGCGATCCGTCCGAAGGCGTTGTGATCAGCCGCTTTGGCATGCATGCCGATGTGGAATCCGCCGACGGCGAAGTGCATCGCTGTAATATTCGTCGCACGATCCGTTCGCTGGTCACCGGCGACCGGGTGGTCTGGCGTCCTGGCAAAGAAGCGGCAGAAGGCGTCACGGTAAAAGGCATTGTCGAAGCCGTACACGAACGCACCACGGTACTTACGCGCCCCGATTTTTATGATGGCGTAAAACCCATCGCCGCCAATATCGATCAAATTGTGGTGGTGTCGGCGATCCTGCCAGAGTTGTCGCTGAACATTATCGATCGATACCTTGTCGCCTGCGAAGCCTTGCAGGTTGAGCCACTGATCGTGCTGAACAAAATCGATCTGCTGGACGATGACGGTATGAATTTCGTCAATGAGCAGATGGATATCTACCGCAATATCGGCTATCGCGTGCTCATGGTTTCCAGTCATGCACAGAATGGCCTTAATCCGCTGATTGAGGCGCTGACCAACCGCATCAGTATCTTTGCCGGGCAGTCCGGCGTGGGGAAATCGAGCCTGCTTAACACGTTGCTCGGGTTGCAAGAGGAGCAGATCCTCACCAACGACGTTTCCGACGTCTCCGGTCTCGGGCAGCACACCACCACCGCCGCTCGCCTTTATCACTTCCCGCACGGCGGCGATGTGATTGATTCTCCTGGCGTTCGCGAATTTGGCCTCTGGCACCTTGAACCGGAACAAATCTTCAACGGTTTTGTCGAATTCCATGACTATCTGGGCCAGTGCAAATACCGGGATTGCAAACACGACACGGACCCGGGTTGCGCCATTCGCGAAGCGGTCGATAAAGGCGAAATTGCTGAAAGCCGTTTCGAAAATTATCACCGCATCCTGGAAAGCATGTCGCAAGTAAAAACGCGTAAAAGCTTTTCTGAATCAGATGACTGACAACTAAGCTAAGCATCGCTAGAATCGTCCCCTTTTTAGAAAAGGATCCGACGCCCGGCGGCGGATCAGGAACGACAAAAACAATGGCCTGGAGGCTACCTTGTTAAACGCATTTAAACTTTCGCTTCAATACATTCTGCCGAAACTGTGGCTCACTCGCCTGGCGGGCTGGGGCGCAAGCAAACGCGCGGGCTGGCTGACCAAACTGGTTATCGATCTGTTTGTGAAATACTACAAGGTCGATATGAAAGAGGCGCAGAAGCCCGATACCGCCAGCTACCGCACCTTTAATGACTTTTTTGTACGCCCGCTGCGCGACGACGTTCGCCCGCTGAATACCGACCCTAATGTGCTGGTGATGCCGGCAGACGGCGTGGTGAGCCAGCTTGGCGCTATCGAAGAAGATAAGATCCTGCAGGCCAAAGGCCATAACTACAGCCTTGAAGCCCTGCTGGCAGGCAACTACCTGATGGCCGATCTGTTCCGCAACGGCAGTTTTGTCACCACCTATCTCTCTCCGCGTGACTATCATCGTGTTCATATGCCGTGTAACGGCATTCTGCGTGAAATGATTTACGTGCCGGGCGATCTCTTCTCCGTTAACCACCTGACAGCGCAAAACGTGCCGAACCTGTTTGCCCGTAACGAACGCGTGATCTGTCTGTTTGATACAGAGTTCGGCCCGATGGCGCAAATTCTCGTCGGCGCGACCATTGTCGGCAGTATCGAGACCGTCTGGGCAGGAACCATTACGCCGCCGCGCGAAGGGATCATCAAGCGCTGGACCTGGCCTGCTGGCGAAAGCGAAGGCGCGGTTGCATTGCTGAAAGGTCAGGAAATGGGCCGCTTCAAGCTGGGCTCCACCGTGATTAACCTGTTTGCACCGGGCAAAGTGACGCTGGCGGAACAGCTGCAAAGTCTGTCGGTCACCAAAATTGGTCAACCGCTGGCAGTGTCCACCGAAACGTTCGCCCCTGTCGAAACTGAACAGGCGTCTTTGCCGGAAGCGGAAATCAACGCCGAACACGACGCCAGCCCGCTGGTGGACGCCAGGAAAGACGAAGGTTAATCCCCAAAACAGGAAGACTGATGTGCGCCTGATTATCACATTTCTGATGGCCTGGTGCCTCAGCCTGGGGGCCATGGCGGCATCGGCCCCCGATGCCAGACAAATTACGCAGGAACTGGAGCAAGCCAAAGCGGCGAAGAACACGCCTGACCAGGCGGAAACTGTCGAGCTGCTCCAGGCTGCGCTCAACGCGCTTGAAGAACGTAAAGGTTCACTTGAGCGCGCTCAGCAGTACCAACAAGTCATTGATAATTTCCCTAAACTTTCCCGCACCCTGCGTTCTCAACTGGACAACCTGCGCGACGACCCCAAATCCGTCCCGGCGGGCATGAGCAGCGACGCGCTGAACCAGGAAATCCTGCAAGTCAGCAGCCAGTTACTGGAGAAGACCCGCCAGGCGCAACAGGAACAAGAGCGCGCACGGGAAATCAGTGATTCCTTAAACCAGCTTCCACAGCAGCAAACCGACGCGCGTCGCCAGGTAACCGAAGTGGAACGCCGCCTGGGGGCGCAAAATGCGACAACACCGCTGGCGCAGGCGCAAAATCTCAGCGCACAGGCAGAATCGGCGAAACTGAAAGCGCTGGTGGATGAACTGGAGCTGGCGCAACTGTCGGCCAATAACCGCCAGGAATTGTCGCGCATGCGTTCCGAACTGGCGCAAAAGCAGAGCCAGCAACTGGATGCCTACCTGCAAGCCTTGCGCAATCAGCTTAATAGTCAGCGTCAGCGTGAAGCCGAGCAGGCGCTGGAAAGCACCGAACTTCTGGCGGAGAACAGCGATAATCTCCCTGTCGGTATTGTTGAACAGTTCCGAATCAACCGCGAGCTGTCGCAGGCGCTTAACCAACAGGCGCAGCGTATGGATCTGGTGGCATCTCAGCAGCGCCAGGCTACCGGGCAGACGTTGCAGGTGCGCCAGGCGCTCAATACGCTGCGTGAACAATCCCAGTGGCTGGGCGCATCAAATATGCTCGGTGAAGCGTTGCGCGCACAGGTTGCCCGTTTACCGGAAATGCCCAAACCGCAGCAACTGGACACCGAAATGGCGCAGTTGCGCGTGCACCGCATGCGTTACGAAGATCTGCTGAACAAGCAACCGCAACTACGGCAAATACGCCAGGCGGACGGCCAGCCGCTCACAAACGAGCAGAACCGTATTCTGGAAGCACAGCTGCGCACTCAGCGCGAGTTACTGAACTCGTTATTACAGGGCGGCGATACGCTGATCCTTGAGCTGACCAAGTTGAAAGTTTCCAATAGCCAGTTGGAAGATGCGCTGAAAGAGGTGAATGAGGCGACCCACCGCTATCTGTTCTGGACGGCAGATGTCAGCCCTGTCACCTTCGCATGGCCGATTGAAATCGTCCAGGATCTGCGCCGTCTGCTGTCTCTGGATACTGCCAGCCAGTTGGGCAAGGCCAGCGCCATGATGCTCACCAGCAAAGAGACGTTATTCCCGCTGTTTGGCGCCTTGATTCTGGTGGGATTCAGCATTTACTCGCGCCGGCACTTTACCCGCTTTCTGGAGCGTTCCAGCGCCCGTGTCGGTAAAGTCACCCAGGATCACTTCTGGCTCACTATGCGCACGGTGTTCTGGTCCATTCTCGTCGCCTCTCCTTTACCGGTGCTATGGGCAACGCTGGGTTATGGTTTACAGGAAGCCTGGCCTTATCCCCTGGCGGTCGCCGTTGGCGACGGTGTGACTGCCACAGTGCCGCTACTGTGGGTGGTGATGATTTGCGCCACCTTTGCCCGACCTACCGGGTTGTTCGTCGCGCACTTTGGCTGGCCGCGCAATCGCGTCGCGCGCGGTATGCGTTACTACCTGATGAGCATTGGCCTGATCGTACCGTTGATCATGGCGTTGATCATGTTTGATAACCTCAACGATCGGGAGTTCTCCGGATCGCTGGGCAGACTCTGTTTTATCCTTATCTGCGGTGCACTGGCGCTGGTGACGCTGAGTCTGAAACGCGCCGGGATCCCACTGTACGTGGATAAAGCCGGCAACAGCGACAATATGCCAAACCGCCTGCTGTGGAACCTGCTGATGAGCGCGCCGTTGATTGCCATTCTCGCAGCATCTGTCGGCTATCTGGCCACGTCGCAGGCGCTGCTGGCCAGGCTGGAAACCTCCGTCGCCATCTGGTTCCTGTTGCTGGTGGTTTATCACATCATCCGCCGCTGGATGCTGATTCAGCGCCGCCGTCTGGCCTTCGAACGCGCCCGCCACCGCCGCGCGGAAATCCTCGCCCAACGTGCACGCGGCGAAGATGAGCCGCCGCATCAAACCAGCACCGAAGGGGTTGCCGACGTCGATGAGGCAGAAGTCGATCTTGATGCCATCAGCGTGCAGTCCTTGCGGCTGGTGCGCTCTATTCTGATGCTGATCGCGTTACTGTCGGTCATTGTGCTGTGGTCAGAAATTCATTCCGCTTTCGGCTTCCTTGAAAATATCACCCTGTGGGACGTCACCTCGACTGTGCAGGGCGTGGAAAGTCTGGAGCCGATTACGCTGGGCGCGGTGCTGATTGCCATTCTGGTGTTTATCATCACCACGCAGCTGGTACGCAACCTCCCGGCGTTACTGGAGCTGGCGCTGTTGCAGCACCTTGAACTCGCGCCAGGCACCGGTTATGCCATTACCACCATTACCAAATATCTGCTGATGCTGTTTGGCGGGCTGGTGGGGTTCTCGATGATCGGTATTGAGTGGGCAAAACTGCAGTGGCTGGTGGCTGCTCTGGGCGTCGGTCTCGGCTTTGGTTTGCAGGAGATCTTCGCCAACTTTATCTCCGGTTTGATCATTTTGTTTGAAAAACCGATCCGCATCGGCGACACCGTGACGATCCGCGATCTGACCGGCAGCATCACAAAGATCAACACCCGCGCCACCACCATCAGCGACTGGGATCGCAAAGAGATCATCGTGCCGAACAAGGCCTTTATCACCGAGCAGTTTATCAACTGGTCGCTGTCGGACTCCGTGACCCGTGTGGTGCTGACGGTTCCGGCGCCAGCAGACGCTAACAGCGAAGAGGTCACACAGATCCTTTACACTGCAGCCGCACGCTGCTCGCTGGTGATTGATAACCCGGCGCCGGAAGTGTTCCTGGTCGATCTGCAACAAGGGCTGCAACTGTTTGAGCTGCGTATTTACGCTGCGGAGATGGGACACCGTATGCCGCTGCGCCACGAAATCCACCAGTTAATTCTGGCAGGCTTCCGTGAGCACGGTATCGATTTGCCGTTCCCACCGTTCCAGATGCGCCTTGAAAGTCTCGACGGTAAACGCACAGCGCGAACGCTGACATCAGCAGGCAAAAACAGCAGGCCAGCGGGAAGTTTGTAGAGCAGAATATTCAGCGCCTGATGGCGCTATGCTTATCAGACTTGTGGATTCATCAGAACAGGGGGTTGTGAGCCGGGTCGGCGCAACTGCCTCCCGGCAAAGATGATATTCAAGCCCGGTCGACGGTAAAGGCAATAACATCCGCCAGGCTTTCTGCCTGCAATGCCAGCATCACCAGACGATCAACGCCCAGCGCCACGCCGGAGCAGTCCGGCAGGCCCGCTTTCAGAGCTTCCAGCAGGTTCACATCCACCGGCTGCTGCGGCAGACCGCGCGCCGCGCGTTTGCGGTTGTCCTGCTCGAAACGCTGCTGCTGCTCGCGAGCGTCGGTGAGTTCATGGAAACCATTCGCCAGCTCGATCCCCTTGAAGTACACCTCAAAACGCTCAGCAACGCGGTGATCTTCGGTGCTGATCTGCGCCAGCGCGGCCTGGCTTGCCGGGAAGTGGTAAACAAAAGTCGGACGATCTTTACCGATCTGCGGCTCCACGCCCATCGTAAACAGCAGTTGCAGCAGCGTATCGCGATCTTCTTCGGTGTCGGCAATATTGCTCAGATCAAGCTTTGCCGCCACTTCGCGCAGTTGGGTTTTATCGGCAGAGAGCGGATCCACCTCCAGGTAACGCTGGAACGCTTGTTGGTAAGAGATCGATTCCGCTGCCGGGCACTCCAGCACCTGCTGCAATAAATCATCCACTTCATTCATTAAGCGGTACATATCGTAATGCGGACGATACCACTCAAGCATGGTGAATTCCGGGTTGTGATGACGCCCCATCTCTTCGTTACGAAAGCTTCTGCACAACTGGAATACTGGCCCGCAACCCGCAGCCAGCAAGCGCTTCATATGGTATTCCGGGCTGGTCATCAGATAGAGATTAAGCCCCTGAGAGTGGCCCGGCCCGACAAAACGGGTCTCAAACGGGAACAGATGAATGTCTGTTACCGTTGCCTGGCTCATACAGGGCGTTTCCACCTCGAGCACGCCGCGATCGGCGAAGAAACGACGGATCTCAGCCATAATGGCTGCTCGTTTCAATAGATTAGGGATGGATGCGCTCGGCTGCCAGGTTGCCGTCTCGCTCATGGTGCTTTCTCCGAATTCAGACAAGGGCACGAAGTCTACCCGCATCGATCCACAGAGACAAATTTTGCACAAAAAATTTTCACTTATGTCGTCTATAAATAATGAGGGGCATTTATGTGCTGATATCTGTCAATATCGATGATGCATCACACTAAAGAACGGCAAAAAAATCGAACACATCAAATTTCCCTTCCATCCCTACGGTTATACTGCGCTTACCCAAAAAGGAGCAGTGGAACATTTCCGCAACTACCTCAAGCGCTTCAGGCTTATCGTTGCGGAACAACAATAATCTGGAGGAATGTCGTGCAAACCTTTCAAGCCGATATCGCTGTGATTGGCGCAGGCGGAGCAGGATTACGCACCGCGATCGCTGCGGCGCAAGCCAACCCTAACGCTAAAATCGCACTGATTTCAAAAGTCTATCCCATGCGCAGCCATACGGTTGCTGCAGAAGGCGGTTCTGCCGCCGTCGCCCAGGATCATGACAGCTTCGAGTACCATTTCCACGATACCGTTGCTGGCGGTGACTGGCTTTGCGAACAGGATGTCGTCGACTATTTTGTGCACCATTGCCCGACAGAGATGACCCAACTTGAACAGTGGGGTTGTCCGTGGAGTCGCCGACCCGACGGTTCGGTCAACGTGCGCCGCTTCGGCGGGATGAAGATCGAACGTACCTGGTTCGCGGCCGATAAAACCGGCTTCCACATGTTGCATACGCTGTTTCAAACCTCCCTTCAGTTTCCGCAAATCCAACGCTTCGATGAACATTTTGTGCTGGATATTCTGGTCGACGACAACCATGCTCGTGGCCTGGTGGCGATGAACATGATGGAAGGCACACTGGTGCAAATCCGTGCGAATGCCGTGGTAATGGCAACGGGCGGCGCGGGTCGCGTTTACCGTTACAACACCAATGGTGGCATTGTCACCGGCGACGGTATGGGCATGGCGCTGGCGCACGGTATACCGCTGCGTGATATGGAATTTGTGCAGTATCACCCGACCGGTCTGCCCGGTTCCGGCATTCTGATGACGGAAGGCTGCCGTGGTGAAGGCGGGATCCTCGTCAACAAAAATGGCTATCGCTATTTGCAGGATTACGGCATGGGACCGGAAACGCCCCTGGGAGAACCGAAAAACAAATATATGGAGCTGGGTCCGCGCGATAAAGTATCGCAGGCGTTCTGGCATGAGTGGCGCAAAGGCAACACCATCTCCACGCCGCGCGGCGATGTGGTGCACCTCGACTTGCGTCATCTTGGCGAGAAAAAGATCAAGGAACGTCTGCCGTTTATCTGCGAACTGGCGAAAGCCTACGTTGGGGTCGATCCGATCAAAGAACCGATCCCGGTGCGCCCGACTGCACACTACACCATGGGCGGTATCGAAACCGATCAGAACTGCGAATCCCGCATCACCGGGCTGTTTGCCGTGGGCGAGTGCTCTTCTGTCGGCCTGCACGGCGCCAACCGCCTTGGTTCGAACTCACTGGCGGAACTGGTGGTGTTTGGTCGCCTGGCCGGTGAACGCGCGATGGAGCGTTCTGCCACCGCAAGCCACGCCAATGACGATGCGCTGAATGCGCAGGCGGCGGATGTCGAACAGCGTCTGAAAAAGCTGGTTAACCAGCAAGGTAACGAAAGCTGGGCGAAAATCCGTGATGAAATGGGCGAATCCATGGAAGAAGGCTGCGGTATTTACCGTACGCCGGAACTGATGCAGAAAACCGTGGATAAACTGGCGGAGCTGCAGGAGCGCTTTAAACGCGTGCGTATCACCGATACCTCCAGCGTGTTCAACACGGATGTGCTCTACACCATTGAACTGGGTCATGGCCTGAACGTGGCGGAATGTATGGCGCACTCCGCGCTGGCGCGTAAAGAGTCCCGCGGTGCCCATCAACGTCTGGACGAAGGCTGTACCGAACGCGATGACGTCAACTTCCTCAAGCATACCCTTGCCTTCCGCGACGCTGACGGCGCAACACGGCTGGAATACAGCGACGTGAAAATCACCACGCTGCCACCGGCAAAACGCGTTTACGGTGCAGAGGCGGAAGCGACCGAGAAGAAGGAGACGAACAATGGCTGAGATGAAAAATCTGAAAGTCGAGATCGTGCGCTATAACCCGGAAGTTGACAACGCACCGCACAGCGCCTTTTACGATGTGCCCTACGACGAAGCAACCTCGCTGCTCGACGCGCTGAGCTATATCAAAGACAACCTTGCGCCTGACCTGAGCTATCGCTGGTCGTGCCGTATGGCGATTTGCGGCTCATGCGGGATGATGATCAACAAGGTGCCCAAACTGGCCTGTAAGACCTTCCTGCGTGACTATGAGAAAGGGATGAAGGTGGAAGCGCTGGCGAACTTCCCGATCGAGCGCGATCTGGTGGTCGACATGACCCACTTTATCGAGAGCCTCGAGGCGATTAAGCCTTATGTCATCGGCAATACGCGTACACCCGATCAGGGGCCGGGGAAACAGACACCGGCGCAAATGGCGAAATATCACCAGTTCTCCGGCTGCATCAACTGTGGTTTGTGCTATGCCGCGTGTCCTCAGTTTGGCCTGAACCCTGAGTTCATTGGCCCGGCGGCGATCACGCTGGCGCATCGTTACAATCTGGACAACCGCGATAAGGGTAAAGCAGAGCGTATGGGGCAACTGAACGGCCAGAACGGCGTGTGGAGCTGCACTTTTGTCGGCTATTGCTCGGAAGTGTGTCCGAAGCATGTCGATCCCGCTGCCGCTATTCAGCAGAGCAAGGTGGAAAGCTCGAAAGACTTTCTTATCGCCACTCTGAAACCACGCTAAGGAGTGCATTATGACGACTAAACGCAAAGCCTGGGTTCGTCCTGTACCCGCAAGCTGGTGGAAACAACTGCCGTTTTATCGCTTCTATATGCTGCGTGAAGGAACGGCGGTGCCAGCAGTCTGGTTCAGCATCGTGCTGATTTACGGGCTCTTTGCCCTCAAACACGGCCCGGAAAGCTGGACCGGTTTTGTAGACTTCCTGCAAAACCCGATTGTGGTAGTTCTTAACCTGATTTCGCTGGCGGCAGCACTGCTGCACACGAAAACCTGGTTCGAACTGGCGCCGAAAGCGACGATCATCATCGTGAAAGATGAAAAAATGGGGCCAGAGCCAGTGCTGAAAGCGCTCTGGGCGGTTACAGCGGTGGTCACTGTCGTGATCCTGTTTGTCGCACTGTTCTGGTAAGGAGGCCAAGGTGATTAACCCGAATCCAAAACGTTCCGACGAACCCGTATTCTGGGGCTTGTTTGGCGCAGGCGGTATGTGGAGCGCAATTGTTGCTCCGGTGATTATCCTGCTGGTGGGTGTGTTGCTGCCGCTGGGGCTCTACCCCGCAGAAGCACTCAGCTATGAGCGCGTACTGGCGTTTGCGCAAAGCTTTATTGGCCGCGCCTTTATCTTTTTGATGATTGTATTGCCGGTGTGGTGCGGCTTGCACCGTATCCACCATATGATGCATGACTTAAAAATCCACGTGCCTAGCGGTAAATGGGTATTCTACGGCCTTGCCGCCATTCTGACCGTGGTGACACTGGTCGGCGTGATTTTTATTTGATACCTGTCGCTCTCCTGCGCAAGCGGGAGAGCAAATTTTCCCCCAGCGTCTATACCTGAAAGAAAATGCTGGAAGGAAAATCTTATGCGTTTTCTCCTCGCTGTTGCAGCCGCGTTTTTACTTTCTGCCTGTAGTTCCCCCACACCTCCCGACGGCGTTCAGGTTGTTCAAAATTTTGATGCGCAACGCTACCTGGGAAAATGGTACGAGATTGCCCGTTTTGATCACCGCTTCGAGAGCGGTCTGGAGCAGGTCACCGCCACTTACAGCCTGCGCGATGACGGGGGATTAAACGTGATAAACCGTGGCTATAACCCGGATCGCGGTATGTGGCAGCAATCAACGGGTGAAGCGTATTTCACCGGAAACCCCCGCACTGCGGCGCTGAAAGTCTCGTTTTTCGGTCCCTTCTACGGTGGATACAATGTTATCGCGCTGGATGATAATTACCGCTATGCGCTGGTCTGCGGGCCGGATCGTGACTACCTGTGGATCCTGTCGCGCACGCCATCCCTCCCCGCAAATGTTAAACAACAGATGCTGGAGATCGCGTCGCGACAGGGTTTCGCCGTGGAAAAATTACTCTGGATTAAACAAGCGCCTTAATGGGCGCTGAGTTTCAGACCAACAATCCCCGCAACGATCAGACACAGACTGAAAACGCGCGCCAGACTTGCGGATTCGCCAAGCAATACAATGCCGGCAATCGCCGCGCCGACGGCGCCAATCCCGGTCCAGATGGCATATGCTGTACCAACCGGCAGGGTTTTCATTGCCCATGAGAGCAGCACAATACTGGCGACCATGGCCGTGACGGTGACAATGCTGGGGGTTAAGCGTGTGAATCCATGAGTGTATTTCAGGCCGACGGCCCAAACCACTTCCAGAAGACCTGCAACAAGAAGAATAAACCAGGACATTATTGGCTCCGGTGCGGGGCCGTCCCCGTTGAACATGCACACTGGCGGGTCGTCCCGTCAGGCGTTTGAAGAGGGTCGATTCTGACCATTTCAGTTTATTATTTCAACATTTTTGTGCTTACCTAATTTTAGGAGGTTAAAGCAAGAAATAGCCACTGTTCGCAGCGGAATTCAGTCATTTATTCAGCATATATACACCCTATGATGAATCGCTTTCCTGAATACAGGAAGTTGTGCGCCACCTCCTGACTGCGAAGAAAAATATGTTCAAGATTCTCGTGATTGACCGTTGTTACTTCACCCGTTCAGGGATGGAATCCTGGCTCAATCAAAATGATTTGTTCCCCGCATCATTCCTTGTAACCGCACTGCATAATTTGATGCTGGCGAGAGAGCATATTGTGCAATGGCAGCCAGATTTAGTGATCGCCGACCTTCACGGTTTTAAGAATGAAATCCATCATAGTCAACAACTTGCCTCTCTTTTTTCTGCCTGCGGTGAAGATACTCAGGTGATGCTGCTGGAATCCGGCGAAGATGCGCAACTCTCAGAAATCTATGCGCAATTCAGGGTTAAAACAACGTTGCTGAAAACAGCACCACTGGACACGTTAGCGCAAGCCATTGATGCCCTCGTGCTCGCCCGTCCTGTGCGCGCAATACCGCATGTTGCCACGCCTTTACTGACAAAGCAGGAAGAGAAAGTATTAACGCTGTGGATGGAAGGCAGAAGCAATCAGACGATTGCCGCCAAACTGAGTATCAACGGCAAAACCGTCTACACCTATAAGCGCAATATCAGAATGAAACTGGGCATGGGGAACCGATTTACACCGTTCCTGTCGCTACCAGAAAGCTCAAATTAACGGTACGACGAACGCCGTACCGATAGAGGTTACTGCTGTGCTTTGGTTGCCGCGCCAGAGATCGCGCTACCGCCTTCAGAGATATCCTGACCTACACCTCGAGTGGTATTACAGGCCGTCAGAGCAGAGGAAAGGAGCAGTACAGAAAAGATCGCAGCAATTGTCTTCTTAACCATAATATCTTCCTTTTGTGACCAATATTGTTAGCCACTTAAGCATAGACAAGATTCCGGAACGTTACCGGAACAGAGGCATTTTTAAGAAGATGTGAAGTTTTAGTTGGCCGCGCGGGAAATAACATGACCAAGACTCTGGATATCTTCACCGACGCCGCGCGCGGTATTGCAGCCAGACAGAAGAGCACAACCAAGAAGTATCAGTGAGACAAGTTTCGCAAAACGTTTCATCATCCCGGCCCTGAGAAATTCAGCGGCGTAGCACGGCGCTACGCCGAAGTCGTGAGGATTATTTCACGCGAGATACATATTCGCCAGAGCGGGTATCCACTTTAATCACTTCACCGATCTGCACGAACAGCGGAACTTTAACCACTGCGCCAGTGCTCAGGGTTGCCGGTTTGCCGCCAGTACCCGCAGTATCACCTTTCAGACCCGGATCGGTTTCAATGATTTCCAGTTCCACGAAGTTCGGCGGAGTCACGGAGATCGGCTGACCGTTCCACAGGGTCACGATGCACTCAGCCTGGTCCAGCAGCCATTTTTCGCTGTCGCCAATCGCTTTCGCGTCTGCGGACAGTTGCTCGAAAGTTTCGTTGTTCATGAAGTGCCAGAACTCACCGTCGTTGTACAGGTAAGTCAGGTTCATATCGACAACGTCCGCGCCTTCAGCAGAGTCAGTAGACTTGAAGGTTTTCTCTACGCGGGTACCGGTCAGCAGGCGACGCAGCTTAACGCGCGCAAATGCCTGGCCTTTACCTGGTTTCACGAATTCACTGGCTTCAACCGCGTACGGTTCGCCGTCCATCATGATTTTAAGACCGGCACGAAAATCGTTGCTATAGTAAGTCGCCATAAGGCCCTCTGAAATTGTTAACTGGTAGCTTAGCCAAAAAAATGGCACACATTGTAACCCTAAAAACCCCTTCCAGAGAAGATTGGTTATTGCAACTTGCCGATGTAATAACCGATCCCGATGAACTGTTACGTATTTTAAATGTAGACCCGGATGCGCAAATGCTGGCCGGACGCGAAGCAAAACGCCTTTTTCCCTTGCGCGTACCACGGGCTTTTGTGGCGAGAATGGAGAAAGGGAACCCGAACGATCCTCTGCTACGTCAGGTACTTACCGCTGCCGAAGAGTTTATTGCAGCGCCAGGCTTCAGCGCCGATCCGCTGGAAGAACAACACAGTGTGGTGCCGGGGTTACTGCACAAATACCGCAACCGCGCCCTGCTGCTGGTAAAAGGCGGTTGCGCCGTAAATTGCCGTTACTGCTTCCGCCGCCACTTTCCGTACGCCGATAACCAGGGCAACAAACGCAACTGGCAAGGTGCGCTGGACTATATCGCCACGCACACGGAGCTGGATGAGATTATTTTTTCCGGCGGCGATCCGCTGATGGCGAAAGATCATGAGCTGGACTGGCTGATTGAACAACTGGAAGCAATCCCCCATATCAAGCGTTTGCGCATCCATAGCCGTCTGCCAATAGTGATCCCGGCGCGTATCACCGACACGCTGACGGCCCGTTTCGCGCGCTCGTCGTTGCAGATCCTGCTGGTTAATCATATTAACCACGCCAGGGAGATCGATGATGATTTCTGCGCGGCGATGGCCAGACTACGTCAGGCCGGCGTAACGCTGCTGAACCAAAGTGTGTTGCTGCGCGGAGTGAATGATAACGCACAAACGCTGGCGGACCTGAGCAATGCACTGTTCGACGCGGGAGTGATGCCTTATTACCTGCACGTGCTGGATAAAGTTCAGGGCGCTGCGCATTTTATGGTGAGCGATGAGGAAGCGCGGAATATCATGCGCGAATTGCTGAAGCAGGTTTCAGGCTATATGGTGCCGAAACTGGCTCGTGAAATTGGCGGTGAACCCAGCAAGACGCCGTTAGATCTGCAATTACGTCAGAGCTAAAAAACACGGCTATGCCACGAGACAGAGCATAGCCGTGAAAATCTGCGAGTCTGATGACAGCAGACTCAAACTACTGTTTAGAATTTTTCCCAACCATCATCTTCACTGACGACTGTCGGATTCATCTGGGTGTGCTTAGCGGCTGGCGCGGGTTTATGTGCAACGTTTTGCCCCGGCAGACGAAAAACATCAACCAGTTGCTGCAGTTTCGTCGCCTGGTCTTCAAGACTGCCTGCGGCAGCCGAAGATTCCTGAACTAAAGCCGCATTCTGTTGTGTTGTGGTATCCAGTTCAGACATCGCCTGAGCGATTTGCGTGATCCCGCGGTCCTGCTCGTCTGACGCTGCGGCAATTTCCTGCATCAGATCTTTTACCTGCATAACAGAATGCACAATGCCACTCATGGCTTCGCCTGCCAGATCAACCTGGCGGGCACCGTCTTCAACATAGTTAACGGACTCATTGATCAGGGTTTCGATCTCTTTTGCCGCTTGCGCACTGCGCTGGGCCAGCGAACGGACTTCCCCCGCTACAACAGCAAAGCCTCTCCCCTGATCCCCCGCTCTTGCAGCCTCTACCGCGGCATTAAGCGCCAGGATATTCGTCTGGAAAGCAATGCCGTTGATCACCGAGGTTATTTCGGAAATTTTATTCGAACTTCCGATAATGTCTTTCATGCGATTAACCGTTGCACTAACCACCTCGCCGCCCTGTGTTGCTGCCTGAGAAGCAGCGATAGAGAGTTGGCTGGCCTGGTGCGCGTTGCTCGCATTCTGTTTCACCGTGGAGTTGAGTTCCTCCATGCTGGCAGCTGTTTCAACAACTGCAGCCGATTGCTGTTCCGTGCGGGCGGAAAGTTCGTTGTTACCCAATGCTATCTCATTGGCGGCTGTATTCACGGAAGAGGAGGCAGAACGCACCATTTTCAGGGACTCCGCCATGCGTCCTATTAACTGATTAAACGCATTGGCGGCCTGGCCGATTTCGTCCATACGCCCGATGGGAATGGCATAGCTGAGATCCAGGTTTTCACTGATATTCACCATGCCATCTTTCATTTCATTCAGGCGGCGTCGAATATTCAGCACCGTTATTAAACCAAACAGGCCCAATAATATTGTCGCAACCAACGTTGCAGAAATAGACAACACCATTGAACGGGAAATTAAGCTGTCACTCTTATTTTGCGCCTCGTCGACTAACCAGGTGTTATAAGCGACCTGATCGGAAAAGTCCTTAATCAGTGTCGTAATATTATCCGCTACCATACCGCCACTACGCATAGCATTAGATGCAGCCATACGATCGTTCGCTTCAGATAATTTAAAATAGCTGTCCATTACCACACGGAATTTTTCCAGGTCGGCAAGTGTTTTTTTAGACTGCTCGAGATCTTTCTGATCCACGGTAAGCTGCTGAGTATAATGTTGGTGCATACTGTACAGCTCATCGAAAATTTTCAACGCATTCTGTTTTATTTCCGCCATTTGTGTTGCATCCTCCGTCAGGGCATGCAAAAAGAGCTGAGCGCGGACACTCGTCACCTTCAGCATCTCAGCATTTATCTCATCGAGACTGGGTAACGTATTTTCCTGGAAGACTTTTTGCGAACTTCCTATTTCTGATAACGACATCATAGCAATGAGGTTCGTACCAATCAGGCTGGCTATTAGTAACGAAAAAGCAAGCAACAATCGCTTTGTAATATTCATGACAAGCTCCCAACGCCATCATAATTAAAATAACACGCCGTAAAATCCATCTTGCAATGAATCCTGTCGGGACTATCGGCACGCAGCGATAATGCTTTACGCTTTACGCTATAAAAAAACGCAAAGAGAACAATATAACGACGCAGGTCAATATTTCGCGATAATTTATATTCAGGGGTTTTATTAACGCAGCGGAAATATAGATTGCATGAATTTTAAATCATAAAAAAAATAACAGAGAAAAGAGTAAACCGAGCAACTCCCGCCATCACTGACGGGAGTACAAAAATAAGATCAATTCGGGCATTTATAAACCTGACCGCTCATTTCACTGGCGGTCGGAACAAAACTGGACAAAAAGCCCTGAGTCGGACTGTTTACGCTATAAAGTACGTTGCCGCCCATTGCTGCCGCCTGGTTGCGCAGGGCATTTGCCGCACCGCGCATGGAACCACCCTCTTCACCGTGTTGCCCGGAAAGCCAGTTGCTCTGTTTACCGGTGGCGGTGCCGAGATACTGGCACTGTGCGCCCGGCTTCTCTTCAACAAAGCGCACGCTCTGCCCGCCAGCGCTCAAATCGTTGCTACTGCTACATCCGGCCAACAGTATCGCGGCACCCACGATCCCTGCTAAATGTTTTACGTACATGTTATTCCCCATAATCAATGAGCTGGACGCATGTCGCCCGTGTGTAAACCTTATACTAAAAAGATGACCAAAAGAAACACGCCGTCATCGCAGGTCGCACAAATCAGGAAAAATAAGGCGGGAAACCCCACCGCGAGCGGCAGGGTTACATGAGGGTTAACATCCGTCGTAATTGAATGTCGAACCGGGAACGATTTTGTTGACCGGCTGTATTGCAGCGTCGCCATTCTGATCGACATTGATTTTAAAAACATGCCAGAGCAGGTCCGACGGTGCCCCGGATGCGCTCTCCACCGCCCAAGTGTAGGCTCTGCCATCCGGGAGCTCGACTTTTACTTTTGCCCCGACCATTAACGGCCCCAAATCCGGACGGTGGTTATTGACCGAATAACAATATGCGCCCGGATGCATACGCTTGATGATCATGATTTCAGGACCATACCCCTTTTCGACATCCTGATTCAGAAAGGCGTCTGCATTGGCGGGCGCCTTGCTTGCGTTATACACATGAATCCGCTGCCCGCCGGGATTGGTAGAGGGCGGAGGAACCACGATATGCGCATCCAGATTTCTGGGGGTGGCATCCCACGTCAGGGAGATACGCGCCGATGCTCCCTCCAGACGGTGCGTTAACGTCACATCCAGGGCATAGCTCGCCACATTGGGCACATCCAGCGTCAGACTCTGCGCGAGATATGCTTTTGACGTCGCCTCAACATAATACCTTCCCGGCCTGACATTAAGTCGGTAGCTGCCGTTGCTGCTCGTTGTGGTCGAATAGACCGGTTGCGCATCGCCTTTTGCATTGAATAGCTTCACCACAACGCCGGAAAGGAGCACCTGCCTGGCACTTCCCCATTCCGATTTGAGCGCCCAGGATACCCCGCTAAGATTCACCAGCGGCGTATTAAAACTCACGGTCTTGTCGGCGTTGAGTTGCGTGACGCCATCCAGTGAGGCAGAAACGCGGATCGCCGTTGCCTCCATCTGTGTGCTTTGGAGCATAGCGCTGGCAATTCCGTCGGCGTCCGTCACGCTCAGATTGCTGATGGTTGCCGCCACACCGTTATCGTGTCGCCATTTCACTGTTGCGCCAGGGACCGGATTATCGTGAACGTCTTTAACGACGGCTTTAAACGTAAAAGCATCTGTTGAATTGGCCACTTTATCAACGTCAGCCCCCTCCAGATAGACCGAGACCAGCGAGGCCGTCGCCACATCGCCGACAAAGTGCATCGTCTTGCTGGCAGAGGTTCCGGCAACAGTCGCCGTCACCGTATAGATCCCGGCATGCAGACTGGTCGCTTTTGCCATGGCTTTGCCGTTTATATCGCTGATCCCCCGAACAACCGCTATCGTCGCACCGGTGCTAACGGCAAAATCGACGGCTATCCCCGCAAGCGCATTGCCATGCGCGTCGGTAACGGTCGCGCTCACACTGTTGGTGGCAATGCCATTTGCCGCCGCCCCCTCACTCTCCACAACCAGATTCGCAGTGGTGATTTGCGCCGTCGTCACATCGGCAACGAAAACCGCCGTTTTGTTCAGCGTGCTACCGTTCACCGTCGCTGACACCGTATAAACGCCAGCCCGATCGCTCACCACCGTAGTCTGCGCTTTACCATCCATGCCGGTAAAATCCGACGTCGCCGCCAATGTTGCCCCGGCGCTAACACTGAAACCGACCGCCACACCGGGAAGAGGATTGTCGTTGGCATCCACAACCATAACGGTAACGCCATTGCGCACCAGACCGTTCGCAACGGCATTATCCGGCGCAATAATCAGGCTTTCATTGGTGAGTTGGATCGCGTTTTTATCCGCAACAAAGCGAGAGTTCAGTTGTACTGTCTGGCCTGTTTCAACCATCTTCGCAACGGTAGCGAACTGGCCTGCCCTGCGGCTTGTCAGTGACGTCTGCGCACCGCCTTGTGCATCAGTGGTCACCTGGGCAGGCGTGACATTCACAGGCAGCTCAGGGGAAAATTGTATGCTCACTCCCGACAGGGGATTGCCACGCGCATCCACCACGTTAACCCGTAAGATATTGCTGTCGACTCCGTTAGCTGTGGCATCCTGAGTAATACTGCTTTGCGCAAAACGTGCCGTGGAACGATCGGCGACAAAATTCACCGTGTGGCTGAGGGTGGTGTTATTGGCATGCGCAATGACGGTACTGGTGGTCGCGCGCGTATGGGTCAGCAACAGCGTAGCCACACCGTTCCTGTCGGACATGGCTGTATTACCGCCCAGGGCGACCGCGCCATTATCGATAGAAAAATCAACAGCGTAATTTTCCAACGGATTGCCATAAAGATCGCGAACGGTCGCACGCAACACATTAGTTTGTGCGCCATCAGCCAGCGCATTGTCCGTCACAATGACAAAATCCGACAGTCGGGCCGTCGTGGAATCGGCAATAAACGAAACGGTAGCTTTACGGGCATGACCATTGCGTAACGAAGCCGTAATTAACCCCTCTCCGGCAACACCGCTGCGCACATTGACCACGGCGATCCCCTGGTTGTCAGTCTCCACGCTCAGCGCATTGTTATCGACCATACCGTCGGTAAACAGGGTTGCCGCCGAAATACCGCTACTGTCGGTTAACCGTGAAACATTGAACGTCACACGTTGAGACGCCTGCGGTTGACCCTGCTCATCAACGACCTGCGCACGAATAGAGAACGCGTGCTGTTTATCCGCCAGTTGCGCCACGCCAGGCAGAACAGCCAGCGGTTGGATCACTTCGCCGGAAGGCATGACCCGAATAATTGTGCTGGCGGGCGCGGCGCGGTTGCCGTTCTTATCAATGCCCACCCCGGTCAGGATATACTCCTGCGGCGCGCTCAGCGCCCGGCTGAAGTTGGACACATAAGCCGGAACCTGCACTTCCAGCTCCGTAGCAGAAGGTTGACGCCAGCTACCGCCATTGGCGGTAAAATTAGCCGATGCGCTCCACTCAATGCGCGCCAGGCCATATCTGGCTTGCGTCACCGTCACAGGAATACGCAGTATCGCGCCCGCTTCCGCAATCAGTTGCCGGGGTAAAGAGATGCCGATAAGCGTCTGCTTACGGTACTGCATAACAATATCGTTGTTGCGATCCACCAACGAATATTTGCTGCCTGACAGGCTGCGCTGAAAATCAACGCCAGCAGACTCAAGTTGCCGCCAGAGCGGCACACCCAAACGGTAATTCAGGGAAAGATCCAGCCGGGTATCCCTATTATCACCCACTGAACGCTCGCCGGAGAACGTCACCAATGGAAAGGGCATATAGCTCAGACCTAACGTCAACGCCTGGGCATCATCTTTCAGATGACTGAGCCCCCCACCAGACCTGAGCGCGATATGCTTGCCAAAATAGCGTTCATATTTCACTTTTGCCCCCAACTGCGGTAGCGACGGTAGCCAGCCTTCAAGCCGCATATCGACGCCTTTTGCGGGCCGCTCATCGTACATGTTCATCGAATCGAGCGAAGAGGGATGCCACGCCGTGAGGGGGTAATACGCATTCACGCCGAGCTTCATATAACCGGTCCCGACCTCACCCCCCAGCCCCAGACGGGCGTTTTTGCCGGTGTAATCGTAGTCATAAAAGGTATTCACGCCGAACATCCAGTCATGACGGTAATGGCGATAGCCCACACCGAGATTAGCGATATTGCGATCCTGATTGCTATGCAGACCAAGCTGACTAAATAACAGATGATGATCCGTCTCCACCAGGGGCAGCAACAGATCGCCGGTCATCATGCGGTTGGTTCCCAGTGACGCCTTCACCGTCCCTTTTTGTCCCAACCAGTCGCTAACCTGCTGATTAATTAACCCTTCCCCCAGGCTGCGCGCCAGTCCAAACGACGATTCACGAATATCACCCGATGTAAATAACTGCCCCACCTGCACCAGGTTCGACGCCGCATCCTGTTCCGGTGATACGCTCGCGCGCACTTGTTCGGCATCAGATTCACCGCCCAACTCGGGCAGTGTGGAAGAAAGAATTGCCCGGTTTGTCGCGCCAGAAGGTGGGGAGGGTTGAGGAGGCATTCCTTGTTCGTTAATCAGGTTTTGCAAACCCGCCATGGTTTCACTCATGGTCTGGTAATCCTGATATTCGCTCGCCCGAACGCCTGCCGTGATGGTTAATAATAATGGGCTCAAGAACTGAAGAAATATCATTCCCCAGGTTAGGCCCCGTTTCCATCCGGATAGTCGAATTATCGTTATCATTACATCACCGCAAAAAAAGAATAACGCGCCGCATGACTTATGGCCGCTCACAAAGATTGGTGATTTATTTATTAAATGCTGGCGAGATTTTTCATTTTCTCTTTAACGATTTGATAACTGGTGTAGTGCACTTTTGCACATAGCGTGTCCAGTTTCACATCGAGTTGCAGGGTATAAACGTCCTTCGCTTCCTTGCCCATAATGTTTTTATTCACATTTAAGAAACGATAACCTTCCCCGATTTTCGCATAATCAGAGGAGTAGCGTTGATAAGCATCAGTATTATTACCACGAATAAAATTAAACTGGTCAATACACGAATTATTGGTTGAGGCGATAACAATACCATCGAAGAAGGCTGTTTTTTTCGTCGTAGCCGTGTCGGCGCCTGCTTTTATTATGTTATTGCTTACTGCAGGTGTCATCGGGGAATTATTTTTAGCCACATTCGTTGAGCAGGCAGACAGCATGGCCTGGCATCCGATGCTGAATACAACGGCATGTAAATATTTCATATTACTCTTTCCCTTAAAATTGAATCGTGGGGTAAACACCAGACCAGAACCATTAATATCCTGCCGTAACAGAAATTAATAGCGCCCGATTTCCAATGAAGACTCATGGATTTCAATAGTAAGAGAAGGTCATTAACATCAGATACTTATATCAAAACAAAATCAATAAACAACACAATCCACTACAACTCACAATAAAATAAAAGGAAACGCTAATTAATATAAAACAATAAATAATTAAAAACCAATTTATACAACAGAAACAAAGCGTATTAATGTCTTCTATTCTGTCAATCAACAAGAAAAAACATTAACTTATTGACAATAAATGTCCACTGGACAATATGATGACACTGTGACTCTTTTATCAGCCAGGTAAGTAAAAGAGAAATTTACTGAGAAGCATAACAGATGTCGTTATAAAGCACATGATTACACGACTTTCTAACAACTTTACGTTAATTCGGTTCATTAACACTGTAGCAAGGATGGTTACGCAAGGTATTCTTATGCAATTTATCATTGATAAGGACATTTATTTCAGACCTGCCGATGGCGCGATATGGCGTATCGACACTGAAAACGAAAAAAAACATTTAACGCTCACCAACAGCCGATTACTGACTTATTTAATTGAACACCGTGGAGAAGTCATAACCCGGGATGCTGTTTTTCAATCAGTTTGGGAAGCATATGGATTACACTCGTCAAATAACACACTGAACCAGTACATATCGCTGTTACGACGAATATTCACCGATTTTGGCGCAGGCCCTCAACTGATTAAAACCATTCCTAAAACCGGTTTTATGTTTAACGCTGAAGTACATATTGTGCGCGAGGCGGAGGAAAATAAAACCAGTAAACCGGATAAGCGTGATGAGACACCACCACGCTATAAACAGATCGCGCGGGTATCGCTCCCGGCTCTGCTCCTTATTTCGTTACTCATCAGTCTGTGGCTGTGGCAACGTCAGGAGGAGAGCGAGCGCTTCACCGCCGTTTGCTGGCAAATGAAGGATAGGAAACAGTGTGAGATCTTCTCCCTTGAGGGTAACAACACGCTGCGGACGCTCTCTTCCGCCGAAAAGATGAAATATATGAAGCTGATTGAAGACAGGGTTGTCGAGTGTGAGCCTACCCCGCTGGCTGTGGCGCAAAAAACCGATGCCCTGACAGCATCTCCGTGATTAACGCAATCCATCGCAGACAGGATTTAAAAGATAAAAAAAGAGCGGGGATAAACCCGCTCTTTTTTGTTTGAACTCACGGCAGAGTAAACCCTGCGCATGTGTCCGGCAGCAATTACATCATGCCGCCCATACCGCCCATGCCGCCCATACCGCCAGCAGCACCTAAGTCCGGCGCGTCGCCTTTCGGCAGGTCAGTCACCATGCACTCGGTGGTGATCATCAGACCGGCTACAGATGCTGCGTACTGCAGAGCAGAACGAGTCACTTTAGTCGGATCCAGGATACCCATGTCGATCATGTTGCCGTATTCTTCCGTTGCTGCGTTGTAACCGTAGTTACCGTCGCCTGCTTTAACGGTGTTCGCTACCACAGACGGCTCTTCGCCGCAGTTCAGCACGATCTGACGCAGCGGAGCTTCCATTGCGCGCAGCGCAACTTTGATACCCACGTTCTGGTCTTCGTTCTGGCCTTTCAGGTCAGCGATTTTGCTTGCTACGCGGATCAGCGCAACGCCACCACCAGCAACCACGCCTTCTTCTACCGCAGCACGGGTCGCGTGCAGGGCATCTTCAACGCGGGCTTTTTTCTCTTTCATTTCAACTTCGGTAGCAGCACCGACTTTGATAACCGCAACGCCGCCTGCCAGTTTCGCTACGCGCTCCTGCAGTTTTTCACGGTCGTAATCAGAGGTCGCTTCTTCGATCTGCTGACGGATCTGAGTTACACGGCCCTGGATTGCCGTTTCTTCACCCACGCCATCGATGATGGTGGTGGTGTCTTTGTTGATCACAACGCGTTTAGCCTGACCCAGGTCTTCCAGGGTTGCTTTTTCCAGTTCCATACCGATTTCTTCAGAAATCACGGTACCACCGGTCAGGGTTGCGATGTCCTGCAGCATAGCTTTACGACGGTCGCCGAAGCCAGGCGCTTTCACCGCAGCCACTTTCACGATGCCACGCATGGTGTTAACCACCAGGGTAGCCAGCGCTTCGCCTTCCACGTCTTCAGCGATAATAACCAGCGGTTTGCCGGCTTTCGCAACAGCTTCCAGAACCGGCAGCATTTCACGGATGTTGGACACTTTTTTGTCAGCCAGCAGGATGAACGGGCTTTCCAGCTCGACAGCGCCAGTTTCCGGCTTGTTGATGAAGTAAGGAGACAGGTAACCGCGGTCAAACTGCATACCTTCAACCACGTCCAGCTCGTCCTGCAGACCGGTGCCGTCTTCAACGGTGATCACGCCTTCTTTACCGACTTTGTCCATCGCTTCCGCGATCAGTTTACCGACGGTTTCATCGGAGTTCGCGGAGATGGTACCAACCTGAGCAATGGCTTTGGAGTCAGAGCACGGTACAGACAGCGCTTTCAGTTCTTCAACCGCAGCCGCGACAGCTTTGTCGATACCACGTTTCAGATCCATCGGGTTCATACCCGCAGCAACAGCTTTCAGGCCTTCAGTGATGATGGACTGCGCCAGTACGGTTGCGGTGGTGGTACCGTCGCCTGCAGCGTCGTTCGCTTTGGAGGCCACTTCTTTCACCATCTGCGCACCCATGTTTTCGAACTTGTCTTCCAGTTCGATTTCACGCGCTACGGAAACACCATCTTTGGTGATGGTCGGTGCACCGAAAGATTTATCCAGAACCACGTTACGGCCTTTCGGACCGAGGGTAACTTTCACTGCATCTGCCAGAACGTTCACGCCGCGCAGCATTTTTACACGGGCGTCGTTACCGAATTTTACGTCTTTAGCTGCCATTTTCTCTTTCCTTAAATTCGTTCAGTTTCGCGCGTGAAATTACGCTTCAACAATTGCCAGAATGTCGCTTTCGGACATGATCAGCACTTCTTCGTTGTCGATCTTCTCGGCTTTAACACCGTAGCCATCGTTGAAAATCACGATATCGCCCACTTTAACGTCCAGCGGTTGCACCGTACCGTTTTCCAGGATGCGACCCTTACCGACAGCGATGATTTCGCCACGCGTTGATTTGCCTGCTGCAGAACCGGTCAGAACGATGCCGCCAGCGGATTTGGATTCAACTTCTTTACGTTTGACGATCACACGATCATGTAACGGACGAATACTCATTGATAGCTCTCCTTTGAGGAAGTCTTTATCAGTTATGGATGACGCCGGTCCGCACAGGGATCTCCGGCTGGTGACCTGAGAGATGGGGGTCGATTTTTCCCCCTTCAAGGGGGAAGAACAAAAAAAATTTACGAAAGTGCGTCAATGCGCAAAAGTGCGGAAAATAGCAGCACTGCTGGTCCAGCCATAAGGAAAACCGATTGTGATAACATCCCTTCTCTTGAGGTCAATCAGACAGAGGTTGATGCAGGGACAATGGGCGGATTAAAACAAGAACTGGGGCTGGCTCAGGGCATCGGGTTGCTTTCCACCTCCTTACTTGGCACCGGCGTTTTTGCGGTACCGGCGTTAGCCGCCGTGGCTGCAGGTAACAGTAGTTTATGGGCATGGCCGTTGCTGATCGCACTGGTATTTCCGGTGGCGATTGTTTTTGCCGTGCTGGGTCGTCACTTTCCCAGCGCAGGCGGGGTCGCGCACTTTGTCGGCATGGCGTTTGGTCCGCGTCTGGAACGGGTAACGGGCTGGCTGTTTCTCTCGGTGATCCCGGTAGGGTTACCGGCCGCATTGCATATTGCCGCCGGCTTCTGGCAGGGCATGTTTGGCTGGCAAGGATCGCAGTTGCTGATGACAGAGTTGGGCACGCTGGCGCTGATTTGGTTTTTAGGCACGCGCGGCGCTGGTTCCAGCGCCAATCTGCAATCGATCATTGCGTTGCTGATTGTTGCGCTGATTGTCGCTATCTGGTGGCGCGGCGGTATTCACTTCGCGGACATTGTCTTCCCGCCGTTATCGCAGGTATCGGTGTCGGAGATGTCCTCATCGCTGGCGGTCATGTTCTGGTGCTTCGTTGGGCTGGAGGCTTTCGCCCACCTGGCCTCAGAGTTCAAAAACCCGGAGCGCGATTTTCCCCGTGCGTTAATGATAGGTCTGCTATTGGCGGGGTCGGTGTACTGGGGTTGTACCGTGGTGGTGCTGCACTTTGACCTGTGGCGCGATCAGGGCGCGGCGGCGTCATTACCGGTGATTGTGGTCGAACTGTTCGGCAAGCAGGCGTTGTGGATCGCCTGCATCATTGGTTATCTGGCCTGCTTTGCCAGCCTGAATATTTACATTCAGAGCTTCGCCCGGTTGGTGTGGTCACAGGCAATGTACAAACCGGATAGCGCGCTGGCGCGCCTCTCCGGGCGACAGCTACCGCAACATGCGTTAAGCGCAGTGATCCTCTGCTGCATCTTCTGCACCCTCGCGATTTACGCATTCAGCATTAATCTCGATACGCTGATCATCTACGCGAACGGGATTTTCATCACTATCTATCTGCTGTGTATGCTGGCGGGTTGCCGGTTGCTGAGGGGGCGCTACAAAGCGCTGGCGATCGTGGGTAGCGTGCTGTGTTTACTGTTACTGGTGGTTCCCGGCTGGAAAAGTCTCTATGCGGTATTCATGTTCGCCGCGTTATGGCTCTTTTTACCCAAACGTCGGATCGCACCCTCCCCCTCTGTTCACTCATAAAACAAGCCCGGCATCGCCGGGCATCCTGTTTAGCGGTCGTCTTTGTTATCCAGGCGATCGCGCTGATCGTCTTTGCGCTGATACTCCCCTTCAAAGGTCTCTCCACCGCCGCTTCCCGCGCCAAAACCACCACCAGGCATACGCGAAAAACGCAAATGCGGCATCAGTTTCAGCGTCAGGTGCTTTTGCACCGGCGGCAGCAGGAGCAACAGGCCGAGGAAATCGGTAAAGAACCCTGGCAGCACCAGCAACAGACCCGCGATAATCAGCGACACGCTTTTGATCATCTCTGCCGCCGGGCTTTCGCCCGCCGCCATTTTCTGCTGCATCAGCATAAAGTTCTTGAAGCCCTGGTTACGCACCAGCGACATGCCGATCACCGAGGTAAAGATCACCAGAATCAGCGTCATCAGAACGCCAAAGACATGCGCGACCTGAATAAAAATCGAAATCTCAATATAAACGTATAAAAAAAAGGCAATAAACGGTATCCAGCGCACTGGCTTCTCCTGTCGGCGGACAGACGCCCTGTGGCGGCTGTCTGAATGAGTTTGCGAATCGCATGGTTACTGAGATGGTGGCGAATGCGGAAAATTCAATTTCCCGGCGGATGAAAATTTTCTGTCTGTCACGAAGCGGTGACTCATTTCACATATTAATAATTATGATGCAACGGCGAATATAATAAGTGATCAAGATTACGGCATTTCGCTATCATCAGCATATCATTCCGGGTATCTGGCCGATTATGGGGATAATCGTCGGTCGGAAAAGACACATAACCACATTAATACTGTGTGTTTGGTGTATTCATTCGTAGCTTGAAAAAGAAGGTTCACATGTTAAACAACATTCGTATCGAAGAAGATTTGTTAGGTACCAGGGAAGTGCCGGCGGATGCCTACTACGGCGTGCATACTCTGAGAGCGATTGAAAACTTTTACATCAGCAACAGCAAAATCAGCGACATACCTGAGTTTGTACGTGGCATGGTAATGGTGAAAAAAGCGGCAGCGCTGGCGAACAAAGAGCTGCAAACCATCCCTAAAAGTATCGCGAACACTATCGTTGCCGCATGTGATGAGATCCTGAACAACGGCAAATGCATGGATCAGTTCCCGGTAGACGTCTATCAGGGCGGCGCAGGAACCTCCGTGAACATGAACACCAACGAGGTACTGGCCAACATTGGCCTGGAGCTGATGGGCCACCAGAAAGGCGAATACCAGTTCCTGAACCCGAATGATCATGTGAACAAATGCCAGTCCACCAACGACGCCTACCCGACCGGCTTCCGTATTGCGGTCTATGCCTCTATCGTCAAACTGGTTGATGCCATTAAACAACTGGGCGAAGGCTTCGAGAGTAAAGCCGTTGAGTTCCAGGACATCCTGAAAATGGGCCGCACACAGTTGCAGGACGCCGTTCCGATGACGCTCGGCCAGGAGTTCCATGCCTTCAACGTGCTGCTGAATGAAGAAACCAAAAACCTGCTGCGGACATCCGAGCTGCTGCTGGAAGTGAACCTCGGCGCGACCGCGATCGGGACGCGTCTCAACACGCCGGATGGCTACCAGCAACTGGCGGTGCAGAAACTGGCGGAAGTCAGCAACCTGCCGGTAGTCCCTGCGGAAGACCTGATTGAAGCAACGTCTGACTGCGGCGCATATGTGATGGTACACAGCTCGCTGAAACGTCTGGCGGTCAAACTCTCCAAAATCTGTAATGACCTGCGTCTGCTCTCTTCCGGCCCACGCGCCGGGCTGAATGAAATCAACCTGCCGGAGTTGCAGGCGGGTTCTTCCATCATGCCAGCCAAAGTGAACCCGGTGGTGCCGGAAGTGGTGAACCAGGTGTGCTTTAAAGTTATCGGCAACGATATCACCGTCACCATGGCCTCTGAAGCGGGTCAGTTACAGCTCAACGTGATGGAACCGGTGATCGGCCAGGCGATGTTTGAGTCGATTCATATCCTGACCAATGCTTGCTACAACCTGCTGGAAAAATGCATTAACGGCATTACCGCCAACAAAGAAGTGTGCGAAGGCTACGTTTACAACTCCATCGGCATCGTCACTTATCTCAACCCGTTTATCGGCCATCACAACGGCGATATCGTCGGCAAGATTTGCGCCGAAACGGGCAAGAGCGTACGGGAAGTGGTGCTGGAGCGCGGCTTGCTGACGGAAGCCGAACTGGACGACATCTTCTCGGCGCAGAACCTGATGCACCCGGCCTACAAAGCGAAACGTTATACCGATGAAAGTGAACAGTAACCCCTACGGCTAAACAGACAAAAGGCACACCCTGAACGGTGTGCCTTTTTCTTTTGGATGGTTACTAAACTATAACAATTCGATATCACTTAGTTAAACAAGGAAGCCAACTATGTTTGCTGCAGAACTTGTCCTCGTCCTGATCGCCATCTACCTTGGTGCCAGACTCGGCGGCATCGGCATTGGTTTTGCCGGTGGTTTCGGAGTGCTCATACTGACGCTCTTTTTTCAAATCAAACCCGGCGCAATACCGTTCGACGTTATTGAAATCATTATGGCGGTCATCGCCGCTATCGCCGCCATGCAAGTCGCAGGAGGGATGGATTATCTGGTCAGTCTGGCGGAGCGCATGTTACGCCGCCACCCGAAATACATTACCTTTCTCGCCCCGCTGGTGACCTGGTTTATGACCATTCTCGCTGGTACCGGGCATACCGCATTCTCCACGCTACCGGTGATAACGGAAGTGGCGAAAGAGCAAGGCATTCGCCCATCCCGCCCGCTGTCCATCGCCGTGGTGGCCTCGCAAATCGCCATTACCGCGTCGCCCATTTCCGCCGCGGTGGTCTTTTTCGCCGGGATCCTGGAGCCGCTCGGTGTGAGCTACCTGACATTGCTGGCGATCTGTATTCCGGTCACGCTGATTGCCGTGATGATCACTGCCGTGGTGTGTAACTTCCTTGGCTGCGAACTGAAAGACGACCCGATTTACCAGGAGCGTCTGGCGAAGGGAGAAGTGAAACTGCGCGGCAGCCAGGTTTTCGCGCTGAAACCGCATGCCAAACGCTCGGTGCTGCTGTTTCTGATCGGCATTATTGCGGTAATGCTGTACGCCACGGCCATCAGCCCCACCGTCGGCTTGATAGCCAACCCGGTGCTGCCGCGTAACGAAGCGATTGTGGTCTTTATGCTGACTATCGCGACGCTTATCTGCCTGACCTGCAAAATCGACACCGGAGAGATCCTCAACGCCGGGACCTTTAAATCCGGGATGAGCGCCTGCGTCTGTGTGCTCGGCGTCGCCTGGCTGGGCGACACCTTTGTAAAACATCACATCGAAGATATCCAGATGGTGGCGGGCGACCTGCTGCACAGCTACCCGTGGCTGCTGGCGGTGGTGCTGTTCTTCGCCGCAACCCTGCTCTACTCGCAGGCGGCGACCACCAAAGCCCTGATGCCTGCCGCTCTGCTGCTCGGCGTTACGCCGCTTACCGCGATTGCCTCGTTTGCGGCGGTTTCTGCACTGTTCGTGCTGCCGACCTACCCGACCCTGCTGGCGGCGGTCGAAATGGACGACACCGGTTCAACGCGGATTGGTAAGTTTGTCTTTAACCACGCGTTTCTGATACCCGGCGTGATCGCCATTGCGCTGTGCGTGATCCTGGGCTTCGTGTTCGGCGGTATCCTGTTGTAAAAGTGCTTAAAATCGGGCCGCCTGGCGGCCCGATCCGTCTTCGCGTGGTATAGTCGATGTTTTCGCTGCTACGAGGTTGACGATGAACACGCCTGATGCCGTTGTTGTACTCTGCACCGCCCCGGACGAAGCCACCGCCCAGGATCTGGCGACAAAAGCGCTGGCGGAGAAACTCGCTGCCTGCGTCACCATTTTGCCGGGCGCCACTTCGCTCTATTACTGGGAAGGCAAGCTGGAGCAAGAGTACGAAGTTCAGCTATTGCTGAAAACCGACGTCGCCCATCTCGAAGATCTCTTCGCTTGTATAAAATCGCACCACCCGTATCAGACCCCGGAATTACTGGCTTTACCCGTTACCCACGGAGATTACGACTACCTCTCATGGCTCAACGCATCCTTACGCTGATCCTGCTGCTGTGCAGCACATCCGCCTTTGCCGGATTATTTGACGCGCCCGGCCGCTCTGACTTTGTGCCTGCCGATCAGGCCTTTGTTTTCGATTTTCAGCAACATCAGCATGATTTGACCCTCAACTGGCAGGTGAAAAAAGGCTACTACCTTTATCGCCAGCAGATTCGCGTTACGCCTGCACAGGCGAGTATCGGCCCCCTTTCGCTACCGCAAGGGGAGATGCACGAAGATGAGTTTTACGGCAAAACAGACATCTACCGCCAGCAACTGAGCGTGCCGCTTAAGGTGGCTAAGGCGGCGAAAGGCGCAACGCTGACCGTCACTTACCAGGGCTGTGCCGATGCCGGGTTCTGCTACCCGCCGGAAACCAAAGTCGTGCCGCTGATGGACGTGGTGGCAACGACCAGTGGTACCCCCACTTCTGTTGCCCCTGGCGTTTCCGGAACGGCTATTCCCCCTGCCGCATCCGGAACGGCTATTCCCCCTTCCGCTTCCGGGACTACTGTTCCCCCTGCCGCATCCGGAACGGCTATTCCCCCTCTCCCCTCGGGGGAGAGGGCCGGGGTGAGGGGAAATGCACTGCCCTTCTCCGCACTCTGGGCGCTGCTGATCGGCATCGGCATTGCCTTTACCCCCTGCGTATTGCCTATGTATCCACTGATTTCCGGCATCGTGCTCGGCGGCAAGCAACGTCTCGCCACACCGCGCGCATTACTGCTGGCATTCATCTACGTCCAGGGGATGGCGCTCACTTACACCGCGCTGGGGCTGGTGGTTGCGGCCGCCGGATTATCGTACCAGGCCGCGTTACAGCATCCGTATGTGCTGATCGGCCTCTCGGCGCTGTTTAGTCTGCTGGCGCTCTCTATGTTTGGCCTGTTTACGCTGCAACTTCCCTCTGCTCTGCAAACCCGCCTGACGCTGTGGAGTAACCAGCAGCAAGGCGGATCAATGGGTGGTGTATTCACCATGGGTGCGATTGCCGGGCTGATTTGCTCTCCCTGCACCACCGCGCCGTTGAGCGCCATCCTGCTGTACATCGCCCAGAGCGGCAACCTGTGGCTCGGCGGTGGTACGCTCTATCTCTATGCGCTGGGTATGGGGCTGCCGCTGATACTGGTCACCGTGTTCGGTAACCGACTGCTGCCGAAAAGCGGGCCGTGGATGGAGCAGGTCAAAATCGCCTTCGGCTTTGTGATCCTCGCCCTGCCCGTGTTCCTGCTGGAGCGCGTGCTTGGCGATATCTGGGGACTACGCATGTGGGCGCTGTTAGGCATCGCGTTTTTCACCTGGGCCTTTATCACCAGCCTCAGCGCGAAGCGCCCCATTGTACGCGTGCTGCAAATTGCGCTGCTCGGCGCAGCGCTGGTGTGTGCACGCCCGCTACAAGATTGGGTCTTCGGCGCACCAACCGCACAGACGCACGCACCGCTGACGTTTACAACAGTGAAAACCGTGGACGACTTGAACCAGGCACTGGCGCAGGCCAGGGGTCGCCCTGTGATGCTGGATCTCTATGCCGAGTGGTGCGTGGCCTGCAAAGAGTTTGAGAAGTACACCTTTAGCGATCCGCAGGTACAGGCAGCGCTAAAAAATACGCTGTTATTGCAGGCGGACGTCACCGCCAATAACGCCCGGGATGCGGCGCTGCTGCAGCACCTGAACGTGCTCGGCCTGCCGACGATCCTGTTTTTTGATACCCAGGGGCAAGAGCAGCCTGCGGCCAGAGTAACCGGATTTATGGACGCCGCCGCCTTTGCCTCACATTTGCGCAATCAAGCCCCGTAAACAACACTTGGTTGGGGGAATACGCTTCACATAACGGAGGACATCACCGTGCAACGCGAAGACGTTTTGAGCCAAACTTTACAGTTGCTTGAATTAAAAGGGATTGCAGACACCACGCTGGAGATGGTCGCCGAACGCATTGATTATCCCATTGATGAGTTCCGCCGTTTCTGGCCGGATAAAGAAGCCCTGCTGTATGACGCCCTGCGCTATCTGAGCCAGCAGGTGGATATCTGGCGCAGGCAGCTATTGCTGAATGAAGAACTGAGCAGTGAACAGAAGCTCCTTGCACGCTACGGTGCGCTGACTGAGTGCGTCAGCAATAACCGTTATCCCGGCTGTCTGTTCATCGCCGCTTGCACCTTCTTTCCCGATCCGGGTCATCCCATCCACCAACTGGCGGATCAGCAAAAACGCGACGCCCACGACTTTACGCATGAATTGCTGACCCGGCTGGAAGTGGACGATCCGGCTATGGTAGCGAAGCAGATGGAACTGGTGCTGGAAGGCTGCCTGAGCCGGATGCTGGTGAACCGCAGCCAGGCCGATGTCGATACCGCGCAGCGGCTGGCGGAAGATATTTTGCGCTTTGCCCGCTGCCGCCAGGGCGGCGCGCTGACTTAAACGCCAAACATCCCCGCCCAGGCGGAGGCCAGCAAACAGAGCGCCATCCCGCGCTGAAACCAGACAAGGGATGTCACCGTGCGAAACAGCCGGTTGGCCGCTTTGCCCAACAGCGTCCATGCGCTCAGGCAAATCAGGGAAATCAGTAAAAACCACAGCGACAGCAGCGATACCTCGCGCAGCGGTTGACCGCTGTGCGGGGCAAACAGACTCACCACCGCCAGCGCCATCATCCAGGTTTTAGGGTTGATCAACTGCAACATGGCCGCCGCGCGACCGCTGAAGGGGCGCGGTGCTTCGCCCTGTAAATCTGTGGCGGGAGCAAAAAAGAGTTGCCAGCTCATCCAGCTTAGCCACAACGCGCCAGCCCAGCTCATCACCTCACGCACCAGCGGGTAGTCCCGCAGGCTCTCCCCGGCACCCGCGCCGGAGATAAAAACGATCAGGCTCGCCGCCACACACGCGCCCACCACTGCGGGCAGCGTCGCTTTAACGCCAAAGCGCTGGCTACTGGCGAGGATCAGGATATTTGTCGGTCCCGGCGTAATCGAGGCGACAAACGCGAAGAGTAAGAACGGCAAAGAGTTATGCAGCAGATTCACAATCGGGCTCCTTAGTCATGAGCCTCAGACTGTGGCGTTATTTTTCCGTATCGTCTGGAAGATTTGTGCACAACCTGCGGTAATGCGCGGGCGAGAGGCGATAAGCCCGCTGAAACCAGCGCCCGAGGTGGCTCTGATCGGCAAAGCCTAATGCGGCGGCAACGCTGGCCGGTTGTGCGCCCTGCGCCAGTTGCGCGCGCGCCGTGGCAAGGCGAAGCTGAATAAGCCAGGCATGAGGACTTAAGTGGAATTCGCGCTTAAAACAGCGCGTCAGCGTAAAGCGATCGGTGCCGGTTTCCCGCGCCAGGTCCGACAACCCAATATTGTCACCAATATGTGCATGAAGATAATCCCTGGCGCGGTGGGCTATCGCCGCGCTTTGTACCTGCGAAGGCAGCCGCTTATGCCACTGGCAATGGTGCGTCAGCTGACTAAGCAGCGTATCCATGGCGCTTTGCTGGACAATACGTATCTCTTCGCGGTGTAGCGCGTAAAAGGTCTGCGCAATCGCGCCGATCAGCAGCGGTTCGCGGGCGATAGTATGAGAAAAATGGAGTGAATAGCTGGACGGCACCGACTCATACAGGCCGCGTAACGTATCGCTGAGCCAGTGTTCATCGAGATAAAAGGTCAGATAGGTAAAACCGCCGGCAACGGGCGCATCGCCATCGTGGATCTCGCCCGGTTCCAGTAAAAAAGCGTCGCCCGGCCTGCTGCGATGACGCTCGCGACGGCAATGAAACTGCTGAGTGCCCGCCAGCGTGATCCCCACCAGGTAGCTATCGTGCCAGTGCGGATCGTATGCGTGCCCTTCAAAGTGAGCGCGAATTGTTTCAATGCCGGTGTCTGCATGCTGCCGCAGTTCCAGCCAGTCATTAGCCATAGAGCCTCCGGAACGCCTTCAGGTTTTTTAGCATTCCTCGCCGGTCAATAAAAGTCTGGAAGATTTGTGCAATTCCCGTTTTACGCCGCAGAATCGCACAGATTGCCGCAAAGTTGAGCAACCGGTTAGCATTTAAAGAAATAAGGTTGACGCCTTAAGACGATTAAGGTTTAATGCGCCCCGTTGCCCGGATAGCTCAGTCGGTAGAGCAGGGGATTGAAAATCCCCGTGTCCTTGGTTCGATTCCGAGTCCGGGCACCACTATTCAGAGAACCCAGCCTATGGCTGGGTTTTTGCTTTTCTGCTTCCGGACTCTCCATCGAACTTCGTTCGATTATTCGCCGCAAGCGGCTCACCCCTTCGGGGCCAGCGCGGCAAGCGCGCTGTTCAACGCCTACGGCGTTAGTCCGAGTCCGGGCACCACTATTGAAAGAATCTGAACACATGTGGTTCTTTGGTTTTGGTGCTCTGTCGCCGGGTTATGCCGCCCTCACCTTATCAATTCCTTTCACTTCATCGGCAGTATGTAAATACAGCACACGTGCTTTTATCAAAGCGCTCCGGTAAGAGACTACTAAAAACTTCTTCCATCACAATTCTCGCTATTCGGGCTATCGTCTAAATAGTCGATTCATAAAGCGCCTCATCGTAAGTGCTACAAATTTTTATCTCTATTTTAGAAAATGCATCCTGCAAAAAAGTATTTTTACAAGTAAGAATACTATCTTGAATATTGACTTTAGGATTAGCCAACACAGGCGTATCAGCATAACCAGTAGAAAGATAAATAAATTTCCTTACTTTAGAATGATGCTGGTAATTCACATTGAAAATATCACAAAGGGCCTTTGGAGTGAGATGAACTCTTCCGTTTGAAGAAAATTCAACATCACCTGATGAGGACCTTATTTGAATTTCTTCTTGCAAATTCGGAAAAATATTTATACTACCCAAGCGAACACCTGCACTTACAGGTAATGAAAAAGCATAAAAATCTGAGCCAAATAGATATACATAAGGCTTATCGTTAGATAAAAAATTATATTTTAGAGAAAGCAACTTGAGCATCAAAGTTGTTTTACCAGCAAACTTATCACCCATAATGCAGACCGCTCCACGATCATTACTTACGCATGCGGCATGCAAAGTCATAACCTCCTGATTGACGATAAAGCCGTCTATATAATCTCTTATCTCTCTGAATGCAGCTTTATATAACTTCTTAGATTTAAAAAGTGAATATATTTTCAAATCAAACGTGTCATTCACAGTATCAACTAGCAAACCACATCTGGCGGAAGTAAGCCTCTTATTCAAATCCATAAAGTGGCTCAACTGAACACCAAAATTAGCAGAAATATGAATATCGGCGTTGCCTTGATAAGAGCTGATGTGGTTGAAGAAAATACATTTCATCTCATCCAGAAATTGTTCATCATTACTTTCTATCCCAATCACTACTTCTGCAAAATGAACATTTAATTTAATGCCGATGACATTAGATAACATTTAAATCTCCTGCCCAACCATTAAATACAGATAAAATATCGAGTCGTTTCTCAATCAAGGTCATCAATAAATACTGTCTTTTTATGAGAAACGATAGCATTGCACTATCATGACACGCTTGATCTTCAACATCACATTCCAGGCAGAACACAAATAAGTAGAAATTGAAAGCCGAATTTAAATCCAACGAACCGACATTCATATACGAAATAAAGTAATTTTGATACTTCTCGATGAGCTCTATTATGGTTTTCTTTTCATCAATGATAGAATCAAGGAAAGATATGAAAAAACAGCGCATAACCTCATAGTCTTTATAAAATAAATGCATACTATCAAAGTCTATAAATGTGATATTTTTTCCAGAAATAATAATATTTTCCTTCCACATATCACCATGAATAAAATTTTGCGGTTTATCCAAAAAATCAGGAACAGTATCTATAAAGTCTAAAACATATCGTTTTCTATATTGCCCATTGTATAATGAATCAGGTTCATGAGATAAAAAAACACTGACCATTTTTTCTAACTTGCGATCATTAGATCGAAACTCAGGGATATCCATTACATTATGTAGAGCAGCTAACGCACTTCCGAGCAAAGATGCGCTACTAAGATTAAAAACAAATACATCCCCTTTGACTTTCTCATAGGCATAAATATCGTGGCTGTTATGATGAAATAGAAAACTACCACTACTGGTTTTGAGCACTCTATAAAACAGATCATTATTAAAAGAATGCATTAACTTGAAAAATTCCTGAAATATTCTTTTGTCTTTTATTTTACAACTTTTTATAATATAGCCGTCTGATTCCAACATGGTACATTCGGAATTCAATCTAGTATTCAATGGAATAAACTTCATATTGGAAGGAAAACGCGTGTAAACTTCCGATATATTAAGTGGAAATCTAGCTGAGTTCATATGCTATCTCAGAGAGTGAGTTGATGATATAATTTTCCTCAACATCAGTAAATGAAGGATGTAGAGAAATAGATAAAATCCTATCCCCTAATGTGTCGGCATTAGGGCAAACAGGATGGTAAAGTTTCTCATTTATGAACGTAGATGTTTTATAAACCGGTAGATTTGCAATGCAATTACCTATGCCTTTTGCGTTAAGCAATTCAATCACTTTCTCTCGCAGATCCGCAGGATAGTCTTCATTAATTTTTAGAGTATAAAGGTAGTAAGTACATGTAAAATCAAAACCTTCAGGATATAAAAAATCGAATAATTCAATTCCAGACACCTTATTATCTCTATTTTTTCCTATAGATATCCTTCGCTCTATTTGATCCTGGATTTTGTCTATTAGATTCAAGCCAAACAATACTTGAGAAAAAGATATTTTGTGATTAAATCCAAAAAATTTTTTATCACCGAACCCTCTTGCAGACTTAACAGCGTCTGCATGTTCATTATTTTTGCATACGATACCGCCACCTTCACCTAACAAAGTTAGATGTTTTTTTGCCTGAAATGAAAAAACTGAAAAATCGCTAAAAGATGACAAGTTCCTACCTTCAATCCTGGAGCCTAAACTTCTTGATAGATCATCTATAATCCATATTTTTTCCCCCGTCTTAGCAGATACTCTCTCTGCCAGGTCAGATATTGCGTGCATATTTGAGGGAATGCCATTCATATGCGTAACAAGAATAACATTGGCGCCATTAAGCAGTTTAAGCTCTAGCTCTGCAAGCTCGAAGTCGAATGAAGTTTTTTGAACATCGCATAAAATTAAAGGATAACCACGGCTGATTATCATAGAATGAACACCAAAAAATCCTATGGCCTGAGTGATAACACTCACATAACCAGATTCTATCTTGATAAGATATAAGGCTAACTCTAATGCGGTTGTAGCATTATTAAGAAGGGAGAAGTTATCCTCATCAAAAATACCCATGAACTTTCTTTCAAAATCCTGAATAAGATTGTTTGCAGAAAACGTACCATCCTTCATTACTAGAGAAAGTTGTTTGGTATAACTATCAATAAAATGATCGTCGAGGTCACACCCTAAAAAAGGCTCTCCCATACTTAGAAATTTATCCATAAATATTATACCTATCGTAATTATCATGATAATTCAATAAATCAAAACCCGTATTTTCAGGGGGAATGCACCCACTCTTCTTATAATAGAAGTTTATATTACGAAAATTGTAAATAAATTTTCTGTCTAATACTAAACCCAAGCGCAACATATAACTAGCAGGATTTCCCGTTATTCCTGAGAGCATCTTATCAGGATGATAGCTACGATTATTTACCTGCGACACTATGTTATATGTCTTTATTTCGGTAAAAAGATCATATCCCATATTAGTAAAATAACCATCGGTTGCAAACGCAATACCACTCAGATTTTCAGGCATCGCTACGTTATTTCTTAGTCTTACACAAGATGCCGGGCAAAAGACAATCAAATTATTCAAGTCGTGATTAGCATAAGAAAGCTGATAAGGAAGGTAATTACAATGAATGAGAATTCTCATCAATTTATTATTTAAAAAAAAGTTTTCCAGATATTTACTTAATGTTTCTTTAGGCCAGTTCGCTTTCATCCTTGAAAATATTTCATCTTCTTTGTCATCACCCGGATTATTGTAAAAATCCCGTTCTCCCGGCCATTCAAAAAAATGGATACTTAGAACAAAGTTATTCTCCATGGCATACCGGCTATAATAATGCATTGATTTTTCATTTATATTATAAAGTGAATGAATTAACAGTGCTGGTCTGATAGGGATATTTTTTTTGGTAAAGAAATCTTGCAGTTCCTGGAGCCTTTGAATTATTAAATCACGCTCATGATATTGTTTGATACTTAAAAAAGGTATAACATATATGGGAAGGTCATTATATATATGAATAAACTCGCCAACATCTTCGGGTCTAATACTTGAGCACACAATGTTGACACCATGAAGGGCAGAATTTTGCGTTGAACCAAGAATGCGCTCATTAAAAGAATCATGTCCTATATTTGGCTTACTCTCCAGAACTGAGACGCCACTGAGATGGTTATATCTCGGCACATGTAATAAATGTGCATGCATATTTATCAATGGCGCTAACGCCAGAACTCGACACCCCCTGGCTTTAGGCTCAGCACTAATATTGTAATGTCCTTCATTATTCTGTCGAATACACCACCCTCCCTGATGCCATACGAAACCATCAAAGAAGGTGTCGACGTAACAAGCCTGAGAATACTTCATCTGCAAATAAGTTCCATCTGTAATAGTCTTTGATGAAGCTCCCAAGCAGCCGTTCTGTTACTATCCCAAGTGTTGTAACGTCCAAGCTCGCTAAATTTTATTATTTTATATGTGGTGTGCTCAGCGCTTAATGATATGTCTTCATGGGATTCAAACCGTACAGCAAAGGCATGTTCTGTTATAGTATAAATATCGTCGGGCCAATTCTTACTGGCCTTAAAGTATGATTTAGGTATAGAGCATTTTGAATCCAAATGCATTAACTCAAGTTTACTTGATGGAATACCCAACTCCTCTTCAGACTCTCTCAGTGCTGCATCGGCAAAGGATTCATTATCTTCAACTCCGCCAGCTATCCATTGCCATATATCCATGTCCTGTCGTTTCAGGATAGTCAGCAATAACTCATTGTTAATAATCTGGTAAGGAACGACTAATACCTGTGCTGGAAATCTCATTTTAACTGCCCTCCGAAAATTTTTTCTGCTTCAATAAAGAAATTTTTGATTTGTGTAGAATCAGACTGCTGATAATTATGGTGTAGTTTATCAAATAGTCTGTTTGATCGCGTTTTGAATGGATCACAGACCGATGGACATATCCCGGGAAGCTGACAATCGATATCAGCACGATGTGTAGATTCCCAAATTTCTTCAAGTGTTTTTTCGACAAGATTTCCAATATGGTAACCATTAGGTTTTGGATGGTAGTTGCATGGATATAACATGCCATCAGACCCCACAGCGGCCATCATTCTGGAAATCAGACAGGTGTCAAAATCTTGCGCTTGCTCTTCTGAATTATTCAAATCATGCACAGTTATAAGCTTAAATGAAGAGTCTTCAAGATCATTACGGATGTTGCCAATCAGAGTCAGACATTCAAGTTTTTCCGTCTCGCTTAATACTTTCTCTCCATAAATATCTTTTTTTAGCCTTAGATTCGAAACACCCAATGATTTTAACTTTTTTGCCAACGTGTAAATTTCACGGAAATTCTCAGGGTATAATATACATGAACAATTAATCTCAAGCTCTGTCATATTTAAATCTTTAAACTGCTTTAAAAGATATATGTTAGAATACACCTTATCTAATTCATTTAACTGAGATTCCCGACCTGAACATTTTAGTGTGTTGTAAGTTTGATTGCTTCCTGAATCAACGCTAATGTTGATATAGGATAGTTTCGAAAGCGCATCGCAAATATCAGCGCCAATTTTGAGTCCGTTAGTAAACAGCCCAGTTCTTTTGCCTTCTGATGTTATTTTACGTATTGCTGATACAAGCGCTTTTTTTGCAATTAATGGCTCACCCGTTATTCCTGAAAAGCTGAAATTCTCGACACTAAATGTCCTGTTAATTTTTATTCCATCGATTACCGTGGTAATATTTTTCTTGTAAGAAAGAATATTTTCGATCACGGACATTAATGCTTTTTCACTGTGCAATACATTAGGTAAAATATCTTTATTTTTCTTTGGAATGTAATGAGGTTCCATTTCCTCGCTACTTTCAACATGTATATGTTCACCTATACACCATTGACATGTGAGATTACAATAACTTGAGGGATGGATCAGAACCTCATAGGGTGGTACAACAATTCCATTTAAGTTGCAAAGTATCAACTCTTTTCTTTTATATAAATTATATGCTTCATTAAAATTACCAGGCAAATCATTCCTGATTAAACTCTGAAGGTTCTGCATGCCATCATCCTTTAATTACATTAATTTTACTATCTAATAATTCACTTCTCATATCTGCGCTAATAATATTTTTTACATCTATAATCAATGAATTATCTTTGACAATTTGTTTGTAATCTGCAAGTTTTAATCTCTTGTATCCATCATGAGCAACACAAATTATTAAAACATCACTCTTAGATAATTTTTCAAAAGTAACTAGCCCATTTTCTACTATAGTGTCAGTGGCAAATGTCTCAATTAACTTAACATCATTAAGTTGAACGATATAACCTTTTCTTGCCAGGTCTTCAGAAAGCAACAAAGATTTTGAATTGCGGAGATCCGTACAATTTTCTTTGTATGTGATACCAAGTATGGTTATTGTAGGGTTTGAAATCCTTTTACTTTTAAAAAACTCAAACACTATATTCAAAATCTTATTTTTTTTCTCTTCATTGACCTTTCTGGATATAGTGACAAGCGGTAATGTAAGTCCCATTTTGGATGCGTAATTAATAAGATAGTATGGATCAACGCTAATGCAATGACCGCCAACTAAGCCAGGTACAAAATTACAAAAATTCCATTTTGATGAAGCTAAACGTAAGACCTCATAAGTATCTATCTCATCTTTCTGAAAAAGTTCGTGCACCTCATTCATTAGTGCAATATTAACGTCTCGCTGTGTGTTTTCCAGGACTTTTGCAGCTTCTGCACTTTTAATACTTGAAGATAAATGCAAACCATTTATATAAATCTTATGATAAATTGAATGGATATTTTCCAAACCAAGTGAACTGGAGCAAGCGATAATTTTATCAGTATTAACTAAAGAATGAATTTCATCACCCGGACACAATCTTTCAGGACTAAAGCCAATAAAAAAATCAACATTTGCTTTAAGATTAGAATATTCTTCAAGTTTCGGCTGACAAATATTTTCTGTTGTGCCTGGGTATACAGTGGACTCATAAACAACTGTACTGCCATATTTTAAATAACGGGCGATGGTTGCTGTCGCAGCTAGCAGACACGACAAGTCTGGCAGGTTATCATTATCAACAGGCGTGGGCACACACACAATAAAAAAGTTTGCATTTTCCAAATCAAAAGCATCACTAGTCCATTTTATATTTATTTCATTCCTTCGCTTGTATGAAGCAGTTTCAGTTATATCTATATTACTTTTTAACTGTGCTACTCTTTTGGGTTCACAATCAAAAGCAATAATAGTGAAATATTTTGAAAACTCGCAAACAACAGGCAATCCTACATAGCCTAATCCTATGACAGCAATAGTAGGTTTTACAACACTGTCCATCGTCATCGTTGCCTCAATATGCTCGCTGAGAGCAGCCCATGATTAATTCTTGATACAAGCCAACATTTGCTCCGTTCCGGTCTAGTGAATTTATATTTCTCAAAACCCTCACTGGAATAGCACCACCCATTATTGCACTTTTCATATCAGAGTCTGAATCACCGTAAAAAATTCTGATGTTATTAGCCTCAATGTATTTGGCTTTTATTTCTTTAGTGTCACCCAGAAGAATAATAGTTACTTCATTTAACACGTTTTCATCAAAGACATTACGCAAAATTGCTCTTATTTCCTCTCGATATTTTTCGGGTCGATTGGAAATAATAAGAATATGTTTTCCAGATTTTAAGTCATGCAACATATAGTTGATCACTACGACATTAAGTGAACGGATGCCAGTGTGACTGGAAGTGGAATTTTGTATATAAATAGTGCCATCAAAGTCGTAAGCAACTTTATTATATGTAGTTCGGTTTACTTCTCGATTTATAAACCAGTTACTATTCACTCTCTCATTTATAAAAGGAAATGGGGAACAAGGGAAAATTTCATCTCCCGGCATAGATAAAACCGCATGCAATCCGAGGTAAAACAGAAAATTACTAAAATATAGCATTGTCTTTACTCACGCTGACAATATCATACTTTATTAGATTAATTACCACCTCACTTATATTTAACATATCCCCTGAGAACTGATTTTTGATTTCAGAATAAGAACGCGCCGACATTAAGAATTTTATTAATTTGATACATGCCTCACCTTTCAAAAGGAGACATTTAGAATCTAATGCCATTGAACCTATTTTTTGCGCAATGACTTCATTTTTGCTTTTAAGAACAAATCTTGTATCTAAGTTAATAGAGTAGTATTCATTTTCCATTGTATGCCTCTATCATATCAAACTTTTTAAGTTGAAGATCTAAAATCATTAGACTCATCTCTCTAAGTCGACTTCTTAACGCAGATTTCGCATTATTACCAATATTTAAATCAGCCAGTAAATTTTTATACCATGCGGTGATCTTTTCCTCTGGATAGAAAACATCCAAAGCGACCACCCTTGATTTAACCGATTCATTTATATAACCATTGGCAGATAAAAATATATCTACCACCTTAGCTGCACACTCTAGCGTTCGTGTATATGAGTAATAAAGTTGATTAGATAACAATGCCCCAACAGCATCCTGGTATATTCCAAAGAAATCATTAATCCTGTCGAAGGTTAAAACCAGCGCTAAAGAGTTATAAAACTCTCTGACTTGAAAGAAATTTTCATGAATATTTATACCGTTAGCAATCCGATCTAAAGCTTCATGCTCTTCACTTTTTAGACCAATTCTGAATGGATTTTTATTATCCGCAATTATTGTTGCTTTGTTTATTATATTTTCAATTGAAGCATTTACTCTTCCAATGGCTATAGTACGACAATCAGCCCGTACACCTTTTATATCAAGTTGCGTGAGCTGAGCCGGAAGTTGTCCCTCACTCTCGTCAACGATTACTAACACATCAATATCAGAATAGATATTATCTATCCCATAGATAATGGATCCGCCTATATAGGCAGCCTTACATTTAATAACATTTTGTACTTTCCAGAAAATTTCCGATAAAGTAAAATTCTTACTACTGAGATATCGGTGTAAATTTGTCGACTTAACGTCATTGCTCAGATACCCTTTCATCATACATCCTTTGTATTAATTAAAAGGGGGATTAATCATGCCCCCTTTATATTTAGTCCATTAAATATTTGAGCATGCCATACATGCTAAGGTAGTTTGCTCAATTTGCATTGTACGATTTGACGACGTCTTATCTTGTTCCGTTTCAGTTTGTGAAGGGGTTACTTGAGTTGCAGTTGTACTGGTTGTAGTGTCTACACTGGCCGACGCGCTAAAAGCACTCAGACCGCCAATCAATCCAGCTCCAATAATTCCAGATGCGACATTCACGCCATTCATATCTTTACTCCTTGTAACAGATTAAGAAAGCTTATTTTGCGCTACATTTTCAATGCAGCAAAATAACCATAGCATTAATATGACAATTAACACCTTCATTTACAAATCAAAATATTTAGAATCATTTCATGCAAAATTAATCATATATATCAACAAGATATATATAAGTTTTCATTAATTTACATTTTATGTGTTAATTTATTTATTTCAAAATGTAATAAAATATTAACAATAAATCTCTACTGTCAGAAGGATATATTCTCTGAAATAGACTCACAGATTAAATTCAAAATACTTAATCGGTGATCACCTTGTCTTCTGAAACCTCTCCAGACGGTGTTTTCATGCTTTTTCGTCCAGAGTTTTCACCGAATTATCCTAATAACTTCCTAAAATGATCTCGATTCGCCATCACAGCGATTAACAGGTATGATCAGGTAACAGTTGCGTACCATTCCTGCTTCTTTCTGCACTTACAGAAATTACCCCCGGAGGAATGCTGGGTAAAATAATGAAAGCGATGAGGTTAATCTCGCGATGGAATGGCTTGAAACATTACGCCGGATGGAAAGAACACCTGACATGCATCCTCTGCCAATAAAGTAACTATTCAATTACAGATCACTCCTTTCATCACCCTAATACCGGTGCGTATTCGCTTCGGTTGCATCCAAATTCTGAAAATACTCTGCATGTGCGATCAGGCTTCCTGATTCAGGGAGATAGCGTAAAACATCCCGGTAGGGCATCTAATGGTTGTATTATTCTGACGCGGTTTATTTGCCAGAAAACCGGGAGTAGCGGAGATAAGTCACTTGAGGTTGTAAAGCGAGGTTATATTTCGCATAGGCACATCAAAGCGTATCTGACCTATTGAGTCTGTTGCTGAAGACAGTACGGGAATTTTACTCATCAAGCCCAGCCAATCAGAGCCTGGAAATACGGGGATTAAAAATCCCCGTATTCTTGAGCCGCTTATTCGCCACAAACTCACTCACCCTTCTTCTCTCCGGTAAACCGGAACTTTGCGGGTTGTGCCGGTCAGATTATCGGACACCTCTGTTTCGGCTGTGGCGATTCGCACACCGGCTTTTCTGAGTCGCTGAATATCGGCGGCAATACGCTGGCTACCAAACCAGAACAACGCATCAAGTGCGGTGACCTGCAAACCCTGCTCCAGCGCCATCTTCAGGCGTTCTCGCGGGGCGCGCACCTCTTTGGCGATTTGCTGGTAAGGCGTCGCCGCCGTTCCGGTCGGATCAACCCGCCGGATGCGGGTCGACAGGCGGTACTGAAAAGCGTCGGGGATGTCGCTCAAATTGTTTTTCAGGCTATAGACGCAGCCAAAGCGCTTGCCATTGAAAATGACGTTTTTCTGGTTGAGTTGCAGTTCATCCCGCACGCTGGCGATCAGCTGCGGCGCGCGGATCAGCAATAACCGGAAAGGGAGCTCAAAGCTGGTCACGTAGTCCACATTCAGCAATGCAATGCGTAACCGTTCTTCCGCTACGGCGCGGACTTGCAAACACTCTTGCGCCACATCCGCCCACTGCTGTGTCAGGCGTGGTGTTTCAGCGGCTTCCGCAAAGCTATATTTTTCGATTTGATAATCAATGATCCCGCTCACCCTGCATGCCCTTCTGCTTGCTCATCCGTATCGGTTGTTCACTTTACCAACACTCGAATATAACCGGAAGATTGCTGTAAAAGAGAAAGTGGAGACCAGGGGAATGTCATTTTGCCCGCAGGATTGTTTTTTAACGCTATCGCGCTGATAGTTATCTTTTTCCCGAAACGGATATTCGTATGATTAAGAGCGTTAACCGCACCACGCTGAACGTGGCGGCACTCCTGCTGGCACTGATTCTGGTCTATACCGGTCTGATGGCGAAAGACCGCATCACCTGGCTGATGGAAGTGGTGCCCGTAATGATCGTCGTCCCCCTGCTGCTCGCCACCTGGCGGCGCTACCCGCTAACCACATTGCTGTATGGGCTGATCTTTTTCCATGCCATCATTCTGATGGTCGGCGGGATGTACACCTACGCCAAAGTGCCAATCGGTTTTGATGTGCAGCACCTGTTTGGCCTGAGCCGTAACCCGTATGACAAACTCGGCCACTTCTTCCAGGGGCTGGTGCCGGCACTGGCGGCGCGGGAGATTCTGCTACGCGGGCGCTATGTGCGCGGCGGAAAAATGCTCGACTTTATTGTCTGCTGCATTGCATTGGCGATCAGCGCCACCTATGAGCTGGTTGAGTGGTGGGCTGCACTGTCGATGGGTCAGGGAGCGGATGAGTTTCTCGGCACTCAGGGCGATCCCTGGGATACGCAATCCGATATGTTCTGCGCTCTGCTGGGTTCGCTGACCACGGTAGTGGTGCTGGGACGCTGGCATAAACGACTGCTTCCTTCCTGATGCAACCTGCGGCGAAGTCTGGAGCTGATATCCTTCGCCGCCTATACTTCAGGCATCACTCTTTCATTGTCCGTAAGCCTATGACCACGCAACCTCTTACCCGCGACTGGCGCTTGCCTGCGGCCTTTGCCGCGCTGGCTGTGGCGCTGTTTGCGCTCTTCACGATCCATGCCCACTGGGGCGCGTTTTTGCAATGGTGTCTGGCCACGCAAATCACCCTGCACCGTTATCTGGTGATGTACCTGCTGCAACTGAATAACCACCAGTACAGCGGCGGGTTGTGGCTGCTTACCGGCGCTTTCTTTTATGGCGTGCTGCACGCTATTGGACCTGGGCACGGCAAGTTTATCGTTACCACCTATCTGAGCACCAACAAAGAGAGCGAGATGGCCGCGCGCGTGGTGCCGGTGCTGGGCAGTCTGATGCAGGGCGTCAGCGCTATCCTGTTCGTCTTTATTCTGGCGGTGGGATTTAATCTCGCCGCTGGCGATCTGAGCGAAAGCCGTTGGTATGTGGAAAAGGTCAGCGCCGTGATGATTGGCGGATTTGGCGCTTATGTCGCCTGGCGTGCAATCAACGATCTGCGCCTGCGCACGCTGAACATTCACAGCCTGGCCCCGCTGCATCAGCATAGCGATCGGTGCGGTTGCGGTCATCACGGTGTCGGTGCGGCAACGCAGGGCGACTGGAAAACGCGTCTGGGTGTGATCCTCGCCATTGGCGCACGCCCGTGCAGCGGTGCGATCATGATTTTGCTGTTCTCAAACGCCCTCGGTATCGTGACATGGGGCATCGCCGCGGTAATGACCATGGCGGCAGGCACGGCGCTGTCCATCATGGGGTTATCGCTGGCGGTGCGCTATGCGCGCAACAGCACAGCGACCTTTTTTGGTGGCAACGCAGGTCAGTTAAGCAAGGTGGTTCCGCTATTGAAAATAGCGGGTGGCGTGGCGTTAATACTGTTTGCGGTGGTGTTGTTCTTAACCGTCATCCCGGTGAGTGCGAACGGGGACTATATTGCGGCAGGCTGCTGATAACGATGCGGATGGCGTTGCCGCCATCCGCTCATCATCGGGCTAGTCGTTAATTTTCGGATGCTGCTGCACCAGCCGTGCACGTTTCTCCTGCAACTGCGCAATTTCCTCATCAATATCGTCGATCTTCTGCTCGATATTATCGTGATGCTCCTGCAGGATTTCTTTCGCTTCCTGGATATCCGACGCCGCTGGCGTCGCACCTTTCAGCGGGCGGTTCGCCGTCTCTTTCATGGTCAGGCCGGTAATAAGACCAATCACCGCGATCACCATCAGGTAGTAAGCCGGCATCAGCAGATTGTCAGAGCTCTCCACCAGCCAGGCAGCCAGCGTAGGCGTCAGACCCGCAACCAGCACCGAAATATTAAAGGCGCTGGCCAGCGCGCTATAACGAATATGCGTGGGGAACATCGCAGGCAGCGTTGAGGCCATCACTCCGGTAAAGCAGTTCAGGATCACCGCCAGCATCAGCAAACCCGCGAAAATCAGGCCGATGATGTTGCTGTTAATCATAATGAAGGCCGGAATAGCCAGCGCAAACAGCGCGACGCTCCCCAGCAAAACGAACGGACGACGACCAAAACGGTCGCTCAACAGCCCCATCACTGGCTGAACAAACAGCATGCCGATCATAATGGCGATGATGATCAGCACGCCGTGATCTTCGGAGTAGTGCAGGTTGTGCGACAGGTAGCTTGGCATATACGTCAGCAACATGTAATAGGTGACGTTGGTGGAAATCACCAGACCAATACAGGTCAGCAGGCTGCGCCAGTGTTTGGTGGCAATCTCTTTGAAGGAGATTTTCGGCCCTTCCTGCAACCCCTGACGATCGCCCTGCTCCAGCTTATCGACGTGCTGCTGGAATGCCGGTGTTTCTTCCAGTGCATGACGCAAATACAAACCGATAATGCCCAGCGGCAGCGCTAAAAAGAACGGAATACGCCAGCCCCATTCAAGAAAGTTCTCTTCTCCCACAATGGTCGAGAGCAGCACCACAACACCCGCCCCCAGCACAAAACCGGCGATTGAGCCAAAGTCCAGCCAGCTGCCCATAAACCCACGTTTACGGTCCGGGGAGTACTCCGCAACGAAGATGGATGCCCCGGTATATTCCCCGCCCACCGAGAAGCCCTGTGCCATCTTACACAGCAACAGCAATATCGGTGCCCAGATGCCAATCGTGGCATAAGAGGGAATCAAGCCGATACAGAACGTACTGACCGACATAATCACAATGGTGATAGCGAGGATTTTCTGCCGCCCGTATTTATCGCCGAGCATGCCGAAAAACAGACCGCCGAGCGGTCGGATCAGAAACGGTACGGAGAAGGTCCCAAGCGCGGCAATCATTTGCACGCTGGGGTTGGCATCCGGGAAGAAGACCTTCCCCAGGGCGTAGGCCACAAAGCCGTAAACACCGAAATCAAACCACTCCATGGCGTTACCCAGTGAGGCGGCGGTAATCGCTTTACGCAGTTTGCCATCATCAATGATGGTCACATCACCCAGGGTGATCGGTTTAATTTTTTTCCTTTTTAACATGCATCGGTTCCTCTTTAGACTTTCGCCCGAACCGCCCGACGTTCCTTTTATTGCCGGGCGTTTTTACAGCATTTTCAGCTTTGTTATTCAAGCGTAGCAGGTTTACTTACACTGGCATGGCAGCCTGTACAACCGAACCTGTTGACGCCTGTTGGGCAGTTAATGACCTTTTTACCCTAGCAGGGTTTTAAAATGTGATCAAATTCACACATTCTCCTGCGTGATAATCAACCCCACTTTTACCGCTCCTCATTCCCTCCGTGATTATTACTCTGCTGCCTTTATTTCCGCCTGATTTTTCACAACGCATTTACAGCGATTTAATTCGATAAAACATCAGAAAATCTTTACACAAAATATGTGACGAAGATAACTAAAACACTGTTTTATTCTTATTGAATCAATATTCCAAAGATCGGATGATACGCGCAGAAACAGCGGCGTTAGGGTCAATTCTGCGCATAACCAGGGCGCATAGCCCGAATGAAGGCAGGAAATGACCGCGAGCGAACCGATAACATAATCATTTAACTTTTTGAAAGTATTGAATATTAACTTTACCTTTCCTCGCTCATGCTGATGACGGGAAATGAGGGCTCATTATGAAAATCAAGGCCACAATTGAACGTATCCCTGGGGGGATGATGCTGGTCCCGCTGCTATTAGGGGCTATTCTGAATACACTTGCGCCGGATACCGGTGCGTATTTCGGTTCCTTCACCAAAGGGATGATTACCGGCACAGTACCGATTCTGGCGGTATGGTTCTTCTGTATTGGTGCATCCATTGATTTACGCGCCACCGGTACGGTATTACGTAAATCCGGTACGCTGGTGATGACCAAAATCGCCGTCGCGTGGGTTGTTGCCATGATCGCCGCGTCCTTTATTCCGGACACCGGGATCCAGACCGGTTTCTTCGCCGGTCTCTCGGTGCTGGCTATCGTCTCCGCCATGGATATGACCAACGGCGGCTTGTACGCCAGCCTGATGAACCAGTACGGCAGCAAAGAAGAGTCCGGGGCATTTGTGCTGATGTCGCTGGAATCCGGTCCGCTGATGACCATGGTGATCCTCGGCTCCGCGGGTCTGGCCTCCTTTGAACCACACCACTTTGTCGGTGCCGTATTGCCGTTCCTGATCGGTTTTGCGCTCGGTAACCTCGATCACGATCTGCGGGCATTCTTCAGCAAGGCGACGCCGGTGCTGATCCCGTTCTTCGGCTTTGCGCTGGGTAACACCATCAATCTGAGCGTGATTCTGGATACCGGTCTGCTGGGTATCTTCCTCGGCGTGGCGGTCATTATCATCACCGGTATCCCGCTGATCATTGCCGACCGCGTGATCGGCGGTGGCAACGGTACCGCCGGTGTGGCAGCCTCTTCCGCTGCTGGCGCAGCGGTGGCTAACCCGGTGATCATCGCGCAGATTAACCCGGCATTTCAGCCTGTCGCCGCTTCCGCAACGGCACTGGTTGCCGCCAGTGTGATTGTGACGGCGATTCTGGTGCCGATCATCACGGCGCTGTATGCAAAGCGTTTCGGCACTCTTCCACAAGCCGCGGACAAAACGGAAACCGCCGTCGAGTCCACCGGGCATTAAGCGCCCACAAAAAAAGCCCGTCAGGGGCTTTTTTTGTTCGCTATGTCCTGCAATTAACGACCCGTCCGGCCAGACAATTGCAGGGCACACCAACGGTTAAGCAAAAATCTCATCCACCATCGCCGTCGCGATCCGCGAGGCGGAACAGAGTCGCGGCATACCTAACGCCACCGTTTGCCAGCTCTGCGTCACCGACCAGCAAACCGGATGACGTTCTGCATCGCACCAGTCGCCGAGCCAGCCTAACAGATCTTTATAATCCATCAACCCGGGCGTCGATGGCGTCGCCAGCCATTGATGATAAAAATGGCGGGTGGTCGGTGCAGCATTAATGCCCTGCGCCAGAAAATCCGCCGCCATCACGCGCAGATTGTCTTTCAGCATATTCGCCACATCTTCATTCGCCAGCCGGCAGGCATCACCAAACGCCCCCCAGCGCAACTCTTCCAGCGCCACATAACAGCGCCCGGCCATTGACCAGCCGCTGTAGCTCCCGGCGCGCCAGTGGGTAAACACCTGCTCACTATGGTTTCCCGCCTGCACCGCTAACCCACGCTGCGTCAGCGCTTTCTCTTTCCACGCGGCACGCTGGCTAAAATGCTCAACCAGTTCATCGTACTGTTGTTGTAAACCGGGTGTCGCACTGGCAGGACGACTGGTTTGCTGCATAGCCGTCAGTCGCTGGGTAATGCGGGTTAATGCCAGATGACCAGGATCGAGCATGCTGGCCAGTTTTTCAGCCAGCCCAAGGCGGAGCGTATCATTGTCGTTTAACACGCCGGGCATGGCCCACGGGCGCAGTTGCGTTTGCGCCATGATCTCTTGCGTCAGTCTTTCACGGAACAACTGCTGTTGGGGCACGATGGTTGACTGACGAGACGCATCAACGCCTTGCACCAAATCCACGATAAATTTCGGATGGATACTTTCCAGTACGCGTCCGGGCCCTTCCAGGAGTCGATTTTTCATGGTTGATCTGCCGCGAATAGGGTTTGTATGTCATCGCGTAACAGACGAGCGTCCTCGTGGATCCAATTTGCCGTCCGGATACAGTGTTGCAAATGCTGCCGCAACGCCAATACTGACGATTCGTTTTGCTGCCGTATCGCCAGGCTGTCACGCAAACTTTCCTGTAGTCCCGCGAGACTTAACGAGAACTCGGCGAAAAATGTTGCCATCCCTGCCGTAACAGAAACATCGACCTGTGCGGCTAAAGCTTTACGGATTTGTTCACAAAAATGCGCGATATGGTTGATCAATTTCTGATGTAACGAGCCGACATCGATGACATAGCGGGTACGCGTGACCACATAATCATCCCATCCCCAACTGGGGTTATTCAGCCAGCGCGATACCGTTTCCCGCACGCTGCTCGCCCGCGCCGCTTGCCCGGCGGGAACATCTTCCGGCGCAATCACGTTGGTAAACAGCGAGCGAGTATTAAAGTTCAACGTGCTGGGCTGGAAGGCCGGAAAACTGATACGTGCACGGAAGCCCGCGTGGTTAAGCTCTTCTTTAATACGGGTCTCAATGGGACGCATCGTATCGTTCAGAGAGCGGGTCAGCGTATGCTCCAGTTCATCAAAACGCAGAGCCAGCCCGCGGCTGATGCGCTCCTGTGCCGCCAGCAAAATCGTCTCGCAACCTGAGCGGATTTTACTGATCACAATCTGCGCCTGGCCTTCATCTTCCAGAATAAGCTGGTCCGGGGTTAATCCCGCGTTCAGACGCAGATCCGCCTTGCTGTCGCGGGCTATGCGCACCAGTTTTCCCTCGTGGAACCAGGCATCAATCGCCTCGACGATTTCAAACTGCTGACCATGAATAAAGGTCTCCGCCGCAGCCAGCGCCTCTTCCACTTCGTGCGCAATTTCGTCGCTAACGCTCTCCTGGCTGGTACGCAACAGCGCCATATCCTCTTCCAGACGCGTAATATTGTGCTCCAGTTCCTCATACGCCACCGTTAATCCCTGGTAGCGAAAATCGAGATACTCGCGGGCGCTCTGGGTGTAATTCAATAACTTATGCGAAGCTGAACGCAGCGCGAACAGCGAGGCGTTGGCATGGGCCGCGTGCAACAACTTGCGAATTGGCTGCTCGAACAGCGAGTCTTCCCATAGCAGGTTGGCGGCATGATGAATATGTTCGATATCGTCTAAATCGTCTGTGCGCCAGCGACGCCCCAAAGCCGCTTCGGCAAAGTCCTGTACCCAGCGCTGATCCTGCGGGTGCGGCAAGCGGCCCTGGTTTTTAAGCTCATGGCGCGCGCGGTTAGCCAGATATCCCCACATGGAAGAGACCGGGAAAATCTGCGTCGGATTAATTTGCCCCTTCATCAGCGTGCCGGAAATCAGCGCCCGAACCTGCTCTTCATCGTCGCTATTGCGATCTTTCTGGTCGAATTTATTCACCAGGGCATACAACGGCACCGAGCGGCCAACCGCGGAAATCGCGCGGCGCACTTCTTCATCAGAAATCGATTTAAGCTGTGTATAGTCCATCACCGCCAGCACGGCGGAGGCGCGGGCTAACTGCTCGCTCAACATTTTTTGCAGGTGGGGCTGCCCGGCTTCGTTTGGCCCCGGGGTGTCCAGCAGCGTCAGTTGACCGAGTTGGTTATCGAGCCCGGCCAGATGCACGAACTCGACTTCAATCACCGGAATATGTTCGATGGAGGCATAGGCGGAAAAAGGGAAATCCACGTCCAGCGCTTTCGAGAGCCGCACTAAGTCGTTGAGGCTTTTCAAACAGTGGAATATCGGCTGCGCGCCAAGGTAGTGTTTATCAAACGCATTCCCCTGGGCAATACGATCCAGCAGACCGGCCATGTCTTTATCGATTTCCAGCTTTTGCGCCAGCTTTTCGCGATCGTAGTTAAATAGACGGGTCTGCAACTGCTGCGACAGTGCATCAATCGGCCCTACGTGAGAAAAATGCAGCACCGGCTCTTTCTGACCAGGCGTGTGTCGAATCAGCGTCGGCAATGCCGTCATAGGACGGTTGCGATTGGGCAACACCTCAGTACCCACAATCGCATTGATGGTGGTCGACTTGCCGGCTTTCATGGTGCCAACGATCGCCAGCACCATTTCCAGACGGGTGATTTTCCGTAATTCATTGTGCAGCGTGGCCTGTTGTGCCTCAACGCCGCGCGAACTGAAATGTAAAGGCAGTACGTTGGCATTTTCTGCTGCACCGGGAAGGCTCGTCTCATCAAACGTCGCCGCCGGCATTTTTTTCAACGCCTGGAGATTATGCAAAGAGAGTTGTAACAGCCTCTCTGCCTCCTGGCTTAATTCAAAAATTGTCTGTGTGTGCATGTTAAAAGTCTTTCCTTAACGCAAATTTCTTACTTTTATTTAGCCGCGCAGTTATTTGTTAAGTTTCGGCTTTTATAATTACGTGTGGAAAATATCTTCAAAAAGATAAATACCTGATGGGAATCAGGAAATGATATTTTTATCTCAAAAAATGACAGCAACACCCCTCCGGTCATAAAAAACCAGAGAATTTCAGCGTAGCGCATTTTTGGAAACAGCCAGGATATATCGTCATGTATTTACCCACCCAAATTGAGAGGTAATTATCCCCCAGTGGCGCTGGAGGCAGCAGGTATGACAGTTTGTAGCTAATTACATCAGGTACTACCTGTCACCATATCTGAATTAGTAAATGCTGGCAATTTCCACCCGTAAATATTCCGAATATTAAGCATGAGATAATCCTGATAACGTTTCTGCGATAAGCATCGCTTAAGCGAATGACAGGTTATGTCACCGCCATCACTTTTTTATCCTTTATGAAAAAAAACAATAACAACGGCAAAAGTGCGGTTTTGCTGTATAATTGCGGACTTTTCAGGCAATGCGCCTTTTTGTGTCAGCTAAATGCTGGCCGTGTATGTACTTTTGAGGAAATCCCCTATGCAACTCCCGCACTGTCCACAATGTAATTCCGAATACACTTACGAAGATAACGGCATGTTCATTTGCCCGGAATGCGCACATGAGTGGAACACCGCAGAATCCAGTCACGACGCCGACGAATTAATCGTCAAGGATGCAAATGGCAACCTGTTAGCCGACGGCGACAGCGTGACCGTAATTAAAGATTTGAAAGTAAAAGGAAGTTCTTCAATGCTGAAGATCGGCACGAAAGTGAAGAATATTCGTCTGGTGGAAGGCGATCATAATATTGATTGTAAGATCGACGGTTTCGGCCCGATGAAGCTGAAATCAGAATTTGTTAAAAAGAACTAATGTATCGGCGGGAAGTCAGCTTCCCGCCTGATAACGTCCCCTCCCCACCAGCATTCATCCCTCCGCAATCCACGTATAACGTAAATGAAACATTAACGCTGCAGCATAAGGCCACACCTTATCTGGCCTACGGGGCGTTGATGACCATGTACTTATCCAGACATCCGACCAGTTATCCTACACGTTATCAGGAAATTGCCGCCAGACTGGAGCAGGAGCTACGCAATAACTACCGTTGCGGTGACTGGCTCCCTGCCGAACAGCAACTGGCGGCGCGTTTTGAGGTTAACCGCCACACGTTACGCCGCGCCATCGATCAATTGGTGGAAAAAGGCTGGGTACAGCGCCGCCAGGGCGTTGGCGTGCTGGTGCTGATGCGCCCGTTCGATTACCCCCTCAATGCGCAGGCGCGCTTTAGCCAGAACTTATTGGATCAAGGCAGCCATCCCACCAGCGAGCGTCTGCTGGCGGTGCTGCGTCCGGCACCCAGCCACGTGGCAGATGCGTTAGGTGTGCAGGAAGGCGATAACGTGATTCACTTGCGCACCCGCCGCCGCGTGAATGGCATTGCGCTCTGCTTGATTGATCACTACTTCCGCGACATGTCGTTGTGGCCGTTGCTGCAACAGTTCAATAGCGGTTCGCTGCACGATTTTTTGCGCGAACAATCCGGTCTCTGCCTGAAACGTACCCAGACACGCATCAGCGCTCGTCGCGCGCAGGCCAAAGAGAGCCGCTGGCTGGAGATCCCCACGATGGCGCCGCTGCTCTGCGTGCGCACCCTTAATCACCGTGAAGGCGAAATCAACGCAACGGAGTACTCCGTCAGCCTGACGCGCGCCGACATGATTGAATTCACCATGGAGCACTGAATGCATTTTGATACCTCCACCCGTCAGCGTTGGATGGCAACGCTGGCCCGCTCCACCCCGGAGATGCTACGGGCACGGATGCGCACACTCGGGCTGGCGCCGGAATATGAACAAATACGGGCGCCGCAAACCGGGCTGGTGCAAATTCAGGCGCGCATGGGCGCGACCGGCGACCGTTTTTTCCCCGGCGATGCAACCTTAACCCGCGCCGTGGTTCAACTCGCTGGTGGGCAACTCGGATTTAGCTGGGTTTTGGGCCGTGATAAAGGTCATGCCGAACGCTGCGCCGTGTGCGATGCGCTGTTACAGGATCCCACCCAATATCAGACCCTGATGGAAACCCTTATTACCCCGCTGGAAGCAGACCGCGCTGCGCGTATTGACGCGCGCCAGGCCGAAGTCAACGCCAGCCGGGTCGACTTCTTTACTCTGGTTCGCGGAGATAACGCATGACCTTACAACCCGCATTCGCGTCGGCGGTTCACGATGCCCAACACTGTTTTCGCCGCCTGCTAAAAGCCATGAGCGAGCCGGGCGTCATTGTCTCGCTACCGCAACTGAAGCACGGTTGGCCGCCGCTCAACCCGGCCTCCACCAGCGTACTGTTGACGCTGGTGGACAACGACACCCCAATCTGGCTCTCCGGTGCGCTCAGCAACGATCTGGTCCGCCAGAACCTGCGTTTTCACACCAATGCACCGTTGGTGGATCAACCGCAACAGTCGCTGTTCGCAGTGGCCGATCACACCCTGAGCGCCTTGCAGCTCAGCGCACTGCCTGGCGGTACCGCCAGCAGCCCGGAAACCAGCGCCACGCTGATCTTGCAACTTCCTGGCCTGAGCGGCGGGCGCATGCTGCGCCTCACCGGGCCTGGCATTCTGGAAGAGCGCATGATTGCGCCGCAACTGCCGGAGTGTATTACCGATGAGTTTACCGACCGTCCGCACTCGTTCCCGACAGGCATCGATGTGATCCTGACCTGCGGCGACCGCGCGCTGGCTATCCCCAGAACCACGCTTGTGGAGGTGTGCTGATGTACGTTGCTGTCAAGGGGGGCGAAAAGGCGATTGCCGCCGCCCACGCTCTGCAGGAACACAAACGTCGTGGCGACAATGAACTGCCGGAACTGAGCGTCGGGCAAGTCGCCGAACAGCTCCACCTCGCGGTGGACAGGGTGATGACCGAAGGGGGCATCGCCGATCGCGAGCTGGCGGCGCTGGCGCTGAAACAGGCAAGCGGCGATAACGTCGAAGCCATCTTTCTGCTGCGCGCTTACCGCACGACGCTCCCGCGTCTGGCCGTTAGCGAACCCATCGACAGCGCAAACATGCGTTTAGAACGCCGTATTTCAGCGGTCTACAAAGATATTCCCGGCGGCCAGCTGCTTGGCCCTACTTACGATTACACCCACCGGTTACTGGACTTCGCCCTGCTTGCCGAAGGCGACACCACCCCGTTGCGCACCGCGGAGCCCCGCCAGCAAGAGGCCACGCCGCATGTGTTCAGCCTGCTGGTCAACGAAGGGCTGGCGAAAGCCGAGCAGGACAGCGGCGCAATACCGGATGACATTACCCGCCAGCCGCCGGTCTTCCCCTGTTCGCGGGCGTCACGCTTGCAACAACTGGCGCGCGGCGACGAAGGGTATTTGCTGGCGCTGGCCTACTCCACCCAACGTGGTTACGGGCGCAATCACCCCTTCGCCGGCGAGATCCGCAGTGGCTATGTCGAGGTGGAAATTGTGCCGGAAGAGCTGGGTTTCGCCGTGAATATTGGCGAACTGCTGGTGACCGAATGCGAAATGGTCAACGGATTTGTCGCCCCGGAGAAGGAGGCGCCGCATTTTACCCGTGGCTATGGGCTGGTGTTTGGCATGAGCGAGCGCAAAGCCATGGCGATGGCGTTGGTGGATCGCGCATTGCAAGCCGCCGACTACGGTGAACCGGTGCGCAGCCCGGCGCAGGACGAAGAGTTCGTGCTGGCGCATGCGGATAATGTTGAAGCTGCGGGCTTCGTTTCACACCTCAAGCTCCCCCATTACGTCGATTTCCAGGCTGAACTGGACCTGCTCAGACAGTTACAACAGGAGAAGCACCGTGGCTAACGCGCTGACCGGCTATAACTTTGCCTTTCTTGATGAGCAAACCAAGCGCATGATCCGCCGGGCGCTGCTCAAAGCGGTGGCCATCCCCGGTTACCAGGTGCCGTTTGGCGGCCGTGAAATGCCCATGCCCTATGGCTGGGGAACTGGCGGCATTCAGCTCACCGCCAGCGTGATTGGCGAAGACGATGTGCTGAAAGTGATCGATCAGGGGGCGGACGACACCACAAACGCCGTGTCGATTCGCCAGTTCTTCAGTCGGGTGACGGGGGTGGAAACCACCGAATGCACCGCAGACGCCACGCTGATACAGACCCGCCACCGCATTCCTGAAACGCCGCTGACCGCCGATCAAATTCTGATTTACCAGGTGCCGATTCCGGAGCCATTGCGCTTTATTGAGCCGCGCGAAACCGAGACCTGCACCATGCATGCGCTGGAAGAGTACGGCGTCATGCAGGTGAAGCTGTATGAAGATATCGCCCGCTTCGGCAACTTCACCACCCGCTATGCCTGGCCGGTGAAAGTCAATGACCGCTACATCATGGATCCTTCGCCCATTCCGGCTTTTGATAACCCGAAAATGCACATGATGCCCGCTCTGCAACTGTTTGGCGCCGGGCGAGAAAAACGGATTTACGCTGTGCCGCCTTATACGCAGGTGGTCAGCCTCGATTTTGAAGACTACCCCTTCGCACCGCAAAAATGGGATCACCCTTGCGCCATCTGCGGTTCGACCCACAGCTACCTGGATGAAGTGGTGCTGGACGATACCGGTAAACGGATGTTCGTCTGCTCCGACACCGATTACTGCCGCCAACAGAGCGAGGCTTTACGTAAATGACCCAACCGCTGCTTTCGGTGAATCACCTCTCGCATCTGTATGCGCCGGGAAAAGGTTTTACCGATGTGTCGTTCGATCTCTGGCCTGGTGAGGTACTGGGCATTGTCGGGGAGTCCGGTTCCGGTAAAACCACATTGCTGAACGCGATTTCGGCCCGCTTGCCGCCGCAGCAGGGCGACATTCTCTATCAGAACCGCAACCTGTACGCCATGAGCGAGGCCGAGCGCCGCCGACTGCTACGCACCGAATGGGGTGTGGTGCATCAGCATCCGCTGGACGGCCTGCGTCGCCAGGTGTCTGCGGGCGGCAATATTGGCGAACGTTTGATGGCCACCGGCGCACGTCATTATGGGGCGATCCGCGCCACGGCGGAGCAGTGGCTAAGCGATGTGGAGATCCCGCCATCACGCATTGATGATCTCCCCACGACGTTTTCGGGCGGTATGCAGCAGCGTCTGCAAATCGCCCGCAACCTCGTCACACAGCCAAAGCTGGTGTTTATGGATGAACCCACCGGAGGGCTGGATGTATCAGTCCAGGCTCGATTGCTGGATCTGCTGCGCGGCCTGGTGGTGGAAATGAACCTGGCCGTGGTGATGGTCACCCATGATTTAGGCGTTGCACGCCTGCTGGCGAACCGCCTGCTGGTAATGAAACAGGGTCAGGTGGTGGAAAGTGGGTTAACTGACCGCGTTCTCGACGATCCGCATCATCCGTACACCCAATTACTGGTCTCCTCGGTATTACAAAATTAAGGAGTGTCCAATGCCTGTCTTACGTGTGGAAAATGTCAGTAAAACCTTTGTTCTGCACCACCAAAACGGCGTGCGTCTGCCCGTACTGCGCGAAACCTCGCTGAGTGTGGATGCAGGAGAATGCGTGGTGCTACACGGGCACTCCGGCAGTGGGAAATCCACCCTGCTGCGCTCCCTGTATGCCAACTATTTGCCGGACGCCGGTCATATCCATGTGAAGCACGGCGATGAATGGGTGGATTTGGTGCATGCCCCGGCGCGTAAAGTGCTGGAAGTCCGCCGTCACACCATCGGTTGGGTGAGCCAGTTTTTACGGGTGATCCCACGCGTCAGTGCGCTGGATGTGGTGATGCAACCCCTGCTGGAACAGGGCGTACCACGCGATGTCTGCGCCCAGAAAGCAGGTCAGTTGCTGGCGCGGCTCAATGTGCCGGAACGTTTATGGCACCTCGCTCCTGCCACCTTTTCCGGCGGTGAACAGCAGCGCGTCAATATCGCCCGCGGTTTTATTGTCGACTACCCGATTTTGCTGCTCGATGAACCTACCGCTTCGCTGGATGAGAAAAACAGCGCCGCCGTCGTTGAACTGATTGCGCAGGCAAAAGCGCGCGGTGCGGCGATTGTCGGCATCTTTCACGATGGCGCAGTACGTGAACACGTTGCCGACCGTCTGTATCCGATGGGAATTCACGCATGATCATCAACAATGTCAAACTGATCCTTGAAAATGAAGTGGTTAACGGATCGCTGGAGATCCGCGACGGCATGATCCGCACGTTCGCCGAAACCCTGAGCAGCCAGCCCGGTGCCCACGACGGCGACGGCGGCTGGCTGCTGCCGGGCCTTATCGAACTGCATACCGATAACCTGGATAAATTCTTCACGCCGCGTCCGAAAGTGGACTGGCCTGCACACTCGGCAATGAGCAGCCACGACGCGCTGATGGTCGCCAGCGGCATCACCACCGTGCTGGATGCGGTCGCGATTGGCGATGTGCGCGACGGCGGCGATCGGCTGGAGAATCTGGAAAAGATGATTAACGCCGTGGAAGAGACGCAAAAACGCGGCCTGAACCGCGCGGAGCATCGTCTGCACCTGCGCTGTGAATTGCCGCATCACACCACGCTGCCGTTATTTGAAAAACTGGTTAGCCGCGAACCCGTCACGCTGGTGTCGCTGATGGATCACTCGCCGGGTCAGCGTCAGTACGCCAGCTATGAGAAGTACCGCGATTACTATCAGGGCAAATACCATCTCACCAATGAACAGATGGATGCGTTTGAACAAGAGCAACTGGCACTGGCGGCGCGCTGGTCTCAGCCGAACCGGTTGGCGATTGCCGCCCATTGCCGGGAACGCAACCTGCCGCTGGCCAGCCATGATGACGCCACGCGTGAGCACGTGGTGGAGTCCCATCAGTTGGGCAGCGTGATTGCGGAATTCCCCACCACCTTCGCAGCAGCAGAAGCCTCCCGTGAACACGGCATGAGCATTCTGATGGGCGCGCCGAACATTGTGCGCGGCGGCTCGCACTCCGGTAACGTGGCAGCGCACAAGCTGGCGCAGCTCGGTCTGCTGGATGTGCTGTCGTCCGACTACTATCCCGCCAGCCTGCTGGATGCTGCGTTTCGCATTGCGGTCAATGAAGAGAACGATTTCAGCCTGCCGCAGGCGATCCGTTTGGTGACGAAAAACCCGGCGCAGGCGCTGAACCTCAGCGATCGCGGCGTGATTGGCGAAGGGAAACGGGCGGATCTGGTGCTAGTGCATCACAAAGGCGACCATGTGCATATCGATCACGTCTGGCGTCAGGGAACACGGGTGTTCTGATGGGCAGACTGATCTGGTTGATGGGGCCATCCGGCGCCGGGAAAGATACCCTGCTGGCGGCGCTTCGCCAGCGGGAGCACCCGCAACTGTTGGTGGCGCACCGCTATATCACGCGCCCGGCCAGCGCGGGCAGCGAGAACCATATTGCACTGAGCGAAAAGGAGTTTTTCACCCGCGCTGAACAGCATCTTTTCACGCTGAGCTGGCATGCCAACGGCTTTTACTACGGCATTGGCGCAGAGATCGATCTCTGGCTGCAAGCCGGGTTTGATGTGGTGGTGAACGGCTCCCGTGGGCATCTTCCGCAGGCGCTGGCGCAGTATAGCGACGTGCTGGTACCAGTGCATGTACAAGTATCCGCAGATATTTTGCGCCAGCGGCTGGAAAAACGCGGGCGGGAAAATGCGGCGGAAATCGCCGCACGGCTGGAAAGAGCCGCACGCTACACCCCAACAGGTTGCCTGACACTCAATAATGACGGAAGTTTGCTACAGTCAGTTGAAGGACTGGTCACGCTGATACGCGCGCAACAAGGGAAAAGTGCGTAATGATGGCGGCGCAGCTCACCTGCGCCGATTACGTGAGCCCAACCGTTGTAAGGGGTCGTATGAGCTTAACAATCACCCTCACTGGCACGGGCGGCGCGCAGTTAGTGCCGGTATTTGGTTGCCACTGCGCCGCCTGCCATCGCGCGCGGCAAAACGCGGCGCATCGCCGCAAACCCTGTAGCGCCGTCGTCCGGTTTAATGACGCAGTAACACTGCTGGATGCCGGGATCCCTGATTTGATGGAGCAGTTTCCGGCAGGCGCGTTTCAACAATTTTTGTTGACCCACTACCATATGGATCATGTGCAGGGCTTGTTCCCGCTGCGTTGGGGCGTGGGCGATAAAATCCCGGTCTACGGTCCGCCAGATGAGCAAGGTTGCGACGACCTGTTTAAGCATCCCGGTTTGCTGGATTTCAGCCACACCGTCGAGCCGTTTGTGGTCTTCGATCTGCAGGGATTGCAGGTCACGCCTTTGCCGCTGAATCACTCGAAATTAACGTTCGGCTATTTGCTTGAGTCCGCGCACAGCCGGGTGGCCTGGCTGTCCGATACGGCGGGTCTGCCCGACAAGACGCTGAAGTTTTTGCTCAATAATCATCCGCAGGTGGTTATCATAGATTGTAGTTATGAACCCCGCCCGGAAACGCCAAAAAATCACAGCGATTTGACCACGATTATCGCCCTGAATGCGGTGATTCGCTGCCCGCGGGTGATCTTAACGCATATCAGTCATGTCTTTGATCAATGGATGATGAAAAACCCGCTGCCGACGGGGTTCGAAGCAGGGTATGATGGCATGCGGATTGTGCTGGATTAGACCGCACAATATGGCTATATTCGTCCCGGTATTTCCCGATGGAGCCGGGATAAGCAAACGCAGCCTGTAAAGAGGTAGTTTGAGGGATAAAGCGTACAGACTCGCACCGAAAAGTTGTTGCGCGCAACGCAACGGGTCTTAAATACCCGCGTGTGATCAGGTAGTAATTCGCACTACGCGGCATTAATGAGTAATAACCTGCCATGAATGTGCTTTTTATTTGTAGCCGAAACCAATGGCGCAGCCCGACGGCTGAGCAGGTTTTTCGTCGCTATCCCGGGCTCAATGCCCGCTCCGCCGGTACTCAACGCCAGGCAAGAAAAACGGTTTCCCCTGCCATTCTTTCCTGGGCAGATGTTATTTGCGTAATGGAAGAACAGCACAAGAACCGGATTATGGCCGACTTTGGCCGGTTGATGCAGCATAAACCGGTGCATGTGCTGGATATTCCCGACCATTACCACTTTATGGATCCGCAACTGGTCGCCCTGCTGGAAGATATTGTCCCGGCACGCCTCGGGCTTCGCGTACGCGTTCCGGCATAACGCCGTTAGCGGTCATAATCGTCTTCCAGCCTGCGCTGTTCATCATCAAGCTGGCGTCGCTCCTGGTCGAGCTGGCGCTGGCGATCGTCAAGCCGCTGGCGTCGGTCTTCCAGTTGCCTGCGGCGATCTTCATAGCGTCGACTGCGGTCGTCGCGGCGCACGCTATCGTCCTGATAACGTTGATCATCATCCCGACTGTTATCCGTGTTATACGCATCACCGATCGCGCGCTGAATATTGCCAATGGCATCGTCGATAATATCGGCATGGGCCATCTGACCACTGAGAGAAAGTGCGCCGACTAACAGCGCTGTCGCGTAACGTTTCATAAAGCCAGTCTCAAAAGGTGACTGGCTGTACGTTAATTTACGCCATGGCGGGCGAGTAGCGGAGAAATCTCAAATCCCTGGCGTTACGGGATAAGGCGCACGCGCGGTTGCGGTGGCGGCAGATCGGCATGCTTATTCACGTATTCGCTCAGCAGCGACGCCATCGTCACCTCGTAACGATCGCGGATGGCAATCTCGCGGATACCGTAATCGCTTACCTGCTCGTTACAGGCGACCCGGTAGGTTTGATTGACCTCCAGCGGCGCACCATTGACGCGAATGTCGGTCATCCTGTCGCCAACCGGCCGACTGAAATCTACCGCAAAGGTTATGCCGCTCACGTGAGCATAAGCACCGGAAATCAGCTGCTTTTCCGTATAGTTATGTTCGATAAAATCCTTAACCTGTTTCCCGCTCATTTCACGGGTGACCAGCGGGAGCGTAAAGGGCAGCGCTTTCAACAACTGCCCGTAAGACACCGGCCCGGCACTGAGGCTGTCGCGCAGAAAAGCGCCCACGGTAAACGCGATGTCCGCACTGGCGTATTCTCGTTCTGCGTCGGCCAGCAATGCGCCCAAATGGGTTTGCGCTGAGCGCACATGTTCGCGTTTTCCGTCCAGCGTAAAAGGCAATGTCATCACGATATTGCTTAACGTTTCTGCGTTTCGGGCCTGTTGCTGGCGGATAAAGGTTTCGACATCCTGATCGGCGGTCACGTCGGCAAGCGCCGTTTTATCCAGCAGGCGTTCATGCCAGTCTACCCGATGGTTATTCCTGAAGGTTAACGTCAGCTCGCCCAGAAAGTCGCCATACTGCCCGGCATTGACCATGACAGTATTACCCAGTTGCACGCCGTTTCTCACCTCAATATGGTCATGACCGTCAACAACCACATCAATATCCGGTACGGCGGCAATCAATTTGTCGATATTCACGTCCAGGTCAACTTTGCCCAAATGCGCCAGCACAATAATCACATCGGTTTTATTTTTGATCGCTGCAACCGTCTCTTTCACTGCCGTAACAGGATCGCTGACCGAAAAACCGGACAATTTACTTTCTGTTGTCGCCATCATGGCATTCAATGGGGAAACACCAATAATCCCCACATTCATCCCACCAATATTCTTAATGATGAAGGGGGTAAATGCCGGTTTACCCTGATATAAGATATTCGCCGAGACAAAAGGGAAACGGGCTTTTTTATTCAGCGCCAGCAACGTCTGTCCGCCAAAAATAAAATCGGCATTGCCCGGCGTAAAAGCATCATAGCCCATCCTGTTCATGGCGGTAATATTGGTCTCTCCGAGCGATAAATCGGTAACCGGTACGCCACTGACCGCGTCGCCGACGTCCAGAAACAGGACGTTATCCGTTGTATTACGCTTTTCCTTTACATAAGCACTTATTTTCCCGTAACCAATCCCCTCTTCGCTCATGCCCCGCCCATGCGTATCGCCGGTATGCAGTATGGTTAGCGTGACGTCGCGGGCGCTGAGTGAAAAAGAGGTAATAATAAGCAAACTACAACACAGCCATTTTTTCACTCTATCTTCCCTTTATTATTTTCAACTATATTTTGATATTATTCATGCATATTCATGATGAATAAAAACAAAAAAAACCTGAAATCCAAAAGCCGTCGAAACGGGGAGTAAGCGGATTTCAGGTTTAGCCTTAATAGAGTAACAATCCTGATAAATCCAATTTATCCGGCATCAACAGGAAGGACAAGAGTGTTATTTCAGGGTCTGTGAAGAGCATCACCAGAAATAACACGCTAAAATTTACTCTGCTTTTTTTTCTTCACCAGCAAAATAGCGTTCATTTTCAGATTCTGTTTTATGCCGCAATACGCCGCAGCGCCTGCGCGAGCTGTACACGGGTGAAGGGTTTACGCAACAGTTCAACGTCTGGCAGCGCGGGGTTATGTGCCGGGCGCAGATCCTGGCCACTAATCAGCAGCAACGGTAATTGCGGGTAGTGCTGGCGCGCCGCGTTAATCACGTCGGCCCCGCTTAAACGCCCTGGCAGCATCAGGTCGCTTATCAATATGCCGATCTCCTGCGAGGCTTCCAGCAGTTGCAACGCCTGTTCACCGCTTTCCGCCTCCAGCGTCAGATAGCCCAGCTCATGGAGCTGTTCACAGAGCGTCTGGCGCACATCGGCTTCATCTTCCAGTACCAGAATCAGCGTATCGCTGGTGTCGCGCACCTGCGCCTGATCAGCTTCCGCATGACTGAGCGCCTGCACCGTCGCGCGCGGGAGTTGCAAACGCACCGTAGTACCCTGCCCTGGCGCACTCTCAATTTCAACCCGACCGCCGGACTGACGCACAAAGCCGTAGACCATCGACAACCCCAGCCCGCTCCCGCCGCCGGTCTGTTTGGTGGTAAAGAAGGGCTCAAACACCTGCGCTTTAACCTCCTGCGACATCCCGCAGCCATGGTCGATCACTTCCAGCGCCACCATATCCTGTTTGCGCCCGTCACGGCGGGTGACGCGCTGGTTCCAGGTCCGGACTTTAATGACACCGCTTTGCCCTTCCATCGCATCGCGGGCATTCATCACCAGATTGATGATCGCATTCTCCAGTTGCCCGACATCTATCCAGGCAGGCCACGCCGGGTGCTGCGCTTCAATGTCCAGCACCAGCGTGGTGGGGAGCGAGTGGCGCATCAGCTCGCCAAGGTTCTCTAACAGAGGCTGCATCTCTACCGCATGCGGATGCAGCGACTGTTTGCGGGAAAATGCGAGCAGCCGCTGCGTGAGCAACGCCCCTCGCTCGGCAGCTTTCAGGGCGCGGGAAATACGCGGGGCATCCGGTGAGACTGGATCCACCAGTTCGAGGCTGCCGATAATCACCGCCAGCAAGTTGTTGAAATCATGCGCCAGGCCGCCGGTAAGCTGCCCTACCGCTTTCATTTTCTGGCTGTGCAACAGCGCTTCTTCCAGTCCCTTACGTTCCGTACGATCGAGCACCACGTTGACCATCCCACGCCCCGGCACCGGGCTGAAACGCAGTTCGATCGTGCGGTTATCCGCCAGTCGCAACTCCTGCGCTTTCGGCAGCGGGCGGGCGAGATTCTCCTGCACGTGCGCGGGGAAGTCGCTCACCTGCCGCAGCAGCATCTGATAGTGCTGACCGCGCTGTAATGCCTGCGCCGTTAAGCCCAGCAACAGCGGATATTGCGGATTCCACACCACCAGGCAGCCCTGATTATCAAACAGCGCAAACCCATCGCGCATGGCGTGAAACGTGGTTTCCAGTTGCGTACTTTTCTCTTTTAACAGCTTTGACGTGTGCTCCAGCGAGGCGGTATTACGGGCAAACACGTTGAAGGCACGCGCCAGTTCGCCCAACTCATCACGACGTTGCAGTGCAGGCACCGACACATCCTGCTCGCCATGGGCCAGCCGCGACATGGCGCGTGAAATCGCCGTCAGATTGGAGCCCAGATTACGGTAGATATACCATCCGGCGAACCCGGTGATCACCAGCGCCAGCAGCGCGAAACCACTGATAAAGAAGATGATAGAGCGCATCTCCTGGTGGCGCTGAACGGTACGCAGATCCGAGGCCTGCGCCACAGCGGCAACATAGCGGTTGATATCACTGTTCAACAGCGCCACCAGCGCTTTGATATGAAACATCGACCAGCTGATCGCCAAATCACTCTCTTCAAGCTGGAGCGACAGCGGGCCAAGCTTACGCAGTTCGGCGCTGAAATCCGGCAAAATAAACCCCACCGCAGAATTGTCTATGCGCTGCGGTAACTGCCCCATGATATCGGTGAGCTGCCGGACGGTGGGACGCGGCGAAGGGGTCTGAATTGCGGCAATAATTAACCGATCCATCTCCTCCAGTAACCGTTTATCAGGAACATTGCCGCCATCACGGGCATTCACCTGTTGCAGGTGGCGCAAATAACTCTGGTTCTGGTACAGCGAGCTGAGCAGCGCATTACGTTCCAGATGGCGGCGCTGCCCGCGTTGCAGCATCTCGGTGACGCTCTGTTGCAACTCATGGCTGCGCCGGGTGATTTGCGCCACCAGTTGCGGCTCCTGCTGCGCCAGCGGCGCATTCGCCAGTTGGCTCAGCGAGTACTGTAGCGCGTGTTGGGTTGCCTCCAGCCGTTCCGCTTCACCTTTGTATTCCAGCGCGCCCACCACCTGCGACAACCGCACCGCTGCCGTGGCAACGCTGGCGGTATCCCGCGCCAGATTCATGCTGCTGGTCATATCATCCAGCGTCTGCTGCTGCACCTGCTCCTGGATCTGGCTGGCATGGCGAAACCCCAGCACCGCCACGCCGCAGACCATTAACGTTACCGCCACCACCAGCAAGTTGAAGAACAGCAATCGCCCACGGGTACTGGCGAAAAACGAATTCGCACGATACGGCATAGCGGCTCCAGAAGAGGGTTAAACAGTTTCTTAACGTCACTATGACAAATATGAACAGCTTCTGACATTTTGCATTTACCAACGTGTGATGAAGTGCGGATATCGTTCTTCTCAGGAGCCAGGACATGAGCAACATGCCCGTACTGGAGATGCGCAATATTGCCAAAGCGTTCGGCAAGTTCTTTGCGCTCAAAGGGGTGGATTTAACCGTCTGGCCCGGTGAGATCCATGCGCTGATGGGCGAGAACGGCGCAGGAAAAAGCACGCTGATGAAGATCCTTGCCGGCGCTTACAGTGCTACCAGCGGCGAGATCCTGATCGACGGACAGCCCTACGCCATCAAAGGGCCGAAAGATGCGCTGGCTGCGGGCATTACCCTGATTTACCAGGAGATGCAACTCGCCCCCAATCTGACCGTGGCGGAAAACATCTTTCTGGGCAGCGAACTGGCGCGCGGCGGGCTGGTACAACGCAAAGAGATGGTCGCTCAGGCGCAGGCGGTCATTGACCGTCTCGGTGCCCACTTTAAGGCCACCGACCGGGTGATGAAACTGACCATCGCCGAACAACAGCAGGTGGAAATCGCCCGTGCGCTGCACCGCAACAGCCGCATTCTGGTGATGGATGAACCCACCGCCGCCCTCTCCTCCCGCGAAACACACCGCCTGTTTGAACTCATTTTGCGTCTGCGCGACGAAGGGATGGCCATTATCTACATCAGCCATCGCATGGCGGAAGTGTATGAACTTTCCGATCGCGTCAGCGTGCTGCGCGACGGGCAGTACGTAGGCAGCCTGACGCGCGACAAACTGAATGCCTCCGAACTGGTGCGCATGATGGTCGGGCGTCCGTTAAGCGACCTGTTTAATAAAGAGCGCGATATTCCGCTCGGTAACCCGCGGCTGAACATTCATCACCTGACCGACGGTGAAAAAATTCAGCCCGTCAGTTTGTGCGTCCGCGCCGGGGAAATCGTCGGTCTCGCCGGGCTGGTGGGTGCCGGGCGTTCAGAGCTGGCGCAACTGATCTTTGGCGTACGTAAAGCCACTGGCGGCATGATCGAAATCGACGGTGAACCGGTGGTGATCCACTCCCCGCGCGCGGCGATTGATTTAGGCATTGGTTTCCTGACGGAGAACCGCAAAGAGCAGGGCCTGTTCCTTGAACTGGCAGCGCAGGAGAATATCACCATGGCAACGCTGGAACGCGACGCGGCCTGGGGCATGCTTAACCGCAAAAAAGCGCAGACCATCTCCGATGACGCCATCAAGTTGCTCAATATTCGCGTACCGCATGCGCAGGTACGGGCGGGCGGATTGTCCGGCGGCAATCAGCAAAAATTGCTGATCTCCCGCTGGGTAGCGATAGGCCCGCGCATTCTGATCCTTGACGAGCCCACTCGCGGCGTCGATGTCGGAGCGAAAAGCGAGATCTACCGCATCATGAACCAGATGGCGCGTCAGGGCGTGGCCATTCTGATGATCTCCAGCGAACTGCCGGAAGTGGTCGGCATGAGCGACCGCGTCTACGTGATGCGCGAAGGCAGTATTGCGGGCGAGTTGCACGGCGACAGCATCACCCAGGAAAACATTATGACGCTGGCCACCGGCGTTAACGACTCTCATCACCAGGCGGTGCCTCATGACTGACTCCAAAGACAATGCCGCCGTGCCGGTGGCGAAATCGGCTTCCGCGAAAAAGATGCTGATGGGCGATCTGATGCAAACGGTCGGTATCTTGCCGATTTTGATCCTGATCGTCGCTGTTTTCGGTTTTATCGCACCGAACTTCTTCACCGAAAGTAACCTGCTGAATATCACCCGTCAGGCGTCAATCAATATTGTGCTGGCGGCCGGGATGACCTTCATCATCCTCACCGGCGGGATCGACCTGTCGGTCGGCTCAATTCTCGGCACCACGGCGGTGGCGGCAATGGTGGTGTCGCTGATCCCACAATTCGCCATGCTATCGGTCCCGGCGGCGTTGATGCTCGGCCTGTTGCTCGGCCTGTTTAACGGTGTGCTGGTCGCGTTTGCCGGGTTGCCGCCGTTTATCGTCACGCTCGGCACCTATACGGCGCTGCGTGGGGCGGCGTATTTACTGGCCGATGGCACGACGGTGATCAACTCCGACATCAGTTTTGAGTGGGTGGGCAACAACTACCTTGGCCCGGTGCCGTGGCTGGTAGTGATCGCGCTGGCGGTAGTGGCACTGTGCTGGTTTATTCTGCGCCGCACCACGCTCGGGGTTCATATTTATGCGGTCGGCGGCAATATGCAGGCCGCACGGCTGACCGGCATTAAGGTGTGGCTGGTGCTGCTGTTCGTGTATGGCATGAGCGGCCTGTTATCGGGGCTGGGTGGGGTGATGAGCGCCTCGCGCCTGTACAGCGCCAACGGCAACCTCGGCATGGGCTATGAGCTGGACGCGATCGCGGCGGTGATCCTCGGTGGCACCAGCTTTGTCGGCGGCATTGGCACCATCACCGGTACGCTGGTGGGGGCGCTGATTATCGCCACGCTAAATAACGGGATGACGCTGATGGGCGTCTCCTACTTCTGGCAATTGGTGATCAAAGGGGCGGTGATCATCATTGCGGTGCTGATCGACAAATACCGTACCCGGCATCATCAGGCAGCATAACGAAACCCTACAAAACAGAAGCGAGGATTACAGCATGCGTCTTAAACCTCTTGTCACTGCGCTCTGCGCTGGCGCTCTGCTGGCCAGTGCACCTTTTGCGCAGGCCAAAGATTTGAAATCCATCGGCGTCACGGTGGGCGATCTGGCGAACCCGTTCTTCGTGCAGATCACCAAAGGCGCGGAGCTGGAAGCACGCAAACTGGCAGGCGATAACGTCAAAGTCACACTGGTCTCCAGCGGCTACGATCTGGGCCAGCAGGTAGGACAGATCGATAACTTTATTGCCGCCAAAGTCGACATGATCATTCTCAACGCCGCCGATTCCAAAGGCATTGGCCCGGCGGTAAAACGCGCCAAAGACGCCGGTATTGTGGTGGTGGCGGTAGACGTTGCGGCAGAAGGCGCTGACGCGACCATCACCTCCGATAACACCCAGGCAGGCGAAATCGCCTGTAAATACATTACTGACCGCCTGAAAGGCAAAGGCAATGTGGTGATCATCAACGGACCGCCGGTTTCTGCGGTGCAGAACCGTGTCGAAGGTTGCCAGACCGAGTTTAAACGCCACCCGGATATTAAGGTGCTGTCTGATAACCAAAACGCCAAAGGCAGCCGCGAAGGCGGGCTGGAGGTGATGACGTCACTGCTGGCCGCGAACCCGAAAATCGATGGCGTCTTCGCGATTAACGATCCGACGGCGATCGGCGCGGATCTGGCAGCGAAACAGGCGCAGCGTAACGAGTTCTTTATTGTCGGCGTCGATGGCAGCCCGGACGGTGAAGAGGCGCTGAAACGTAAAAACTCACTGTTTGTCGCCACTCCGGCGCAGGATCCGCAAGTGATGGCGGCCCGCGCGGTGGAAATTGGTTATGACATCCTGCAGGGCAAACCGGCCCCCAAAGCGCCGGTGCTGATCCCGGTGACCCTGATCGATAAACAGAATGTCGGCAGCTACAAAGGCTGGACGGTTAAATAAGGGACATCTCCCTCTCTCGCAAGGGAGAGGGAACGCCAACCCAGGGGATACCATGAAACGCTCTGCGATTAATGAAATTCTCGGTCATACGCGGCAGTTTTTCTCGATGCATGATGTGCACCTGCCGCCGTTCGCCAACTTTCCGCCGACCAAATGGCAACAACTTGATCGGGAAGCCTGGCGCGAAGTCTTCGATCTGAAGCTGGGGTGGGACGTCACCGCCTTTGGCGGATCGAACTTCGCCGCTCAGGGTCTGACACTGTTTACCCTGCGCAACGGTTCGCCCAACGGCACGCCGTATGAAAAGTGTTATGCGGAAAAGATCATGCATGTGCGCGACGCACAGGTCACGCCGATGCATTTTCACTGGCGTAAGCGCGAAGACATCATTAATCGTGGCGGCGGTAATTTAATTATTGAACTGTGGAACGCCGACGCGCACGAACAAACAGACATGCGCGACGTTACCGTGGTCATTGATGGCTGCATTCAGACTCACGCAGCAGGCAGCCAGTTGCGCCTCTCACCAGGGGAAAGCATCACGCTGGCGCCAGGGCTGTATCACAGCTTCTGGGGCGAACCGGGCTTCGGCGATGTGCTGGTTGGCGAAGTGTCGTCAGTGAATGATGACGAACATGACAACCGCTTCCTGCAACCGTTTGATCGCTTCAATAACGTGCTGGAAGACGAACCGGCACAGCTGGTGCTGTGCAACGAATACCACCTGTTTCTGAGCTAACTATCCGGTGTAGAAGGAGGCCATTATGCCGATGATTTCTCTTGCCGACGGGCTGGCGCACGCCCGCGAGCATCACTACGCCTTAGGTGCGTTCAATGTGCTCGACTCCCACTTTTTGCGCGCCCTCTTCGCCGCTGCAAAGCAGGAACGTTCGCCGTTTATTATCAATATTGCTGAAGTGCATTTTAAATATATCTCGCTGGATTCGCTGGTTGAGGCCGTGAAGTTTGAAGCCGCCCGCCACGCCATTCCGGTGGTGCTTAACCTCGATCACGGTCTGCATTTTGAGTCGGTGGTGCGCGCTTTGCGTCTCGGTTTTAGCTCCGTGATGTTCGATGGCTCCACGCTGGAGTATGAAGAGAATATTCGCCAGACCCGGGAAGTAGTGAAAATGTGCCACGCCGTCGGCGTTTCGGTCGAGGCGGAACTGGGGGCGGTAGGCGGTGATGAAGGCGGCGCGCTCTATGGTCACGCCGATGAAGCGTACTTTACCGATCCTCAACTGGCGCGGGACTTTGTGGATCGCACCGGTATCGACACCCTTGCCGTGGCTATCGGCAATGCCCACGGCAAATACAAAGGCGAGCCGAAACTCGATTTTGAACGGCTGGATGCAATTCGCCAGCAGACCGGACTGCCGCTGGTGCTGCATGGGGGGTCCGGCATCAGCGATGCGGATTTCCGGCGCGCTATTTCGCTCGGCATCCACAAAATCAACTTCTACACCGGCATGTCACAGGCGGCGCTGGGCGCCATTGAGCAGCAAATGGCAAACCGCCAGCCGCTGTACGATGAGTTCGCGCAACTGCTGCTGGGTATCGAAGAAGCGATAACCGATACCGTTGCCGGGCAGATGCGGATCTTTGGCAGCGCGGGGCAAATCTGATGGACCGTAAGGGGGTTATCGCGGCGGGAAATATGCTGGTCGATCATGTCCACCAAATTGTGCAGTGGCCGGAGCGCGGCTGGTTGGCGGAGATCACCCACAGCGAGCGGTCGACCGGCGGCGCACCGCTTAATGTGCTGCTGACGCTGGCGAAAATGCACACCGGCATGCCGTTGCAGGCAGTGGGGCTGGTGGGTGAAGACAGCGATGGCGACTATATTATGGCGATGCTTGAGCAGTACCATGTCAACCGCCAGCATGTGCAACGCACTCACGCCGCACCGACCTCCATGTCACAAGTGATGACCGATCCCACCGGGCAGCGCACCTTTTTCCACTCGCCAGGGGCTAATCGTCTGCTGGATCTGCCCGCCTTCGAACGCCTTGATAGCAGCATGAAAATCTTCCATCTCGGCTATTTACTGCTGCTCGACAGCCTGGATATGCCGGACGAGACATTTGGCACCCGCAGCGCGCGGCTGCTGGCGCAAATGCGTGAGCAGGGTTACGAAACCTCGCTGGATTTGGTGTCGCGCAAGGGCGATCCGCGCTATCAGCCGCTGGTATTGCCGTGTCTGAAGCATCTCGATTATCTGGTGATTAACGAACTGGAAGCCGGAGAATTCAGCGGCCTGGAGATGCGCACCGCGGACGACGGGCCGCATATCGACAATATTTCCCTCGCGGCGGCAAAACTGCTGGCGGCAGGGGTGAAACAACGGGTGGTGATCCACTGCCCGGAAGGTGCGTGGGGCGAAGCCGCCGGGCAGGCAGGCGAGTGGATCCCTTCGCGCATGTTAAGCCAGGCGGAAATTATTGGCAGCGTTGGCGCGGGGGATGCGTTCTGCGCCGGATTTTTATATGGCTGTCATGAAGCATGGTCGTTGCAGGCCAGCGTCCGTCTGGCGCACGCCTGCGCCCGCGCCAGTCTGCTGTGCGCCAACGCAATTGATGGCGCAAAAACGCTGGAAGCGTTGCAACAGGAGATGGATCTTCCGGCGTAACGTCCGGCGCGCGTTAATGGCCTACGCCGCCTGGTGGTTATGGGCAACATCTGCGGCAAATACGTAGCCCAGGCCGCGCAGGGTTTTGATAAAACCGGGTTGGTGAGGGTTCGCTTCGATTTTGCGTCGCAGCCGCATAATCAGTACGTCGATGGTGCGGTCAAAGACCTCCACGCTTTCGCTGTGGGTTAACGTCAGCAGCTGTTCGCGGCTCAACACCCGGCGCGCGTTCTGCACCAGCGCCAGCAGCAAACTGTACTCGCCCTGTGTCAGGGCCACCCGTTGCTGCTGCGGGTTAAACAGCTCGCAGCGTTCAGGATCGAGATGCCAGCCGTTAAAAAGGAAACCGGCGGATTTCGCCGCAGGCGTTTCGGCGGCCAGTACGCCAGTACGGCGCAGCACGGCCTTAACCCGCGCCACAAGCACGCGCGCATTAAACGGTTTACCAATGTAATCGTCTGCGCCCATCTCCAGCCCGACCACCACATCCGACTCGCTGCCTAAACCGGTAAGCATCACAACCGGCAGTTCAGGCCGCTGCTTTTGCAACTGCTGCAACACGCGCAACCCGTTGATATCCGGCAGCATCATATCCAGCAGCACCAGCGCGATATCCGTTTTTTCGCCAGCCAGCGCCAGCGCATCCAGCCCGTTATGACAGACGTAGACCGTAAAGACATGCTCGTTAAGCACATCTTCCAGCAGTGCGCACACCGCCGTATCGTCATCCACCACCAAAATCGCAGGTTTCATCAGTCGCGTCCGCAGGCTTCGTTGGGCTAAGTGTGATCCATTCTGTTGGTAGCCAGAGATAAATGCAGTGAATAAATGCCGTTTTTTTAATCACGGTCACATCCCCCTCGCCTTTCGACACGTCACTTTTGACGATGACCTGCGTTTCGTCAGTATTTTGACCAAATATCCGCCGTAATATCAGTCAATACCCCCAATAACGCTATGGCATAGAAGATGCATAATGGGGGGCGACAATGTTAACTGGAGCGAAAGTGATGAAAAAAGTCGTCACGGTTTGCCCGTATTGCGCCTCGGGATGCAAGATCCATCTGGTGGTCGATAACGGCAAAATCGTTCGGGCGGAGGCAGCACAGGGGAAGACCAATCAGGGTACCCTCTGTCTGAAGGGCTACTACGGTTGGGATTTCATTAACGATACCCAAATCCTGACGCCTCGTCTGAAAACCCCGATGATCCGCCGCCAGCGTGGCGGCAAACTGGAGTCTGTATCCTGGGATGAAGCCCTCGATTATGTCGCCGGGCGCTTAAAAGCGATCAAAGAGAAGTACGGTCCGGATGCCATCCAGACCACCGGCTCTTCCCGCGGTACGGGTAATGAAACCAACTACATAATGCAAAAATTCGCGCGCGCCGTTATTGGAACCAATAACGTCGATTGCTGCGCTCGTGTCTGACACGGCCCCTCGGTTGCAGGTCTGCACCAATCGGTCGGTAATGGCGCGATGAGTAATGCCATTAATGAAATTGATAACACGGACTTAGTGTTTATCTTTGGTTACAACCCGGCGGATTCTCACCCTATCGTCGCCAATCATATTATTCGGGCGAAACAGAACGGGGCGAAAATCATCGTCTGCGATCCGCGCAGAATTGAAACCGCGCGCATTGCCGATATGCACGTCGCATTGAAAAACGGGTCGAATATCGCCCTGCTTAACGCAATGGGGCATGTGATTATCGAAGAAAACCTGTACGACCAGGCGTTCGTCGCCAACCGTACAGAGGGCTTTGAAGAGTACCGGAAGATTGTCGAAGGCTACACCCCGGAATCCGTTGAGGATGTTACCGGCGTGAGCGCACAGGAGATCCGCCAGGCCGCCCGCATGTACGCTGGCGCCAAAACGGCGGCGATTCTGTGGGGGATGGGAGTCACACAGTTCTATCAGGGCGTTGAAACCGTGCGTTCGCTGACCAGCCTCGCCATGTTGACGGGGAATCTGGGGAAAGCCCACGTTGGGGTTAACCCGGTGCGTGGTCAGAATAACGTTCAGGGTGCCTGTGACATGGGTGCGCTGCCGGATACGTTCCCTGGCTATCAGTATGTGAAAGAGGATGCGCACCGCGAGAAATTCGCTAAAGCCTGGGGTGTGGAGAGTCTGCCTGCGCATACCGGTTATCGCATCAGCGAGTTGCCGCATCGCGTGGCGCATGGCGAAGTCCGTGCCGCTTACATTATGGGCGAAGATCCGCTGCAAACGGATGCCGAACTGTCCGCCGTGCGTAAGGCGTTTGAAGAACTCGATCTGGTGATTGTGCAGGACATTTTCATGACCAAAACCGCCTCGGCGGCGGACGTCATTCTGCCGTCTACCTCGTGGGGTGAACATGAAGGTGTTTACACCGCAGCGGATCGCGGCTTCCAGCGCTTCTTTAAAGCGGTCGAACCGAAGTGGGATCTGAAAACGGACTGGCAAATTATCAGTGAGATCGCCACCCGTATGGGTTACCCGATGCATTACAACAACACGCAGGAAATCTGGGACGAATTGCGTCATCTGTGCCCGGACTTCTATGGCGCTACCTACGAAAAAATGGGTGAGCTGGGCTACATTCAGTGGCCGTGTCGCGATACATCGGATGCCGATCAGGGCACGTCTTATCTGTTTAAAGAGAAGTTCGATACCCCGAACGGGCTGGCGAAGTTCTTCACCTGCGACTGGGTTGCGCCGAAGGATAAACTGACGGAAGAGTATCCGATGGTGCTGTCTACCGTACGTGAAGTGGGCCACTACTCGTGCCGCTCCATGACCGGTAACTGCGCTGCGCTGGCCGCACTGGCGGATGAACCGGGCTATGCGCAAATCAACACGGCCGATGCCGCAAGGTTGGGCATTGAAGATGAAGCGCTGGTGTGGGTGAACTCGCGCAAAGGGCGGATCATCACTCGTGCACAGGTTAGCGAGCGTCCGAACAAGGGTGCGGTGTACATGACCTACCAGTGGTGGATTGGCGCTTGTAACGAGCTGGTGACGGAAAACCTCAGCCCGATTACCAAAACACCGGAGTACAAATACTGCGCCGTGCGTGTGGAACCGATCGCCGATCAGCGCGCCGCCGAGCAGTATGTGATAGATGAGTACAACAAGTTAAAAACCCGCCTGCGCGAAAGCGCACTGGGTTAATAACCGACAGTAGTCATCTTATTAAAGCGGAGTGATTAATTCACTCCGCTTTTTATTTATTTCAGCATATATACGAAGCGAATTAATTATTCGGGATCGCGATTCCATAAAATATGTAATTTATCGAAAGGGGAATTACATCTTTCTTTTTCGACACGTGAAATTATGATATCGGGCGGGTGCTTAAGGCTTTCTGACTTAAGCATTATTATGTTTAGGGAGGGAAGTAGTAAGCCCCGGGCTATGTTTCCATAAACCCGGGGCTAACCCTCACACCCTGGACAGGTGGAAGGTTAGCCTCTTATTCTTTTTATTGCAAGGAGTAAAAGGCATGACGCCATTGAAATATTTGTTAGGCATTCTATTAATTGTTTGTGTAACAATCCTGCTGTTCGCCTTTATTAATCAGGGGAGACTCTGTGAGTTAAAAATAAAGAGCCAGCATCAGGAAGTGGCGGCAAAATTAGCCTGCATAGCAGGCTAAACCTGGCTGGTGGGGAAACCCGCCAGCTTTTCCTGGGGGGAGAGGTCTTAACGCACCCAATTTATCACTTTCTGCATTATGCATTCGGGTGACAATGTTATACGACCCGCGTCAGGCGCGCTTTACCGGAACGGGAACGATAAATGGGCTGAGGCTTCCCTCTTCAATGATTGTTGCCGCGAGCAACCGCGCAATCCGCGATGTGAGTGCAGCAACGCCTCCGCTCGTGTAATGTCACGGACAGGATCCCCCCGGAGTATCGCCTTGAAATTATCAGAAACAGAGCTGCCGGTAAGTCAGCAGAATAAGAACATCATGCGTCTGGCTACGGCGCAGGCGCTGGCCGGGGCGAATTCGGTGGTCTTCTACGCCACCGGGGCGATTGTCGGCAACACCATTGCCCCGAGCAGCACACTGGCCACGCTGCCGGTCACGGTCTTTGTGCTGGGTATGGCGGCGAGCATTCTGCCATTCGGCGCGCTTGCCCGTCGCCATGGCAGGCGAGCGGCATTTATGACAGGCACGGCGCTGGGGGTGCTGACCGGGCTGACAGCAGCGCTGGCGGTGGTGCTGGGCACATTTACGCTCTTTTGCCTGGCTGCGTTTATGGGGGGCGCTTACGCCGCCGTGGCCTTATCGTTCCGTTTCGCCGCCACAGATGGCGTGGGGAAAGAACGGCGCGCCAGAGCGTTGTCACTGGTGATGGGCGGCGGCGTAGCGGCGGGTGTGATCGGGCCGATGCTGGTCACCGCCACGCTGGATCTCTGGCCTGCCCATACCTTTGCCGTGACCTTTCTTGCCCAGGCGGCGGTGGCGGCCATCTCCGCACTGGTGCTGATGGGCGTGATATCGACGCCTCCGACGCCGGAAGCCATCCGCGGTGGCCGACCGCTGTCTGAAATTGTCCGCCAGCCGGGCTTTGCGCGCACCGTCTTTGGCGGCGCGGTTTCATACATGGTGATGAATTTCCTCATGACCGCAGCCCCTCTGTCGATGCATATACACGGCATTTCGCTGCAGGCCTCCAATCTCGGTCTGCAGTGGCATGTGATCGCCATGTACGCGCCAGGGTTCTTTACCGGTAAGCTGATTAACCGCTTCGGCGCACACCCGGTTGGCGCGGCGGGGTTGTTGATCACCGCCCTGTCGGTGGCGGTGGGTCTGTCGGGAACCGGAGTGGCGCACTACTGGGTTTCGCTTATTCTGCTGGGGCTGGGCTGGAACTTCGGCTTTACCGGTGCATCGGCAAAAATCATCGACTTCCACCGTCCTGAAGAGAAAACCCGGGTGCAATCGCTGAATGATTTTATTGTCTTCGGCGTGATGATCGTCGGCTCTTTTTCTTCCGGCGCACTGCTGAATGCGTTTGGCTGGGACGCTGTACTCTGGGGATCGCTGGTGCCCGTGGGTATGGCCTTTCTGGCGATTGTTAGCCGGGGAATGGCAGGGAAACGGTAAAAAAAATCCCTCCGTGAAGGAGGGATTAAGAGGCTTACTGATCGGCGGTCTTGTCGAATTTGCCCAGCACTTCGCGCTCATACGCCAGCGCTTTTTTGCGGTCAAACTTGTGTTCCCACTTCGCAATCACCAGTACCGCCAGCGCGTTGCCCACCACATTCAGCGCGGTACGGCCCATATCGAGGATACGGTCAACACCGGCGATAAACGCCAGGCCTTCCAGCGGAATACCGACGCTGCCCAGCGTTGCCAGCAACACCACGAACGAGACGCCCGGAACGCCAGCAATGCCTTTTGAGGTCACCATCAGCGTCAGTACGAGGATAATCTCCTGCCCGAGTGACAGATCAATGCCGTACAACTGGGCAATAAAGATTGCGGCAATACTCTGATACAGCGTGGAACCATCGAGGTTAAAGGAGTAACCGGTCGGCACCACAAAGCTGGTGATTGACGCCGGTGCGCCATAGGCTTCCATTTTCTCGATAATGCGCGGCAGCACGCTTTCCGAGCTGGCAGTGGAGTACGCCAGAATCAGCTCTTCTTTAAGGATACGAATCAGGATCCAGATGCTCAGCCCGCAGATTCGCGCCACGATGCCCAACACCACCAGTGCAAAGAACAGAATGGCGAAATAGACGAGGATCACCAGCTTCGCCAGCGGCCACAGTGAGGCAAAACCAAAGTTCGCCACCGTCACCGAGATCAACGCAAACACGCCTACCGGCGCATAGCGCATCACCATGTGGGTGACTTTGAACATGGTTTCAGAGATTGAGCGGAACACCGTCACCAGCGGTTCACGGTGCGATGCCGGCAGGGAAGAGAGCCCCAGGCCAAACAGCACCGAGAAGAAGATAACCGGCAGCATATCGCCTTTCGCCATCGACGCGATGATATTGGTCGGCACCAACGATAAGATCGTCCCCATCAGGCCGTGGGCGTGACTTTGCACTTCCGCGGTGGTGCTTTGGTATTTCGAAATATCCACCGTCGCCAGCTGCGACATATCGATACCCGCACCCGGCTGGAAAACATTCGCCAGCGTGATGCCAAGAACAATAGCAACCGTAGTGATCACTTCGAAATAGATGATGGTTTTCGCGCCGATACGCCCGAGCTGTTTCGCATCACCGACACCGGCAATCCCGACAACAAGCGTGGAGATAACAATCGGCACCACAATCATTTTGATCAGATGGATAAAGATATCGCCTGCCGGAGACAGGAGATTAGCAATCAGCCATTCACGGCTATCGCTTTGGTAATGCAGATAACTACCCAGAAGAATACCCAGCACCAGGGCCAGCAAAATCTGCCAGGCCAGGCTGACTTTCATGTTTTTCATAACTACAGACATCCTCAATGAAGCACCATTCCATGCTCAGGAACGACACATACTGAAAGGGTATGATTAGCGTCGCACGGTATTGCGGGGTTTTTTAATGCGCATTATCAGTACCATTTGCGGGGTGTAACGCGCAACCCTATACCGGGAGGGGGTTTGACTGAATTTTTATCTAAAAACCGTCTTTTATTTTAGTTACGTTAAATAAGCTTTTGTTATAGAAAATTTTTTAGCCTGTCTAATTCCAATATTTACGTTTGGAAATTATTAGCGCGTATTTGTTCATTTGCGTATTTTTTAGGCAGAAGAAATGCCGTGCTGACAATTTATTGCGGAAATATTGTCTGCGATTATTCATTAGAACAGTGAATAGTTCACATAAAAAATAATAACCACACTATCAATCAGGCGATAAATTTTCAGAAGCTTATACCCACCTACCGCTTTGTCACCCTATCAGGCGTAATCGAATTGTCACTTTTCATAACCTGCTGTTATGAATCTAATTTATCACCACGCGGCTTTTTTTTGCTTCCGATGCACGCTAGTGCATTTATTTTGCTGCTTTTTCATACCATACAATTAATGCGTGATCTGTCGCGCAAATAATAAACAAAACAGGTAAGGGCTCTTCAATTAACTTTTACGTGACATATTATTAACATCCTACAAGGAGAGCAAATGCCATGAGCCAAATACATAAACACGATATTCCCGCAAATATTGCGGAACGTTGCCTGATTAATCCGGAGCAGTATGAGGCCAAATATCAGCAATCCGTCACAGACCCTGACGCCTTCTGGGGCGAGCAAGGCAAGATCCTCGACTGGATCACGCCCTATACGAAGGTGAAAAACACCTCCTTCGCCCCCGGCAATGTTTCCATCAAATGGTACGAAGACGGCACGCTAAACCTTGCCGCCAACTGCCTGGACCGCCATCTCGCTGAGCGTGGCGACCAAACCGCGATTATTTGGGAAGGCGATGACGCAAGCCAGAACAAAACCCTGACCTACCGCGAGTTGCACCGCGACGTATGCCGTTTCGCTAACGTGCTGGTCGATCTCGGCATCAAAAAAGGCGATGTGGTGGCGATTTATATGCCCATGGTGCCGGAAGCCGCCGTCGCCATGCTCGCCTGCGCACGCATTGGCGCTGTGCATTCGGTTATTTTCGGCGGTTTCTCGCCGGAAGCGGTTGCCGGGCGCATTATCGACTCCAGTTCACGCCTGGTGATCACCGCCGATGAGGGCGTCCGCGCCGGGCGGACTATCCCGCTGAAGAAAAACGTCGACGACGCGTTGAAAAACCCGCACGTGAACAGCGTTGAACATGTGGTGGTGCTGAAACGCACCGGCGGTAAAACGGAGTGGCATGAAGGGCGCGACCTGTGGTGGCACGATCTGACCGACAATGCCAGCGACCAGCATCAGGCTGTTGCCATCGGCGCAGAAGATCCGCTGTTTATCCTCTATACCTCAGGTTCGACCGGCAAACCCAAAGGGGTCCTGCATACCACTGGCGGTTATCTGGTGTATGCCGCGTCGACATTTAAATATGTCTTCGACTACCACCAGGGCGATGTTTACTGGTGCACCGCCGACGTCGGTTGGGTCACCGGCCACAGCTACCTGCTGTATGGTCCGCTGGCCTGCGGCGCAATCACGCTGATGTTTGAAGGGGTGCCAAACTGGCCGACCCCGGCGCGAATGAGCCAGGTGGTCGACAAACATAAGGTGAATATCCTTTATACCGCGCCGACAGCGATCCGTGCGCTGATGGCGGAAGGCGATAAAGCGATTGAAGGCACTGACCGTTCGTCGCTGCGCATTTTAGGCTCCGTGGGCGAGCCCATTAACCCGGAAGCCTGGGAGTGGTACTGGTCCAAAATCGGCAATGGCAAATGCCCGGTCATGGACACCTGGTGGCAGACGGAAACCGGCGGTTTTATGATCACCCCGCTGCCGGGTGCAACCCAACTGAAAGCCGGTTCCGCCACCCGTCCGTTCTTCGGCGTTCAGCCTGCGCTGGTTGATAACGAAGGCAACACGCTGGATGGCGCAACAGAAGGCAACCTGGTGATCACCGATTCATGGCCGGGCCAGGCCCGTACCCTGTTTGGCGATCACGAACGCTTTGAACAAACCTATTTCTCAACCTTTAAAAACCGCTACTTCAGTGGCGACGGCGCCCGTCGCGATGAAGATGGCTACTACTGGATCACCGGGCGCGTGGATGACGTGCTCAACGTCTCCGGTCACCGTCTGGGTACGGCGGAAATTGAGTCGGCGCTGGTGTCGCACCCGAAAATCGCCGAAGCCGCCGTGGTGGGCATTCCGCACAACATCAAAGGCCAGGCCATTTACGCCTATGTCACGTTAAACCACGGCGAAGAGCCTTCGCCAGAACTGTACACCGAAGTGCGCAACTGGGTACGTAAAGAGATAGGCCCACTGGCAACGCCGGATGTGCTGCACTGGACCGACTCGCTGCCGAAAACCCGCTCCGGCAAAATCATGCGCCGTATTCTGCGCAAAATTGCCGCAGGCGATACCAGTAATCTGGGTGATACCTCGACGCTCGCCGATCCGGGTGTCGTGGAAAAACTGCTCGAAGAGAAGCAGGCGATCACCATGCCATCGTAATTCCCCTACAGCCCTCCCCTTCGGGGGAGGGTACAAAAAAACGCCTCGACCTTACCTCTGGAGAATTCTGTGATGAATAATATTTATCAACAGATTGAAAACAGTGCGCATTTCAGGGAGTTAGTGGAAAAACGGCAACGGTTTGCCTTCATCCTTTCCATCATCATGCTGATTATTTATGTCGGCTTTATCTTGTTGATTGCCTTTGCGCCACAGTGGCTCGGCACGCCGCTGCATGAGGGTACCAGCGTAACGCGTGGTATTCCGATTGGCATTGGCGTGATCCTGATTTCGTTTGTGCTGACCGGCGTCTACGTCTGGCGGGCAAACGGCGAGTTTGATCGTCTGACAAAAGCGGTGATGAACGAGGTAAAAGCATCATGAAGAGAGTCCTGACGGCGCTTGCCGCCACACTGCCTTTCACAGCCAACGCCGCCGATGCCATTACCGGCGCAGTACAACGCCAGCCCACCAACTGGCAGGCGATCATCATGTTTGTGGTGTTTGTGGCATTAACGCTGTGCATCACCTACTGGGCGTCGAAACGGACCCGCACGCGGAGCGACTACTACACGGCCGGCGGCAATATCACAGGCCTGCAAAACGGGCTGGCCATTGCCGGTGACTATATGTCGGCGGCCTCTTTTCTCGGTATCTCCGCACTGGTTTACACCTCCGGTTACGACGGGCTGATCTACTCGCTCGGCTTTCTGGTCGGCTGGCCGATTATCCTGTTTCTGATTGCCGAACGCTTACGTAACCTCGGGCGCTATACCTTTGCCGATGTGGCCTCCTATCGTCTTAAACAAGGCCCGATTCGCTCACTCTCCGCCTGCGGTTCGCTGGTGGTGGTGGCGCTCTATCTTATTGCACAGATGGTCGGTGCCGGTAAATTGATTGAATTGCTGTTCGGCCTGAACTACCACGTTGCAGTCGTGCTGGTAGGCGTGCTGATGGTGATGTATGTGCTGTTCGGCGGCATGCTGGCCACCACCTGGGTGCAAATCATCAAAGCAGTATTGCTGCTGTTTGGCGCCAGCTTTATGGCCTTTATGGTGATGAAGCATGTCGGCTTTAGCTTTAATAACCTGTTTAGCGAAGCCATGTCCGTACACCCGAAAGGCAGCGCAATCATGAGCCCTGGCGGGCTGGTCAAAGATCCGGTCTCTGCCCTCTCTCTCGGGCTGGGGCTGATGTTCGGCACCGCGGGCTTACCGCATATCCTGATGCGTTTCTTCACCGTCAGCGACGCGCGTGAAGCCCGTAAGAGCGTGTTCTACGCCACCGGGTTTATGGGGTACTTCTATATTCTGACCTTTATCATCGGTTTTGGCGCCATCATGCTGGTGGGGGCGAACCCGGCGTTTAAAGACGCCGCGGGCGCGCTGATCGGCGGCAACAATATGGCGGCAGTGCATCTGGCCAATGCGGTCGGCGGCAGCCTGTTCCTCGGCTTTATCTCCGCTGTCGCCTTCGCCACCATTCTGGCGGTGGTAGCCGGGCTGACACTGGCGGGCGCATCGGCGGTTTCGCACGATCTCTACGCCAACGTATTCCGTAAAGGCGCAACGGAGCGTCAGGAGCTGAAAGTCTCGAAAATCACCGTGCTGGTGCTTGGCGTGGTGGCTATCCTGCTGGGGATCCTGTTTGAAAATCAGAACATCGCCTTTATGGTCGGACTGGCCTTCTCGATTGCCGCCAGTTGCAACTTCCCGATCATTCTGCTTTCCATGTACTGGTCGAAACTGACCACCCGTGGCGCAATGATTGGCGGCTGGCTAGGCCTGTTAACCGCCGTGATTCTGATGGTGCTTGGCCCGACTATCTGGGTGAAGATCCTCGGTCATGCGACCGCCGTCTTCCCGTATGAGTATCCGGCGCTGTTCTCCATTGCGATTGCGTTTATCGGCATCTGGATCTTCTCCATCACCGATAACTCTGAAGAGGGTAACCGCGAGCGCGAACTGTTCCGCGCGCAGTTTATCCGCTCGCAGACCGGTATCGGTATCGAACAAGGTCGCGCACATTAATGCCCTACCCCGGCCAGTAATGGCCGGGGATCACATTTTCCCCACCTGCCAGTACCCATCTTCCGCCATCGCGCTACAGTACAAAAATCCAATCTGAAACACCGTTTTTAATACATCAATACGTTAATTCATTTATGACTTACGAGGATGCGATGAAAAAATATGCGCTGGTAGGTACTGGCGGGCGCGCCGGATTATATATCTCGGCCATCGGCGGTCAGTGGAAAGAGAATGCCCGCATGGTGGCGTTTTGCGACAGCAACCAGACGCGGATGGACTACGCCAATCAGTTGTTAAAAAACGAAGGCGCTGCGCCAGTTTCCACCTGGCAAGCCGCGCAGTTTGAAACAATGATTGCGGAAACCCGGCCGGACATCATTATCGTCACCACCCTGGACCGTACCCATGATGACTATATCGTGCGGGCGCTGCATGCCGGCTGCGATGTGATCACCGAAAAACCGATGACCATTGACGAACAGCGCGCGCTACGCATTCTGGATGCCATTGAACAGACCGGGCATACCGTGCGCGTGGCGTTTAACTATCGTTATGCACCGCACCACAGCAAAGTGCGCGAGTTGCTGATGAACAACACCATCGGCGAGGTCTACTCGGTGCATTTTGAGTGGCTGCTGAATACCGAACATGGCGCAGACTATTTTCGTCGCTGGCATCGGGAAAAACGCAACAGCGGCGGCTTGCTGGTGCACAAATCCACCCATCATTTTGATTTGATGAACTTCTGGCTCGACAGCTACCCGCTGCGAGTGTATGCCGAAGGCGGGTTGCGCTTTTACGGGAAAGAGAACGCGGAAAAACGCGGCATCACCCGCTTTTACCCACGCGCTCACGGTTATGCCGCCGCGAAAGACGACCCCTTTGCCCTGCATATGGATGAGAATCCACAACTGAAAGCGCTGTACCTGGATGCGGAGCACGAAGATAACTACTGGCGCGATCAGAGCGTTTTCAGCGATGGTATCACCATTGAAGATACGCTGTCGGTACTGGTGAAATACCAGAACCAGTGCCAGTTGAGCTACTCACTGAACACCTACCTGCCGTGGGAAGGGCTAAACGTGGTTTTTAACGGCAGTCAGGGGCGGCTGGAGATGAAAATCGTCGAAAAATCTTACGTGAACGCCGGGGGCGAACGCGCCAGTGAGGGCAGCCTTGAATCCTGTGATATTACCGTCTTCCCGATGTTTGCCGCACCGTGGAAAGCAGACTTTACCCTCGGCGAGGGTGGTCATGGCGGTGGCGATAACGCCATGCTGGCGGACCTGTTTGGCGAACCGGGTCATGATCCCTTAAAACGCGCCGCCGATCACCGCGCTGGCGCAATGTCGATCCTGACCGGCATTGCCGGGAATATCGCCATGCAGCAACAGCGCCCGGTTAATTTTAACGAGTTTGAACTGGTCACCCGCCTGAAAAAGCAGTAACCCTCGCGCCCCGTCAGCGCTGGCGGGGCATTAAAACATCACCCATGCCACCAGCGGTGCGGTCAGCACCATCACCACACCAGAGAGCATCATCACCAGGCTGGCGACAACCCCTTCCTGCGGCCCCAGCTCATACGATCGCGCGGTGCCCGCACCATGGGAAGCCGCGCCAAAGCCCGCGCCTTTCGCCATCCCTTCGCGGATCGACAAACGCAGGAACAGCATATCGCCCACTGCCATGCCGAACACGCCTGTCACCACCACGAACAGCGCCACCAAATCCGGCTGCCCGCCAAGGGGTTTCGCGGCGGCAAGCGCAAACGGCGTGGTAACCGAACGGACCGCCAGGCTACGCTGGATCTCATCCGGTAATGTGAATAAACGCGCCAACCAGACCGAACTGGTGACCGCCACCACAGTGGCGGTGATCACCCCGGCGGACAGCGACATCCAGTGGCGGCGAATGATCGCCAGGTTGTCATACACCGGGACGGCAAAAGCGATGGTCGCCGGTCCCAGAAACCATATCAGCCAGTGCGATTCGCCCATATAGCTTTGATAGGAGATATGCCCAAAGACCAGCAGCAACACCAACAGCACAGGGGTGCAGACCAGCGGCATTAAGGGCAAGGTGTGGAAACGCCGGTAAATACGCTTATTGAGAAAATAACACCCCAGCGTCAATAACAGGCACAGTACGCTTAATGAGAACTCACTCATTGTTAAGCCTGCTCACTTCAAAGCGATAAACTCTATCCACCACCCAGGCCGTCGCGCCCAGCACCATTAACGTACTCAGGCCAATAACGGCAAAAATGCGCCAACCGTCCACCATCAACAGTTGTGCATAATTCACCACCGCGACCACGGCAGGCACAAAAAACAGCAGCATTTCCGCCAGTAACCAGCGAGCCCCCTCCCGTACCCAACTCAGCGGGATCACCCGGCACAGTATTAAGCCCAGCATAAGCAGCATGCCGACCAAATTGGCCGGTAAAGGCAGATGCAACCACTGGACAAGGTATTCAGCAACGATGAACAGCCCGGCATACAATACGACCTGAACCGGGACCTGAAGACGACGCACAAGGGCCGGCGTAACACGTCTTAACGCCACGTCCATATTAATTTCCCATTAACTCGGCAGGCGCTCAGTATAGAGAGGCACCAGGTGTGACAGAAATGAATTAAAATCATCGCGGGCATAGTTGAAAGGAATAGTTATGGACATCCGAACGCTGCGTTATTTTGTGGAGGTGGTTCGCCAGCAAAGCTTCACCCGCGCGGCGGAACGTCTTTTTGTTACCCAACCGACCATCAGCAAAATGCTGAAGAATCTGGAAGATGAGCTGGATTGCACGCTGATCATCCGCGATGGTCGCAAACTTCTGCTTACCGATACCGGGCAGGTAGTCTTTGAACGCGGCGTGGCGATCCTGGCGGAATTTCGCCAACTGGAAGCCGAACTCAATGACATTAACCATCTGAATAAAGGCGTGTTACGTCTTGGCATTCCGCCGATGGTCGGTATGTTGATGGCCGGGCCAATCAGCCTGTTTCGCCAGCGCTACCCTGGCGTAGAGCTAAAAATCTCCGAATTTGGCGGTTTAGTGGTGCAACAAGCAGTGATCAGCGGCGATCTGGATCTGGCGATGACGGCGCTACCAATCGAAGAAGAGAGCGGTTTGTCAACACTGCCGCTGTTCAGCCACCCAATGTGTGTGCTGGTGCCACGCTCCGGAGGCTGGGTCGAACGCGAGGTGGTCACACCGGAAGAACTGGGTGAACACCCGTTACTCATTTATAACGAAGATTTCGCCCTCAGCCGCCAGTTAATGCAGTTGTTCAATCAGCACGGCGTGAAGCCGCGCATTGCGGTGCGCAGCGGTCAGTGGGATTTTCTTGCGGCGATGGTGCAGGCCGGTGTGGGTATTGCGATATTGCCGGAGCCGATTTGCCAGCGGTTAGATAAGCAGACGCTGCGCTGGCTGCCGCTACAGAGCGATTTACGCTGGCAACTGGGGATGATTTGGCGCGAAGGGGTTTACCTTTCACGTAGCGCTCAGGCGTGGCTGGAATGCTGCAAAGGATTCTGGCTACAACCGCCGGATGGCGTGGCGCTGACCAAACCGACAAAACCTGCGTGAGTTTGTCGGCCGTATCACGTCGCCATCCGGCACGGTTTTTTTACTTATGCTCCAGCAGCAATGCCTCCAGCAGGTCGAGATCGTGTAGCAGTTTTTGCAGCGTCTCGTTGCTGATCTGACGGGTCGCGCGCAAATGGTAAAGCTCGGCGCGCTCAGAGCGTAGCGCTGCCAGGCGGAAACGGCGCTCCAGGTTCTCTTCCTGTAGCGAGCTTTCCACGTTGTTGCGCCCGTCGGCGCGACGCCGAAGATTACCAATCACCCGTGAGCTGACTTCGGTCAGCAGTTGATCATCGATATTCTCTTCGGTATCGGCGGCCAGGCGCTCCTCCATTTTCTGAATCGCCACAATCGCCACATCGGCCGTGGCGGCTCGCGCCATCCGCTCCTCTTTATACTGCTGCGCGTGGTCGCGCACCTCAACATGCTGCAACAGCGACGGCAGCGCGATCACGCCAACAAACAGCGAGAACAGGATCACCCCGGCAGCCAGGAACACCAGCTCATAACGCGCCGGGAAGACATCGCCACTGGGCAGCAACAGTGGAATAGAGAGGACGCCCGCAAGGGTGATCGCCCCGCGCACCCCGGCAAAGGTGGCAATCAATAATTCGCGATCGCTCCAGGAGGCAAACTCCATCGGTTTTTTGGTAAGAAAACGGCGGCTGAACCTTTTCATCGTCCACAACCAGCCAAAACGCACCAGCATTAACGCGGCGTAAATCAGCACGATATCGGTGAACAACATCCAGGTTTCCACGTTCGGGTCGGCTTCCGCCGCCACCAGAGAGGACTCCAGAATACCCGGTAATTGCAGCCCCAACAGCAGAAACACCATGCCGTTAAAGACGAACTCCAGCATCGCCCAGGTGCTGTTCGCACGCAGACGCATCGCCAGTGGCGCGGTGCGCATCACGCCGGAACGGGTGATGGTCATCCCGGCCGCCACCGCCGCGAGGATGCCGGAAACGCCGATATGCTCGGCAATCAGATACGAGGCGAACGGCAGCAGAAACAGCAGGACGATTTGCGTCGCCGGTTCATCGCCGCCCCAGCGGCTGAGAAAGCGCAGCGAGCGGCCATACAGCCAGCTCACGACAAAGCCCGCCAGCAGGCCGCCTATCGCCACTTTCATAAACTCAACCGTTGCGCCGCCAACGGTAAAGACCATGGTCCCCATCACTACGGCAACGGCGAATTTCAGTGACACAAGGCCTGAAGCGTCGTTCATTAACGCCTCGCCCTGCAAAATCCCCATGATTTTCTTAGGAATGCGCCCTTCACCGACGATGCCGGAAAGCGCCACCGCATCGGTTGGCGACAGTACCGCCGCCAGCGCAAACGCCGGCACCAGCGGGATCCCCGGCACCACCCAGTAAATTAAGAAGCCGATACCCACTACGGTGACCAGCACCAGCGCCAGCGCCAGACCGAAGATCTCGCGACCATGTTCGAGAAACTCACGCGTGGGGGTTTTCCAGCCATCGGCGAACAGCAGCGGCGGGATAAACAACACCAGGAACAGTTCCGGGTCGAACTCCACATGCAGGCCAAAGGTGGGGAAAGCCAGCAGTGCGCCAATGGCGATTTGCATCAGCGGTAGCGGGATTTGAAACGGTAGGACACGGGTGACGACACCCGAAAGCGAAACCACAAGGGTCATGATGAGAATGGTAAAGAATATTTCCATGCGTTCCCTGTTTGCGATGTTTTGTTATAAAGGCCTCAGACCTTGATGCCAGAACATCCAGCTTAACGCAAAGAAACCGGGCTGTGGGCAAAAAAATGGGCGACCGGAGTCGCCCATTGTTAATACGTTTAGCGATCAGATAGCCCAGCCGCCTGCATAGAATACAACCAGCGCAACCGCAATCACCACAGTGCCGATGTTCAGCTTACGCCATTCACCGGAGACCACGCGGCCAATAACCAGCGAGGCAAAACCGATCATGATGCCGGTAACGATATTACAGGTCAGCACGATGAAGACGGCGGTGATCAGGCCTGACATGGCGTCGACGAAATCGGCAAAATCGATTTTCGCGACATTGCTCAGCATCAGCAGACCCACATACATCAGCGCCGGTGCGGTGGCATACGCCGGCACCAGGTAAGAGAGCGGAGAGAGGAACAGGATCAGCAGGAACAGCACGCCCACAGTGATCGCGGTCAGACCGGTTTTACCGCCTGCCGCCGTACCGGCCGCAGATTCGATATACACCGCTGCCGGCGCTGCGCCGACCAGACCAGAGAACACGCTGCTCAGGGAGTCGGTGGTCAGCGCTTTGCCGCCATCGATAATCTGACCGTCTTTATCCAGCAGGTTTGCCTGCCCGGCTACCGCGCGGATAGTCCCGGTGGCGTCAAACACCGCGGTCATCACCAGCGCCAGCACGCTTGGCAGCACAACCGGGTTCAGCGCGCCCATGATATCCAGGCTGCCGATCAAGGAGTTACCCTTGTCGTCGCTCAGCGAAGGCATGGCGAAAATACCGGAGAAGTGTACGTTCGGATCGAAAATCAGCCCCACAATCGACACACCGATAATGGTCAGCAGAATGCCGCCCGGCACTTTCAGTTTTTCGAGGCCGATAATCACCGCCAGGCCAATCAGCGACATGATCACCGGGAAACTGGCGAAGTGGCCCAGTGCAACCGGCAGACCATCCAGCGGGTTTTTGATGACCAGGCCCACGCCGTTTGCAGCGATAAGCAGCAGGAACAGGCCGATACCGATGCCGGTACCGTGCGCAACGCCCTGCGGCAGGTTGCGCAGGATCCAGCTACGAATACCGGTCGCGGAAATCACGGTAAACAGCACGCCCATCAGGAACACGGCGCCCAGCGCAACCGGCACGCTAATGTGCTGACCCAGCACCAGACTGAACGCGGTAAACGCGGTGAGAGAGATAGCGCAGCCGATAGCCAGCGGCAGGTTCGCCCACAGGCCCATCACGATGGAGCCAACGCCTGCAACCAGACACGTGGCCACAAATACCGCCGTAGGTGGGAAACCCGCTTTACCCAGCATGCCGGGAACAACGATGACCGAGTAGACCATCGCCAGGAAGGTGGTTAAACCAGCAACGATTTCCTGACGAACAGTACTGCCACGGGCAGAGATTTTAAACAGTGCGTCAAGCGAACCGCCGGTACGCGCAGAAGGCGTAGACATAGGAAACATCCCCTGAGAATTTTATTGTTCGTTCGCATGCGTGGTGGACAGTCCACTGCCGGTTAAACGTCATCTCCCTGTGCTGCGTTGTGGCAAGGGGGCCACAAAAAAGCAAACGTTTAACTCCGCGCATACAACGGTTGGTCGAAAAAAGGCAAACGATTATCCAGCGTTTAGATACCGCTTTTCAACTGAACTTTGCCGCTTTTCGCTAAATTTCGCTTATGGTGATTAAGAAGTCATCGACAGATGCGCAAACGTTATCGTCGATGCGCAACTTTGCAACATTTTCGGATCATTTTAGCCCCCGGGAAGATCGAACGGACCACCCTGAACGATGGCGCGTTGCCAGGCCGGACGCATTTCAATGCGCTTTTTCCACGCCCGCAAAGCTGGCAGGTTATCCACCCCACCGCGCGACAGCAGCGCAAAGACCGGAAAACTCATCTGCATGTCCGCCATGCTCAATTGCTCCCCGGCAAACCAGCTATGGTGCGCCAGCTCTTCTTCAAGAAAGCGCGCATGCGTGGTGATTTGGCGGTTCAGCCAGGCTTTCTGAACACCATACGAAAGCAGCTTGCCGATACTGCGAACGCCAAATGGCACCGGAGGTTTACCCAGACTGGCGAAAACCAGCTTCATAAGTAACAACGGCATCAGCGACCCTTCCGCATAGTGCAACCAGAAGAGGTAATCCAGCTTCTGCTGCATCGCCTGTGGCTTAAAGCGCTGCGCTGTGTCGTAGGTTTCCTGCAAATACTCCAGGATCGCGCCCGATTCCGCGAGGATCAGCCCGTTATCTTCTATGACAGGGGATTTGCCTAACGGGTGTACTTTGCGAAGTGACTCCGGCGCGAGCATTGTTTTTTCGCGCTGGTAGCGAACAATTTGATACGGCACGCCCAGTTCTTCTAAAGCCCAAAGAATACGCTGTGAGCGGGACTGATTCAGATGATGCACCGTAAGCATGTTTTTCTCCCGAGGATCCATATGAATTAACTATAGAAAATCGGCGCCGTTGCGGTTGAAAGAGCGAAGAAAAAAAAGCCTGAAAAAATTGCTCAAAAAAGTGGCAATTTTGCTGCGATGACCTAGACTAAAAGTGTCAGCACAACCCGGAACCTCCAACATGACGAGGCGTGCTGATGTCGGGGGAAACCCTCCTGCAACAGAGCGGGATAGAGAGAAAGACAAAGACCGGAAAACGACTAAAGCGCCCCAACGGGCGCTTTAGTTTTTTATGCGTCTCAGTCGTCTTCCAACAGGCGCGCGCCAGTACCCTGCTGCCCAAGCTGGTCGCCAGGGTTACGTAGCGGGCAGTCGCTGCGCGACAGGCAACCGCAACCAATACACCCATCCAACTCATCACGTAGCGCAACCAGCGTATGAATGCGGCGATCCAGTTCTTCGCGCCATTGGGACGACAGGTGTTTCCACTCTTTCGCACTGAGCGTGTGCCCTTCCGGCAAGACGCCGAACGCTTCACCGATGGTCGCCAGCGGAATGCCAATACGTTGCGCAATTTTGATGATTGCAACATAACGCAGCACATCGCGGGTGTAGCGCCGCTGATTACCGGTATTACGGGTACTTTTAATCAAGCCTTTGCTCTCATAAAAGTGCAGCGCTGAGACGGCCACCCCGCTACGCTTCGCCACTTCACCGGGGCTCAGCAGGGCTTTTATACGCGGCATTCTCTTTTCCATAAAACCTCTTTACCTCAAGTTAACTTGAGGAATTATACTCGCTCCCAGACAAAACGACGAATCGGGAAATGAGGAAGCTTTATGTCCCATCAGCAAATTATTCAGACCCTTATTGAATGGATTGATGAACATATCGACCAACCAATGAACATTGATGTAGTCGCCAGAAAGTCAGGTTATTCAAAGTGGTATCTACAACGGATGTTCCGTACCGTGATGCATCAAACGTTGGGCGACTATATTCGCCAGCGCCGTTTGCTGCTGGCAGCGGAAGCGCTGCGTACGACGCAACGCCCTATTTTTGATATTGCGATGGATTTGGGGTATGTCTCGCAGCAGACGTTTTCACGCGTATTTCGCCGGGAGTTTGACCGTACCCCCAGCGATTACCGACATCATGCCTGATGGACGATCACTTTAACGACGGCGGCTGCTGCACCCAGCGTTTGAATTCCTGTGGCGGCAGCGCCCTGGCAAAGTACCACCCCTGGCAAAACTGAACGCCGCGTTTTAACAGCCAGGTCACCTGCTCCGCCGTTTCCACCCCTTCCGCAATAATCTTCAGACGCAGGCTCTGCGCCATCTCGATAATGTGTTCGGCAATCAGGTGGCTGGTGCTGTTGGTGGTGAGCGTATCAATAAAGGATTTGTCGATTTTCAGGATATCGACATTAAGGGAGTAGAGATTGTGCAGGTTGGAGTAGCCAGTACCAAAATCATCGATCGCCACTTCGTAGCCGGCCTGGCGAAACGCCTGAATCACCGGCGTGGTTTTCGGCACATCGATAAACCCGCGTTCGGTCACTTCAATCTTGATTTGCCCGGCGCGTACGGCATGCTCCCGGGTTTTATTGGCAATTAACGAGATCAGGCGTGAAGAGTGGAAATCCGCAGCAGATAAGTTGATCGAGATGTAGAGATCGGGAACCTGCGGCAGAAAATCGCCCAAATCATTAAAGACTTCATCAACGACATAATCGGTCACACGCTCGATCATGCCCTCTTTTTCCGCCAACGGAATAAATTCAGCCGGACTCATGACCTGACCGTTAAAACCCGGCCAGCGCAGTAACGCTTCTGCCCCTACGCACGTGCCACTTTTGATATCAATAATAGGCTGGTAATGAAGGCAGAGCTGGCGCTTCGTTAATGCCCGGTGGAGCAGGCGGCGCGGGGAGTTAAATTCCTGACGCGTTCGTGACCACAATAATAAGATGATCACGCTGCATACCATCCCCAACGGCAGGGTAAACGTCACCTGGTGGTAAAAGGCCTGAAGATAGTGATCGCTGGAAGTCGACACGATAATAGCAATCGGCCGTTTGTCAGAGTGGGCGATCGTGTAAAAGCGCGTTCCCTGCTGGAATGTCGAGTCATTCCGGTTCACCAGCTTCGACAGCGTACCGATATCCGTCGAGCGACTCACCGAGAAGAATAAATGGGTGACCGTATCGTAAACACCGTATGCCAGTTCATTATCCTCTGACATCACATCGCTATAGGCGAGCGGGTTAACCACTGCAACATAATTTCCACGCTGCATGTAGACCATTTTATAGCCAGCGTAAAAAGGGGTATCCCGGTAGTAATAAATAGCAATATCAGGACGGCGTTTATACTCAGCTGGTGAAATAGCATACGGTTGTTCGGGCGTTATTACGCTCGAACACAAAAATTGCCCGCCGCGGGCATAAATTAAATCGGAGACATACAAACTGCCGCGTACGATATTGAGCATTGCAGCGCGATGCTCTGGCGTACAAATTTGACCTTGATATTTCTCTGCTGCTAAACGAACCGTATCCACCTGCTGAACTACCGCTTCTGTTTTATTTAGCGCCAGTTGAGCAAAGGAATGGAGTTGCGTGCCTGTTTCTTTTACCGCACGGATATGCGCAAACCATAGCGAGAGCATCACCGGTAGTAGCACTACCAGGATTATCCCAATGACCCAGAGCATCTTGCGACGCACGCTATGATTCATGTCCGCCTATATCCATGCATTTTATGTGCCTTTTAATTGTACGGCAGGATGCTTTGATAAACAGGTGATTACGTTGCATGAATCATGCGACATTAGCAACTGACTTTTATCATTAAAAACCTAATATTTGGTTATGACGATAATATTCGACCGTAAGCCAAACTAAAAGTCGGCTCAATGTTTATATTAAGGAAAATATTAATCCGTAGTTCAGGTTAGTTTTAACTTAATGCAACCGGGAATCGCTGATTAAGCCAAACTAACCACAGGATAAAAAAGAACTGACCGTGCGAAAATTTTTTCATGCGGATTTTGAGTTTCCTTCATAATCCCTCCTTTATTTATAAAAAGGCTCCGGCAATCACGGTTTTACTGCGTCCGGCGCGCTTCGCATCGTACAACGCATTGTCTGCAAGCGTAAGTAAAACTGAAGTATCCGCCTGGTCACTGGTGACAAATACTAAACCAGCGCTAAAGGATAAGGTGATCTTTTCACCGATGCTTAACAATGGCGTTTGCGTTAAGGCAGCACGCATTTTTTGGCTAAAACGTAATGCAGATCGGCTGCTGGTGTACGGCATTAAAATCAGAAATTCCTCACCACCCAGTCGTCCAAAAAACCAGGAGGGATCGCTGTGCTCACGGACCTTATCGCAGAAATGGATCAGCGCCGCATCACCCGTGAGGTGTCCCCAGCGATCGTTGATATTCTTGAAGTGATCAAGATCGAGCATTAACAGACTGAAATGACTGCGCGGATCGCTCGGGTTGCAACTTATCAACGACGCTTTTAAATGTTGCAGGATAGCAAATCGATTGTAGCATCCCGTCAGATCGTCAATGGTGGCTTTTCTCTCCAACTGCTGCTCCGCCTTTTTACGCTCGGTGATATCCAGCCCGATACTGAGGATGGAATGATCGGGCAGCAGGATGTTTGACCACAGCACGGTCAGCACCTGTCCGTCACGACGTACAGGATGCCACTCGTGCATGTCTACAGCCGGGGAAGTATTAACCGAAGCGCGAACTTGCTGGCGCACCAGTGGATCAGGGAAAAACAATGCTAATGGATCGGGCTGCTGGTTGAGTTGTTCCAGGCTCCAGCCGAAGAGACGCTCACATTCACCATTCCATAAAATACAACGGTTATTTTTATCAAAGGAATTCATTAATACCGGGGCGCGATCAAATAACACTTTATATTGAGCAATAACATGCTGCATCTCTTTCGCAGCGCGATCCCGTGAAATAATCTCCACGAGGAAACCCTTCAGTTTTTCGACTAAAATAATCACGACGCTTTTCATCACGGATAATGATAAAGCTGGCTGAGGAAATGCCATAAAGAAATAACCGCTAAGACCAGAATCCTGCATGTGCAATTTACACAGAATGCCACTCTTTAATTTATTGCCAATAGTAATATTCGCAGGAAATAATAATGTACCAACATGGCGTCGCCAACAAATAACGCGCCAGGCACGCGGGTTTCGCCGTAACTGTGACTGCTGCAGCAACGTTTTCGCATCCTGCAATGTGCACGCTATCTCACCCACGCTGGTGAGCTGCAGCTCCCCCTCTTGCTCGACCAGCACCCATGAAAGGTTTGCGCCCAAAGCCGCATTGATACCCCGAAGGATCTCTTCCAGCGAACGTTTCCCGGTCAGCCACGGCATCAGTTTCGCCAGCAGCGCCAGCGCCGCGGTCCCATCTCCCAAAGGTGCGGCGGAAATCTCTGTTTTCATGTTTTATCATTCGCAGGTTATTAAGCACCAGACCGCCGGGAATGATTGAATCAGGAAGAAAAAGTAACACCCACGAATTAGCCCAGGCAGCAGGCGAAAAACAACACTGAACGACGTAACGAAATCGTGCCAGTACAGAATATATCGCTTAAAATCAAATCCCCTGAATAATCACTCACAGGTAAATAATACTGTCCAGAAAAGCATAATAGATGTTTTGTGAACTGTAAATATTGTAGCAATTAGTCTGCTAAATATTCACGGCAGGGTATGAATAAATTTAAGTTAAATCACTTTCCGCCCCGATTAAATATATCCGTAAGACAATAACGGTATAACGCAGGCCAACAAATCGACGAAAAAAGAGACAAAAAGGCCTGTTTTCACGCTGGCGAATAAACAACCAAGTGTGATATAGTTCACACATTCCTGAAATGGAAAACACTGTTTCACTTTGTTGTGCTACTCCGCGGACGCCTGCGTCATCTCTGCCACTCGCGCATAACGCCAGTCCGCCCGGTATTTGATTCTTCTGAGGATGGTTTCATGGCAACCTTTACCACCAGCGTCGTGTTGTTGCGCTGGCAGATATTGAGCGCAGTTTTGATGTTTATGGCCAGCACGCTGAACATTCGCTTTCGCAGAGCAGACTATATTGGTCTTGCGGTGATCAGCAGCGGTCTGGGTTTAGCCGCAGCATGCTGGTTTGCCACCGGCCTGCTTGGCATTACGGTTGTAGACTTTTCCAACATCTGGCACAACCTGGTTGTGGTGATGGAGGAAATCTCCCGCAAAGCACCGCCAGAGTGGCCGATGGTCATTACCTGATGAAAAAAAGCGCCAACAGGCGCTTTTTTTTTCATCCCAAACAGCCTGTTAGCATACCTTCGCCACACCACAAGCGCACACATAACCGCCTATTTCCCCAGCTTTGACAACATTTCCGGTCGCATAAATTTTTGAATAATCAGCATAAAGAGCACTGATGGCACCAGCAGGATCAACGCCGTAATGGATGAGACCTGGTAATTGCCGGACATACTGGCGGTATAGAGCAGGATCGGCAGCGTGGTAATGTCCGGCGCGCCAACAAAGAAGGTGGCGGTAAACTCATCCAGCGACTCGAGAAAAACAAAGATACTGGCGGCAATCAGCCCGGGCGCGGCCTGCGGCAGAACGATATGGAAAAAGGTGTACACCGGCCCCGCGCCAAGATTGCGCGATGCGCGCGCCAGCAGCGGATCGACGGATGAAAACGCCGCCACGCTGATCCAGATGGAGTACATCAAACCATGCACACTGTGCACCAGCACCACACCGGCCACGGTGCCATTTAAGCCCCACTGATAAAACAGACGCGCCACATTCATATACACCGTCAGGTTCGGGAATGCCTGCGGGATCAGAAACAGCAGCATAAAGAAGGCGCGCAACGGCATGGATCGCTGCGCCAGCGCATACCCCGCCGGTACCGAAATGACCAGGCAGACGATCACCGCCAGCACCGCAATCAGTACGCTTATCGACAACGATCCGGAAACATCGCTATAAGGGCTAAAGACCTGGCCCCAGTACTTCAGCCCCCATTGCCCCGGTAACGCATGGGGAAAGAACCAGCTCTCCGCCACCGTCCAGATCAACAGGTTAAGCAGCGGGCCAAACAGCGCCAGTACCAGAAACGTCAGCAGCAGCGTTTGCAGAATAAAGCTGCCGCGAATTTTATGCCGGATAGTGCTCATCACCGGGCTCCTTTGGTTTGCAGGCTGTGGCGTAAATAGAACCAGGACAACAGGGCGCAAATCAGGTATGAAATTACCCCCATCGCGTTGGCAACCGGGTAGTCACCATAAGAGTTAACGCGAAACGCCATATCGACGGTCATCATCGTTGGCGTACCGGTGCCGATCATCAACGGCACCGAGAGCACCGACATCATGGTCACCGTGGAGAGCACCGTCGCCACGCCAATCGTTGGCATCACCTGCGGCAAAATAATGTCGAAGAGAATGCGCAGCCGCGACGCGCCAAGATTTTTCGCCGCCAGAATGTGCGACGGATCCACCGCCGACATCGCTCCGCAAATCAATAGCGTTGAGAACGCCATCTGTTTCCAGACAAAGGTAATGATGATCCCGCTCCAGCCCAACAGCGAGGTGGTATCCATGGGTGTGAGTATGCCCGCGGCCACCAGCGCATTATTCATCAGGCCGTTTTTTGCCAGAAACGTCCGCATCATTTGCGCAGTAACAATAAAAGGAATAAACAGCGGCAGGCGGTATAAAAAGGCCAGCGCTTTAACGATCCGCCGAAAGGGCGAAAGGACAATCACCGCCGAAAGGGTGATGGACAACAGCAGCAGGATCGCCAGCGACGCCAGCACAATCACGACCGTGAACAGGATATCGTTCGAATACAGGGTCAGCACTTTCGCAAAGTGCATCAGCGTCAGGTGATGTGTGTCACGGGTAAAAGCAGATATCAGTGAAAAACCCAGCGGCCAGAGAAAAAACACCGCAATCATCAGCGTGGCCGGGGCAACCAGCAGTAAATATTTTGTTGCGTGTCGCATGATAAACCTGAGTCGTTGCCGCAAAAAAAGATGCCCGCAGCCACAGCGCTGCGGGCACCAAGGTTAATCAGTTCGATACCTGACTTTCGTAGCCTTCTTTGATATCGGTGAAGTACTGATTAATCGGGAAGCTTTTACCGTATTTCGCTAAATCTTCCGGCGAAATTTCAGCAAACAGTTTCTGCCAGGTGGCCTCATCCAGCTTGCCTTTGACGTATTGCGCATCAATACCCGGATACCAGTTAAACTGTTTTACGATCCCCTGCGCCTGAACATCCGGACTGGTGGCCAGTGCGATAAACTCCTGCGCCAGTTTTGGCTGCGCTGCATGTGCAGGCACGACGTAATACATCGGCTGGCCTGGCATACCGGGGGAGATCAACGCCAGCTTGATGGACGGCGGAAGCTTGCCCTGATCTTTCCAGCTATAGAACATGTCCACCCACACCGGCCCCATGGTGATCTCGCCACGGCTTAGCATATCCAGCGTTCCGGCGTTGCCCGGCGTAAAAGTCACGTTCTTATTGAATTCTTTCAGTTTGGTCCAGGCCTGGCCCCACTCTTTTTCCACGCCTTTGTCATACGGCAGCGCAGACAAACGCTGTGCATCCGTGCCGTAGGCATACATCCAGCCCACCACAAAACTCACACCGGACATGCCGTTTTTAATGCCGTTATAGCCAAACGCTTTCGGGTTCTGTTGCGACCACTGCACCAGCTCGTCATAGGATTTCGGCGGCGTTTTGATCATATCGCTGTTAAACGCGATCGCCGTCTGGCTTAAAAACATCGGCATCACGTAACCATCAACATTCACACCAAGGGCGTTTTTGGCATTTTCCGCTGTGACCATCGAACCGGTATTGATGGCCTGGCGATATTTCTCCAGCAATCCTTTTTCCACCAGTTGTCCACCCACAGCCTGGTGAACCACCGCCACATCGATATCCCAGTTTTTCGCGCCACTTTCTTGCTGAGCGGTCAGTTTTTCCATAATTTTGTTTGATCCGGCATCCCCCGGCCCGGTTCCGACCACCTGCACTTTCACGCCAGGATGGGCAGCCTCAAACTTCGGCCCCAGCCAGGTTTTCACATAGTCCACCATATTTTGGTCGCCCGCCGTCGCGACATTCAGTACCGTTTCGGCGTTCGCGGCGTGTATTCCATAGCCCAGACAGAGTGTGGCTATTACAGCAAGTTTCGTTTTTACGGACATGATGTATCCCCAGGAAAAGAGTGTGTCGGTTGGCATTACAAAGCGGTTTCAAAAACATGCAGTGCGGGCTGCGGCACATGCAAAATGACGTTCGTGTGGGCGGGCCAGCATTGCGGCGAATCCGCCAGTAATAACTGCCCGTCGCAACGTACGCTATGACGGTACTGGTGACCGAGAAATGCGCTCTCTTCCACCACACCGTCCAGCAATAATCCTTGTGCGTCAGGCGGTACAGACGCCCCGTGGATGGTCACATCGGCGCTACGAAAATAGAGCGTTTCCCCACGCGCATCCGGGCGGGCAATGCAGTTATCCGCCCCCATAAAATCGGCGACAAATGGCGTTGCCGGGCGGTGGTAAATCGCTTCTGGCGTGCCGATTTGTTCGATGCGACCACGGTTAAGCACCGCAATACGATCCGCCATGACCAACGCTTCCTGCTGGTCGTGGGTGACAATCAGCGAGGTAAAACCCAGCCGCTTTTGCAGCGCTTTTATTTCGTGGCGCACATTGAGGCGCACTTTGGCATCCAGGTTTGACAGAGGTTCATCCAGCACCAGGACGTCCGGTTCAATGGCCAGCGCGCGCGCCAACGCCACACGCTGTCGTTGCCCACCAGAAAGCGCGGTAACTTTGATATCCGCATAACCGTCAAGATTGACGATTTTTAATAATTCCTGCACCCGCTGTTGGATCGTCTCTTTTTTCCAGCGACGGACCTTCAACCCATAGCCAATATTTTGTGCAACGGTAAAATGCGGCCACAGCGCATAACTCTGGAACACCATGGTGATATTTCGCTGTTCCGGCGTACTGTGAGTAATATCCCGACCGGCAATCGCTATCTCGCCCGATCGCACCGGAATGAATCCACATAATGCATTGAGAAGTGTGGTTTTTCCGCAACCTGATGGCCCAAGCAGCGCGATCATTTCGCCTTTTTCTACCGACAAATGAATATCGTGCAGGACGATGTTATCGCCATAGCCAATTTTCAGATTTTCGATTTGCAAATAACTCACGGGCGATCCTTTTATTCACTCTTTTATCGTCGATGAACACGTGTTCATTTATTTGTAAAAAAAATGCAACTTTGCACCGACATTATGTGAGCCTACTTTGTCGTCTATTTGTGACAATTTGATTAAGTCATCAATAAATTTGGTGGGCGAAATGAAAATAGATGTTCTGGGGTGCGGCAGCGCCTTTTCCGTGCAGCAAAATACCTCGGCAATCTGCGTGACTGACCATGACCATCGCCAGTGGTTGATCGACTGTGGCCCCACGATCCCACGCGCGCTCTGGCAGCGGCGTGGCGACGTCAATGACATTGATGCGATCTACTTTACCCATGTCCATCCGGATCACTGCACCGGCCTGACGGCGCTACTCAATCACTGGAAGAGCTTTGGCCGCCGCAAGCCACTAATAATCTGGTCACAGCGTGAGCAGCGCCCGGTGTTGATGCAACTGGCAAGCCTCGCTAACTGGCCGGAGAGCAGCCTCTGTTTCGCTATCGACTGGCGGGACAGCGAACCCGAATGGCACTGGCAAGGCTGGCATATCCGCACCGCGTTTTCCCATCATGAAATCCCCAACCTCGCGTTACGCATCGAGATTGGCGATAACGCACTGTTCTACAGTGGCGATGGTCGCCCGACCCCGGAAAGCACCGCGCTGATGCATCACGCCAGCCTGGCATTTCAGGAGTGCGCGTCGCTGACCGCACTCGCCAGCGATGCCTCGCACGGGGATTTTCCTGGCTGTCTGGCGCTGTTTGAACAATTGCGTTTACCGCGCATGGGCTTGTATCACTGTCATGATGCGGCGCTACCGGCGCTGGCGCAGGTGTGTGCGGCGCATCCGGGGTTATTTCTCAGCCAGGATGGGATGATCATCGACCTCAACCCGTATGCGGGGGCGACAGAGTGAGTCAGACAATGCGTAAGCAGACCGTCACCGCCGAGGACGTGGCGAAACGGGCAGGCGTCTCCCGCGCCGTGGTCTCTCGCGCCCTGAGCAGCAATGGCAGCATCTCCCCGTCCACCAAAGAAAAAGTGCTGCGCGCGGCACAGGAGTTGGGCTACCAGGTCAATTTCCTCGCCCAGGGACTGAACCGCCAGCGCAGCCATTTGATCGGCGTGATCGTCGCGCGCATTGGCGATCCGTTTCGCAGTAGCTTGCTGGAGGGCTTACTGCATGAGATCCAGCGGCGCGGTTACCAGGCGCTGGTGACCGAAATCACCGGCGAGCAGGATCTGACGCCAACGCTGCGCCGCTTTACCCAGTTTCGCGTGTCCGGGGTGATCGTCACGTCCGGCAAGCCGCCAGCAGCGCTGGTCAATGAGTGCGTCAGTCAACAGATCCCGGTGGTCGGCATTAACCGCCAGCCGGATATCCCGCTGGTGGACTTTGTCTGCTCGGATAATGACTCCGGCGCGCGCCAGGCCGCAGAGCAGCTGTTTCACTCTGGCTGCCGCCGTTTTGGCTGGCTGAATAACACGGGATCCACCTGGGCCGGGATGATGCGCGGCGAAGCCTTTTATCAGGCACTTCATCAGCTCGGTGTGGATACGCAACGCCACCTGAGTGGCATCACCGCCAGCGAAGAGGGTTACGAAGGCGGTTTTCAGGCCGCCCATACATGGGAAGGCGAATTACCGGCCGGTATTTTCTGCGCCAATGCGCAACTGGCGTGCGGCTTTCTCGACGGCATGCGCCAGCGCGGTAAATTCGCCCCACAGGATTTTCACCTGATTGGCTTTGATAACACACCGCAAAGCCGTCAGTTCAGTTACCAGTTAACCACCTTGCATCAGGATGTGGCCGAGATCGCCCGCCGGGCGCTGACGCGTCTGCTGGAGCGGGCGAAAAATCCGTTGCAACCTTCCCGCATCGAGTGGGTTAAGGTGGAACTGATTCACCGACAAACTTCACCACGCATTGGCTAAGAGTCCAGATATGACAGAACAGTTTACCCACGCGCTATGTGCATTGATTCGTCGTCTCGGTCAGGAGGCGAAACAACTTCGCGATAACGGGCTGACCATTGAACAGAAGGGCCGCCAGGATTTTGTTTCACAGGCGGATGTGTATGTGGAAACCGCGTTGCGCGCCTGGCTAAAAGCGCAGCGCCCGCAGGACGGTCTGCTTGGCGAAGAACGAGGTCTGGAGCCGGGCAGCGAGGGGGTTTGGGTTATTGACCCCATTGATGGCACTACTAACTTTATTCTTGGTATGGATTACTGGTGTATTTCCGTTGCCTATGTCAGCGGCAATCACATTGAGCTGGGCGTGATTTATGCCCCCGATCGCGAGGAATTTTTCTTTGCCGAACGCGGGAAAGGCGCTTTTTTAAATGACCAGAAACTGACGATAACCGACCCGGAACCCGACGCCATCGTGCTGGGATTAGGGCGTTCAAGCCGCACTGCGCCGCGCGACTATACCCGTACCATTGAAACGTTGTTTGAACACGGCGTTGAACACCGCCGTTTCGGCGCCGGCGCGTTGATGCTGGCCCACGTTGCCGCAGGCCAGGTGCACGGCTACTTTGAGGCGCACCTGCATAGCTGGGATGCGCTGGCGGGTCTGGCGATCATCAAAGAAGCAGGCGGCAGGCACAATGACTTTCTCGCCAATAATGGGCTGACGCAAGGCAATAACGCCTGGGCCGCCAGCCCGGCGGTATGGCAACGTCTGCAACCCATTTTATTGCCCGACAACTGAGTTAACCCGCCCGCTCATAATGGATCGCCAGCCAGATGGTTGGCGGTTCGGCTTGAGTCCAGTTCACCCGGTGGCGGCAACGCGCCGGGATATTGACGAAATCCCCCACCTGCAACACGCGTTCTTCCGTTTCGCCTTCAAACTGCAAACCGGCGGCGCCTTGTATTATCAACACCCATTCACCTTGCGGCTGGCAGTACCAAAAATCCGGCGGACTGGCCTGCCCGGTGGAGATGATCCGTTCGATTTTCACATCGGGTCGCACCAGCAGATCGTCGAACGTCTCCTCTTCGCCTGCACGGGCAGCGGCGGGAAAGTGTTGCAGCAGATTGGTCAACATGGTCTTCGCCCTCTCCGGAAAGAGCCCCCAGCATGGCAGGTTGCGCCCGCCACGGCGAGCGCTTTCACTGCGGCCTATTTTGTCGGCCACTGGCTCAGGTCAATCCCCCGCTGCGGCGCGCTTTCGGCAAACTCACTCAGCACCGCTTTAACATCGGGATCGAAATAGTGGGCATTGTCATGCTCGACAATCACCACGCTGCGCTCCGGGATCTTCGCCAGCAGCGTCTGCAAACGCGGGTTGTGCAAAAACGTCAGGTTCTGATTAATACGCAACACATAGTGATCGTCAAAGCGGGCCAGTTGCAACGCATTGCGATGGCTGTGATAGATGCTTAACGCCACCTGCATCACCAACCCCAGAGCAATACCAACCAGCATGCCGAACGCGATGATCCCCACCACCGTGGTGAGAAACGGGACATACTGCTGTGGCCCGGCGCGGAACTGCGCGATAAACAGGCGCGGCGTCGCCAGCTTATACCCGGTATAGAGCAGCACCGCAGCCAGGCTCGCCAGCGGGATCACCGACAAAAAGCCGCCGAACCACAAACCGCATACCAACAACAGTACACCGTGCAACAGCACCGAGAATTTTGATTGCGCGCCGTTGCTGACGTTGACCGAACTGCGCACAATCACAGCAGTGATCGGCATTGCTCCGACGAGACCCGAAAACAGGTTGCCCGCCCCCTGAGCCACCAGCTCTTTGTCTGGCGACGGGGGTGGGTTTTGCGGGCGCAACTTCTTCAGCGCTTCCTGGCTGAGCAACGTCTCAAGGCTGGCGACCAGCGCCAGCGTCATCGCCACGGAATAGACGGCCGGGTTTTGCCATGCCATCCAGTCCGGCCCTTCCAGCTCGCCGAGCAGATCGCGAAACGAGCCAAACTCCGGCAACGTTATACGCGGCAACGCAGGCAACAGGTGCGGTGCCGTGGCGATAAGCGCCAGTGAAACCGCGCACCCGAGAACCACCGCAACCAGCGGACCGGGGATCCAGCTCAGGCTTTTCAACCGCTTGATGGGCCGGGAATCCCAGCACCACAACAGCAATAATCCCCCAGCCGCGACGGCGAACGACGTCAGAGAAAAGGCAAATTCGCCGCTGAACAGCGCGCGTAAGCTGCTCTCTTCCACCGCGCCAAATGCAACCGGGATCTGCTGCATAATCAACAACAAGCCGATAGCCGCCAGCATACCTTTAATAACACTGCCGGGAACCAGCGCAATAAATCGCCCGGCGCGCAGAAGTCCCATCGCCAGTTGCAGGACGCCCGCCAGCACCAGCGCAAACAGAAAGGCAGAGAACGATCCCAGCGCATCAACCGAGGCCACCACAATGGTCACCAGCCCCGCCGCCGGGCCGCTGACGGCAAAGCGCGACGGGCTGAGCGCCGTGACCAACAAACCGCCGATAATGCCGGTCAGCAGACCAACAAACGGCGGTAACCCGCTGGCCTGGGCAATGCCAAGGCACAGCGGCAGCGCCACAAGGAAGACGACCACTCCGGCCAGCGTATCCTGGCGCAATGTATTGCTCTTCATACCGTCTCCTCCGCCGTTTTCTCAATCAACGTTTTCAGGTGGCCTGTCGCCAGCTCATAGACGCAGCCGTAAATGTTCAGCTCGCGTTGACTGCGCCACACCTCCAGCACCGGTTGCGTTTGCACCAACCGGGAAAACTGGGTGATGACGTTGGCTTCCACCAGTTGATTGAGGGTTTCCGGATCGGGCGTTTTGGGCGCAGCGCCATCGATTTTTTGCCCGAGCACATCGCGCAGTAAACCAATACGCCGCGACAGCGCCGAAGACTCCTCCGCCAGCGCCATTTGCGGTAATTGCAGTGCAGCCTGCACGCCGCCGCAGCCGTAATGGCCGCACAGCACAATGCGATGCACCTTCAGGTAATGCAGCGCGTACTGCAACACACTCATAAAGTTGTCGTCCGCCGGGTCGACCATATTGGCGATATTGCGGTGAACAAATAATTCCCCGGGATGAGAGCCGGTTAGCACCTCGGCCGGAACACGGCTGTCGGAACACCCTATCCATAGTGAATGCGGCTGTTGTTGATGAAGATGTTGCTCAAAATAGTGCGGATCGCTGTTCAGCTTTAATAGCGCCCAGCTACGGTTTCTGGCCAGCAGCGGTTTCAACGTGTTCACAGTGCGACTCCCTTATTGTCAATGGGCATATTGGCAGGTTTTATGCGGGAGCTTTTACTACTAGCACTGACTGGAGAAATATATACGTAAGGAAAATCTTATTGTGGGATTTAAATAGTAAAAAAAGTCAAAGTGTAAAAAAACGAAAACAGCAAAGCATTGCACTATACAGATATAGAGATTTTCTTGAGCTTATTGATATGTGCGCTAATAATCACAAAGAACAACCCTGATATTGATAAGGTAATTCTTCACAAGAATATATCGAAATGCACGGTTGGTTTACTCAAACGCAGAAAGAAACTGATAATAAAAATATATTTCCGCATCGCCATTCAGACCAGTCAGATAATACTCTGGCCTGCGGTCCTGGTTTCATTCCAATAGCTTTTACAGCAGGGTTATACCCTGCTTATTGATTGATAACAGTCAGTTATCAACAGTTCATAAAAAGGATACCTACTTTTTCTTGCGTTCCAGCAGATAAAAGTCGAGATACTTTTTCTCGCGTCCCTGAAATGCCTTCTTCTTCCCATAACCGTAGGCAAGATGGAAATGTTCGTATGCTTCGTCGTACTGCTGAAGCTCATAACACACCATGCCCATGATGATAGCGGGCGCCGTATCCCTGTCGGTTCGCAGATTCAGCAGAAACTGAGCCCAGGGTTTGGCGCTGGCGAAATCGCCTTTATCAAACCAGGCGGAGCAAAAGCCGGAGGCGATCCACAATGAGGGCATCAACCACTCGGTTTTCGGCTCCGGCACCAGCGCCCAGGCTTTATCGTATAACGAAAGAGCGCTCTCCATATCGCCACGCAGCCTTGCGTTGTCGCCCTCTTTGACCATCTTATCGATTGTATCGCCTAAAGCCGGGTTTACGTCGTATAAGTCTTGCACAGGAACGCGCTCCTTAATAACAGGGTGGAGTGAAAGAACTCCGAACCATATTGTCGACCGAGCCAGGAGAATGAAATCGGGCGAACTCTTATTTGCTTTGACGCGATGAAAAGGCAAACTCTGCACTTATCCTAAATTTCATCAGAGGGTACATTTATGCCGGATTCTTTGCGCCCTGATGCAGAACATCATTGTTCATTTAATACATTACGTGGCCATTCAGGATTATCAACGACAAGCACCGAATCAATATCCGACAATAGCGTAAATAACACTCACTGTTAGCTATATTCTTAATAATCTGTTTAGCATAGTTTCATCAAATAATCAAAATTTTGACAGTATAAAAAACGATAAAATACGACTTAAGGTAAATCCAGAGAGGCCTTCTGGCATCAACTCCAGTTCATTCTGTCTAATACACAACATGGCTTAAAGACCGCAAGAAAATATATCCAGCACTTATCTTTAATAAAAACATTCATTTTGCGATCAGCGATGAGAATATCTTTGCCAAACAGAAGTGGTTAAGAGGATTAAAGCCGTGCGGGAATTAACACATAAAAAGCCGGGAAGGCCCGGCGCTAATCACATTGTTGTTGAAAATGTGCTGACATAGGAAAGCAGATCGTCTTTATTTTTCCCTAGCGGATGTTTTTTACCCAGTTCAATCAACCAGGCATTAAAATCATCCAGTAAAAACTTATTACTATCGTCCACTTCAAATATCCCGGAATCAGCGTAGGACTCAACCAAGATATCCAATATCGCCAAAAACCGATCCCCCTCTTTTATTATTTCGTCTTCTGCAATGGTGCGAAGCGATTTCATGGCGCAAAGAATCTGAGACAACGTTAAAATTGTTGGACCATTCTGTAATTTATTTAATAAGGTTTCGATCACTGTCATGCTTCTCCAAACTAGTAGGGCGATCCGCTCATAGGTATATGCGACTGATCCATTTGCGTACTTGTCCGCCCCTGGCTGGGAATTTTTGTACCATTTGAAAGGGTATTGGTTTGTGTCGCATAAGCCCCTCCTGTTGGTCTCGTCGTAATAGATGCTGTTGGCCCCAGAGCCGAATTTGAGCCCGGATAACTTGCCACTGCATTAGGGTTTATACCATGCCCATGAGCCGAATAGGTAACGCCTCCAGAACTGGTTCTGTAGTTAAATCCCCCCGTCGGAAATTGAGAAGAGGGGTTCCACTGATTAGGGATCCCCCCCTGATTGGCCCATTGCGTTACGTCACTGTATTTTATCTGACCATTATGAACTAATTCAGAAGGATCGATGGGTCGTTTAGTAAAACGTCCCGTTTCATTATCACGCCAACGGTTTGATTGCGTGTCAAAAGTACAACTTAACCCTAACGGGTCGATCCAGTTCAGCGGATTGGGTACGTAACGGTAGAGATTGATTCCTCCCGACAGACCTATCGGATCCTGGCTGATATAGGCGGCAATTGCCGGGTCGTAGTAACGATAGCGGTTATAATGCAGCCCGGTTTCCGCATCGTAATACTGTCCCTGGAAACGCAGCGGGTTATCAATGCGGTTAACATAAACCTGCCCTTTTTCACCCCAGACGCCGGCGTTCTCCGACCAGACGATTTCCCCACAAGGCGAGGTCAACCGCACTGGCGCACCGTTCGGATCGCAGTGGTAGTGCCAGCTCTGTTTTGCCTCTCCTGTCTGCGTCAGCAGCGCCAGCGGCCGGAAGCTGTCGGGATAATAGATATACTCGCGCATGCTGCTGAATAATGTCGCCTGCGCTTTCTGCCGTTTTAACCTGCCGCCGGTATCGAAAATGCTCAGCGCCGCCAGCGGCTCTTGCGTGGCAGTAACGGTCTCGCCCGCCAGCGCATCGCGCTGCCAGTAGAACCAGTGCGTCTCCGTGGCGGTCTGTTTGAATACCCGCCGCCCCAGCCCGTCATAACCGTAACGCACCAGGCTGTCACCTTTGCGCACAGCAATAAGCTGGCGGTGATCATCCCAGGTAAAATCTTCTTTTTCTTCGCTCGCGTTCTGCACATGACGGCGCTGGCGCAGCTCCCCGGCGCGGTCAAACACGTAGCGCACACCATGATGGATGCCTTCGCGGAACCAGCCGCCTGCACTGTCGTTCACATCGCGAGTCTGCGTTTGCAAATGGTTCCCTGTTGCATCCTGCACAAACTGCCGCAGTACACCATCCGGCGAGGTATGCGCCGTCAACCGGCCAAGCGGATCGTAAGCGTAACGATCGCTCCCCCACTGGCTGTCTTCGCGTAACGTCAGGTTGCCGGTACGGTCATAGGTAAAACCGCGGGCGAACAGCGGCAAATCGTTTCGCAGTACCTGCTGTGAGGTGAGTCGCCCAAGCCGGTCGTAACTAAAGCTACGTGTCACCGCGTCGGAGAGCTGCTCGCTGATCCTGCGCCCGGTATTGTCGTAGGTGAAAATAATGGGCGCGTCATCGTTCAGTTGTACCTGCGCAAGGCGGTCATGCTCATCCAGCCCATAACGCACCTGATGACCGCTGTCGCTGTCGCGCGAGATCAGCAACCCGCGTTCATTGTAGCCGTAACGCAGTTGGAAACCGTCCTGCTCTTCCTGCCGCAGCCGCCCGGCATCGTCATAGCGCCACGCCAGCCTGCGCCAGGGGTTCTCACATAACACCATCCGGCCGCACCGATCATAGTGATATTTCGCCTGTAATGTGTCACCGCTGCGCCGTTCGCTCAGCCTCCCGGCTTTGTCATAGCCATAGCGCACTTCGCGCCCTAGCGCGTCTTCACGACTGATCAGGCGGCTGGCGCTGCTCCAACCGTAACGCGTCATCTGGCCCCAGTAGTCGCTTTCCGTCGTCACCCGACCGAGGGCATCGCGGGTCAATTGCCAGCGCTGACCGTTCTGATTAATCACCGCCAACAGTCGATCTTCCGGGTCATACTGGTAACCTAGCGTCGCCCCATCGGGCGTTTCACAGGTGGTCAACATTCCGGTGCCGTTATAACGAAAACGGGTCACATTGCCTTGTTCATCGGTAAAGTGTACCGGGCTATCTTCCCGATCGTAGGCAATGCGGGCTTCGCCCCCCGCCGGATTCACCGTCGCCACCAGCCTATCTTTGCTATCCCAGTGATAGCGGGTGATCCCCGCGCCAGCGTCAACCCATTCCAGCAGTGTGCCGCGCACGGAATAACGAAAACGGACAATGCCCGCCCCGCCAGAGCTTGCCGACTGTAAAAAACCGAAACGATCATAGTGATAGCAACTCGACGGCGAACCCGGTTTCTGCACCTCAGAAAGCTGCCCGAGGGCGTCATACTGATAACGCGAAGTGACCCCTGTCGGGTCAATCGTGGCAATCAAATTTCCGTTCGCATCGTACTCTGAACGCCAGATAGCGCCCTTCTCATCGGTCAGCGCCAACAGCTCGCCAAACGCATCATACGCCGCCTGAATCACGCTTCCGTCTGGCAGATATTCGGCAGTCATGCGCCCCAGTTCGTCATACTCCCAGCGATGGGTACTGCCGTCCGGCTCAATCAGCTCCAGCGTGCGGCCAAAATCGTCATAGCGGAACACGGTGTTGCCGCCCAGCGGATCGATTTCCGAAACCGGTAGGCCGTTTTCGTCAAAGGTAATGCGCGCGACATGCCCCAGCGAATCGGTGACTTCCACTTCGTTAAGCAGGTCGTGATACGCAAAGTGATAATCCCAGACGCCGCCGTCGCCCCAGGCATGCACCACTTGCCAGACGTCGTTGTACTGGTAGTGGAACCCCTGCCCGTTACGATCAACGTGACTGACCAGGCGATGCTGCTGATAATAAAACCGGCGCGGATGCGACAACGCGTCAATTTCCGCACTCAGTTGCCCCTCGTCGTCATACTCGTAGCGGGTCAGCGGTGTGACTTCACCATCCAGCGCATTACGCAAACGCAGGGCGAGCAGGCGATGGTTCTCCTGCGTGACGAGGATTTCACGCGCGGTCATCCCCTGGTGGGTGAACTCACGAATGTGCAGCAGTTCACTGCCGTTCCACTCAAATCGCCAGCCATTACCGTTACGATCGGCGAGTTGGCGGATCGGCAACACCCCGTGTTCGCCGCTAAATTGCAGTTGCGGGCCACTCTCCTGCGCCACCTGCCACAGCACTTCGCCGTTAACCGTTTGCCGCCATAAGCAGCTGCCGTCCGGCAAGCCGGGAATGCCCTGCTCACGCCCGTCGGCCTGCGGCAGCCCGGCAAACAGTGTCATCCCTTCCGGTTGCATCAGCATGGCAATACCTTCGTCCGCCATCACCTCCAGGCGGATATCCGCGGGCGTCGACCAACCGTGACCGCACAGACCTTCAACATCAAGATCCGCCGAGGAGTAAGTGCGGTTCCAGGCCAGCGACAGACGACCCGGCAGCAGGAAGTCCTGGTGCTCAAGGCTGACGCTGCCATCGCGGATATCGACCGGTTCGGCACGCAACACCCGGCACTTGAGGAAACCGGGATCCATATTGCGGAACAGCTTTTGCCGAAGCTTGCGAAAACGGCGCATAAACAACCGCCACTGCGGCGTCTTCTTCAGCTTTTTGAAGCCCTTGCCCAGGCCGCTCAACCCGGCACGCATCAGCAGCGCCATCAGGTTGATGGTCGGTGGCCCGCCCACAATCACGTTGTTCGGGATAGCCAGGTTAAAGGTCAGCGGCAGCGTCAGTGACAGCGGCTTCGGCTTGGTGGCGCGTTTCAGGCGAAACGGCGGGATCAGGCCGAGAATATTACAACTCAGCACCGGCATGCCGATGCGGGAGAAGGGCTCGCCGTCCACGGAGACGGTTTTACTGCCCATAAACAGCTCATCTTCTATTTGCGGACCGCCCGGCGCGCGCAACGGCGGGATCCACACCCCGCCCACGGGAATATGCACCGCGATCCCGCCCGTTCCGGCACTGGCGCGCTTAATGCTATTAACGTGCACCGTAGTGCCAATCAGCGGGAGATAATCAAACACGTCAAACACAATACCGATATGGGGAGTCGGTAGCGGCCACGGGTAGGTATGAATATCCAGCCCAAGCTGCGGATCGAAGTGAGCGCCGGAGTGCATCAGCCGTGCCTCAGAACATGGCCCGCAATAGCGCGCGCAGGAAGGTACGGACCTCGGTGGCGAGATCGCTATCGGAGAGGCTCAAAAACAGCAGCGCGAGCAGCGTAACAACAACAATGGTAATAATGCGGGTCTTCATAACGGGTTGCTTCCTGCAGGTTCAGATAACAATGCATCGGTCTCCCCCCATGCGGGCAGGCTTTGCCACTCACCTGGCTGGGCATCAAAGGGGTGGGCGATATCCGGCAAACCATTCCAGTGCGGGTGCAGTTTCTCCCGCGCCAGCCGGATAACGCGGCGAAAACTCTCATCTCCGCGACGAATAAGATTTTCCCGCTCTTCGCGGATCACGGTAAACGTGGCTTCAAGCTGTAATTGCAGACGGCTTTCCGCCTGCTTCACCTGTTCAATACCCGGCTGCGCGGGCAAACGCGCTTCCGTCTGTTGGATCACACTGCGTTTCTCGCGTTGCCAGCGCGCGGCACAGGCTTCAATGGCCTCGGTGCGCCGTTTATCATGCATACGCAGTAAATCCTGAAACACCAGCGGCAGCGTGGTTTGCCCGCGTTCGGGTAAAGGAACGTTTTCCGCCGCCTTCACTGCACGGGCGTACGCTTCCATCGCCGTTGGACGGTGCCCGGCCAGCCAGAGGCAAAAGCCTGACATGCGCCAGCCTTCCATTTCAAAGACCGGGTGAGGGATCGCCTGCGCCTCCCGCGCGGCCTGACGGTAACCTTTCGCCGCCTGGAGATAATCTTTCGTTGCAAACCACGCGCCGGCTTCGCCAAACGTACTTTGCGTGCGCAACTGCCCTTTCAGCGTCGGGTCGGCAATCTCGCCGGCGATATCCTGCGCCTGCCGATAATGTTCGACCGCCTGCGCAGGGTCATTGCCCTTCAGCCAGCCGCCCGCTATCAGGTTATGCATCATCACCTGCTGATCGGCCCAGCCGCGTTGCCGGGCAATGGCCAGCGCAAGGCCGCCGCGCGCAGCCACTTGTGCGGCAGTACCTTTTTCCAGCAGCAGCATCGCATCCGCCAGGTAGCGGCGAAACAACAAACGATCGCCATCGGAATCGGTCTGTTGCTGCGCGGTCTGGTGCATCACCTTCATGCCATCAATGTCATCGACAATCAGCTGAATCCCATCGGGATGTGCATCAAGCAGCGGTTGCCACACCGGCTGTTCAACAGTATCAATCAACAGCAATCGCGGCGCGGGTTCGCCCTGTTCCAGCCAGCCGTTGAGCCAGCGCGTTAATGCGCTGTCATCGCTGACGGCGGAAGGTTTGAGCACCAGCACCAGGTAGCGTAGATCCTCGGCAAACCGGTCGGCGAACCCTTGTAGTAACTGGCGCAACTGCGCAGGGGAGTAGCACGGTAGATAGGGCTCCACCTGCCAGTCTGCGGCATCCGGCGTGGCCTCATAATGTTCAACAAATTCACGCCCCAGCGCCTCACTGTAGCCGAAGCCGGTTTCGAAAGGCGTTGTCAGCCCAAGAAACAGATCCGGCAGCGTGCGTCCTTCCGGGTGCTGTTGCAGCGCGATAAAACCGTCCAGCAGCGATTCGCCCCCCGTCGGGATCCGCCAGATAAACAGACGGGTCTGCGCTGATTGCTCGCTGGCATCCAGCCAGCTTAGCTCCAGTTCGGCCATCACTTTTTCGGTGGGGTTTTTCGCGGTGCTCATTCACATTCCCCGTCAGGCATTAAGCTCAATTTTTTTGCCATTCACCATGACCCCGGCGGCATTAATGGTGATGGTCGACCCGCCTGCGGTAATTTCCACGCTGCCATTGCCAATCAGAATACCGCTCTCCCCCACATTGATGCGGAAGGTATCCGTGGCGCTGTCCGCCACGCTGCCTTGCGTAAAACGGGTATCGCCGCCGGTAATGCTCAACGTGCGCCCGGCGCCAATGCTGACATCCTGCTTTTGCGTCACCGTGCGCACTTCACTGCTGTGCACCGTCACATTGCGGTTGCCGGTGACATCCAGCGTCTGGTTGCCAGTGACATTCACGGTGCGGTTCTGCTGAACACTGACCGTTTCATTGCCCTGAACGGTACGGCTGCGATCCTGCACCACGGTCAGTGTCTGGTTACCTTCGACCGTACCGGTGTTGTTGCTTTTCACCGTGGTGGTGTGATTACCGATAATGGTTTCATCGCGGTTTAGATCCACGCTGAGGGTCTCATTACCCTTCACGCTTTCGGTGCGGTTTTGCTGCACCGTGGTGGTCTCATTACCGTTAATGGTTTTACTGCGATCCTGACCAACCGTGACGGTTTCATTGCCGTCGACGGTGCGGGTGCGGTTTTGCTTGATATGGCTGGTCTCGTCTTTACCGACGGTTTTCGTCCGGTTACTGCCCACATCATGGGTTTCGTCGTTCTCGACTTCGGTATCCATGTTGCGCTCGGCATGCAGCCAAAATTGTTCTTCACCGGGTTTATCCTCAAAACGGAGGGCGTTGGCATTATCCGGCGAGCCATCTTTCGAACGGCTCATAAAGCCCATCTGCGTTGCCGCAGCAGGCAGCGCCCACGGCGGCATGCTGGCTTCGTTATAGACCCGACCAATGATGATCGGCCTGTCCGGCTCGCCGTTGATAAAATCCACCACCACTTCGTCGCCCACACGCGGGATCTGCACCCCACCGTAGCCCTGGCCCGCCCAGGCACTAGAGACGCGCACCCAGCAGGAGCTGTTTTCATCCCCCTGGCTTTCGCGATCCCAGTGGAATTTCACCTTTACGCGTCCGTATTTATCCGTCCAGATGGACTCCCCTTTCGGCCCCACCACGCGGGCGGTCTGCGGCCCGTACGTGCGCGGCCAGTCGGTCGCCACCGGCGGGCGAAACAGCGTCGCTGCGGGGATCACAGTAAAGTCGATGCGGTGCTTTACCTCGCCCGTATCGCCAGACGCATACTGGTTTTCCTCGAACGCGTAATGCGCGCCGACCACCAGCCATTTCGCATTGTCGGCATAATGGGGGGCATTGATCAGCGTAAAGGTGTGCCCCGGCGCAATGCCGGTTGCGGTAGCCGTTCCCTGGGTTTGCTGCTGCGCCGCCTGCCATGACTGCTGGCGAATACGGGCATACGATTCGCCATCGCCATGTTCAACGAAACGCCCCGGCCAGTCATAAACGTCAATGCGCCCTGGTGTTGGCGAGACCGGGTTTTGCAGCGTTTGCAGCATCCATGCGTGCGGTTTTCGAAAATCATAATCGTCCGTGCTGTACAGGCCTGGCGTGACCACATGCCGCGCCAGCAACTGGCTGATACCCTCCTCGTTCACCGCCCCGCCGCTCGCCTGTGCATGCCAGGGAAGGGTCTCATAGCCGGGGAACGCCTCCGCCTGTGAGTAATCATCCATCAACACCAGCGTATGGCCGTCTTTATGGTGACGGAAAAAATAGCTGATCCCTTCAAGCTCCAGCAGGCGGCTCAGAAACTGGAAACTGCTCTCTGCGTATTGCACGCAATAATCCCATTGCCGATAGCTGCGGGTGAGCTTGTCTTCGATGTTGACGTTGTATTCTGTAAACAGCGTTTTGGCGATGTCCGGTACGCGCTGCTGCTGAAAGATGCGAAAGTTGCGGTCGCGCATCATGGGCCAGAAGTCCGGTTCCAGCGTGGTTTGATAAACAGCGTAGCGCGTACCGTCCAACTCTTCGGAACGAACGGCAACGGCGGTCACCTTACCAGAAAGGTAACGCTCAGCGCCTGATTGCCCCGGAATGGCCACCGTCATGTTCTGACCGAGCAATTTTTGCCGATCAAGGGTGAAATCTTTACTTAACAGATCCACCTGAAAACGAAATGGCGCAGAGAGTTTCTCCTCTCCTGTTAACATCCAGAATAAGAGCGAATCACTCCCGGCGGACAACAGGACGGTTATCCGGTTAACCATACGAGTTCCTTACTGACAGAGGCGAATATTCCGGGAGCAAACCTGTCTTCAGGCGACTTCAGTACCGGAAATTATAATAGACAACAATGTGTATGCGGCTTTTTGCCCACTAACGCGGGCAATTTATTTAATATTATCTGGATATAGTTGAAACTGGCGCGTAATGAAAGATAAGAATAGTCCCATTTTCCATTGCGAGAAATAATATATTTAAAATCAGTAAAATGCTTATTTCCCTATTATTTTCGCGGTTGTCTGGTTATTCGATTCAGCCAACAAAACATCAACGCATGATATATTTTTCGCCCTTCACTCCATGTCGAAAAACAGAAATAAATTTATTAGCGGGGATATTTTTGATGGGGTAAGCGAAAGCGTGTTAAATGCAAAGAATAAACGCGTTACGGTACAGCTGGCCCGTTGCCGGGCCAACTGTATTCAGACCAGTTGGCTGGCGAACAGGCCCGCTGCGCTGACCGCATCAATAGCGATGCGCCCGGGTTTTACGCGAATAGCGTCCGCCAGGGCAATGGTGGAAAAGCCGGTGCAGGAGAACGCAATCACCTCCACCCCTTGCTGATAGAGCTTGTCGGCACAAGCCAGCGCGCTGGCGCGTCCTTCCGGCGTGAGCAGATCGGTCGTTTTCGTCACCCCGTCAGGCCGCGCATACAGAACCTTTTCACCGAGCAACGTGCGAAATGGCGCGGGCGCCGCAGCGCCAATGCCCATCACCGCCACCGGGCGTTTTAGCATCGCGGCGATACTGGCGGAAGCGCTTCCGGCCGCAACCACCGGAATGGTCACTGCCGCGCGCAGCAGAGCCAGACCGGGATCGGCAGCGCAGCTCAGAAACAGCGCCGTACAGCCCTGCGCTTCCAGCGATTTCCCCAATGCGATAATTTTCGGCACAGCCAGCGCTTCGCTTGCAGCATCGAAAATACCGTTGCGCTGCTCGTCAATGCAGCGGCTGATCGATGCAATGCCACACTCCTGCTGAATCAGGCGTCCATGCTCTTCAACGAAATGCGCATCGTCATGGGTTAATACCCGAATGATCCCCAGCATGATGTTTCCCTCAGAAAAAACAGTGGCCCGCTTCCAGTGTGATCGCCTCTTCATTGGCCTTAAACAACAGCGCCGGCCTGTCGCCGCCCAACTGCGCATGGCCGTTTTGCACGGTGATCCATCCCCCTTCCGGTAAGCCGATCACGTTCAGTTCCGGCGCGACCACCAGCAGTTCGCGGATACGCTGCTCACGCGTTTCGCCCTGATGCCCGGCGGGTAAGGCGTTTGTAAAATGCGGGTTGATCTGCAATGGCACCAGGTTCAGCGCATCCAGTCCGCCCGGGTCGATAATCGGCATATCGTTAGTGGTGCGTATCGTCGGGCAGGCCAGATTCGCCCCGGCGCTCCAGCCAACATACAGCGCCCCGTTCTTCACCGCCTGGCGGATCGGGTCGAGCAGCCCGCGTTCACGGCAGTTTTTCAGCAGATTAAAGGTGTTACCGCCACCGACCATCACAATATCCGCAGCGGCAATGGCTGCAGGAGCATTATCAACAGTATGAATACCGGTGATCTCCAGCTCCAGTTCCGCCAGCGCAAGCCGCACCTTATCGGTATAGGCATCCCAGCTCTGTGTCACGCCAGCAAAGGGGATAAACACCACTTTACGACGCCCGCCAGACTGCGCTTTCAGCAGCGGGAGGGCATATTCCAGATATCCGGAACCCGGCAGCACCGAGTTGCTCAACAACAGTAAATCCATCACAGTCTCCTTATTACCGCTACAGCAGGTTACGCAGCAGATCGGCCAGCAATTTATTCGACAACACCACCGGCAGCGCCGTATGGCGCGTGCAAATCTCCTGATGCCAGCCGGTATAGCCCATACAGTCAGTCAGGATCACTTCTGCGCCCTGCGCTTCAAGCGAACGGGCGGCCTCTGCCACCTCTTCTTCGCTGGCAGTATAGGGCGAGGCGATAGCAAATACCGGTGTCTGGTGCGCACCGCGCCATTTTTCCAGCTCACTGGTGATTTGTGATTCGAGCGGCACGAGGATCCCGGCCCGGCGATCCCCGACCAGCGCGTTCAACGTTGGCGGCAGGATCCGATCCGGCTCGATCAACCAGGCTTTTTGGCTGTGCAGGCCGTGAAACTCACCGGTGCAGAGAATAGCGATGATCTCGCAGCCTTGTGCTTCCAGGTCGTCGATCTTTTGCTGCAACGCAGCACCGACAGCGGGTTTGCCCATCACCACGGCGCGCCCGTCCAGCAGGCGTGACGTCAGGAGGGCGTCGCCCGGTTGCGGCGAAAAACGCGTCGCGATGGCAGCATCATCCAGCCCATCAAGTACGCCGGCATGCAGACAACGCACATGGGAAGGCAATGCAGCATCAAGGATCGGTGTGATATCGCTGCGCGGTGCCTGACCAATGGTCAGGGTGCCAATTTTGCGTATAGCCATCTCACACCCCTGGCTGACGTTTTTGCAAATGCGCCAGCGAACCATACAGGTCGAGCAGGCGCTGGTACTCTGTGCTGTCGAAGAACTGGCAGGTGCCGCGGGTAAACTCTTTGGCCACTTCAACCGCAAATTTACAGGCCAGCGCGATATCCGTTTCATGGCTCGCGCCGGTACCGCAGCCCGGCACTGCGCTCACCGCCGTGATCGCCACACCGACCACGGGCGCAGCGGTGGCAATCGACGGCTGCAAAATACTGTTGAGATGGTAAACACCGTTGCCATACGGGGTGATGTCCTGGGTGGTGATCGGGAAAGTGACAGGTAATTGCCCGGTGGTCATTTCCATCACCCGCAGCAGATCGTCCGACACACGCAGGATATAGCCCTGTTTTACCGTTGGCGAAATCGCAAAACCTTTATGGTTGATGATGCGGTTGCCTTTGGTGGTGTCGATAGAGAGCACCGCATCCATTTCGTCCGACACTTCCTGCTCGTTCATATCTTCGGTTTCTACCGGCGAGTCCATAAAATCGACCGGTTCATGCGGGCGCGTCGGCGCATCCGGGCAGATATGAGTCGTAACAATCACATCGCCCGGCAGGCTATCCCCCTGACGCTGCATTTCCGCCAGCTTCAACGCACTGGCGACGGCAGCCACTGCGCCGTCCGCGTCTGACACCAGGCCAATGCGCCCCGGACGTGCGCCAATGCCGCCAAGGCGACCAACAATCCCCAGTGTCGGCGCACTGCCGCCGCTGCGTTTGCCTTGTGTCCCCGGAATCACGATTTTAACGAAGTCGGTGCTGCCTTTCGGGCCGCTGACCACTTTCACGCTTACCTCGAGATTGCGGTATTCGGCCAGCAGGGCTTTCACCTTGTCGCCGCTGGCGTATGCACTGTCGAGTAACTCAAAGACCTGTAATGTTTGTTGTAAGCTCATAATATTTTCTCTGATGTTGCGTGATTACTTTTTGCCGCCCGGCAGGACGGAATTAAAGAAACTGAACAGGGCATCACCGGCGATCAGCCCCGCCGCCAACACCTCGATTTTGTTACGCATCGCTTCGCCGCCCACGCGCAAAATAATGGCGCGAATAGCGATACCGATCATCACCGCCCAGCCGGCCAGCGGGTTGTTGATTAACAGCCCCGTCGCCAGGAGCACCCCCATCTGACGGCCAGGACCGCCAATCAGCTGGATAATGGCCCCGGGGATTGCCCAGATCAGCAGTGATTTCGCGATATCCAGCGACACCCCGGCGTTGATCGCCGCAACGTAGACTTTCGCCACCGGCGGCACCAGTCCCTGCGCGAAATAGTCGCGGAAAATAAACAGCACCACGGGCATTGCCACCACAAAGGCCAGCATCGCGGCAATCAACTGCTGGCGACGCCCTTCCAGTTCAAACCGAGTGTGCTCGCCTTTACCGCGCAGGATCCAGCCTGCTTTCAGGTCGTAACCCATATCCGCGAACGCCGGGCCGGTCGCGGCGGAAAAACCGCACAGCATCGCCAGCGCTTCTGGCGGGAAGCCAATCAAAATACCGATAAGCAGAGTGATTAACGCGACGGCAAACGCCGGGAACCAGCCGGAGTGCATAGCCGCCAGGCCGACAATCATTTCATGCAGGAAGGCCGCAAACGCGGCATAGACCATAAACGCCAGCAGCCACGGCAAAGAAAGATGGGCATACAAACCGCTGCCTAACGCAATGAGCACGGAAATGGCCATAAAGCCGAGCGCCCCCAGGCGAATGGTGCGACCAATTTGCGCATTCTGCGCCTGCGGTAGCGCGTCATCGTCGCCATGTTGCTCCGCTTTGGCGCGGTTGCTCTGGCGGATCAAGCGGATAATCTGGAACAGCGCCACGACGCCCGCACCCGCCATCACGCCGTGCGGAATATAGAGTTTATTGATATCAATGCCGAACAGCGGTGCGGAGTAACCGCGCAATAAGAAACCGACGCCAAGCATGCCAAGCGCCCAAATATTGCCGATAAACGCCGTACCCAGCGCCGCCATCGGAAACTTGAACCACGAGCCAATCGCGCCAATCACAATACCGGTGCCGAGCAATGCCGCCTGTTTACCGCCCTGATCCCCGGCTTTTATGGATTCCGCCGCCGCAATGCCCGGCGGCCATGCCCCTTCCGCCGGAAAGATACGGGTATTGAACAAACGGTACAGCAGCCAACCGTCCAGCAGCATGGCCAGCGCCACGCCGATAAACATCGGCATTACCATTTCGTTATGGCCAAACAGCCAGGGAATAGAGATAGGCAGAAGCAGCGAGTTCGCTGCGCCAAATGTGGCGGCGGAGGTCGCGCTTTGCGCCAGGTTTTGAATATGGATCGAGCGGAAACGGGCAAAGCACTGTAATGGAATACGGGCAATGATCATGGCCGCCATCGCGCCGATAATGGCGGTATTCGGCGTCACGCCAAGGGTCGTCAGTAACTGCACGCCAATAACGGCGCCGAAGATACTCAAGACCAACAACAACAGCAACGTGGCCGGAGCAAAAGCACGCGGATGGCTCTCGCTGTTCTCCGGCAACGTTTCGGATGGGACGGTTTGACTCACGGTTATTCTCCTGGCATTGGCAAAAGGAAAAAAATCAAAGTGGACTGCTCACCTGCGTATCGCCGGTTTTTCCGGCAATGGTGAGGGCAGTCTCTTTCAGTAATGTCGCTATCCGTTGCAACTCTTCAGGGGTGGCAAGCTGTTGGGGAAAAGAGAGACAGAACGCCACGGCTTCGTGGGTGGCCGGGTCGCCAACGGCACAACTGACGGAAGCCGTGTCGGCGACCGATTCGTTCACCGCGGTTGCGTAACCCGCATCGCGTGTGCAGGCAACTGCCGCCACCAGCATGCTGACATCGTGCGGCGTGCCGCTCAGTTGCGAGACCACCAGCGGGCTGGCGAAAAAGTCGTGCAGTTGCGTGTCCGTGAAACGCGCCAGCAGCGCCCGACCGGTCGATGTTCCCCAGGCAGGAGAACGTGAACCCGGCCACGTCACCACCGGCAGCGCCTGGCGACCATGAATCACCCGCAATACGAGGATTTCCTGGTTATCCAGCATGGAGATATAGCCGGTATAACCGGTGCGTTCGCACAGGCTACGCAGCGCGGCGTCAACATGGTCGCTGAGGGTGATGTGGCGACTCACCAGATGTGATGCCGACATCAGCAACGGACCGGGCAGAAAAGTGCCCTGCCCGTCGTCTTTTTCCAGGTAGCCATAGGACTCAAGCTGGCTCATCACACGGGAAGCCGTGCTTTTCGGCATCCCAAGATGGGTAATCACATCGCTGATGCGGATCCCGCGTTGCAGATCCACCATCAATTTAAGAATGCTGGCTGTCGTTTCTAAAATGGACATAGCAAGGTCTCATAAAATGGGACTTTAGTTTCACTAAATGGAACTGCAAGAAAAATGCCAGCCTGTAACTGACTGAAAAGACGGAATACGAGATAAATTGATCAAAAATTACGCACTATTTCTGGGCGTCATTTTGGTGCAGGAAGGGTGAAAAAAGAGGCAAAAGGTGCAATGGAAGAGAGGGTGAAAGCAGCGTAAGAGCGCCTATGTATCAAAAAAGCATTGCTTAGCTCATTTCTGCATAACGTTATTCGGATATATTTGTTTTCGCGTCCGGTGCAAGGCATATAATCCGTTCTAATACGGTGCCAGAATTATTAACTGGACTAATATATATTCACATTCTGCCAGCAATTTTCTGGCAACACGTTCTGTCCGGAAGGTGCGCAGTGCCAACATGGTTACCCTTAGCAATTGATTCATTCTGGCCCATGCTTTCCGCAGGTCTGAAATTCACCATTCCCCTCACCCTCAGCTCGTTTGTTCTCGGTCTGACCCTTGGGTTTGTGGTTGCGTTGTTGCGCCTGTACGGGCCGGGATTTTTAAAACCGGTGGTCCGGTTTTATGTCTGGTTGATCCGCGGTACGCCTTTGCTGGTGCAGCTGTTTTTGATCTTCTACGCGCTGCCCAGCGCAGGCATTACGATCGATGCCTTCCCGGCCGCGGTGATTGGTTTCACCGTTAACATCGGGGCTTATACCTCCGAAGTGATCCGCGCTACGCTGCTGGCCGTGCCAAAATCGCAGTGGGAAGCCGCCCACGCCATCAGCATGACCTGGGCGCAGTCATTACGCCGCATTATCCTGCCGCAGGCCGCGCGCATTGCGGTGCCGCCGCTCTCCAATACCTTTATTTCGCTGGTGAAAGACACCTCGCTGGCGTCGGTGATCACGGTGCCGGAAATGTTCCTGTCCGCGCAGCAAATTGCGGCTGTGACTTATGAACCGTTGATTCTGTATAGCGAAGCGGCGGTGATTTATTTGTTCTTCAGTTCCGTGTTATCGCATTTGCAGAACAAACTTGAACAGAAATTAGCGGGCACGACACCTAAAGGAGCCGTCAATGATAACGCTCTCCAACCTTGATAAGAGTTTTGATGGTCATCGTGTCCTGAAAAATATCAATTTAACCATTGAAGAAGGCACGGTCACCACGCTGATTGGCCCCTCCGGCAGCGGCAAAAGTACGTTATTGCGCTGCATTAACTTACTGGAGATCCCGCAAGCCGGGACGCTGACCATCGGCAAAGAGAGCATCACCTTTTCGCCGGACGCGCGCATTAAAGGCCAGGATATTCGCCGCATCAGCCGTCAGACGGGGATGGTGTTCCAGAACTTCGCGCTGTTTCCGCATATGACCGTTCTGGAAAATATCACCGAAGGGTTGATCACCGTACACAAATGGGATCGCGACCGTGCGCGCCAGCGTGGCGAAGCGTTACTGACGAAAGTCGATATGCTGCATAAACGTGATGCGCTGCCGAATACGTTATCCGGCGGTCAGCAGCAGCGTGTGGCCATTGCCCGCGCGCTTGCGCCGTCACCGGCGGTGTTGCTCTGTGATGAACCCACATCTGCGCTCGACCCGGAACTTTCCGGCGAGGTGGTGGCTGTTCTGCGCCAGCTGGCGCAGGAAGGCACCACAATGATTATGGCGACGCACGACCTGCGTCTGGCGGCCAATATCGCCAGTCAGGTGGTGTTCCTTGAAGCCGGAGAAATTGTGGAATCCGGTACCGCCAACGCCCTTTTTTCACACGCGAAAAAACCGCGTACTGCGGAATTTATCGCCTCTTTAAGCACAGCGCTCCCGGAGATCGGGGCGAACCAATAACAATCAATTGGGGTAGATTTAGATGAAAGCACTCGCAACACTCGTTATTGCCGGGGTTATGCAGCTTGGTTTCGCCCACGCGGCGCTGGCGCAGGACGATCTGGCAAAAATCCAGTCCGCCGGGGTTCTGAAAATTGGTACCGAAGGCACCTATCCTCCGTTCACGTTCCATAACGCGTCCGGCACGCTGGAAGGTTTTGACGTTGAAATCGGTCAGGAAGTGGCCAAACGCCTGAAAGTAAAAGCGCAGTTTGTTGAAGGTAAATGGGATGGCCTGATCGCCGGTATCGATGCGAATCGCTACGACGCGGTCATTAACCAGGTCGGCATTACTGAAGCGCGCCAGAAAAAATATGACTTCTCTGAGCCGTACATCGCCTCTAAAGCGGTGCTGATCGTGAATGACAAAAACAGCAGCATCAAGAGCTTTGACGATCTGAAAGGCAAGAAATCTGCCCATTCGCTGACCAGTAACTACGCGCAGATCGCCCGTAAATACGGCGCGGAAATTGTGCCGACCGATGGCTTTAACCAGTCTATCGATCTGGTGGTGCAGGGCCGTGCTGATGCGACCATCAACGACAACCTCTCTTACCTGGACTTCAAAAAACACAAACCGTCTGCGCCGGTGAAAATCATCGCCACCGAAGACAATGCTGAGAAATCTGGCGTGCTGATCCGTAAAAACAACCCGGAACTGAAAGCGGCGATTGATAAAGCGCTGGAAGAGATCAAGGCCGACGGCACCTACGAACGTATTTCTCAGAAATACTTCGGTGCGGATGTGTCGAAGTAATGTTCAGCCTCTGAACCACAAAAAACCCCGCGCTGCGGGGTTTTTTGTTTTCTGATGAACAAAATCAGAACGGGATATCGTCGTCAAAGTCCATCGGCGGTTCGTTAGACGGCGCCGGAGCAGACTGCTGTTGCGGACGGGACTGCGCGCCGCCGCTGAACTGGTTGCCGCCCTGCGGTTGCTGGGGCTGGCCCCAACCGCCCTGCTGCTGGCCGCCGCCTGCCGGTGCGCCGCCGCCCTGGCGTCCACCCAGCATCTGCATGGTGCCACCAACGTTGACCACCACCTCAGTGGTGTATTTTTCCTGACCGGATTGATCGGTCCATTTGCGGGTACGCAGCTGACCTTCGATATAAACCTGAGAGCCTTTACGCAGATATTCGCCAGCCACTTCAGCCAGTTTGCCGAACAGCACAACGCGGTGCCATTCAGTCTGCTCTTTTGTTTCACCGGTCTGCTTATCACGCCAGGATTCGGAAGTAGCCAGCGTAATGTTGGCAACTGCGCCACCACTCGGCATATAGCGTACTTCCGGGTCCTGGCCCAGATTACCGACGAGAATCACCTTGTTTACGCCTCTGCTGGCCATGATCGTGTCTCCTGAAAACGTTTCTTAGTAGTGTAAACGCGCGAGTGTACCATTTCCATATGGCTTATTGATAGCTGCGAAGCAGGTTCCAGAGATCTCTCACGACAGTGCATTTTTACATATTCGCTGCCAGGATGCATGCAAATACTGTATATTCATTCAGGTTAAATTGTGTCATAATTAGCCGTTTCTGACCGCCGGTTGTCCTTCAAACATACCAGGCAAATAGCGTTCCTCCGGGTAAAAGGTGAATGGATTGGATAAGATAGAAGTACGGGGCGCCCGCACCCACAATCTCAAAAACATCAACCTCGTCATCCCTCGCGACAAACTGATCGTTGTCACCGGGCTGTCGGGGTCTGGCAAGTCCTCACTGGCTTTCGACACGCTTTACGCGGAGGGGCAGCGCCGCTATGTTGAATCGCTTTCTGCCTACGCCCGCCAGTTTCTGTCGTTGATGGAAAAACCGGACGTCGACCATATTGAAGGGCTGTCGCCGGCGATTTCCATCGAGCAAAAATCAACCTCACACAACCCGCGATCCACCGTCGGGACCATCACTGAAATTCACGATTATCTGCGTCTGCTGTTCGCCCGCGTTGGCGAGCCGCGCTGCCCGGATCACGACGTGCCGCTGGCGGTGCAAACCGTCAGCCAGATGGTCGATAACGTGCTGTCGCAGCCGGAAGGCAAACGCCTGATGCTGCTGGCGCCGGTGATCAAAGAGCGTAAAGGCGAACACACCAAAACGCTGGAAAACCTCGCCAGCCAGGGCTATATCCGGGCGCGTATTGATGGTGAGGTCTGCGACCTCTCCGATCCGCCGAAACTGGAGCTGCAAAAGAAACACACCATTGAAGTGGTGATTGACCGCTTTAAAGTCCGCAGCGATCTGGCCCAACGCCTGGCGGAATCGTTTGAAACCGCGCTGGAGCTTTCCGGCGGCACGGCGATGGTTGCCGATATGGACGATGCCAACGCCGAGGAGCTGTTGTTCTCCGCCAACTTCGCATGCCCCATTTGCGGCTACAGCATGCGCGAGCTGGAACCGCGCCTGTTCTCCTTCAACAACCCGGCCGGGGCGTGCCCGACCTGTGACGGCCTGGGCGTACAGCAATATTTCGACCCGGACCGCGTGATTCAGAACCCGGAACTGTCGCTGGCCGGCGGTGCGATCCGTGGCTGGGATCGCCGCAACTTTTACTATTTCCAGATGCTGAAATCGCTGGCGGAACACTATAAATTCGACGTTGAAGCGCCGTGGGAAAGCCTGAGCACCAGCGTGCAGAAAGTGATCCTCTCCGGTTCGGGTAAAGAATCGATTGAGTTCAAATACATGAACGATCGCGGCGACACCTCGGTGCGTCGTCATCCGTTTGAAGGCGTGCTGCATAATATGGAGCGCCGTTATAAAGAGACGGAATCCAGCGCGGTGCGCGAGGAGCTGGCGAAGTTTATCAGCAACCGTCCATGCGCCGCCTGTGAAGGAACCCGTCTGCGCCGCGAAGCGCGCCACGTCTTCGTTGAAAACACGCCGCTGCCGACCATCTCGGATATGAGCATCGGTCATGCGATGGACTTCTTCAACAACCTGAAACTCTCGGGTCAGCGGGCGAAAATTGCCGAAAAAGTGCTGAAAGAGATCGGCGACCGTCTGAAGTTCCTTGTTAACGTCGGACTGAACTACCTGACGCTGTCCCGCTCTGCTGAAACACTCTCCGGCGGCGAAGCGCAGCGCATCCGTCTGGCAAGCCAGATTGGCGCAGGCCTGGTGGGTGTGATGTACGTGCTGGATGAACCCTCAATCGGTCTGCACCAGCGCGATAACGAGCGCCTGCTCGGCACATTAATCCATCTGCGCAATCTGGGTAACACAGTGATTGTCGTCGAACACGACGAAGATGCCATTCGCGCAGCGGATCATGTGATCGATATTGGGCCAGGCGCGGGTGTCCACGGCGGGCAGGTTGTGGCGGAAGGCACGCTGGACGCGATTATGGCGGTCCCGGAGTCGCTGACCGGGCAGTACATGAGCGGCAAACGCAAAATCGACATCCCGAAACAGCGCGTTCCGGCCGATCCGGGCAAAGTGCTGAAACTCACCGGCGCACGCGGCAACAACCTGAAAGACGTGACGCTGACGCTGCCGGTCGGCCTGTTCACCTGTATTACCGGTGTGTCCGGTTCGGGTAAATCCACGCTGATCAACGATACGCTGTTCCCCATCGCGCAGCGCCAGTTAAACGGTGCGACGATTGCCGAGCCAGCGCCATACCGCGATATCCACGGGCTGGAGCATTTCGATAAAGTGATCGATATCGACCAGAGCCCGATTGGCCGTACGCCGCGTTCCAACCCGGCGACGTATACCGGCGTGTTCACGCCGGTGCGTGAACTGTTTGCTGGCGTGCCGGAATCCCGCTCGCGCGGCTATACGCCAGGGCGCTTCAGTTTTAACGTGCGCGGCGGCCGCTGCGAAGCCTGTCAGGGCGACGGGGTGATCAAAGTGGAGATGCACTTCCTGCCGGATATCTATGTGCCGTGCGACCAGTGCAAAGGCAAACGCTATAACCGCGAAACGCTGGAGATCAAATACAAGGGCAAAACTATCCATGAAGTGTTGGATATGACCATCGAAGAAGCACGTGAATTCTTTGATGCCGTACCCGCACTGGCGCGTAAGCTGCAAACGCTGATGGATGTCGGTCTGACCTATATCCGTCTTGGTCAGTCGGCGACCACGCTCTCCGGCGGCGAAGCCCAGCGCGTGAAGCTGGCGCGTGAGCTGTCAAAACGCGGAACCGGGCAGACGCTCTATATTCTCGACGAACCCACCACCGGCCTGCATTTCGCCGATATCCAGCAGTTACTGGACGTACTGCACCAATTGCGCGATCAGGGCAATACCATTGTGGTCATTGAGCATAATCTGGACGTGATTAAGACCGCAGACTGGATTGTCGATCTCGGCCCGGAAGGCGGCAGCGGCGGCGGCGAGATCCTCGTTTCCGGCACGCCGGAAACCGTTGCCGAATGCGAGGCCTCGCACACGGCGCGATTCCTTAAGCCGATGCTGAAATCGTCACACTGACAGTTGGTGCCGGACCTGTTCCGGCACCCGTTCCATCGCCTGTTGATAGGACGCATCCACCAGATAGTAAATCTGCGAGTCCGGTAACGAACCGTCCAGATACACCGTGCTCCAGTGCGCTTTATTCAGGTGGCGGCTGGGGCGCACATCCTGATGCTGTTCACGCAACAGTTCCGCCAGTTCCGGACTGGTTTTTAGCGACGCCGCAGGGCGACCCTCAACTTCCTTCACCATCGCAAACAACACATCGGCGACCTTGATTTGCGTCGCTTTCCAGTCGCTATGTACGCTCTGTTCAGCGCCCGCCTTCGCCATGCAATATTGCAGTAACTCCGAAATTGTCACGTTGATTCTCCTCGTCGTGTTGCGATGGATCGTCCGATCGGCCCGGTTGCCTCATTTAAGCGTAGTGTATTGATGAAAAAAACGGCGATCGTTACAAATCCTGACGATAAGAGCAGGGTTTACCAGGGCAACCGCATTATTCCCCTTGCAGGGTGGCGATAATGTTCCGTGCGCCGCCATGAATGCGGTGCTCCCCCAGCCAGATCCCCTGCCATGTACCCAACTGTACCCGCCCGTTTTGCACGGGCAGTAACAGTGATACGCCAAGCAGAGAAGACTTGATATGCGACGGCATGTCATCCGGCCCTTCATAATCATGCTTCCAGGGCGCGTTATCCGGCACACTGTTCAGAAAGTGCTGTTCCATGTCATAACGCACGGTCGGGTCGCAGTTTTCATTCAGCGTGAGAGAGGCCGAAGTATGTTGAAGCAGCAGGTGCAACAAACCGATCCGCACACGGGAAAGTTCGCGGATTTGCCCGAGCACTTCCTCCGTGACCAGGTGAAACCCGCGCGCCTTTGCGCCAAGCGTAATTGTTTGTTGATACCACATTCGCTGCTCCTTAACCGAAAAGATGAGGTTGCTTAAGTGTGCAGCATAGCGCCGAAAGATAAACCCCGGCTAATATTCGGAATCGACGATCACCTCTTCACCCATTGCTCCCGCCTGCGGTAGCGGGCGATAGGTTGAGTTGGAGGCGCGTAATACGCGGATCGGCCGTGCTTCACTTTCGCGGGCGGCCGTGATGTCGCTATCTGAGTCACCATAGAAGATGCGGATCTGCTTCGCCTTCAGCCACTGCGTTTTGTTATTTTGCCCGGGCTGGTCACCGGCGAAAATCACCGGATTCATATTCGCCGCCGGGATCAGAAAATCGTCCTGCAGGGTTTTGCTGACGGTTTCGGTTTTTGTCTGGCTGCGTCCGGTGATGAACCAGATGCTGTCGCCGCGCTTCACATGCATGGCGATAAGCTGGCGCGCCACCTCTTTGGGAATGCTGAACTCATCCCATCCGTTATTCATCTTTTCCCAGAATGCCGGGTTATGCAGATACGCTTCGCTGTCTGGCGACCAGGTTTTCTTGCCGCGCCAGAAACCGGGGCTGGAAAACAGCACGGTATCATCAATATCAAACCCCACCGCCATCGGCGGGCGTTCAACCAGCGAACGTTCAATTTGTGCGACGGAAACCCAGTGAATCGGCGCCTGTTCCGCCAGTTTGGCCACATTGGTGCCATCTGAAGAGGGCGTGGGGGCGGAGGCATAAACCGCCGCGCCTCCCAGCGCAAACCACAGGCAGGCGGCGCGCAGGGCGAGTGTGAACTTTCGCATATTTATCCCTAAATTATCAGCTCGTTATGTTTTATAAATGGTGCGAACGGTCAAAAGTCTACCCGACCATAACCCCAGCGGCAGGTGAAACAAAGGATTTTCTGCGGATTAACCATAGAATAGGAGAATACGGGGGGATAACCCCCTGCTGAAAAGCAGGGGATCAGGATGAAAACGTGAGCGAGTACTTACATCACTGCCGCAAAAGCCTGCGCGACACGATGCACATTGCGACCATTCAGACCGGCAACACAAATACGCCCGCTGGCCACCAGGTAAATGCCGAACTCTTCACGCAATCTTTCCACCTGCTGTGCGCTCAGACCGGTATAGCTGAACATGCCACGTTGCTTGATCAGATAATCAAAATTACCGCCCGGTACCGCCTCTTTCAGAACCTTTACCAGCTCCTGGCGCATTGCCAGAATGCGGGTGCGCATCGCTTCCACTTCCGCCAGCCATGAGGCTTTCAGCCCCGCATCGCCCAGCACGGTCGCGACCAGTTGCGCACCAAAATTCGGTGGGCTGGAGTAGTTACGGCGAACGGTGGCTTTTAACTGACCCAGTACGCGATCGGCCGCATCTGTGTCTTCACACACGATGGAGAGGCCACCGACGCGTTCACCATACAGCGAGAAAATCTTGGAGAAGGAGTTGCTGACCAACACAGGCAACCCGGCACGGGCCATTGCGCGAATCGCATAGGCATCTTCTTCCATGCCTGCGCCAAAGCCCTGATAAGCAATATCGAGGAAGGGGATCAGATTGCGCGCTTTCACAACCTCAACCACGTCATCCCATTGCGCGCTGGTCAAATCCGCGCCGGTCGGGTTATGGCAGCAAGGATGGAGCAGAACAATGCTTTGCGCTGGCAGCGTGTTCAGTTTTTCCAGGAAGGCAGAGAAACGCACGCCATTGGTCTCATTGTCGTACCAGGGGTAAGTACTTACGACAAAACCCGCGCCTTCAAAAATGGCCACGTGGTTTTCCCAGGTCGGGTCGCTCACCCATACGCCCGAGTTAGGGAAGTAGCGTTTCAGAAAATCCGCCCCTACTTTCAGCGCGCCAGAGCCGCCCAGCGTCTGTACGGTCGCAACACGTTTTTGTTCCAGCACCGGATGGTCTGCGCCAAACAGCAGCGGCGCAATTGCCGCGCGGTAACTGTTCAGCCCTTCCATCGGCAGGTACAGAGACGCACCGTGCGGCTGCGCGTTAAGACGCGCTTCTGCTTCGGCGACTGCCTGCAAGCGTGGAATGATGCCGTCTTCGTTGTAATAGAGCCCGATGCTGAGGTTTACTTTGTCGCTACGCGGATCGTCTTTAAACCGCTCCATAAGAGAGAGGATCGGGTCGCCAGCGTAGGCGTCAACTTTCTGAAACACGCGTGTATTCTCCAGGTTTACAGTAGGCAGGAACCCACACAATAAACCGGAAGTCAGGGAAGGTCGAGAGCAGCAGTGGTGGCGGCGAAAAATAAGCGTTTTAGCCGCGAAGGGCGGTAAGGATTTGTGCCACGCGCTGGCTTACGGAACCCCGCACGCGAAGAAAAGGGATGCCGCGCTGTGTCAATTGGTCAACGTACCATGCCTGCTGCCGCTGGCGGAACGTTTCATCCTGCCGCGTGCCGTCCTGCACAAAAGGAAAATCATCTTCACACAGCGCCACCCAGTGATAGTGCCGCTGTGCCAGTGCATAAAGCTCATCCGGCGCGTTGCCGAACATCTCCAGCGTATAGAACAGCGTCGTGAGCGGCGAGGTATCGCACACCAGCCAGCGGGCCGCTAACGCTGCGTCTTCACGCTGCACCTGCGTCTGCGCAATATGCAGCAAATCATCGTACGCCAGTTCACCGCCCTTTTCTTCCCAGCGCTCCCGGCCATATTCCGCCACGTAGGTCGTCTCCAGCGCCTGCGCCAGGGCTGCGCTCAGTGTACTTTTGCCGGTGGATTCGCCCCCCAGCAGGCAAATGCGTTGAACAAAATCCCGATAGACGATGGGAGAGAGCATCTGCCGCCAACGGTGGACATCGCTACGGATCAGCGTGCCGGAAGGTGCCTGCGCGCCCTGTTCACGCTGTAAGCGCACATGCGCGACAGGCTGAGCAAAACGTTCACTGAGCACGCGGGCAAAGCCATCGCCGTAATCTTCAGCGGTGAAGACCGCCTGTGGGCGGCAGTGCAGAACCTGCAAACAGAGGTCGGCTATATAATGTCGATGCCGATCGCCGGGAGCATCGTTATGCGGCAACGCACCGAGCCCCCAGCCCGCAACGCGCTCCGGGGTCAGGACAACGATTTCACATTGCGGAAACCGCTCCCGCAGCCAGCGCTCGCGTTTTTCTGGCTCGCAACCCGGCATTTCCGGTTGCGAGTAACTCATCAGCCAGACTCGGTCACACTGGGCCAGCGCGGCGTTGATCAGCCGCTCATGACCACAATGCAGCGGGGCGAACTTCCCCACCACCAGCCCACTGGCGAAACGCGTCATCGCGCGACCAGCGCCTTGCGCCACTGGTACAGACCGTGCCATGCGTTACACCAAAAAACGAGATACAACCCGGCGGTCAGCCAGAGATCGCGCGCCGCATAAAGCGGTACGGCGATGGTGTTGACCAGTAACCAGAAATACCAGCTCTCGAGCCTGCGCCCCATCAGCATGAACTGCGCAAGCACGCTGAACACCATGATGGCGGAATCCAGCCACGGCGACCACGCGTTGGTAAAGCGGTGCAGCAACCACGCATAGCCGCCCGCCACCACCAGCGCGCCTGCCAGCATCGGCAACAGTCGACCGATCGGCGTTTTGCGCACCGCCAGCTCGCTGCCATGATTCCCTTTCAGCCAGTTGACCCACCCGGCAATACTGCTGGCAATAAAAAACACTTGCAGGGTGACATCCGCATACAGCTGCACCGAGTAAAACACCCAGCCATACAGCACACAGCCAATAATCCCCGTCCACCAGGTGTGCATGTTATTGCGCGCGGCGAGCCATACAGAGAGGGCATAGGCCAGACAGGCGGCGATTTCCATTGGAGACAAAGGGCAATCCTTTTTAGTCGATGTATTTCAGGGTCGCCCTGGCGGTCAGGCGCGTAATAAGTTCGTAAGCACTTACATTCGTTATTTCAGCGATGCGCTCAACGGGTAACCCTTCGCCCCACAACACCACGTTATCACCCGCGCGGTCTTCTGCTTCCGGCCCCAGGTCGACGCAAATCATGTCCATCGCTACCCGCCCCACGATCGGCACTTCACGCCCGTTAACCAGTACTGGCGTACCGGAAGGCGCAGCACGAGGATAGCCATCGCCGTAGCCCATCGCGACCACACCCAGACGGGTATCGCGCGCGCTCTGCCAGGTGCCGCCGTACCCTACGGCATCACCCGCTTTATGTTCGCGTACAGCAATAAGCTGCGAGGTCAGGGTCATCACTGGCTGAAAACCAAAATCTGCGCCCCAGGGTTTGTTCTCCAGCGGCGATACACCATAAAGAATAATGCCCGGACGCACCCAGTCGAAGTGCGATTGCGGCCACAGCAGCGTGCCGCCAGAGGCAGCAATCGTGCGCAGACCAGGCTTACCGTTGGTAAACGTGGTGAAAATATCGAGTTGGCGTTCCGTCTCGCCGCACTCCGGCTCATCGGCACGGGCAAAATGACTGGCGACGTTTACCGGCTGGCGGACGTTTTTACACTGCGATAAGCGGGCATAAAACGCCTCGGCTTCATTGGGGTGTACCCCAAGACGGTGCATGCCGGTATCGAGTTTCATCCACACGGTGACCGGCGCGTTCAGAGGGGTCGTTTCCAGCGCCTTAAGCTGTTCCTCGCTGTGGACGACGGTCTGTAGCTGATGTTCAGCGACCAGCGGCAACTCTTCAGCATTGAAAAAACCTTCCAGCAGCAGGATCGGTTGCGTTATGCCGCCAGCGCGCAGGATCAGGGCTTCTTCAAGACGGGCGACGCCAAAAGCGTCGGCATCGGGGAGCGTTCGCGCGGTCTCAAGAAGACCGTGTCCATAGGCGTTCGCTTTCACGACTGCAACCAGTCGACTGGCAGGGGCCAGTTCGCGCAGGCGTTGCAGATTGTGTCGCAGAGCGCGGCGGTTCACTACTACGGTTGCCGCTTGCATTTCAATTCCTTACTAAAAGAATTTCCTGAATCATTCGTGTTGCAGGAGGGAGACAAACCCGGGGATCTCCGGGAGCTTAGTAAACTAAGTGACCGGGGTGAGCGGGCTCCGTCAACGCACCTGCGGCGCGAAAGATGACGGAAATTTATTCGTCATCATATTGAGGCCCCGCATAGTTATCAAAGCGCGACCACTGCCCGTTAAATGTCAGGCGCACCGTCCCGATAGGGCCGTTACGCTGTTTACCAATAATGATTTCCGCAATGCCTTTTAAGTCACTGTTTTCGTGATAAACCTCATCACGATAGATAAACATGATCAAGTCCGCATCCTGCTCGATGGAGCCGGATTCACGCAGGTCGGAGTTGACCGGGCGTTTATCGGCGCGCTGTTCCAGAGAGCGGTTAAGCTGCGACAGCGCCACCACCGGCACCTGCAACTCTTTGGCCAGCGCTTTCAGGGAGCGGGAGATTTCGGCGATTTCCAGCGTACGGTTGTCGGACAACGACGGCACGCGCATCAGTTGGAGGTAGTCGATCATGATAAGCCCGATACCGCCATGTTCGCGGGCGATACGTCGGGCGCGGGAACGCACTTCCGTCGGCGTCAGGCCGGAGGAGTCATCAATATAGATATTGCGTTTTTCCAGCAGGATGCCCATGGTGCCGGAGATGCGCGCCCAGTCCTCATCGTCGAGCTGACCAGTACGAATGCGCGTTTGATCAACCCGCGACAATGACGCCAGGGAACGCATCATAATCTGTTCGGAGGGCATCTCCAGACTGAAAATAAGAACCGGTTTATCCTGCAACATCGCCGCATTTTCGACGAGATTCATCGCAAATGTTGTTTTCCCCATCGACGGACGCGCCGCGACGATGATCAAATCCGACGGCTGCAAACCCGCCGTTTTCTTATTGAGGTCGTCATAGCCGGTATTGACCCCGGTTACGCCATCATGGGGTTGCTGAAAAAGCTGCTCGATACGCGAGACGGTCGCTTCGAGAACATCGGCGATATTCTTCGGGCCTTCGTCTTTATTGGCGCGGCTTTCTGCAATTTTGAAGACCCGCGACTCAGCCAGATCGAGTAAATCTTCACTGGTACGCCCCTGCGGATCGAAACCGGCATTGGCAATTTCATTCGCTACCGAGATCATCTCACGGACAACGGCGCGTTCACGCACGATATCCGCATAGGCGCTGATGTTCGCCGCACTTGGCGTGTTTTTGGACAGTTCCGCCAGATAAGCGAAACCGCCAACGATCTCCAGTTGGCCCTGTAGCTCCAGCGATTCCGCCAGCGTAATCAGGTCAATGGGTTTACCCATCTCCTGCAGGCGGTGCATTTCGGTGAAAATATGGCGGTGCGGGCGCGTATAAAAATCGTCCGCGACAACACGCTCGGCGACGTCGTCCCAGCGTTCGTTATCCAGCATTAAACCGCCCAACACTGACTGCTCCGCTTCAATGGAATGCGGAGGCACTTTCATCCCCTCAAGCTGTATGTCGCGGGGTTCAGTCTGTTTGTTGAAGGGTTTATTTCCTGCCATAGTGAATGGAGCTACCAAGGTAATGAATGGTTCGAAAGATTATCACAGAGTTCAGGAGGAAGCATGGCGACACGAATAGAATTTCACAAGCATGGCGGCCCTGACGTGCTGAAAGCCGTGGAGTTTACCCCCACAGCACCGGCGGAAAACGAAATCCAGGTGGAAAACAAAGCCATTGGCATCAACTACATTGATACCTACATCCGCAGCGGACTGTATCCGCCGCCGTCTTTGCCGAGCGGGCTGGGCACCGAAGCAGCCGGCGTCGTCAGCAAAGTGGGCAGTGGCGTGACGCACATTAAGGTGGGCGATCGCGTGGTCTACGCGCAATCGGGGTTGGGCGCTTACAGCTCGGTACATAATGTCCCTGCCGATAAAGCGGCGATCCTGCCGAACGCCATCTCTTTCGAACAAGCCGCAGCTTCTTACCTGAAAGGATTGACGGTCTTCTACCTGCTGCGCAAAACCTGGGAGATCAAACCCGACGAGGTATTCCTGTTTCACGCGGCGGCGGGCGGCGTTGGGCTTATTGCCTGCCAATGGGCGAAAGCGCTCGGCGCGAAACTGATTGGCACCGTGGGTTCAGCGCACAAGGCGCAGCGGGCATTGCAGGCCGGAGCCTGGCAGGTGATCAACTACAGCGAAGAGAATGTAGTCGAGCGCGTGAAAGAGCTAACTGGCGGCAAAAAGGTCGGCGTGGTGTACGACTCGGTCGGGAAAGATACCTGGGAGATCTCGCTCGATTGCCTGCGTCGCCGTGGCCTGATGGTCAGCTTTGGTAACTCCTCCGGTCCGGTTACCGGGGTGAACCTCGGTATTCTCAACCAGAAAGGTTCGCTCTACGCCACGCGCCCTTCCCTTAATGGCTACATCACCACGCGGGAAGAGTTGCAGGAAGCCAGCAATGAGTTGTTCTCATTGATTGCCAGTGGCGTCATTAAAGTGGATGTGGCGGAGAGCCAGAAATTTGCCTTAAAGGATGCGCAGCGCGCGCACGAGGTGCTGGAAAGCCGCGCGACACAGGGCTCAAGCCTGTTGATCCCCTGAGTTCATCGCCAGAAAGAATTAGGGCTTCCCGCAGGAAGCCCTTTCTTTTTTTAGTTCGGCTGCATTGTAGGGTACAGCGCGATGAATTCGTTAACGTCGCGATAGTGACAGATTTGATAAGCAAATCCTATGCGGTTCTAAGCAATGCGCCACTAAATGTTTCAGGGTTGTGACGCACCACTCAATACTTTAGTAACGCCAACGGTTATTGCGTTGATAACGTGGAACCTTCGGTTCTTTGATGGCGCGAATGATCCAGACCACGGCAACCGCCAGCAGCAACCAGGGCAACAGTTTGATCATCAAAGCAAAAAGCCCACCTAAAAACATCACTGCGGTTGCCACAACCAGCGCCGCCACAATACCCAGCAGCGACACGCCGGTCACTAACAACATAATAAAGAAGCCGATAATAAACAGTAGTTCCAACATAGCGCTCTCCACAAACCAGGTAACTCATTCCTCTATTACAAGAAATATGCCAACCATAACTTGCTGATTCGGCAATAAAAAAACCTGCGGCGGTGCGCAGGTTTTAGTGAATTTGACCAGGTTTTAGTGAACTTTTAACGCGCCTGAGCAACAAGGCTGAGCGCCTTCTCAACAACCGCAACATCTGCGCCGGCCTTGTGAGCATTCTCACTCAGATAACGACGCCACTGGCGCGCCCCGGGGATCCCCTGAAACAGACCCAGCATATGGCGGGTAATGTGCCCCAGGTAAGCCCCCTGGCTGAGTTCACGTTCAATGTAGGGATACATCGCGCGAACAACCGCCACCGGATCGGCATCGCTGGCCTCAGCACCGAAAATTTCCCGATCAACCGACGCCAGAATCCCCGGGTTCTGGTAGGCTTCGCGGCCCACCATCACGCCATCCATATGTTCCAGATGGGCTTTAGCCTCCGCCAGCGACTTAATCCCGCCATTAATCGACATCGTCAACTGTGGGAAATCGCGCTTCAACTGATAAACACGCGGGTAATCCAGCGGTGGAATTTCACGGTTTTCTTTCGGGCTTAAACCGGAGAGCCAGGCTTTACGTGCATGAATAATAAAGGACTCGCACTCCCCTTTACCGGCAACCGTACCGATAAAGTCGCAGAGAAATTCGTAGCTGTCCTGATCGTCGATACCAATACGCGTTTTTACGGTCACCGGAACAGATACCACATCACGCATCGCTTTGACGCAATCAGCAACCAGCTGCGCTTCGCCCATCAGGCAAGCGCCAAAGCGACCGTTCTGCACGCGATCGGACGGGCAACCGACATTGAGGTTGATTTCATCATAGCCACGCGCTTCAGCCAGCTTCGCACAATGGGCAAGCTGCGCCGGATCGCTGCCGCCAAGCTGCAATGCAATCGGGTGCTCTTCTTCGCTGTACGCCAGGTAATCGCCTTTGCCATGAATAATCGCACCGGTAGTCACCATCTCGGTGTACAGCAGCGTCTGGCGCGACAACAGGCGCAGGAAATAACGACAGTGCCTGTCCGTCCAGTCGAGCATCGGCGCAATGCTAAACCTGCCAGGCCAGTGATAAGCAGAATCGGTGGGCATCAGGCGGGTTTGCTGGTTTTTTGTCATGTCAGGATTACCGTGCAATTTTGGCAGTTAAAAAGAGAGGTATCAGGCCCACCCAGGGCGGGCAAATACCGGCTCCTGAAATAGCGGGGCGTCATTCTAGCATAGTGGAACGCCTTAAACCCGATGGTGTTCGGTGCAACCCGATCGCGCAATAACCGGCATCAACTTGTACAAAATACGATCGACACCTATCATTTTTGGTAGGCATGGGAAATGTTCGTCAATAGCCTGGCGCTATTAACCACCGTAACGGGTAAAAGGAGTTAAAGAAGATGACTACACCGTATGTTCGCCTCGATAAAAACAACGCCGCTGTTCTCCTCGTCGACCACCAGACAGGTTTACTGTCATTAGTGAGAGATATCGATCCCGACAAATTCAAAAACAATGTCCTGGCATTAGGCGATCTCGCTAAATATTTTAAGCTTCCCACCATTCTCACCACCAGCTTCGAAACCGGCCCTAATGGGCCTCTCGTTCCTGAGCTAAAAGCGCTATTTCCTGATGCGCCGTATATTGCTCGTCCTGGCAATATCAACGCCTGGGATAATGAAGACTTTGTTAAAGCGGTAAAAGCGACCGGGAAAAAGCAGTTGATCATTGCCGGCGTTGTGACAGAAGTGTGTGTGGCCTTTCCTGCGCTATCGGCACTGGAAGAAGGTTTTGAGGTGTTTGTCGTTACTGACGCATCAGGTACATTCAACGATATTACGCGCCATTCGGCCTGGGATCGGATGTCACAAGCCGGAGCACAATTGATGACCTGGTTTGGCATCGCCTGCGAGTTACACCGTGACTGGCGCAATGATATTGAAGGCCTGGGTAATCTGTTTTCGAACCATATTCCGGATTACCGCAACCTGATGACCAGTTTTAATACGTTGAGCAACAAATAACAGCGTAAAAAAAACCGGAGGACACGCGCCCCCGGTTTTGTCTTAGTCTGATGGCACCTTAGAACGTCACGCTAAGCTGTGCGCCAGCCCCCCAGGTTTTGTCTTCACCTACCAGACCCATTAAATCGACGTGGACACGGTTAAACGGCGCGAAGCCGACACCGCCGGTAAAGACGTTTTTGTCGTCGCCTTTCACATCAGCGCGATAACCGGCCCGAACCGCCAGCCAGCTCAGCGGACGAATTTCACCGCCGACGCCAACGTATTGGGAGTCCTTCTCGCTCTTAAAGCCTTTGGTCTCGGTTAAATCGCCATCGGCGCTTAACGTCACCAGATCGTTATGCCATGACACCCCGGCAGTCACCACCGGGCTAATCTGGTAAGTGTCTTTGTAATTGACCGTCTGCCCGGTTCTGCCGTTGCGGATCAGGATATCTTTGGTGTCGATATCGCGGGAGATCAGGTTTGTGCCGGTCAGGCCGACGGTGATGTTTTCACTCAAATCCGCCGCCGCGCCGACATCCACGTTAAAACCGGTGTCATCGGTACGATAGCGGCTATTGTTCCACTCACTGCTGTGATAGTCATAAATAGAGGTGGTGTAGTTCCAGACCCAGGTTTTCTGCAGTTTTGGCGTCACGCCCAGAGATAAAGGAATGCCACCCACCTCGAACTGGCGAGCAACCGCAACGCCGTAATCCGAGACAACAGCCGCACGACCAGATGCCGTGGAGTTGAGATTTTTGGTGATCTCGTTGCTGCCGTTTGGCGACACAACCGCATTCAGCGCTTCGCTCGTCGCAACCGTTGTGCTGTTCTGGATGCTGCGCAGATAGGTAATATCCTGCGGGTCAACCGCAGTGCTGACAATCGCATGCGCGTAGGCTTTGGTGACAAAAGCCACGGAGAGCACATCGTTTGGAATACTGACAGCAATGCCTGCAGCCGCTTTCGCCCGCGCGGTTTTCCCGTCCAGGAAGGTCAGTTCATCCGCCAGATCTTTGGCCGCGCTCTGGAATTGCCCCACGGTGCCCACAGGGTTAGCAAGAAATTGCGCGGCGGTCAGGTTATCAACGACATCGCGATAGTTGTCGATTTTGTCGCTGATATTGTCGATTTCATCGCGCAGATTGTCCTTATCGGTAATTTGCGCCTGCACGCTTGGCAGGATAACGGTGATATCGTCTTCCGGCTTTGCTTTCGCCAGCAGCGCCGGGTTAATGAGGACTCCGCTGCCATAGTTTGCAGAGGCAACACCGGTTCCCCCCATTGCATCATTACGTGCTTCCGCCCAGGTATTGGCTGCTCCCGCCTGATTTGCCACAACGAAGGAGACAGCTATCGCGACCACCGAAAATTTGAGATTTTTTTTCACAGTATGCGTCTCGTAGTCAGAATGAGTTTTTTTAAGCCTGTTTAGTATTTGCTAAACAGGAAGGCTCTATTGCTGCGAATAACATAGGAAAAAGTAGCTAAATCTCCTGAACGAAAAATAATCGAACAGAAGTGATTTTTGTGATTGATGACACTAATTATTTATAGAAGACGCTGATGAGTTCGTGGATATATCGGCGAAAAAGAGATCCCAGGACGCGATCTCGGCGTTTCGCGCCGGACATGGTAAAGTACGGGTTTATTGCTTCCCCGAAACAGAGAACGCCAATGGATAAGACCACTTCGCAAGAGATGTTAGTGCAGGCTGAAAAGCTGTGCGCGCAGCGCAATGTGCGCCTGACTCCCCAGCGTCTTGAAGTGCTGCGATTACTCAGTCTGCAGCAAGGGGCGATCAGCGCTTACGATCTGCTCGATTTATTACGCGTCAGCGAGCCGCAGGCTAAGCCGCCAACGGTATACCGCGCGCTGGATTTCCTGCTGGAGCAAGGGTTTGTTCATAAGGTGGAGTCCACCAACAGCTATGTGCTGTGCCATTTATTTGATCAACCGACGCACACCTCAGCCATGTTTATTTGCGATCGCTGCGGGTCAGTGAAAGAAGAACAAGCGGAAGGCGTGGAAGATATCATGCACGCGCTGGCGGCGAAGATGGGTTTTGCCCTGCGTCATAACGTGATTGAAGCACACGGTTTATGCGCCGCGTGTGTGGAAGTGGAATCCTGCCGTCATCACGAGCACTGCCATCACGATCACAGTATTCTGGTAAAGAAAAAACCCCGCTAGTGGTCATATCACCCCCCAAATTTCATGTCGGGTAAGGCAGCAAACGTACGAACGCCGGGAGCATACATCAGTATGCGCCCCGGATGAGAAAGTGCAGCTAACGTAGATAAAACGTGAAAGATAAAGGGATAAAGGGAGGGTACATCCGTGTACCGTTCGGGCAGAACCTTTCAGAGGGTCAACACTTGAGGGTGAGTGTCGGCTACCAGCGGTAATCGTTACGGCTTTCCCAATCCGTAACTTCCTTTTCCGCCTGATCTTTTGCGTAACCATAACGCTCCTGGATTTTACCCACCAGCTGGTCACGTTTCCCTTCGATGACGGTCATATCGTCATCGGTCAACTTGCCCCATTTCTCTTTCACAGTACCTTTAAACTGCTTCCAGTTACCGCCGATTTCGTCTTTGTTCATCGTTGACTCCTTATCGTTCGGTTAAAAGTTACGTTCCTGTTGCGCTGAACGTACTGATTATTGTAGTCAGTAATACTGCAATTTGTTTTACATTCGGAATCTTTAACCATTTACGATAAAAAAAACCGTATTAACGAGACGAAAGAAAGAGGAGTGAACCAGCAATACTAGGGGAAAAGAGGGGCTGTCAGGAGGGGTCAACACCGGAAAACCAGGTGCCATTGCGCCAGTGACGACGCCATACCCACGCTAAAGTCAGCCCACGCAGCGCCAGGAACACCACCAGCGACAACCACAGACCATGGTTGCCCAGCGTGGGCACCGTCAACAGCGTCAGGGCAAACCCGCACGCAGCAACCGCCATGCTGTTACGCATTTCCGCACCGCGCGTCGCACCCACAAACATGCCATCCAGCAAATAACACCACACGCCCACCACCGGCAGGATCACTTGCCAGATAAGATAGTGCCCGGCCATGTTTTGCAGGGCTGGCAGCGAGGTGAGCAGCGCGATAATTGACTCCCCGGCCAGCGCATATACCGCCGAGAACACCAGCGCCACCAGACCTGCCTGGCGGCACGCCGCGTGCCAGATGAGCTTAAGCTGAGTGTCGTCACGCGCGCCATAAGCGTGCCCGGAATGGGCTTCCACTGCATAAGCGAACCCGTCCAGCGCGTAGGCAGTGAACGTCAGAAACATCATCAGCACCGCATTCGCCGCCACGGTTTCGCCGCCAAGACGCGCGCCGAACACGGTTATCGAACCAAAGCAGAGCTGTAGCAATAACGAGCGCAGCATGATGTCCCGATTAAGCGCCAGCAAGCGCCCAAGTCCACCGCGCCAGGCCGTCTTCAGCACCGGGAAGGTGATACCGCGCATAACCAGCACACGTCGCGCCATCAGCAGACCGAGCACAAAGGTCGCGTACTCCGCCACCACCGTTGCCAGTGCTGCCCCCTGGACATTCATGCCCAGCCCCATCACCAGCCAGACATCAAGCACAATATTGAGAACGTTACCCACTACCAGCAGGATCACCGGTGCGCGGGCATACTGCACACCCAGCAGCCAACCCAGCAGCACCAGGTTGCCGAGCGATGCGGGAGCGCTTAGCCAGCGGATATCAAGAAAGCGCCGCGCCTGCTCCAACACCGCAGCGCTGCCGCCAGTAATGTGCAACGCCAGATCGATAAGCGGCGCGCGCAACAGTGTAATCAGCACACCCGCACCCAGCGCCAGCAGCAGTGGCTGTACCAACGCCCGGGCCAGCGCGTGCGCATTTTTCGCGCCGTATGCCTGGGCCGTCAGCCCGGTGGTGCTCATCCGCAGGAACAGCAGCAGCATAAACAGGAAGCTGGTCGCGGTCGCGCCGATGGCCACACCGCCCAGATAGACCGCACTATCCAGATGCCCGACCACAGCCGTATCCACCAGTCCCAGCAACGGGACAGTGATATTGGAGAAGATCATTGGCAGGGCAAGTCGCCACAGCGCTTTGTCGGATGCAGTCAGCAGCGGCATAGCAGTGTCAGAATCGATCGGGGAAAGGGATTAACGCTGCGGAGCGTAAAACAGCGCCGCAGCGAATAAGGGAGGCGTTACAGCCACTCGCCATTGCGAATGACACCTACCGCCAGCCCTTCAATGGTGAAGTTTTGATCGCGCAGATCAACAACAATCGGGGAAAACTCATTGTTTTCCGGTAACAGTTCAACGGTGTTGCCCTGTTTTTTCAGACGTTTAACGGTAACTTCGTCTTCAATACGCGCCACAACCACCTGGCCGTTGCGCACGTCCTGCGTTTTATGCACCGCGAGCAGGTCGCCGTCCATAATGCCGATGTCTTTCATCGACATCCCGCTAACGCGCAGCAGGAAATCCGCATGCGGTTTGAAGAGCGCAGGATCGACCTGGTAATGCCCTTCGATATGCTGCTGCGCCAGCAGCGGCTCACCGGCGGCGACACGACCGATCAGCGGCAGCCCGAGATCGTCTTCTTCTTCGAGCAGCAAGCGAAGACCGCGGGATGCGCCGGATACGATTTCGATAACCCCTTTGCGCGCCAGCGCTTTGAGGTGTTCTTCAGCCGCATTTGGGGAACGGAACCCCAATTGTTGCGCGATTTCCGCACGCGTCGGCGGCATACCTGTTTGGGAGATGCGATCGCGGATAAGATCGAACACCTCTTGCTGCCTGGCCGTTAATGCTTTCATTCCGCCCCCTGGGTGTATATACAGTTATGCTGTGAGTATATACAGTTAAAGGTGATTTTGGAACCAAATTTAAGCAAAAAACCAGGGCGTTATCGAATTCTGGAATCGTTATCGAAAATGCGACCAGAGCAATGAGATCCAGGTAAACAGCGCCAGCAGGATAGACATCAGCACCGCTGCCGACCCCATATCCTTCGCTCGCCCGGAAAGCTCATGAAATTCCGCGCCAATCCGATCCACCACGGCTTCAATTGCGCTGTTGAGGATTTCAACGATCATGACCAGCGAAACCGAACCAATCAGCAGCACGCGCGTGATGGGCTCCACATCAAGCCAGCAGGCAATAATAATGGCCAGCACGACCGCGACGGCCTCCTGGCGAAACGCCGCTTCATTTATCCATGCGGCGCGAACGCCTTTCCAGGAATAGCCCGCCGCTTTAATGATCCGGGTTAATCCAGTGGTATTATTGGCCATGAAAAAGAACCTTTTTATCTAATGAGCATCAATGTCTATGTAAGCATGCAGAGGTACAACAGAAATTATGCGCGCTTTCTGATATTCTTGCGGCGCAATGGCACTATTAACCAGAGGCTTTACATCCTTTATGTCCGGCTGGCCACGAATTTACTACAAATTACTGAATTTACCATTAAGCGTGCTGGTAAAAAGTAAATCGATCCCCGCAGAACCTGCACAGGAACTGGGTCTCGATACCTCACGTCCCATCATGTATGTGCTGCCTTACAACTCCAAGGCAGACTTGATGACGCTGCGCGCTCAGTGTCTGGCGCATGAGCTGCCAGACCCACTGGAACCGCTGGAAATCGACGGCGCACTGCTACCGCGTTACGTGTTTATCCACGGCGGGCCGCGTGTATTTACCTATTACACGCCAAAAGAAGAATCCATCAAACTGTTCCATGATTACCTGGATCTCCACCGCAGTCATCCGGATTTGGATGTGCAAATGGTGCCGGTATCGGTGATGTTTGGTCGCTCCCCCGGGCGTGAGAAGGGCGAAGTCAACCCGCCTTTACGCATGCTCAACGGCATTCAGAAATTCTTCGCTGTTTCCTGGCTTGGCCGCGACAGCTTCGTGCGTTTTTCGCCGCCGGTTTCATTGCGTCGCATGGCGACAGAACACGGCACAGACAAAATCATCGCGCAGAAACTGGCGCGCGTCGCGCGTATGCACTTCGCCCGTCAGCGCCTTGCCGCAGTTGGCCCGCGCCTGCCTGCGCGCCAGGATCTGTTTAATAAGCTGCTCTCATCCAAAGCGATTGCCAGAGCTGTCGAAGATGAGGCGCGCAGCAAAAAAATCTCCCACGATAAGGCGCAGCAAAACGCCATTGCGCTGATGGAAGAGATTGCAGCGAACTTCTCGTACGAGATGATCCGCTTGACCGACCGCATCCTTGGCTTCACCTGGAACCGTCTCTATCAGGGCATTAATGTGCACAACGCCGAGCGCGTGCGCCAGTTGGCCCATGATGGTCACGAGATTGTCTATGTGCCCTGCCACCGCAGCCATATGGACTACCTGCTGCTGTCGTACGTACTGTATCACCAGGGGCTGGTGCCGCCACATATCGCCGCAGGCATTAACCTGAATTTCTGGCCCGCCGGGCCGATTTTCCGCCGTCTGGGCGCGTTCTTTATTCGCCGTACTTTTAAAGGCAATAAGCTCTATTCCACTGTGTTTCGTGAATATCTGGGCGAGCTGTTCAGCCGCGGTTATTCCGTCGAATATTTTGTCGAGGGCGGCCGTTCCCGCACCGGGCGTTTGTTGGATCCGAAAACCGGTACGCTGTCGATGACCATCCAGGCAATGCTGCGCGGCGGTACGCGTCCGATCACGCTGGTGCCGATTTACATCGGTTATGAGCACGTGATGGAAGTGGGCACTTACGCCAAAGAGCTGCGCGGGGCGACGAAAGAGAAAGAGAGTCTGTTGCAGATGGTGCGAGGCCTGAGCAAGCTGCGCAATCTGGGCCAGGGGTATGTGAATTTCGGCGAGCCCATCCCGCTGATGAACTACCTGAACCACCATGTACCGGAGTGGCGCGAGTCGATCGATCCGATTGAAGCCATCCGTCCGGCATGGTTAACGCCGACGGTGAACGGCATTGCCGCCGATCTGATGGTGCGAATTAACAACGCGGGTGCGGCTAACGCCATGAACCTGTGCTGTACGGCGCTGTTGGCATCGCGTCAGCGCTCTCTGACGCGTGAGCAGTTAACCGAGCAATTGAGTTGCTACCTTGAGCTCATGCGCAATGTGCCCTATTCGCCGGATTCAACCACGCCGTCCGCCAGCGCCAGTGAGCTTATCGATCACGCGTTGCAGATGAACAAGTTTGAAGTCGAGAAAGATACTATCGGCGATATCATCATTCTGCCGCGCGAGCAGGCCGTGTTGATGACCTATTACCGCAACAACATTGCGCATATGCTGATGCTGCCGTCATTGCTGGCGGCTATCGTGACCCAGCATCGCGCCATTTCCCAACGTGAAATTCTGCGTCATGTCGAGTTGCTCTACCCGATGCTGAAAGCGGAGCTGTTCCTGCGTTGGGAGAAAGCAGAGCTGGCGCAGGTGCTGGAAAACCTGACCCAGGAGCTGCTGCGCCAGGGGCTGCTGACGCTGAAAGACGATCGTGTGAGCATTAACCCGGCGCACTCGCGCACGTTGCAACTGCTCGCCGCAGGTGCGCGCGAAACGCTGCAACGTTATGCCATCACCTTCTGGCTGCTGAGTGCGAACCCGTCGATGAACCGCAGTACGCTGGAAAAAGAGAGCCGTACGCTGGCGCAACGTCTGTCGGTGCTGCACGGTATCAACGCACCGGAGTTCTTCGATAAGGCGGTCTTCAGTACGCTGGTGCTGACGCTGCGTGACGAAGGCTATATCAGCGACACTGGCGATGCGGAACCCGCGCAGACATTGAGCGTGTACCAGATGCTGGCGGAGCTGATTACATCGGATGTGCGTTTAACGATTGAGAGCGCAACGCAAGCAGAAGCGTGAAAGTAAGATAACCCTCTCCCGACAGGGAGAGGGATGAGAAACATCAATGCAGGTAACTGAACGCCAGCCCTAAAAACAGCACCAGACCCACGTAGTTATTGTTCATAAAGGCTTTAAAACAGGCGTCGCGTTCACGGCCCGCAATCAGCACTTGCTGGTAGACAAACAGCCCACCCGCTATCAGCACCGTCGCGTAATAGACCCAGCCTAACCCGCTCAGCCAGCCAATGAACGCCATCAGCGCCATCACCGCAACCTGCAAGATACCAATAATCAACCTGTCGAAACGGCCAAACAGGATTGCTGTCGATTTGATACCAATTTTGACATCATCGTCCCTGTCGACCATTGCGTACTGTGTGTCGTAAGCCACAGCCCACAAAATATTGGCAAGAAACATGATCCAGCAGCTCAGCGGCACTGACTCGCTGACCGCGGCAAACGCCATCGGAATCGACCAGCCAAACGCCGCGCCCAGCACCACCTGCGGCAGATGCGTGTAGCGCTTCATAAATGGATAGACCCATGCCAGCGCCAGTGCAGCCACCGACAGCAGGATGGTCATCATGTTGAGCGTCAGCACCAGCGCAAACGCTAACAACACCAGCACCACGAACAGGGTCCGCGCTTCATTCTCCGTCACGGCGCCACTGGGCAACGGACGGTTCGCGGTGCGCTTAACATGGCCGTCAAACTTACGATCCGCGTAATCGTTCACCACGCATCCGGCGGCGCGCATCAGCCAGACGCCCGCCACAAAGACCAGTAAAATCCAGAGCGGCGGCACTCCCGGCGTCGCCACCCATAACGCCCACAGCGTCGGCCACAGCAGCAGCAACGCACCAATCGGTTTGTCCGTACGCATCAGCCGGTGAAAGGCCAACAGCTTATTCTGCGTGAGACTCCACTCCATTTTCGATTCCTCTTAGTACAACGGCGACGCAGGCAAAAACAGTTCGGTCAGCATCAGCGGTTTTCCCCCCAGGCGCAGGCGGGAACGGCGTCCCCATAGCTGCTCATGACGACCAATTTCAATAAAGTCACGCGTAAGCGTAGAAGAGGTAAAAAGATAACGCCCAAGCGGCGTTTTTCCCAACTTTTGCAGCGCCAGCTCCGGACCACTCAGGGTGGACTCCGGCACCACAGTGCGCCCGGCAAGCCAGGGTTCGCCATCCGCGCAGAGAATGATTTCGCGCAGCCAGTAACGTGGCTCCTCCGGCAACAGGCCGTGCTCCTGCGCTATCTCGTCTGCGGTGACAAAATCTTCCCGAATCAGCGTCACGCTGACCGTTTTGCCCTGCTGCTCAAAACGTTTCGTCATGGAATCTTCCAGCAACAGCCAGTCCAGCAGTTGCGGTTCAAGCGCAGGAATCGCGTCTAAATAGCGCAGCGCACGCAATTGCGTAAGCGCGGGGTGAGACATGCCTTACTCTCCGGTACATAACGTAGGATTATTGTATCGCAGAACAGGCGTTACGGGCGGGGAAAGTTCATTCGGTTTTCATCAGCGCAACAGGTGTGCAACAGCGCACCGCTGCGCCGGAAAAAGGGTGCGTCAGGCGACGCACCAGTTGCTGCAAATATCAGCATTGTGGGGAGACTTTTACCCCTTGCCTTTTACACTGCCGATAAAAGTGGAACGGGCGGTTTTCGACCCGAGGCGTTCTGCTTCATCCAATAATTTCAATGCCTTATCAACATCACCTTTCGCAACAGCTTGTTTGATGGCCTGGTTAAAATAGCTCTCCGTATCGTTGAGCATCGGTTCGCTTTTCACTGCGGGCGCAGGTGCGGCAACCGGCGCGGCGGCGGGTGCGGGTTGGGCGCTATAGGCTGGCGCCGCCGTATTTCCCACGGTGACCGGGCCAGGGCCGGAGGAACCAAACAGCGGGCCGACCAGGATGCTGGACGATGACGAGGTGCTGGCTTTCACCGCCAGCGAACCGGTTACGCCATGGCGAGCAATCGGATCAGGAATATCAGGCACCGCGTTACCATTACCTTTTGCATACGCTTTGGCCGGATCAACCATTTGCGTGGTTTGCTGGAGATCTTTTTGGGTCGTAAACACCAGCAGATAAAGCTTTTGCTGACCCAGCGCAGGAGTGAGCTTCATCGTGCCTTCTAAACGATTATCAGACATCACTCCCGGCTCCTGGTAAGTAAAGAAGTGGGACGGGAAAAATGCCGCGGGCGTGAAGTTCTGATCAAGCACCAGCACGTTCGGCGCATACACGCTCTCATTGCTGACTTTGCTGGTGAGCGTGATGTTCAGTTCACCAATGTTCGCCGGAACGCTATAGGCCATTACCGGCCCGGAAATTCCCGCAACGTTCAGCGTCTGCCCGGCAGCGCTCACATCGCTGGAAAGGGTTTGCGAAGGCGAAACAGGCATCCAGTGCAACTGTTGCAGCGCAGAAGCAGGGATGGACGGTGCGGCAGAGACATCCTGCGGCACGATATTGACGGCAGCCAGGCTCACAGCGGGAGCCGCAACCAGTAGCCCTGCGGACAGGCAGAGCGCGATAAAACTTTTTTTCATTTTCATTATTATCACCTTGATTGCTCGGTGAGCGTTGGCCAGGCAATAGCGCGCGTCACCCAAGATTGAGGGGCTTGCGCCCCTCGTTCGGTCATTACAGCGGGTGTGAATGGATTACCACCAGATTTCCATCTGGGCGCCGAAGGTCCACTCATCGTCGTTACCACGACTGGTGGTGCCAAACGGCGTGATAGTGCTATTGCTTGCCGCGAAGGAAGAGGAATTACCGGAGGAGTCAGTTTTGACGTAGCCCCATTTCTCATTCCACTTGGCATAGGTAGCGAAAACACGAATTGCCGGACGAGACCAGATGCTGTCGCCAGCCTGCCACTGCTGGGCAAGGGTGATTTTGTACTGGTCGTTACGATCGCCGGTCTGCTGGGATTTGACGTTGTCATAACCCACTTCCAGCAGCGTGCTCATGATCGGCGTCCATTTGTACATTGGGCGCACGCCCACGGTGTACCAGGTGGTGCCTTGTTTGTTGTCGCGATCGATATCCTGATACATACCGACATACATCAGGTCCCACTTCTCAGCGAGATTGATAGCACCATGATCCAGCACGCGGATCAGATGACCGTCGTTATCCACAGAGCCGCCGCGCGCCTGGCCTTTGCCCTGAGAGATCATCGAGTCAGTGGCGTATTGCACGATAAATTTGTTGTAGCCCTTCATCATGCTCTGGGTGTGTTCAGCCGTGAACATCCAGCCATCTTTCGATGCACCAGGTTCCAGATAGTAGTCATCCGGAATGTTGGTGTGACCATAGTCAACGCCCAGTTCCAGCGTACCGCCCGGGTTAATGGCCATCTGCGCTAAACGCACGTCGAAGACGTCGTTTGGCACTTTGTTGTTATAGGTCCGCAGACCGGTGTTAGGATCGCGATCGCCGAAGGCAGAAGAACCACCGGACTCAGAAGAACGGGTAGCGGCTAAAGAGAGTTTACCGATACCGACGTCGATATTTTCAAGACCCGCGCCCGGACCGGAGATGTCCCAGTAGTAGAAGTCGATCATGTGCACGTCATGGCGCTGATAGAAACGTTTACCGGCCCAAATGTTGGCGCCTGGCAGTGAATCGATCAGGTTTTTACCCACCACGTTAAATTCGCGAACGGCTGGCGTGTTGCTATCTTCCCAGTCATTCAGTTGTGCGGTTTTATAGGCGATGTTGGAGTCAAAATAGAAGCTTTTATCAGCATCTTTCCAGACTTCCTGGCCTAATTTAATTTCCGCGTAGGTTTCGCATTCGTTACCGAGACGGTATTTTGAGTCCGCACCTGTCGCCTGGAAGCATTGCTGCTCGCCGCCGCTGCCTGTCCAGCCAATGCCGGAACGGGCATAACCTTTAAAGTCGACGGCGCCCGCCTGTGCAGACAGGACGCCTGCGGCAATGGCGAGAGCCAGTGGAAGTTTGCGCAGAGTAATCATCATTCTATCTCCTGAGATCATTGCTTTTCTTTTACACATCACCTTTCGCACGCGAGCGTTATTGACTGCTGGCGCGAATGGCTCTGTGTCAGTTTTTTGGAATGCTTAAACGCCGGGCTCTTTATGCAACCGGCGGCAGGCGGTGCCATCTTCACGGAACAGATGGCAACGCTCCGGCGGTAAGCCGATGGCGAATGTGGCACCCTCTTCTACCAGCACCACGTCGGTCTGGCGGTAAACCAGGTTCTGACGTATTGCGGGGATCTGGATATGAATTTGTGTTTCGTGACCAAGCTGTTCTACGACCTGAACTTCGCCTTCCAGCGTGACATCGGCGATGTCGCTTGGAAGCAGATGCTCCGGGCGAATGCCCAGAGACATATTCGCGCCGACCCGCACATTGGCGCTGTCTACCGGCAGCCAGACTTGCTGGCGGTTAGGCAGCTCAACCTGCACCTGTTCAATGGCGGTGGCAGTGACTTTTACCGGCAGGAAGTTCATCTTCGGTGAGCCGATAAATCCGGCGACAAAACGGTCAGCCGGGTAGTGATAAAGCTCCAGCGGTTTACCCACCTGCGCCACGCGACCGGCGTCCAGCACCACAATCTTGTCAGCCAGCGTCATCGCTTCGACCTGATCGTGGGTGACGTAAATCATCGTGCGGCCAAGGCGTTTATGCAGACGGGAGATCTCAATACGCATCTGCACACGCAGGGCGGCATCAAGGTTGGAGAGGGGTTCATCAAGCAAGAAGACGCGGGGTTCAGCGACCAGTGTGCGCCCAATCGCGACGCGCTGACGCTGACCGCCGGAAAGGGCTTTCGGTTTACGCTCCAGCAAATGGGCCAGTTGGAGGATTTCGGCCACCTGGGTAACACGCGCTTTGATCGTCTCTTTTTTCGCACCCGCTAACTTCAGGCCAAAAGACATATTCTCCGCCACCGAAAGGTGCGGATAGAGCGCATAGGACTGAAATACCATGCCGACGCCGCGTTCGGCGGGGGGAACATCATTCATACGGGTATCGCCGATCAGCAAATCCCCGCTGGTAATGGTCTCCAGCCCGGCAATCATGCGCAGCAGCGTCGATTTACCACAGCCTGACGGGCCAACAAACACCACGAATTCACCTTCGTGAATATCGAGGTTGATGTCTTTCGACACCACCACATCGCCCCAGGCTTTCGTTACATTACGCAGCTGTACGCTCGCCATGCCCTTCTCCCTTCGTTACAACCTGTCACCAACAGAAACATTCAACGTGGGCTGACTATGGCGCATCGATATCGCGTGTGAATCCTCCACCCCCCTGGTTTTTGATGGGGGAGGAGGCGGGAGGATGAGAGAAGCAGCTCTGCCCCCCTGGCTGAGGGGCTACGGGCAATTTCGTGATGGACGCTGCAAAAACCGGCACATTTTTATGTGCGCTGACACACATAATAAAAATTTGTGTAACAGGGATCACACAAATCACCCCTGGGGCGTAGGTTTAAGGAGGATGAGAAGCGCTTGTCAAAAAAGGAGACTAATCCCCGTCGAACCACCTGAACGTATCCACGAGCACAACACCTAAAGGACGGGATATATGAAAATCAAAACAGGCGCACGCATCCTCGCATTGTCCGCAGTGGCGACGATGATGTTTTCCGCCTCTGCCCTCGCCAAGATCGAAGAAGGTAAGCTGGTCATCTGGATTAATGGCGATAAAGGCTATAACGGTCTTGCCGAAGTGGGTAAGAAATTTGAGAAAGACACCGGTATCAAAGTCACCGTCGAACACCCGGACAAGCTGGAAGAGAAGTTCCCGCAGGTTGCCGCGACCGGTGATGGCCCGGACATTATCTTCTGGGCACACGACCGCTTTGGCGGCTATGCGCAGTCTGGTCTGCTGGCGGAAGTCACGCCGGATAAAGCCTTCCAGGATAAGTTGTATCCCTTCACCTGGGATGCGGTGCGTTACAACGGCAAGCTGATTGCCTACCCGGTAGCTGTGGAATCCCTGTCGCTGATTTATAACAAAGATCTGCTGCCAAACCCGCCAAAAACCTGGGAAGAGATCCCGGCGCTGGACAAAGAACTGAAAGCGAAGGGTAAGAGCGCGCTGATGTTTAACCTGCAAGAACCGTACTTCACCTGGCCGCTGATTGCCGCCGACGGGGGTTACGCGTTCAAATTTGAAAACGGCAAATACGACGTGAAAAACGTGGGCGTCGACAATGCCGGGGCGAAAGCCGGTCTGGGCTTCCTTGTGAAGCTGATTAAAGACAAGCACATGAACGCCGACACGGATTACTCCATCGCCGAAGCCGCCTTTAACAAAGGGGAAACCGCGCTGACCATCAACGGTCCGTGGGCGTGGGCCAACATTGATAAGAGCAAAATCAATTACGGCGTCGCCCCGCTGCCGACCTTTAAAGGCAAGCCGTCCAAACCGTTTGTTGGCGTGCTGAGCGCCGGTATTAACGCCGCCAGCCCGAACAAAGAACTGGCGAAAGAGTTCCTCGAAAACTACTTGCTGACCGATCAGGGTCTGGAAGAAGTGAACAAAGATAAACCGTTGGGCGCGGTTGCGTTGAAAACCTATCAGGATCAGTTAGCAAAAGATCCGCGCATTGCCGCCACCATGGATAACGCGAAAACCGGCGAAATCATGCCGAATATCCCGCAGATGGCCGCCTTCTGGTACGCCACCCGCACCGCCGTTATCAATGCGGTCAGCGGTCGTCAGACCGTCGATGCAGCCCTGAAAGACGCACAGGGTCGTATTACCAAGTAAGCAATATGCCGGGTGGCGCTACGTACAAATCAGGTAAACGCAGCGCCACCTGACACTCGTTTTCACCGTTGTAAAAGGACTTCCCATGGATGTTGTAAGAAAACGCCACTGGTGGCAAAGCCCGCAGCTCGCCTGGGCGGCCATTGCCCTTATGGGACTACTGGTGGGATACCTTGTTGTTTTGATGTATGCCCAAGGGGAATACCTTTTTGCCATAACGACGCTGATCCTGAGTTCAGCGGGTCTCTATATTTTCGCCAACCGTAAAGCCTATGCCTGGCGTTATGTCTATCCCGGTCTGGCGGGGATGGGGCTGTTTGTCCTGTTTCCTCTGATCTGCACTATCGCCATTGCCTTTACCAACTACAGCAGCACCAACCAGCTGACCCAGGAGCGCGCGCAACAAGTCCTGCTCGATCGCGCTTACCAGGCAGGAAAGGCCTACAATTTTGGCCTGTACCCGGCGGGTGACGAGTGGCAACTGGCGTTAACCGATGGCGACAGCGGAAAAAATTACCTCTCCGACGCCTTTAAACCCGGCGGAGAACAGAAAATCACCGTAAAAGAAGTGACTGCCCTGCCCGCTGGCGAGCGCGCCAACCTGCGCGTGATCACCCAGCAGCGCCAGGCGCTGAACCAGCTCACCGCCATATTGCCGGATGAGAGCAAAGTTGCCATGAGCTCGCTGCGCCAGTTTTCCGGCACCCGCCCGCTCTACCAGTTGGCACAGGATGGCACGTTAACCAATAACCAGAGCGGCACGAAATATCGGGCCAATAACAACATTGGCTTCTTCCAGGCCGTGAATGCCGATGGCAGTTGGGGTGATGAAAAGCTGAGCCCCGGTTATACCGTCACCATTGGCTGGGATAACTTCATGCGTGTGTTCACCGATGAGGGCATCCAGAAGCCGTTTGTCGCCATTTTCATCTGGACGGTAGTGTTCTCTGTCCTCACCGTGGTACTGACGGTAGCCGTGGGGATGGTGCTGGCCTGCGTGGTGCAATGGGAGTCGCTGAAAGGCAAAGCGATTTATCGCGTACTGCTGATCCTGCCCTACGCCGTGCCGTCGTTTATCTCGATACTGATTTTCAAGGGGTTGTTTAACCAGAGCTTCGGCGAAATCAACATGATGCTCAGCGCGCTGTTTGGCATCAAACCGGCCTGGTTCAGCGATCCGACAACGGCCCGCACGATGATCGTGATCGTCAATACCTGGCTTGGTTATCCCTACATGATGATCCTCTGCATGGGGCTGTTAAAAGCGATCCCGGACGATCTGTACGAAGCCTCGGCAATGGATGGCGCAGGACCGTTGCAGAACTTTTTCCGCATCACGTTTCCACTGCTGATCAAACCGCTCACACCGCTGATGATCGCCAGTTTTGCCTTTAACTTTAATAACTTCGTATTGATCCAGTTGCTGACCAACGGCGGGCCGGACCGCATCGGCACCACGACGCCGGCGGGGTATACCGACCTGCTGGTGAGCTACACCTACCGCATCGCCTTTGAAGGCGGCGGCGGTCAGGACTTTGGGCTTGCGGCCGCCATCGCCACGCTGATTTTCCTGCTGGTCGGTCTGCTGGCTATCGTCAACCTGAAAGCCACACGCATGAAATTCGATTAAGGAGGACGAAAAGTATGGCTATGGTGCAAGCGAAATCGCAAAAGCTGAGATTGTGGGTGACTCACCTGTTATTGCTGGTGTTTATTGCCGCCATTATGTTCCCGCTGCTGATGGTGATCACCATTTCGCTGCGTGAAGGCAACTTCGCCACCGGCAGCTTGATCCCGGAGACCATCTCCTGGGAGCACTGGCGACTGGCGCTGGGCTTTAGCGTTGAACACGCAGATGGTCGCGTCACACCCCCGCCCTTCCCGGTGCTGCTATGGCTGTGGAACTCGGTGAAAATTGCCGGGATCACCGCTGTCGGGATTGTCGCGCTCTCCACGACCTGTGCGTACGCCTTTGCCCGTATGCGTTTTCGTGGCAAAGCGACGTTGTTGAAAGGGATGCTGATTTTCCAGATGTTCCCGGCCGTGCTGTCACTGGTGGCGCTGTATGCCTTGTTTGATCGGTTGGGCCAGTACCTTCCGTTTATTGGTCTGAACACGCATGGTGGGGTGATCTTCGCCTATATGGGCGGTATTGCGCTGCATGTATGGACGATTAAAGGGTATTTCGAAACCATCGACAGTTCGCTGGAAGAGGCCGCCGCGCTGGATGGCGCCACCCCGTGGCAAGCGTTCCGTCTGGTGTTGTTGCCGCTGTCGGTGCCGATCCTGGCGGTGGTGTTTATTCTGTCGTTTATTGCCGCCATCACCGAAGTCCCGGTCGCGTCGCTGTTGCTGCGCGATGTGAACAGCTACACGCTGGCGGTGGGCATGCAGCAGTATCTCAACCCGCAAAACTACCTGTGGGGGGATTTTGCCGCAGCGGCGGTGTTGTCCGCCATTCCCATTACGATTGTCTTCCTGCTTGCGCAGCGCTGGCTGGTTAACGGCCTGACCGCAGGCGGTGTGAAAGGTTAAGTTTCATCGTTGTTATTACGCCCTAAAGATTTCGGCTGAGAGCAAGGCGGCGACGGCATGAATCCCCGGGAGCTGACAGAAGTCAGTGACTGGGGTGAGTAAAGGAAGCCAACACAGCTATCACCCGAAAGATGACGGGCGAGGCCACTGCACCCTCAACTTGTATGACGAGTAACTTGTGACTGTTGTTTGGCGGCTTAATCAGCCGCCTTTTTTTTATTCACGCTTCAGCCGTTTGGAGTTACACAACCACAGGGTGATAACCAGCAGCAGGATCGCCGCCGAGTAGATCAGGACGTCCATCGGCGACTGATGATCGACGATGATCAGGCGCACAATCGCGGTAATGCCAATGTAGATGAAATAGCGTAGCGGGAAGTGGAAACCGGACTGAAAGTATTTCACAATCAGCGCGATAAATTCGAAGTAGAGAAAGTAAACCACCAGTCCTTCCACCAGCTCATATTTGCTGGTCTGCACAGGGGCGAACAGCACATCCGCCAGATGCAGCGTCTCCTTCCCCAGAAAGACAATCAGAATCAGGCCGAGGCTCAGCAGGCCGAGGTTAAGCACGGTCTGCAAAATGGTCGAAATAAACTCAGCGCGCGGACGCGTTAGCGACGTCATATCAGCACCTCATGCTTAGTGGCGAGCCTCCTGTATAACGCAGAAATGTGATCTGGATCTACATTATTTACTTATATTTTGTGACACCGCGTGATGACATGTTGCATCGTCAAATTTCACGCATGGAGGTCCAAAGAGTGCTGACAATACGTAAAGCAGGCCCGGATGACGCCGCATTATTGAGCGAGATGGGTTATGCCAGTTATTCCCACCATTTTGCTCATCTGTGGCATCAGCAGCACGAGTTGCAGGCTTTTTTGCAGCAAGAGTACTCCCTGAACACATTACAGCAGAGCCTGCAAAGCGATGTCAGTGACTGGTTTATCGCCCAGGATCACGGGCCGGTAGGATTCGCCAAAGTCTCCTGGCACTGTGCCGTAGAGGGCGATAGCCATGCCGGTACGCTGCTGCATAAGCTCTATCTGCTTCCCGGAAAAACCGGCAAAGGTTATGGAGAACAGATGATTGCGGAAATAGAACGGATGGCGAAAAACCGGGGCGAAACCTTTTTCTGGCTGGAAGTGTTGGACGCCAACCCGCAGGCATACCGTTTCTACCTCCGCCAGGGGTTAACGCATATCAAGGATACCGTGTTCAGTACCCCCTCTCAGCAGAGCCTGTTGCATATTCTGGGCAAATCGATTTAAGGAGTGAGAATGGAAGTCCGCCAGACCGGAAAAGAGGTTTATGCGGGGAACCCGGCGCGGTTGCTGCGCCAGCTATAACCCCCTCTCCTGAGAGAGGGGTGTCCGGTAACGTTCAGCGAGGGAAATGCTTACTGGAAGTTCAGCGTCTTATCGTTGGTCATATTGTACAGCTCAAACTTACGCCCCAGTTTCTGCCCACCGTCACGTGTCAGCGGCGTCCAGCCGATGCCAGCACGACTGCGGGTAGCGCCGATACTGAAGAGATCCAGCGGCACGGAAATATAGACCCCTTTGGTAAAGTCCCCTTCCCCGTACTGTGCTGCCGACACGTTGGTGATCGTGGCGTAGGCACCGACCACAACACCGCTGTCGAAGTGTTTGGAGATGTCCAGCGTGCCGCCTTTATCCCCGGCCAGATACTGCCCGACGCTGGCTTTCACCAATACATCCTGTGCAAACCACGGCGTCCAGTAAGCGGTGAAATGCCCCGTCTTCGCGCTGTAGTCGGTAAATTTCATCATGTCCTGCGGGCTGCGCCAGTCACGCTGTTTCACGTAGTTCGCATCCACGCCGAACGCCCAGTTACTGTCTACCGGACGCCACATCAGTTCTGCGCCGGCCCCGCCGTACATGGTTTCCAGATACCCGGCATACACCTGACCATAAATGTTATTGCCCAGATACTGGAAGTAGTTCGCCTGCATGTTGTTCACGTAGACATCGTTCTGCACATATTCACGTACGCGGGTACGAACGCGCGGCAGCGCCGAATCCGATGGCGGGTTGGTATAGTTAAATTTGTCGTAGTTGTTAGCCAGGTTGGCAAACAGACTGCCGGTGGTCAGCAGATGATCCGTCCACCACCAGTCCGCCGTCGCCATCACGCCAATCTGGTACATGTAGAACCCTTCCGGGCCGCCAAGCGACTGGTTCAGTACCGGATCAATGTGGAAGTCAAACGTCGGCCGATCGATATACCATCCCTGCTCGGTGCTCTCCGGCACGATTGGCGTCACGCGTTTTTGCACCAGTTCCGTGTCTTGCCCCAGCGGTTCGCCTTCAAGATGGCGCTTCAGGCTGGCGACATCCGTTTCGGTGGTCACCTGCGGCAAGTGCAGACGGTTTTCGTTAATGCGAATGGTACGAATCCCCTCCGGCAGGTCATTCATAACAATGCGGTTAGCACGCTCGATCCCCTCCTGGGTGTTGCGGTACTTCACCTGCTCGCCGGTCACATACAGCGTATCGCCTTTTACCTGAATTTGCGGATCTGCAAAGCCTGCATTGTATTTCAGCAGGGTAAGCTGATTCGCCACCACGGAGTGCTGCAAAATGGCATCCTGCGGCTCTGGCTGATATCTCGGGCGTGAGTTATCGCTATAGCCAGGGCGCAGGTCGTTGAAGTTATTGCGCAGGGTAAAGCCGAACATCCAGGTGTTACCGCGCTCGTAACTCAGGTTAATGTCGGCCCAGTCGGCGACGCGGTAGATAGCACCAACGTTAACGCTGCTACGCTGCGGCAGTTTACCGGCATAATCCTGCTGATAGTTGTTGCCTTCGTATTCCAGCTTCAGGCGCAGCGGATGCCAGGGCGTCTGGTACTCCACCCCACCAAACAGTGCGGCCGGACCGCGAAACATTTGCGACGTATCCGTTGAGCCTGCGGCTTTGTAGCTGGTATCACGGGTACAGAACTTCGTGTCGTAGGTACAGAGCGGGTTTTTGATATTACCGCTGGTACCCAGATAACCCCAGCCGATACCGAGTGAGAAATCGAACGGCCCCCAGGCTTTGTTCGCCACCAGATATTCACCGTCGAACAAACCGGTACCGCCCACGTCACGCGCACCCACGGCCACTTGCGGTAGCCAGTAGCCCTCTTCCCACAGCCGCACTTTCAAATCAAACGCTTTATCTTTGTAAGATTGATCGCCGGAGAACGCCTCCACGGAACTGTATTTGCGCGTACGCACGTCGGTATAGCGCAGCGTCGTTTCCAGCCACGGCAACAGCTGCACCGAAGCGGAGTAGAAACGGTATTGCTTGTTGTCGCGGTAATTAAGGCTTAGCTCGCCTTCCGGCGCTACACGCGCCGTTGGGGTTTGCAGCAGACCCACACCGCCAAAATCAGATTGGGACGGGCCTACCGGGTCCGGAAACGTTTCTGCGTGACAGGCCGCGCTTACTCCAAGCGCCAACAGGCTTATTACAAACGATTTTTTCATTATTATTCCGGTATCCGATGCGTCAGGGACTCAAGAATGTCGGCGTTGAGCTCGTCATAGACGTTGCTCCACAGACCCGGCGCAAAACCCACGAAAATCACACTACCGGGCATCGGCTCGACGTGGCGTCTGTTCCAGTACGCCACTGGCACTTTCTGTGTTTGTCCGGTGGGATAAATCACCCATGCATAGCTGCGTTCGGCTCCGCTTAGCAGGTCCATATCATCCAGATAACTCACCACATCCCGACCGGGTGTAAACGGCTTCTTGCCTGGACTGCTGATCAACCCCACCACGCTAATGGTGCCAGGCTGCGGCCCGACCCACAGGGTGTATTCCCCTTGCAGCGGGCGGTTAGAAAGGCGGTGCAGACGGATATAGTCCGGGTCGAGCGGCACGATTTGCCGACCGGTCACTTTGACCGCCTGCAATTGCCGACGCAGGGCGTTAATGGCCGCGGCGGCATTATCACTTTCGTCAGCAGCCAGGCTGCTCAGGCGTTCCAGCAGTACCTGATGCCTCGCCTGTTGTGCGATGGTGGCCTGTCGTTCGCTGACGACCGCGCCAGGCCACCAGCTGTCCGCCAGTCGGGGTTGCCCAACCAGGTCGACCAAATGTTCAGCATTGGTGAGCTTTTTCGGTGTCGCATCGCCTGCGACATACACATCAACGGTCCCTGTCGCCAGCACCAGCGGGGAAAAGAGTGCGAGTAAAAGCGGGAGCAACGCGTACGTTTTCATTCTTTCGCCGCCTTAATCAGGGTCATTTTCACCGGGAAGAATCCCGCGCCGAGATACTGCACTGACTGGCGGATAAGCCCTTCATCATCCACCCAGTAGCGGTTGCGCCAGTTTTTCTCTTCGGTGGTGACCTCTTCATCCAGCACGCGAACAACCGTTTCGTCGTTCGCCAGTGTGATCGTGTCCGTTCCGTTCCAACGGAACACTGACTGTGCGGCGGCGTAGCGCACCTGTTTATGCTGAGACCAGCCCATGACACGCGTCCAACTCGCGCCATCGATAATCTGATTCGGTTTGGCCAACGGATCGGCGCCAAGGTTATTCACTTCAATTAAGTTATCGCCGCCGAGCTTGTCGCCGCCAAGCTGGGTTTTCACAATGCGGGCATTCTGCGTGACGATGACAGCCTGATCCTGCGTCACCCATTTCTGCTGCCCGTTTTCCGCGAAAGCGAGCACCACAAACAGTTGCGGGCCATCATTAAGCTGCACGTACTGGCTGGCATAAGGCATATTGAGCAGTTCGTCATCTGTCAGATGAGCACCAGGGGTACCAAACACGCTATTCCAAAGCGACGTTCCCAGGCCTTTGATCGGGCCAGAACATGCCTGAAGGAGCAGGCAAAGCAAAATGATTCCAGGTCGCTTCACGACTCTTCTCCGAAAGAGGCGAAATAACCACACCGAAGTGTGGTTATAGTTAATGCACCCGCTATTACCGGGTACTTGTTGTTGTGGTGGTCGTGGTTCCAGTGTTGGAGCCATCACCGCCACCGACTGCCGCAAGAGCGACACCCGCCGCAGAGCCTACGGTGCTAACGCCCGTCGCTGCAGAACTGCCTGCAGAGACAGAGGTCGCTGCCGACCCTGCTGCTTCACCGACTAATACCGGTGCCGCGAAGGCAGAGGTCGCCGCAAGTGCGGATATGGCAAAAATGCCATACAGGACTTTTTTCATATCAATATCCCTTCATTGAATGAATGGAGATTTACCTGAAAAAACTCAGGCGAGATCGAGTATACACAACTAAAGCAGATGAATTACGCCCCGGGAAATAGGCGAGTGAGTTTTAGGAAAATGGGTATTTAGCAGTTGGACAGAAAACAAATCAAAAATAAATGTGATATTTATCAAGCAATTAAATAATTGCAAAAAGGTGACACAATGAGGCTAGTCCTAAAATTTATAGCAATAATTGATGGCGTCGACGACATTTTCGGATAAACCTGATCGCTCAATATGTCATTACCGAATCAGATTATTCTTCATAATCTTTCCATAATGAAAATATCAATATTGCCATTACTTATATATCGGCAAGATCGGACCACCAATATATAAAACCGCGGACTTCATATATTCAGAGGAAAAAAAAGCGCCGCCGAAGCGACGCTTTCAGGATTAACCGCGCCAGGATTTATAGCGGTTAATCAGGCCGTTGGTGGAGCTGTCGTGGCTCGATACTGCGCTGGCATCGCCCAGTTCCGGCAGAATGCGGTTCGCCAGTTGTTTACCCAGCTCTACGCCCCACTGGTCAAAAGTGAAGATGTTGAGAATGACACCCTGGGTGAAGATTTTGTGCTCATAGAGCGCAATCAACGCACCGAGGCTAAACGGCGTGATTTCACGCAGCAGAATGGAGTTGGTAGGACGGTTGCCTTCGAACACTTTGAACGGCACAACGTTTTCCAGCGTTGCCGGATCTTTACCCAGATCGCGATATTCCTGTTCAACCACGTCACGGGATTTACCGAACGCCAGCGCTTCGGTCTGGGCGAAGAAGTTTGATAGTAGCTTCTGATGATGATCGGAGAGCGCATTGTGGGTTTTCGCCGGTGCAATAAAGTCACACGGCACCATTTTGGTTCCCTGATGGATCAACTGGTAGAACGCGTGCTGACCGTTGGTGCCCGGCTCACCCCAGATGATAGGGCCAGTCTGGTAATCTACGGCGTTGCCATTACGATCAACATACTTGCCGTTGGATTCCATGTTGCCCTGCTGGAAGTAAGCGGCAAAGCGATGCATGTACTGGTCATACGGCAGGATAGCTTCGGTTTCGGCACCGAAGAAGTTGTTGTACCAGATGCCGATCAGCGCCAGCAGCACCGGCAGGTTTTTCGACAGCTCAGTGGTGGAGAAGTGCTTGTCCATCGCATGGGCGCCGGAGAGCAGTTCCACAAAGTTGTCGTAGCCCACAGAGAGAATGATCGACAGACCAATCGCGGACCACAAAGAGTAACGCCCCCCCACCCAATCCCAGAATTCGAACATGTTCGCGGTGTCGATGCCGAACTCGCCAACCGCTTTCGCGTTGGTGGAGAGCGCCGCAAAGTGTTTCGCCACGTGTTTGTTATCACCGGCGGTTTTCAGGAACCAGTCACGCGCGCTGTGGGCGTTGGTCATGGTTTCCTGAGTGGTGAAGGTTTTGGAGGCCACGAGGAACAGCGTGGTTTCCGGGTTCACTTTTTTCAGCACTTCAGCGATGTGGGTGCCATCGACGTTAGAAACAAAGTGCATGTTGAGGTGATTTTTGTACGGGCGCAGTGCTTCGGTGACCATGAACGGGCCAAGGTCGGAACCGCCGATACCAATGTTCACCACGTCGGTGATAGGTTTGCCGGTGTAACCTTTCCAGGCACCAGAAATGATCGCTTCCGAGAAAGCTTTCATTTTCTCCAGAACCGCGTTCACTTCCGGCATCACATCTTTGCCATCAACCACAATCGGCGTATTGCTACGGTTACGCAGCGCGACGTGCAGAACCGCGCGATCTTCCGTACGGTTAATTTTCTCGCCAGAGAACATAGAGTTGATGGCGCCAGCCAGTTCAGTCTCTTTCGCCAGCGACAACAGGGTGTTCAGGGTTTCTTCGGTGATGCGGTTTTTAGAAAAATCCACCAGCATCAAATCGTCGAACGTTGCGGAAAACTTGCCAAAACGGTCGCCATCTTTCGCGAACAGCTCCGCGAGAGTAACGTCCTTCATGTCAGCGTAATGTTTCTGTAATGCCTGCCAGGCAGAGGTCTGCGTTGGATTGATGTTTTTCATAGCAATACTCTTCTGATTTGAGAATTGTGACTGCGGTCGATTGTAGCGCCTGGCAGGGAAAATTGTGATGGTTTTTGTGTCACGAGCGGTGAGCAAGGCGCAAATCCCGGCGCAAAATAACCGGACAGGAGAACAACATAAGTCATTTTACTGACGGCGAAAGCCAGATGAAAAATCCGCATAATCCCGTCGTTGACAGCACACCCGCTGACGCTTTATTTATAACGACACTCTCCGCGTACGCGCGGAGTCAATTGTGTTGTATTACCGAGCCGTGAAAGGCGAAGGTATTTATTACCCATGCATTTCGCAAGCAGCCAATACCGCTGCGGTGTGAAAGTGAAGGTATTTATTACCCATGCATTTCGCAAGCAGCCAACACCGCTGCGGCGCGAAAGGCGAAGGTAATAGCCAGAAGAGGCGCGTTGCCCAGGTACACGGTGTTGGAAGAGCCAAACTGAAGAAAACACCTGAGGGGGAGCAACGCCGAGATAGCAAAACGCCTGGCAGCGTTTGTTATCGGCTACAGAGGCTGAATCCTCTGGGTTGTCACCAGAAACGTTCCCAGTCGGGCGTTTCGCAAGGTGGAGCACTTCTGGGGAAATCGTAGTTGTTTTGTTATCTGCGCCCACCCCGTTTTTCGCTCTTCCCTTGTGCCATGGCTGAAATAGTGGATCCCCTGACACGAGGTTGTTATGTCTAATTTAGTTGTCGCCAAATTCGGCGGCACCAGCGTTGCCGATTATGATGCCATGAACCGCAGTGCGGACGTGGTGCTTTCCGATTCCGATGTTCGCCTGGTGGTGCTTTCCGCCTCTGCTGGCGTGACCAATCTGCTGGTCGCACTGGCGGAAGGACTGGAAGCCAGCGAACGGTTCGTCAAACTCGATGCTATTCGTAAAATTCAGTTCAATATTCTGGAGCGGATGTCCAACCCGGACGTGATCCGCGAAGAGATTGAACACCTGCTGGAAAACATCAGCACACTTGCGGAAGCCGCCTCGCTCGCCACCTCCACCGCGCTGACCGATGAGCTGGTTAGCCACGGTGAGTTGATGTCGACGCTGCTGTTTGTTGAAGTGCTGCGTGAACGCAGCGTGCAGGCACTGTGGTTTGATGTGCGTAAAGTCATGCGCACCAGCGATCGTTTTGGCCGCGCCGAGCCAGACGTCTCCGCGCTGGCGGAACTGACCGCACAGCAACTTGCGCCTCGCCTCACCGAAGGTCTGGTGATCACTCAGGGCTTTATCGGAAGCGAAGCCAAAGGTCGTACCACCACGCTGGGCCGCGGCGGCAGCGACTACACCGCCGCGCTGCTGGGTGAAGCGTTGCACGCAACGCGTGTCGACATCTGGACCGACGTACCCGGTATTTACACCACCGATCCACGCGTGGTGCCAGCGGCAAAACGTATTGATGAAATCGCCTTTGAAGAAGCGGCGGAAATGGCGACTTTTGGTGCGAAAGTGCTGCATCCTGCCACACTGTTGCCTGCGGTACGCAGCGATATTCCGGTCTTTGTTGGTTCCAGCAAAGATCCCAAAGCTGGCGGTACGCTGGTGTGCAATAAAACCAGCAATCCGCCGCTGTTCCGTGCGCTGGCGTTACGCCGCAAACAAACGCTGCTGACGCTGCACAGTCTGAATATGCTGCACTCCCGCGGTTTCCTCGCGGAAGTATTTGGCATTCTGGCGCGGCATAACATTTCCGTCGATCTGATCACCACTTCCGAAGTGAGCGTGGCGCTGACGCTGGACACCACTGGCTCAACGTCTACGGGCGATACGCTACTCACCCAGGGGCTGCTGACAGAGCTCTCATCACTGTGCCGTGTGGAAGTAGAAGAGAACCTGGCGCTGGTGGCGCTGATCGGCAACGATTTGTCGAAAGCGTGCGGCGTGGGCAAAGAGGTGTTTGGCGTGTTGGATCCGTTTAACATCCGCATGATTTGTTACGGCGCGTCCAGCCATAACCTCTGCTTCCTGGTGCCAGGCGCGGAAGCCGAGCAAGTGGTGCAGAAACTGCACCATAATCTGTTTGAGTGACAGACGATGCTGCCAGATGGCGGCTTCGCGTAATCCGGCCTGCGGGAGTATGCAGGCCGGGTAAGTGCAGCGCTATCCGGCAACGTTTATGAGGCAGACATCACGGTCTGGTACAACAACTGGTCGAGATCGCTAACCTTACCGCTGCGGCTCTCCGGCAGCGCGTCCGGCACTTCACCACGCGCCAGTTCCGTTTTGATAAAGTCATGCAGTAAAAGGCGTCGCGGTCCGTATTGCGCTTCTCCCGCCCGCTGTTTTAATACCAGCAGTTCGTCGATTTCCGCACGCAGGGGAGCGCCCAGGTTGCTGCCCTCCAGCAGCGTAGCAAAACGCATCGGCGGCATTCCTTTGCCAGCTTCTATCCAGCGCACTGCCAGCAACGGGCGCAGCACATAGAAATATTTCTTCAGCCGCACCGCTTCCCCCTGCAAATAACCACGAAAGTTTTTCTTCGCCATCGAATAGTAATGCCAGCGCGCTCTGACCGGTGAAAACCAGTGCGGCACCTGCGTACGCAGCGCCGCCAGTGTGGCATCCTCCTGCTGATAAACCACCGGCGAATCCAGCCATTCGATTAAGGTCGGGTTAGCGCTTTTCAGCAACCCCAGCGCTTTGCGCCACTCCCAACCACACACATCCAGCTCATCGTCTATTGGCAGCTCGATGACATCGCGCTGTGGTTCAACCCGCAGATACCACTGCGGCTCGTGCACATACAAAAACCGCACATCGTAGTCACTGTCTGGCGACGCAAACCCCCAGCCGCGACTCCCGGACTCGCAGGCATACAGCACTTTTATGCCGTATTTCCGCTCCACCTCGCATAATGTTTGCCGCACGCGTTCACGCATGGCGGCGTCAACGCCCTGATATTCCATCCTGTTTATCCTTCTTTTTATCCTTTTACACACACCACCTGACGCAGGGTATGCACCACTTCCACCAGCGAGGCCTGCGCCGCCATCACGGCATCAATATCTTTGTAAGCCATCGGGATCTCATCGATCACATCACTGTCTTTACGGCACTCCACATGCGCAGTGGCGCGGATCTGGTCGTCCACCGTAAAGCGTTTTTTCGCCGCCGTACGGCTCATCGTCCGCCCGGCGCCGTGGCTACAGGAGCAGAAACTCTCTTCATTACCCAGCCCGCGGACAATAAAGCTTTTCGCCCCCATCGAGCCAGGAATGATCCCCATCTGCCCTTTTTGCGCCGAAACCGCACCTTTACGCGTGACCAGTACCGCTTCACCAAAGTGCGTCTCTTTTTGCACATAGTTGTGGTGACAATTTACGGCTTCCTGCTGCGTCATAAAGGGTTTGGTGACGGTCTTCGACAGCACAGCCAGTACCCGCGACATCATCACTTCACGGTTATGACGGGCAAAATCCTGCGCCCACTCTACCGCTTCCAGATAGTCATCATAGTGTTTGCTACCTTCCTGAAAGTAAGCCAGATTTCTGTCCGGCAGGTTCGCAATATGCTGCTGCATATCTTGCTGTGCCAAGGTAATAAACACATTACCAATGGCGTTCCCGACACCACGCGACCCGCTGTGCAACATCACCCATACCCGCTGCTGTTCATCCAGGCATATTTCAATAAAGTGGTTACCGGTTCCCAACGTACCCAGATGCTGATGATTATTGGTTTTCAACAATTGAGGGTATTTCTCCGTTAAACGCTGAAAACGCGGCACCAGCAAAGCCCAGTGGTTATCCACTTCCAGCGGCGGATTCTCCCAGGCACCTTTATCACGCTTCGCACGGTTCACCGAACGGCCATGCGGTACGGCCTGCTCGATAGCGCTACGCAATCCGCTCAGGTTATCCGGCAGATCCCCCGCCAGCAGCGAGGTGCGCACCGCAATCATGCCGCAGCCAATATCCACGCCAACCGCCGCCGGGATAATCGCCCCTTTGGTCGGGATCACACTGCCGATGGTCGAGCCTTTTCCCAGGTGCACATCCGGCATCACTGCCAGGTGTTTGAAGATAAACGGCATTTTTGCCGTATTCAGCAGTTGCTCACGCGCTTCCGGTTCTACCGGTACGCCGTGGGTCCACATTTTCACCGGCGCGGTGTTCTCCTGCGCCAGCAACTGATAATCGTTATTTTGCATCATGACTTCCTTTGATGTTCACAAGTCCATGTAATACCTGATCCAGACCACCGAAGACCGAGATCTTATCGATGCGTTCCGCAACACGTTCCAGGGTTTCCAGCTCTTTCAGGCGCAATGCCACCGGGTTGCTTTCCATCACTTTTGCCGTGTTCAGCAACGAACGGGTCGCAGCGGTTTCTTCCCGGCGGCGAATCACATTGGCCTGCGCCGATTTTTCTGCTTCCACTAAACGCGACAGAATGGTTTTCATCTCACCGGGTAAAATGATGTCCTTCACACCCAGTGACGCCACCTCAATACCAAACGCCGCCATACGGCTCGCCACCTGCGCGCTGACCACGTCATCGATGATTTGCTTATCTTCCAGCAGCTCATCGAGGGTGCGCGTTCCCACCGCTTCACGCAGGGCAAACTGCAACTCGCGATAGAGGTGATCCAGCGGTTTGCTTAACTGCGCAAATGCGCTCAGCACATCGGTATAACGCCAGTTCGCCGCCAGGTTCAGGCGCAGCGTGACTTTGTCTTTGGTCAGGATCTCCTGGCCACTCACCTCAAGCACCTGCAAGCGCAGATCCACCACGTCCGCTTCTACCAGGAGGTTCACTTTCCAGTAACCGCTTAAACCTGCCGGTAGCAGCCCCTGCGTTGCGCCATCCACTTTTAAAACGCCCGTATGCCATGCCGGCACCTGTACCGCCAGAATGTTATCGCGACCTTTTACCGTGGCACCGCGCTTCGGCTGTAACACCGCGTTGAGGATCTCTGTCGGCACGCTCACGTCACGGGTGTCCATGCGCACCAGTTTCAGCGTTTCATCCGCTTTCCAGTACAGGCGGCGCGTAGAGGGCGGCAGGATCTCCTGCAAGACGCCATCCCGGTACAGCGCCCCCGCTTCATGCGTATCCATATCGGCCACCAGGCAGTAACGCTCAACCCATTGCGGCTGAAAACGACGCAGGTACTCCGCCAGGCCTTCCGCCACGTCGCTGCCGTCAATATTCACCACCAGCATCTCGGGCTTGTTGAACCACGGCTGGCGGTGCTCACCGGCTTCCAGCACCTGATAATAGTCGCCCTCTCTTGCCAGCAGACCTAACTGACCTTTACGTATTGTGATTTTATTGGTCATAACTCTCTCCTTAATCGTGTTTTGCCTTAACGACCGCGGATGCAGGGGCGAAACCACAGGGGAAACGGTGTTTTGCCTGCCGCCCGGCGCCGTTACCGGCGGTCGTTGGGGGTAGCCATGTACAGCTGGCTACCGGGTACTGCATCATGGTTATCTCAAAGGATAATGAGTTGCGAATTCGGGAGTCGAACCCGATAGAAAACCGACTTTTCGCACATGTCTTTCTGCTGACGGAACGCCCCCTGGATAACGACTTGCGCCGTTCCCGGTGCGCCGGCGGGGTCTCTTACCCCCTGCGAACCCAGCATGCTGACAGGGTAGTTATTGCCAGATGCGTGCCAAAATAGAAAAACAGTCAATTAAATTTTTAATTATCTGATAAATAAACATTTTATTTTTAACGCCGCGAAGAACAGTTGCGAGTCAGGAAGGTATTTTTTATCCTTAAATATCGACCTTTATCTTTCAGGATAAAAATGAAACGTCGGGTGGTGATTGGTGTACTGGGCACGGTGCTGGATAAACGGGGAAAACGGCAAAACCGCTTTCGTAAATGGCGGCCAACGGTAGGGCTATGCCAGCAGCCAGATTTCCCTGTCGATCGTCTCGAACTGCTGCATCAACCGCGGGATAAAGGGCTGGCGCAACAGGCGGCGGACGACATTGCGCAGCTCTCTCCCGATACCCGCGTTCGCACATATGCGGTGACGATTAAAGATCCGTGGGATTTTGAAGAGGTGTATGCCGCCTTTCTCGATTTCGCCACACACTATCCGTTCGATACGGACAACGAAGAGTATCTGGTGCATATCACTACCGGGACGCACGTCGCACAAATCTGTTGGTTTTTGCTGACGGAAGCGCGTTATCTGCCCGCCAGCTTGTTGCAAACCGGCCCGGCGGCAAAAGGTTCTTCTGATGAGGCGATTGCCGCTGGCGTCTGTTCGGTGATCGATCTCGATTTAAGCCGTTATGCCACGTTAACCAGCCGTTTCCAGCGTGAACAACAGCAGTCGGTGTCATTTCTGAAATCCGGCATTGATACCCGCAACACCACCTTTAACCGGCTCATCGATCAGATTGAACGCGTCGCGCTGCGTTCAACGGCACCGATCCTGCTCACAGGCCCCACCGGTGCAGGCAAATCGTTTCTGGCAAAACGCATCTTCCAGTTACGTCAGTCACGCCACCTGGTGCCGGGGCGACTGGTGGCGGTGAACTGCGCGACGCTGCGCGGCGATAACGCCATGTCGACGCTGTTCGGCCATGTGAAAGGTACCTTTACGGGTGCACAACAGGCACGTACTGGCCTGCTGCGTGAAGCAGATGGCGGCGTACTGTTCCTCGATGAAATCGCCGAACTGGGGCTGGATGAGCAGGCCATGCTGCTGAAAGCGATTGAAGAGAAAACCTTTTTCCCCTTCGGTTCCGATAAAGAAGTACACAGCGACTTCCAGTTGATCGCCGGGACACACCGGAATATGCAGCAGTGGGTGGATGAGGGTCGCTTTCGCGAAGATCTCTATGCGCGTATCAATATGTGGACCTTTGCGCTGCCGGGGCTGGCAGATCGCCGGGAGGATATCGCCCCCAATATTGAGTATGAGTTGCAACGTTTTGCGCTGGAGCAACAGACACAAATCCGTTTCGATAAAGATGCCCGTGAGCGCTACCTGGCTTTCGCCTGTTCGCCACACGCGGCATGGCGGGGAAACTTCCGCGAACTCAGTACATCGATTGCGCGTATGGCCACGCTGGCCGAGCAAGGGCGCATTACGCTCGCGCTGGTCAATGAAGAGCTACAGCGCCTGGAGCACCACTGGCGCGGCGCACCGGCCTCTTCCGCGCTGCCGATAGATCTCAGCGCGCTTGATCTCTTTGATCAACGCCAACTGGAAACCGTGATCGCCATTTGCCGCCGCAGTCAGACGCTGTCGGAAGCCGGGCGCGAACTGTTTGCGGTTTCCCGGCAGAAAAAGGCGAACCCGAATGATGCGGATCGCCTGCGCAAATACCTTGCCCGCTTCGGGTTAAGCTGGGAAAGCGTGCGCAGCGCAACATAAAACATCTTCATCATAATTCGTTTGAATAATATTCCTTAGCACGATAAACAATAACTATGGTCGGGCCCGATCCCGACCCTTATTACAAAAAAGACAACACGACACGACATAACAATCGCAAGGAATAGATACATGCTCGCAACTCTCACGCGGCTGTTCCCGTTATGGGCACTGCTGCTCTCTGTCCTCGCCTATTACTTCCCACCGACGTTTATTGCCATCGGCCCGTGGGTCACCACGCTGCTGATGCTGATTATGCTGGGTATGGGCGTGCACCTGAAAATCGACGACTTCAAACGCGTTCTGGCGCGCCCAGCGCCGGTCGCGGCAGGGATTTTCCTGCACTATCTGGTGATGCCGCTGGCGGCATGGCTATTGGCGTTGATATTTAAAATGCCGCCGGATCTCTCCGCCGGAATGGTACTGGTCGGTAGCGTCGCCAGCGGTACGGCGTCAAACGTGATGATTTATCTGGCAAAAGGCGACGTGGCGCTGTCCGTGACTATCTCGTCGGTTTCCACCCTGGTTGGTGTGATTGCGACGCCGCTGCTGACGCGGTTGTATGTGGATGCGCATATTCAGGTGGATGTGATGGGAATGCTGCTAAGCATCCTGCAAATTGTGGTGATCCCGATTGGCCTGGGGCTGGTGATCCACCATCTGTTCCCGCGTCTGGTCAAGGCCGTGGAACCCTGGCTGCCTGCGTTCTCGATGGTCTGCATTCTGGCGATTATCAGCGCCGTGGTTGCCGGTTCCGCCGCGTATATTGCCTCGGTCGGTCTGGTGGTTATCGCCGCCGTGATCCTGCATAACAGCATCGGTCTGCTCGGTGGTTACTGGGGCGGGCGTCTGTTCGGGTTTGACGAGTCCACCTGCCGCACGCTGGCCATTGAAGTGGGGATGCAGAACTCCGGCCTGGCGGCAGCACTGGGGAAAATTTACTTTTCGCCACTCGCGGCACTGCCGGGTGCGCTGTTCTCCGTCTGGCATAACCTGTCCGGCTCGCTGCTGGCGGGCTACTGGTCCGGTAAACCGGTGGATGGGCGGAAAACAGAAGCGGTGACAGAGCGCGAATAACCGGTCTGCCAGGCTTGTCCAATACGGTGCTCTGCGCACCAAGCGTAACATGACCATTTATCAGTAACGTGGGGGCGCTTTCCAGAGTTGTGCGCCCCACACATGTACAATACCCGGACATCGCGTACACTCGAAACACATCCTAGGGAGAGAGTCCTATGGCACTGACCAGATTGACGCAAAAAGAGATGACGGAGAGTGAGCAGCGGGAGCTGAAAACGCTGCTCGACCGCGCCCGCATCGCACACGGACGCCCGCTCAGCAACTCTGAAGCGAATCACGTAAAGAAAGAGTACATCGATAAACTGATGGCGCAGCGTGAAGTGGCCGCGAAGAAAGCCCGCCAGGTGAAAAAACAGCAGGCTTATAAACCGGACGAAAACACGACGTTTTCCTGGTCCGCGAACACCTCAACGCGCGGCAGGCGCTGATTAGCGCCCTTTCTTTTTCCGCCCCGGTTGGGTAAAGCGTTTGCCCGCCGGTTTGGCCCGGCTTTTCTCTTCGGGCTTTGCCACTTTCACCGCAGGTTTTTTCGCCGCCTGCGGTTTCGCTTTTGCTTTCGGCTTCGCTTCTGAGGTTGAGTTTTCAATCAGCTTAAACAGCGCAATCAGCTCATCATCCGTAAGATCGCGCCACTCTCCCGGCGGTAACCCGGTCAGGCTGACGTTCATAATGCGCGTGCGTTCCAGCTTAGTGACTTCATAACCAAAGTGTTCACACATCCGGCGGATTTGGCGATTCAGCCCCTGCACCAGCGTGATGCGGAAGGTAAATGGCGCTTCTTTCTTGACCTTGCACTTTTTGGTTACCGTGCCGAGGATCGGCACACCCGCGCTCATACCTCGCACGAACTCATCGGTAACCGGCTTATTCACCGTGACCAGATACTCTTTCTCATGATCATTGCCGGCACGCAGGATTTTATTCACCAGATCACCGTGGTTCGTGAGAAAAATCAGCCCCTGGGAATCTTTGTCTAACCGACCGATAGGGAAGATACGGCTGCTGTGATTAACAAAATCAACAATATTGTCTTTTTCGCCATCTTCCGTCGTGCTTACAATGCCAACGGGCTTATTCAACGCGATAAACACCAGATCTTCTTCGTTCCGCGGTTCGATAAGTTGACCATTCACTTTCACAACGTCTCCGGCGACAACCTGATCGCCAATACCGGCGCGCTTGCCGTTAATAAAGACATTGCCCTGTTCGATGTAACGGTCAGCCTCGCGGCGTGAGCAAATCCCGCTTTCGCTGATGTATTTGTTTAAACGTGTTGATTGGGTTGGCAGCATACATTCTCCTGTAAAAGCGGAATATAACTGGCTTACGGGAGAGATAAAAATGGATTTTTACGCCGCATAATCGAATTTGTGCACTACCGCAGTAAAAGTCGGGTTTTCAGCGCAGCGAAAGGAACGATAAAAAACAGACAGGCCGTGCCCGTGGGCACGGCACAGCACGGGTTAATTCTCGTCGCGTTCGTCGTCTTCATCCGGTTGTTCCAGCACACTGTAGGCCACAGAGCAGAACAGGGAGTTCAGGCGCTTCATGTCGCCTAACAAGCCAAGGTGCAGCGAACTGGTTTCAATGCTCTGCACGTTTTGCTGATGCAGGCGATCAACGTGCGCATGCGAGAAACGGCGATTCATAATGCGGAAACGGTGCTTGCTGCGGCGCAGACGGCGAGCGCTGGAGATATCACTGGAGAAAAATACCGACATCGCCAGTTTCAGATTCCCCACCAACCGTTCGTGCAGCGCATCCAGCTCTTTCAGGCCATCAAGGGAGAAAGCACGCCGTGCCGCCAGTGATTTGTCCGCGATGTCGCTGCCCATTCGCTCGACAATGTCAGCGGCCTGCTCAAGGTTGAGCGACATTTCGATAATTTCCGCCCAGCGCTTTGACTCCTCCTCCGCCAGTTCTCCCTGAGGAATGCGCGCCAGATAGAGCTTGATCGCGGTATACAGCACATTGACGTCATCGGCCTGCTTGCGCAGCTCTTTTCCCTGCCGCGGTTCGCCGTGCATCACTTTATGCAGCCCTTCCAGCATCAACTCCATCGCATCGCCCATACGCAGCGTTTCCCGGGCGGCATTGGCCAACGCAAGGGTCGGGGTGTCCAGCGCAGAACTGTCGAGATGCTTCGGTTTAAGGCGCGCATCCAGTTCCGGCTCCTCGCTGATGATCCGTTTACAGAACTGCGCCATCGGTCCGGCAAACGGCACCATCGCCAGGCAGCGGATCAGGTTGTAGAAGACATGGAAATAGATCACCAGTTCCGCTTCCGGCAGTGGCAGTTTTTGCATCGAGGTCGCCAGCACATGCACAAACGGCAGAATAATCAGGCTACCCACCAGCTTAAACAGCAGGCTGCCGAGCGCGACACGGCGAGCCGCGGCATTGGCGGCGCTGTTATTCAGCATCGCCAGCAGACCAGAGCCGAGATTCGCGCCAATCACCAGGCACAGCGCCACCGGGAAAGAGATAATACCTGCGGTGGTCAGCGTCGCCGTGAGCAACACCGCCGCCAGACTGGAGTAACTGATAATGGCGAATACCGCGCCAATCAACGCGTCGAGCATAATGTCGCCCGTCAACGAAGCAAAAATCACCTGTACGCCATTCGCCTGAGTGATGGGCGTGACCGCCTGCACAATCAGTTCCAGCGCCAGCAGGATCAACCCCAGGCCGATACTGACGCGGCCCAGTTGCCCTTCGCGGGTTTGCTTACGTCCGAGAAAGAAAATCACACCGAGAAAAATCAGCAACGGCGACAGCCACGAGAGATCGAACGTTAAAATGCGCGCCATCAAGGCGGTCCCGACGTCCGCACCGAGCACAATCACCAATGCCGGGGTAAGCGCCACCAGATCCTGCGCCACAAACGAGGTCACCAGCATCGTGGTGGCGTTACTGCTCTGCACCAGAGCGGTAACACCAATGCCCGCACAGAACGCGAGCGGTTTTTTTTCAACACTACGGCTGAGAACAGTGCGTAAACGCGCGCCGAACACGCGCATCACACCAGTACGGACAATATGCGTCCCCCATACCAGCAGGGCCACAGCGGAAAGCAGATGGAGCAAAGTCAACACAGGATCCGGTCCTCCTTATCATTATGCGTTGCGTGTTACCCACGAAGATAACGTCAACATTATGAATGTAAGTATAAGGCGTTAAAGCCGGGAAAAACGCAGGACGCCGCGCTGACGCCCTGTGAGTTGTAAGGGAAAATGACAATTTTGTGACAGAAACGGAGATTTAGCCGGTAATCGCGGAATCAGCATGCGGGTTGTGGTTGCGTTTGGCCCATACCACCGAACCGATTTTCAACGCCTCTGACACAAAAAACAGCAGGAACGCTCCCCACGCGGCGCTAACGCCAGTGAAGTGCATAAACAACGGAATCAACGCCAACGAACATTTTAATGATAATAAACGGGCTATTTCCTGCACAATAAAGAAGATATTATGAATATCTTTTTTCACGATCAGCGACCAGCAGGAAAAAAACAACGAGACGATCAGCGCGATATTTATAAAAAACATCACCTGAATAATCCCGCCCATCAAACCACTGACCCCCAACTGCGAATAATTGGTATAAAAACCGCTTATATCGGAATAAAAAGGAACATTGCCACTTTGCAGCGAAAAGAAGAAATAACTGACTAATGCCAGCCCATCCATAATTCCCCAAAACACCAATACTTTATTTTTTAAACTCATAATCCTCATCCCTTACGCCTGGAATCCATTGCCATGATTTACCCGACTGCGCCCAGGCATCATCTCCTTCAAGATATTTCTGGTACACCGCGCGCTTCTCGCCATAACGCCGGATCACCGAACGAGTATAGAGGATTTCGCGAGTGTCCGATGCCACGCTGTCCGGGATGGGCGTCCATAACTGAACCTTGTCACGCGAGGTATTCATATAATCCTTACCCTCGGAGCCAAATACCCGCCCTTCATCGCCCATGCTGGTTGCCCGGTTGATCAGCATCATCGCTGCGTTTTTCACGCCATGGTAATCATTTTCGCTGGTTTTCCAGTAACCTGGCCCGTACTCCGGCGTCACTGGCGCAAAGCCGCTACGCGTAGGCGCCGGGCGGCCATGCATCGCCACGCTGTCTTTAAAACCGTTCAGAATCGTTCTGATAAACACGGCGTTGAACGACAGAGGTTGTACACAAAACAGATCGCCATTCTCGGCAATAAAGAAAGGATAATAGAAGCGGCTGCGCGTACTGACATTCGGCCGCGCGACCACCACCACGCCTTTATCCACCAGGTTATCAATATGTTTTTCTTTTTGATGACCTAACGGATCGTGCGGCAATCCATACTTAAAACCGTGATGCCGTTTTATGGTGTAACCGTCAATACTGCCCAAAACATTATTCGGGCTGCTCTCAATAAAATATTCCTTTTTGATTATATTTTTCGCGATATCCGGGGCCAGGATGTTTTCAAAATCCTTCGGCAATAGATTTCTTTTTCTTATATCATAAATATCCATTTTATAATACCTAAGTTAAATTTATGACAATTAAATGAAACGTAAAAGAGTAAGCAATCTTGCCTTTTAGCCGAACGACTATCATACGCATGAAGAGGAACAAGGGTCTAAGAAAAGATCTAACTTTAAGAATGTTCTTAGTTTCAATTTGTATTATGTTTGCTTCACAATTGTTTCGCACAAATGAAATAACAAAGAAAAAGGGCATTTAAAAAAATGCCCTTCGGAAATCAGTCCGCGTCGTAGCCTAAATTGGGCGCCAGCCAGCGTTCAACCTCCGCCACCGGCATCCCTTTACGCCGCGCATAATCTTCAACCTGATCACGCTGCAGTTGCGCCACAGCGAAATACTTGCTGTCCGGATGACTGAAATACCACCCGGAAACAGATGCGCCAGGCCACATCGCAAAAGACTCCGTCAGCTTCATGCCGGTATGCGTTTCCACATCCAGCAGTTGCCAGATAGTCCCTTTTTCAGTGTGTTCCGGGCAGGCCGGGTAGCCGGGAGCCGGGCGGATCCCTTGATAATTTTCGCGGATCAGCTCGTCATTACTGAGGTTTTCATTGGGTGCATAGCCCCAGTAAACTTTACGTACCCGCTCATGCAGATATTCGGCAAACGCTTCAGCCAGACGATCGGCGACGGCTTTCACCATGATTTTGTTGTAATCATCGTGCGCCGCATCGTAGGCCTCCGCCAGCGCATCTTCCTCAAGCCCGCCAGTCACCGCGAACGCACCGATATAGTCCGCTTTGCCGCTCAGTTTTGGCGCAACGAAATCCGCCAGACAGTAGTTAGCAAAGCCCACTTTTTCTGTTTGCTGACGCAGATGGCAACCCACTGTCAGAACCTGCGTGCGGGTTTCGTCCTGGTAGATTTCAATGTCATCGCCCACGCGGTTCGCCGGGAACAGCCCCACCACACCGCGCGGATTGAGCAGCTTTTCCGCACTCAGTTTATCGAGCATCTCATTCGCGTCGGCAAACAAGCGTTTTGCCTCTTCGCCCACCACCTCATCTTCCAGAATGCGCGGGTATTTCCCCGCCAGCGACCAGGTCATAAAGAACGGCGTCCAGTCGATGTAGTTGCGCAGCGTCTCAATGCTGGCAGTCACTTCCTGCACGCCCAGCCGGTGCGCCACGGGCGGCGTATAGCTCGCCCAGTCGAAAGCCAGATCGTTCTCCCGCGCCGCCTGCAATGTCACCGGCGGTGTACGCGGTTTTTTACGCGCGTGCTGGATGCGCACGGTTTCATACTCTTTACGGATGCGAGCCACAAAATCATCATGCTGGGTGTCGGACAGCAGGGAAGCCACCACGCCCACGGTGCGCGAAGCGTTCTGCACATACACTGTCGGCCCGCTATAGTTTTGCTCGATTTTCACCGCCGTGTGCGCTTTCGAGGTAGTCGCACCGCCAATCAGCAGCGGAATGGTAAAGCCCTGGCGCTCCATCTCTTTCGCCACGTTGACCATTTCGTCCAGCGACGGAGTGATAAGACCGGAGAGACCAATCAGGTCTGCGTTTTCTTCACGCGCGGTCTTCAGGATCTTGTCGGCAGGCACCATCACGCCGAGATCGATAATCTCGTAGTTGTTACATTGCAGCACCACGCCAACAATGTTTTTCCCGATATCGTGCACATCGCCTTTCACCGTGGCGATCACCATCTTGCCGTTGCTCCTGCCCTGCTCTTTGCTGGCTTCAATATACGGCTCCAGATACGCGACCGCTTGTTTCATCACGCGGGCGGATTTCACCACCTGCGGCAGGAACATTTTCCCTTCGCCGAACAGATCGCCGACCACGTTCATGCCATCCATCAGCGGCCCCTCGATAACCTCAATCGGGCGCGCCGCCTGCTGGCGGGCTTCTTCGGTATCCAGCTCAATAAATTCCGTAATACCTTTAACCAGCGAATATTCGAGGCGTTTTTTCACGTCCCAACTGCGCCATTCCGCTTGTTGTGCGTTAGCGCCGTCATCGGCGGCTTTACTGCCGCGGTATTTCTCCGCCAGTTCGAGCATACGTTCCGTCGCATCGTCGCGGCGGTTGAGGATCACATCTTCTACGCCATCACGCAGTTCCGCAGGGAGATCGTCATAGATAGCCAGCTGCCCGGCGTTAACGATGCCCATGTCCATACCGTTGCGAATGGCGTAATAAAGGAACACGGCGTGGATCGCCTCACGCACCGGATCGTTGCCACGGAAGGAGAACGACACGTTAGAGACGCCGCCAGAGATCAGCGCATGCGGCAACTCGCGCTTGATATCTTCACACGCGCCAATAAAGTCCTGTGCGTAGTTGTTATGTTCTTCGATGCCGGTTGCGACAGCGAAAATGTTCGGGTCGAAGATAATGTCTTCCGGTGGGAACCCCACCTCTTCGGTGAGGATGTGATAAGCGCGGCGGCAAATTTCGATTTTGCGCTCGCGGGTATCCGCCTGGCCCACTTCGTCAAACGCCATCACCACAACCGCCGCGCCGTAGCGGCGAACCAGCTTCGCATGGTGAATAAAGGGCTCAACCCCTTCTTTCATTGAGATGGAGTTGACGATGCCTTTGCCCTGAATGCATTTCAGCCCTTTTTCGATCACCTCCCATTTGGAGGAGTCGATCATGATCGGCACCCGGGCAATGTCCGGCTCACCGGCAATCAGGTTGAGGAAACGCACCATCGCCGCTTCCGCATCGAGCATCCCTTCATCCATGTTGATGTCGATGATTTGCGCGCCGCTTTCCACCTGCTGACGCGCGACGTCCAGCGCCTCGCTGTATTTTTCTTCTTTAATCAGGCGTTTGAATTTAGCAGAACCGGTGACGTTGGTACGTTCGCCCACGTTCACAAACAAGCTGTCGTCGCCAATATTCAGCGGTTCGAGTCCCGCCAGACGACACGCGACAGGCACGTCCGGCAGCTTACGCGGCGGCAGACCCGCCACCACGCGGCTCATGGCGGCGATATGCTCCGGCGTGGTACCGCAGCAGCCACCGACAATATTCAGGAAGCCCGCTTCCGCCCATTCGCGGATCTGCGTGGCCATGGTGTCGGCATCCAGATCGTACTCGCCGAAGGCGTTCGGCAGACCGGCGTTCGGGTGCGCGGTAACGTAGCATTCCGCAATGCGCGACAGCTCCTGCACGTACTGGCGCAATTCATCCGGCCCCAGCGCGCAGTTCAGGCCGAAGGTGAGCGCATCGGCGTGGCGCAGCGAGTTATAAAACGCTTCGGTCGTCTGACCGGAAAGCGTACGCCCGGACGCATCGGTAATGGTGCCGGAAATCATGATCGGCAGCTCGACGCCCAGCGCATCGAACTCCTCTTTAACGGCGAAGATCGCCGCTTTGGCATTCAGCGTATCGAACACCGTTTCGATAAGGATCAGGTCCGATCCGCCTTCCACCAGCGCTTTGGTCGACTCACGGTAAGCGGCGACCAGCTGATCAAACGAGATGTTACGAAACGCCGGATCGTTCACATCCGGTGAGATAGAAGCAGTGCGGTTGGTCGGGCCAAGTACCCCCGCCACGTAACGCGGCTTGTCCGGGGTTTGTGCGGTCCATTTGTCCGCACTGGCGCGGGCCAGTTTGGCCGCGGCAAAGTTGATCTCCGCCGACAGGGATTCCATCTGGTAATCCGCCATGGCGATGGTCGTTGAGTTGAAGGTATTGGTTTCGATGATGTCAGCGCCCGCCGCAAAGTAGGCGTCATGGATGGCGGCAATCACCTCCGGCTTGCTGAGCACCAGCAAGTCGTTGTTACCTTTCAGATCGCAGGGCCAGTCGGCGAAGCGCTCGCCGCGAAAATCCTGCTCACTCAAACGGTAGCTCTGGATCATGGTGCCCATGCCCCCATCCAGAACCAGAATTCTTTCGTTTAATTGCTGTTTCAGTTGCTCAACTTTGCTGCTCACACGTGCTCCCGACAACGCTCAATCAGGCCAAAAGGCCAGCAGGACATACTGGCACAAAGTAACAGACCGGAAAAGCGGAGCCGGGTTAACATGAGAGATGTTCAGCATCACTCATCCGATCAGTCTGCAACGGAGTTGCGTTATACTCACTTAAAACGAAAATGATTTCCACGATACAGAAAAAGGAGCCAGCCATGGTTGCTTCCGTTCCCGCTAAACGGGGTAGAAAAGCCACGACTCCCGCCGCACCAGCCGGTGGGCAAGTCCAGTCACTGACCCGCGGCCTGAAACTGCTGGAATGGATAGCCGAGTCCCACGGCAGCGTCGCACTGACCGAGCTGGCGCAGCAGGCAGGTTTGCCGAACTCCACCACCCACCGTTTACTGACCACCATGCAGCAACTGGGCTTTGTTCGCCAGGTTGGCGATTTGGGCCACTGGTCGGTGGGTGCGCATGCGTTTATCGTTGGCAGCAGCTTTTTGCAGAGCCGCAACCTGATGGCCATTGTGCACCCGATCCTGCGTAAATTAATGGAGGCGTCCGGGGAAACGGTCAATCTTGCCGTGCTGGATCAAAGCGATCATCAGGCAATTATTATCGATCAAGTGCAATGTACCCAACTGATGCGCATGTCAGCGCCCATTGGCGGTAAATTGCCGATGCATGCTTCCGGCGCGGGTAAAGCGTTTTTAGCGAATCTGAATGATGAACAGGTCAGCAGCTTACTGCATCGTAAAGGGCTGCATGCCTACACCCATGCGACGCTGGTTTCGCCAGTGCACCTGAAAGAGGATCTCGCCCAGACGCGCAAACGAGGCTACTCGTTTGACGATGAAGAGCACGCACTCGGCCTGCGCTGCGTAGCGTCCTGTATTTATGACGAGCATGGCCAGCCGTTTGCGGCTATCTCTATTTCCGGGCCGCTGTCGCGCATTACCGACGATCGTGTGACGGAACTGGGGGCGATGGTGATCCGCGGGGCAAAAGAGGTAACCCTGGAATTTGGGGGAATGCGTTAACTTCAAAAGGTTATATACTGCCCGTCCATTTTTTACTCATCTTACGGGATGCTTCCGATGACCAGGGAAGTTCACGATCGTCGTCCGGTCCGGACGCGCAATACACGCTGGGCGGCGGCAGCTGCCCGGTATTTACGCCAAAAGGGCTGCACACCAAACGCCATTTCGCTGTTCAGCATTGTGTTTGCGCTGCTCTCTTGCCTCTGCTTCCTTGCGGTCTGGCAAGTTGAAAATATCACCCTGCAACGCGGTCTGCTGCTGTTAGCTATCGTCGGTATCCAGGGGCGGCTTATTTGCAACCTGTTGGATGGCATGGTTGCTGTAGAAGGCGGCCTGCGTAGCCCGGCGGGCGCCGTTTTTAATGAGTTGCCTGACCGCGTGTCTGACAGTGTGCTGTTTCTTGGCGCAGGTTACGGTCTGATGGCCGTTCCCGCTGGCGTGGAGTTCGGCTGGGCGGCTTCGCTGTTTGCCTTATTTACCGCGTATGTCCGCCTGCTTGGTGGCACCTGTGGGCTGGCGCAGCAGTTCAGTGGACCGATGGCGAAGCAGCACCGTATGGCGCTGCTGACTGCGGCAACCGCCATCGCTATCGTGCTGCCGCAGTGGGGGCAACCCACCCTGCTTGGCGCGCTGGTGCTGATTGCCGTTGGCGCGGCATGGACCACCGTACGCCGAACCCGGCACATTATTCAGTCTCTTCATCAGGGGCACACGCAATGAGATTGCATTTCTCTGTGGATAAGACGGCGGTGCGGGCGTTTTTTGTGAGCCTTTGCCGCTTGTTAACGGGCGTAAAAGCCTTCTGGCGTGCGCTGCCGGAAACGGAACAGGCCACCATTTACTACGCGAATCACAGTAGCCACCTGGATGGGTTGGTGATTTGGGCCAGCTTTCCCCGTGCGCTGCGCCATCACGTTCATCCTGTTGCAGCGGCGGATTACTGGAACAAGACCGCGCTGCGCCGCTATCTTGCTACGCGCATTTTTAACGCCGTATTGGTGGATCGACGCAGTCAGGCGACAGCGTCTGAAGAGACAACGACGCCGCGCGATCCCTTACAACCGCTGACAGAAAAGCTGGAGCAAGGCCATTCGCTGATCTTCTTCCCGGAAGGGACACGCGGAACCGGCGATGAAGTCGCCGCCTTTAAAAGCGGGCTGTTCCATCTGGCGCAGCGTATGCCGCAGGTGCAACTGGTTCCGGTATGGCTGGAGAATATGAACCGCGTATTGCCGAAAGGGTCGCGTCTGGTGGTGCCTATCATCTGCACGGCAACCTTTGGCGAACCGATTTCCGGCCCGATGGAGCAGGAGACAAAGCGGGAATTTTTAATGCGTGCAAAAGAGGCTCTGGAGGCGCTGACTCATGATTAATGTTGATGCTGAGCTGCGCCTGCTGCTGAGCGGGCTGTTTATCCTGCTTGCCGTCGCCAGTGCGATTGGTTTTGTCCTGTCGCGCTGTTACCAAAACGCCACGATTGCCAATCTTAACGCCCGTATCCGCGCCTGGTGGCTGATGTGCACCGTGTCGGTGGTCGCCATGCTGATTGGCCCAATCGGCTCGGTGGTGCTGTTTGCGCTGATGTCTTTTTTCGCGCTACGCGAATGCATTACGCTGATGCCAACCCGTCGTGGCGATCACGAAGCGTTGTTCTGGTGCTTCTTTATTATTTTACCCGTGCAGTATCTGTTGGTGGGTATTCAGTGGTACGCCGTGTTCGTCATTTTTATCCCGGTGTATGCGTTTTTGTTTATTCCGGCTCGCGTGGCCATCGCCGGCGATACGCATCACTTCCTCGAGCGCAGCGCGAAAATCCAGTGGAGTCTGATGATGGCGGTCTACTGCGTCAGTCATGCGCCCGCGTTGTTGATGTTGTCTATTCCCGGTTACAGCGGCCAGAACATCAAACTGGTGCTGTTTATGATGATTGTCGTGCAAATCTCGGACGTGCTGCAGTATGTGTTCGGTAAGCTGTGGGGCAAACGTCCGATCGTGCCCAAACTGAGTCCCAATAAAACGGTTGAGGGCTTCGTTGGCGGCATTCTCAGCGCCAGTCTGGTGGGGGCCGGGTTATGGTGGATCACGCCGTTCAACCCCTGGCAGGCGTTTGTGATTTCGCTGCTGATCACCTTGCTCGGCTTCCTTGGCGGGTTGTGCATGTCGGCCATCAAGCGCGATCGCGGGGTGAAAGATTTTGGGGCGATGCTCGAAGGGCACGGCGGCATGATGGACAGAATCGATTCGCTCTGTTTCGCCGCCCCCATTTTCTTCCATGTGGTGCGTTACTACTTTACCTGACCTATCCCGCCTGCCGCAGCGCGGTCGCGCCAAAGCGTACGCTAAAGCGCTGACGCCTGCGGTAGGCGTAAACATCTTCCACATGCCCGTTGCGGATGCGCATTTGCAGCCCGCGCCAGTAGTCAGCACGCAGTAAATCAGCGTGCATCTCCTCAAACAGCGGGCCAATTTTCGGGTCGGCGCACAGCCAGTGGCGAAACTCCTCCGGGAAAACATCCCCTGGGGTCACGCTGTACCACGGCTCGGCGCTGAGCTCATCTTCCGGGTAGCGCGGTGCAGGGATATCGCGAAAATTCACTTCGGTCATATAGCAAATTTCGTCATAGTCATAGAACACTACCCGCCCGTGTCGGGTGACGCCGAAATTTTTAAATAACATATCGCCGGGGAAGATATTGGCGGCGGCCAGTTGGCGAATGGCATTGCCGTACTCTTCCACCGCATCGCGCAGTTGCTGGCCTTTGACCTGCTCAAACCACAGGTTGAGCGGCACCATCCGTCGCTCAATATAGAGGTGACTTATCGCAATGCGATCGCCGAGATCGGTGATCTTGCCCGGTGCCTGCTCCCGTAATAACGCCATTAACGCCGGTGAAATTTGCCGCTTTTCCAGCACGAAGTTTTCAAACTCTTGCGTATCGGCCATGCGCCCGACGCGATCGTGTTCTTTAACCAGCTGATAGCAGGCGCGAACATGGGCCGCACTCATCTCCTTTTGCGGCGGGAACACGTCCTTGATCACCTTGAATACCCGATCGAAGCCCGGCAGTGTAAACACCAGCATCACCATACCGCGGATCCCCGGCGCTTCAATAAACTGCTCATCGCTGGCGTTGATGTAGTTCAGATACTCGCGGTAGCTTTCCGTTTTGCCATGTTTCTGGCAGCCAATCGCCATGTACAGCTCTGCGGTGGTCTTGCCGGGGAGGATTTCGCGCAGCCATTCCACGGTAGCCGCAGGTAGCGGGGCATAGACCATAAAATAGGAGCGGGCGAAACCAAACACTATACTGGCTTCGGCGTGGGTGGTCAGACAGGTATCAACAAACAGTTCCCCGTCATCGCTGCGGTGAACCGGCAACAAAAAGGGCAGCGTCGCCACCGGCGTGATCAGCTTACCGACCAGCCAGGCCGCTTTGTTACGGTAGAACAGCTCGTTTGCGACCTGCAAATGCGACTGGCTCAGGGTTTCCGGGCCAAATGCATCCGTCAGATGTGCCGCGATATAACCGACATCGCGCGCTTTATCCTGCCAGGGCAGACGCAGCGGTAAATCAGACAGGACTTTGGTCAGCAGCGCTTCCCAACCGCGCTCCGGCCAGAATGCTTTCGCCAGCGGTCGTGGAATCGTGCGAAAACGCCGCTCGGGCTGCGAACTGAAGATAAACAAGCGTTCCGGCGTCAGCGAACGGTGATCAAACAGGCGGCAATAGACGGAGTTAAAGAAACTTTCGGCAATTTCAAAGCGTGGATAGTCCGGCAGCAACTGGGTGTAGTGCTCTTTTACCCGCAGCAGGAAAGCGGCATCCGGGCTTTGGCTGTCTGTGATGCAGCGTAACTGCTCCACCACCAGTCCCACATGATGATCGTAGAGGTGAATACGCTGTTTCATGGCTTGCTGGACGGCCTGCCAGTCTGCCTGCTCAAAGCGCTGTTGCGCGCCGGAGGTCACTTCCAGAAACCGACCATATTGAGCATCGAAGCCCTGTAAGATCGTTTGTGCAATCAGCAGTTCCAGGCCACGCGACATAGCTTTCCCTCATTTGTCCCTCCCCCCGACGGGGAGAGGGAGAACAGATCAGAACTGTGCTTCTTCCGTCGACCCGGTCAGCGCGGTGACCGAAGAGGTTCCGCCCTGAATAATGGTGGTCACCTTATCGAAGTAGCCCGTACCAACCTCCTGCTGATGCGAAACAAAGGTATAGCCCTCTTTGCCTGCAGCGAACTCCGGCTGTTGCACCTTCTCAACATAGTGTTTCATCCCCTCACCTTGTGCATAGGCGTGGGCCAAATCGAACATGTTGAACCACATGCTGTGGATGCCCGCGAGGGTAATAAACTGGAATTTATACCCCATGTCCGACAGCGCCTGCTGGAAACGCGCGATGGTGCTGTCGTCGAGATTTTTCTTCCAGTTAAACGATGGCGAACAGTTGTAGGCCAGCAGTTTGCCGGGGAATTTCGCGTGGATGGCTTCGGCGAAACGACGGGCCAGCTCAAGATCCGGCGTTGACGTTTCGCACCACACCAGGTCGGCGTACGGCGCATACGCCAGGCCGCGGCTGATGGCTTGCTCGATACCGGCGTGGGTACGATAAAAACCTTCACTGGTGCGCTCACCGGTAATAAACGCGCTGTCATACGGGTCGCAGTCGGAGGTCACCAGATCGGCAGCATCGGCGTCGGTACGGGCGACCAGCAATGTTGGTACGCCCAGCACATCCGCAGCCAGGCGCGCGGCAACCAGTTTCTGTACGGCTTCCTGGGTTGGTACCAGCACTTTACCGCCCATGTGGCCGCATTTTTTCACCGAGGCGAGCTGATCTTCGAAGTGAACCGCCGCTGCACCGGCTTCGATCATCGATTTCATCAGTTCAAATGCGTTCAGCACCCCGCCAAAACCGGCTTCGGCATCGGCAACGATCGGCAGGAAGTAATCCACAAAGCGCGGATCGCCGGGTTCAATGCCTGCCGCCCACTGGATCTGATCCGCACGGCGGAAGGTGTTATTGATGCGCTCCACCACCGATGGCACCGAGTTTGCCGGGTACAGCGACTGGTCCGGATACATGCTGGAGGCCAGGTTTGCATCTGCCGCCACCTGCCAGCCGGAGAGATATACAGCTTCAATACCCGCTTTCGCCTGTTGCAACGCCTGGCCGCCTGTCAACGCGCCAAGGCTGTTGATATACCCTTTTTTCGACTCGCCATGCAGCAAGCGCCACATTTTGGCGGCGCCGAGTTGCGCCAGCGTACATTCCGGGTTTACCGAGCCACGTAATTTCACCACCTCTTCCGCCGTATAGGGGCGGCGAATGCCTTCCCAGCGCGGTTGTGTCCACTCTTTTTGTAATGCTTCGATTTGTTGGGTACGGGTTTTCATATGCAGATGCTCCATAGTGTGACAGGTGGTTGAATTACGCTAACAGGCGGTAGCCAGGCAACGTCAGGAAATCGATCAGCTCATCAGACGTGGTGATCTGCTCCATCAGGCGTGCGGCATCATCAAACCGCCCGCTGCTAAAGCGGTGTTCACCCAACTCTTCCTGAATGACCAGCATCTCTTCAGCCAGCATCTGGCGGAACAGCGCTTTGGTCACCGCTTTGCCGTTGCTCAGCGTTTTTTCGTGGTGGATCCATTGCCAGATGGACGTGCGGGAAATTTCCGCCGTGGCGGCATCTTCCATCAGGCCGTAAATCGGCACGCAACCATTACCGGAGATCCACGCTTCGATGTACTGCACCGCCACACGAATGTTGGCGCGCATGCCTTCTTCTGTGCGTTCGCCTTCGCAAGGCGCCAGCAGTTGATCAGCGGTGATCGGCGCATCCTCTTCACGGCTCACCGACAACTGATTTTTGTGGTCGCCCAGTGCAGCGTTAAACACCTCCATCACCGTGTCGCCAAGACCCGGGTGGGCAATCCACGTACCGTCATGACCGTTTTTGGCTTCGAGCTCTTTATCCGCTTTAACCTTGTTCAGTACCCAGTTATTACGTTCTGCATCTTTGCTGGGGATAAACGCCGCCATACCGCCCATCGCAAACGCGCCGCGACGATGACAGGTTTTGATCAGCAGACGGGAATAAGCGCTGAGGAACGGTTTGTCCATCGTCACGACCTGGCGATCGGGCAGGACACGGTCCGGGTAGTTTTTTAAGGTTTTGATATAGCTGAAGATATAATCCCAGCGCCCGCAGTTAAGCCCGACGATATGGTCACGCAGGGCATGCAGGATCTCATCCATCTGGAATACCGCCGGCAGGGTTTCAATCAGCAAGGTTGCTTTGATTGTGCCGCGCGGCAGGTTAAAGCGGTCTTCCGTAAAACTAAAGACCTCACTCCACCATGCCGCTTCTTGCCAGGACTGGGTTTTTGGCAGATAGAAATAGGGACCGCTGCCTTTGGCGAGCAGGTTTTTATGGTTGTGGAAAAAGTAGAGCGCAAAATCAAACAGGCTGCCGGGGATGGCTTCTTCACGCCAGGTGACGTGCTTCTCTGGCAAGTGCAAACCGCGTACGCGGCAAACCAGTACCGCCGGGTTGGGTTTGAGTTGATAGATTTTACCTGCTTCGTTGGTATAGCTGATGGTGCCGTTAACCGCATCGCGCAGGTTGATCTGCCCGTCGATCACTTTTTCCCAGTTTGGTGCCAGCGAATCTTCAAAATCCGCCATAAACACTTTCACATTCGCGTTGAGCGCATTGATAACCATTTTGCGCTCAACCGGCCCGGTGATCTCCACCCGGCGATCGAGTAAATCGCCAGGGATACCGCGGATAGTCCAGTCACTTTCGCGAATGGAAGCTGTTTCCGAAATAAAACCAGGCAACGTACCGGCATCGATCTGCTGTTGCTGGCGCAGACGCGCAGCCAATAACTGATTGCGTTTTGGCGTAAAGCGGGTGACCAGCTCACTCAGAAATTCCACCGCCGCAGACGTGAGGATCTGTTTTTCCTGCTCGCCATAGGGCTGCGTAAAGGCCAGTTCATCGGTTGTTGTCGCCTGTTGTGTCATGGTACGGCTCCTCATTTGTGCATCGAAGACATTTCCCAATGCGAACGAAGATCGGGTGTGCAGTTTTCGTTCAGCAGGATCAATCCTGGCTAATTATTTTTCCAAAATCAAAAACAATTTCCATTTTTAATTTAAAATGAAATTAACTTACTGATAACATAGAAGTTATAGTTTTATTTGGTTGTGAAGTGATTTTCGGAAATAAAAAAGGCGCCCGAAGGCGCCTGTAGTGCAGGGCTGAAACGCTTAATCCAGCGTCGGATTCATATGACGTAGATCGAATGGCGTGATCTGGTAGACGTAGTAGTTAAGCCAGTTGATGAACAGCAAATTACCGTGGCTGCGCCAGGAAGCGTGCGGCGTGTTCTGCGGATCGTCTTTCGGGAAATAGTTGTACGGCAACTCCGGACTCAGACCAGCATCTACATCGCGGAAGTACTCACTCGCCAGCGTATTGGCATCGTATTCCGGGTGCCCCGTGACAAAGGCAATACGTTTGTCCTTGCTGGCAAACAGATAGGCGTCTCCGCCTTCGGTTTCCGCGAGAATATCCAGATCGGTGTAATCACGGATCAATGCGGCCGGGAAGTCGGCATAACGGGAGTGTGGAGCCAGGAATACATCGTCAAAACCACGGGTCAGTAGGGCATGAGGATGAAGAATGCGATGTTCGTATACGCCTGAGAGTTTTTCGCTGCGGGTCTGTTTAGGAATGCCATAGAGGATGTTTAATGCGGCTTGTACCGCCCAACAGACAAATAGCGTTGAGGTGACGTGATCTTTTGCCCACTCCAGCACCTGCTCGATTTGAGGCCAGTAGGCAACATCGTTGAATTCCACCAACCCTAACGGCGCGCCGGTGACGATCAAGCCATCGTAGTTTTCGTGACAGATCTCGTCGAAGTTGCAATAGAAGGTGTTCAGATGTTCGGCAGGCGTATTGCGCGACTCGCGTGAGTCGATACGCAGCAGCCGCACATCCACCTGCAGCGGTGAGTTCGACAGCAGGCGCAGGAACTGGTTTTCCGTCTCAATTTTCTTCGGCATCAGGTTGAGGATAAGCACCTTCAGCGGACGAATTTCCTGAACTGTTGCGCGCGAGGTTGTCATTACAAAGACATTCTCATCACGTAAGAAGTTGACGGCTGGCAGCTCGTCCTGCACCCGAATCGGCATAACTTATATCCTCACTGCATACGTTTAAACGTTTAGACATCCAGATAGCCGAAGATACCCAGGAATTGTCAAAATGTCGAGTCCGCAAGTGGAAGGTGAGAAAGTTTCACGTCATTGCCCGCCTGCAACAGGCCAGGCCACATGATAAAAC